>JAJVIJ010000052.1:0-2692 GCA_022072095.1 Rhodocyclaceae bacterium
GAGGATTTCGCCGTTGAACACGATGGTGTAGCGCCCGTCGGCGCTGGTCATCGGCTGGTGCCCGTGGGCCGTCAGATCCAGGATGGACAGACGCCTGAAACCCAGCACCGCGAGCTCGTCGTCGACGATGCCTTCATCGTCCGGTCCGCGGTGGCCCAGCGTCGCCAGCATGCTGCACACGACCGTCGCGCGTTGTCCGGCATCGCCCTCGCCGGCGAAGACCACGAAACCGCACATGATCAGCCTGCCAGTACAGCCTGGGATGGCCAATCCCGATGCCGCAAGTCCAGACAGCGATGAAGCATTGACATGGTTGTGGTTTTCTTTCGTGCGAGACGGGTTGGAGCGAGCACCTGAGACCTTACGGACTTGCGGTGACGATCTTGATCATGGCATCGATTCCTGACGCATGCATTGTCGCATCCCGATTGCTTCCACAGGCCCGAAATCCCGCCCGACCCGGCGCGAGCGGGTCGGGCGGGCAGACTTCGTGGCCGGGATGCGACACCCGGCACGGCGCCGGCGTTAAGATCGCCCCCTCCACTCACCCCGCCTTATCGTCTTTCGCCAGCCGAGCAGTGTGCACATGCACCCCCCTCATCCCCGTCGCCATGCCCCTCGGTGCGCCGGCCGTGCCGCCCGCATGGCGACGGCCCTTGCCAGCGCCTGGCTGTCGGCCTGTTCGCTGGCACCGCCTCATGAACGGCCGCCCCTGCCGACCGCGGCGAGCTACCCTGACGAGACCGCAGCGGGCCCGGCGCGCCCGCTGGACTGGCAGGAGTTCTTCGTCGACCCGGTGCTGCGCGAACTCGTCGGGCGCGCGCTGGACAGCAACCGCGACCTGCGCATCGCCGCCGCGCGCATCGACGAAGCACGCGCGCTGTATGGCATTCAGCGCGCCGACACGCTGCCCAACATCGCCGTCGGCGCCGGCGGTGCGCGCACACGCCTGCCGGCCGACGTGTCGCCGACACACCAGGCCGCGATCACGCAGCAATATCAGGCCACGCTCAATCTGACGGCCTGGGAGCTGGACTTCTGGGGGCGGCTGGCCAACCTGAAGGACGCGGCGCTGGAGACCTATTTCGCCTCCGAGGCGGCGCGCCGTGCGGTGACGCTGAGCCTGGTGGCGCAGGTGGCCAACACCTATCTGATCGAGCGTGAACTCGACGAGCGCATCGCGCTCGCCGGACGCACCATCGCCAGCCGCGAGGCCTCGCAGCGCATCACCCGCCGTCGCTACGAACTGGGCGCAGCGTCGAAGATCGATGCCACCCAGGCGGAAACGCTGCTGACCCAGGCGCGCGCCGAACGCGCCAGCCTGCAACGCCTGCGCGAGCAGAACCACAACGCGCTGGTCCTGCTGATCGGCGCGCCGGTGGCGCTGGCCGCGACGCCATGGATCGTCGCCGACGACGGCTTCGCGCGGCCGCTGGCACCCGGCCTGCCGTCCGATCTGCTCGCCAACCGTCCCGACGTGCTCGCCGCCGAGCACCGGCTGAAGGCCGCGGCGGCCCATATCGGCGCCGCGCGCGCGGCGTTCTTTCCGCGCATCGTGCTGACCGCCGGCTTCGGTAGCGCCAGCAGCCAGCTCGAAGGCCTGTTCGAGGGCGGCAGCCGAAGCTGGAATTTCGTGCCCAGCCTGAGTCTGCCGCTGTTCGATGCCGGCCGCACGGCTGCGAACCTCGATCTGGCCGTCGCGCGCCGCGTTGCCGCGATCGCCGATTACGAACGCAGCGTGCAGGCCGCATTTCGCGACGTCGCCGATCAGCTCGCCGCGCAGCGCTGGCTGAGCGAGCAATACGCGTTCCAACAGGCGACGCTGGCCGCGCAGGCCGAGCGCGCCCGACTCGCCGATCTGCGCTATCGCAGCGGTGCCGCGCCCTACCTCGAAGTGCTCGATGCCGAGCGCGACCTGTTCGCGGCCGAACAGACCCTGGTCGCGACGCGTCGTCAGATGCTGGCAGCGCGGGTGAGCCTGTATGCGGCGCTGGGCGGTGCCACAGCCATGCCGGCGCCCGCAGGAGCGCCCCCATGACGCTCGCCCGCCTGCCGCGCGGTGTCGTCGCGCTCGGCTTCGTCAGCCTATTCATGGACCTGTCGTCCGAGATGATCCACAGCCTGCTGCCGCTCTTTCTGGTCAGCGTGCTCGGCGCCAGCGCGCTGTCGGTCGGGCTCATCGAAGGCATCGCCGAAGCCACGGCAGCACTGGCCAAGCTGGTCTCGGGCATGTGGAGCGACCGGATCGGCCGGCGCAAGCCGCTGCTGCTGCTGGGTTATGGCATGGCGGCGCTGACCAAGCCGCTGTTTCCGCTCGCCTCCGGCGTCGGCGCGGTGCTGCTCGCGCGCTTTCTGGATCGCATCGGCAAGGGGCTGCGCGGCGCGCCGCGCGATGCGCTGCTCGCCGACATCACGCCGCCGGCCCTGCGCGGTGCCGCCTATGGCTTGCGTCAGGCACTCGACACCACCGGCGCGATCCTCGGGCCGCTGGTCGCGCTGGCGCTGATGGCGGCGACTGGCGATGATTTCCGGATGGTCTTCTGGATCGCGACCCTCCCGGCGCTGGTCTGCGTCGCACTGATCCTCGTCGCCGTCGACGAGCCGGAGGCGACGCGCCCGCCCGTACAGGCCGGTGCGCGCTTCGCGCGCTCCGAATTGCGCCGGCTCAGCGGCCATTTCTGGTGGGTCGTGG
>JAJVIJ010000052.1:2792-59673 GCA_022072095.1 Rhodocyclaceae bacterium
CGTGGCGGTGGCGGCGCTGGCCGTCTTGCTCGCCTGGCAGTGGCTGCGGCCGCCGGCGCCGACCGATGGACTGTTCGCCGGCAACGGCCGCATCGAGGCGGTCGAAATCGATGTCGCCGCGAAAACGCCGGGGCGCATCAGGTCGATCGCGGTCAACGAGGGCGATTTCGTCGCGGCCGGCCAGATCGTCGCGCACATGGATACCGAGGTGCTCGATGCCCAGCGCCGGCAGGCGGACGCGCAATGGCGGCAGGCTCAGGCGGCCGTGGCGACCGCGGAAAGCCAGGTTGCGCAGCGGGAAAGCGAGCGCGCGGCGGCCGAGGCGCTGCTCGGACAGCGCGAGGCCGAGCTGGATGTGGCGCTGAAACGCCTCGCGCGTACCGACACGCTCGCCCGGGAGGGCGCGGCCGCCGTCCAGCAGCTCGACGACGACCGCGCTCACGTGCAGAGCGCGCGCGCGGCGATCAGCGCCGCGCGCGCGCAGATCGCCGCGGCCACCGCGGCGATCGCCACCGCGAAGGCGCAGGTGCTCGGTGCCCGCTCGGCGGTCCAGGCCGCGCAGGCGACGGTCGAACGCATCCAGGCCGACATCGACGACAGCGCATTGAAGGCGCCGCGCGATGGCCGCGTGCAGTACCGCGTCGCCCAGCCCGGCGAGGTGGTGGGGGCCGGCAGCCGCGTGCTCAACCTGATCGACCTGAGCGATGTCTATATGACTTTCTTCCTACCGACCGCGGTCTCCGGCAAGCTGGCGATCGGCAGCGAGGCGCGACTGGTGCTCGACGCCGCGCCGCAGTACGTCATTCCGGCCAGCATCTCCTTCGTCGCGGACGTCGCCCAGTTCACGCCCAAGACCGTCGAAACCGCGAGCGAACGCCAGAAGCTCATGTTCCGCGTCAAGGCACGCGTCGCGCCGGAGCTGTTGAAACAGTACATGCATAACGTCAAGACCGGCCTGCCGGGCATGGCCTATGTGCGCACGGACGCGCGCGCGGCATGGCCGGCTCATCTGCAGGTCAGGCTGCCGCAATGAACGCCGCGCCGGCGGTCGACCGCGCGGGCGCGGATGCGCACACGCCGCCGGTCGCACGCTTGCGCGATGTCAGCCTGCAATACGGTGACACGACGGCGCTGGACGCCGTCGATCTGGACGTGCCGCGCGGCGGCACGGTCGGCCTGATCGGCCCCGACGGCGTCGGCAAGTCCAGCCTGTTCGCGCTGATTGCCGGCGCGCGCGCACTGCAGCGCGGGCATGTCCAAGTGCTCGACGGCGACATGGCCAGACGGCGTCATCGCCTCGCGGTCTGCCCGCGCATCGCCTACATGCCGCAGGGACTGGGCAAGAATCTCTATCCGACCCTGTCGGTGTTCGAAAACATCGAGTTCTTCGGCCGCCTGTTCGGCCATGACGGCGGCGAACGCCGGCGGCGCATCGCCGAACTGCTCGCCAGCACCGGGCTCGCGCCTTTCCGCGATCGGCCGGCCGGCAAGCTGTCCGGCGGCATGAAACAGAAACTCGGGCTGTGCTGCGCACTGATCCACGATCCCGACCTGCTGATCCTGGACGAGCCGACCACCGGCGTCGACCCGCTGTCGCGCGTGCAGTTCTGGGAGCTGATCGATCGCATACGCACGCAGCGCGCCGGCATGAGCGTGCTGGTCGCGACCGCCTACATGGAGGAGGCCGCGCGCTTCGACTGGCTGGTGGCGATGGATGGCGGGCGCATCCTGGCCACCGGCACGCCCGCGGAATTGCGCGCCCGCACCGCCAGCGACACGCTGGAGCAGGCCTTCATCGCGCTGTTGCCGGAAGCGCGCCGCCGCGAGCATCGCCCGGTCGTGATCCCGGCGCGCGCCCCGGATGGCGACGGCGCCGCGGCCATCGAGGCCAGGGATCTGACCATGCGCTTCGGCGAATTCGTCGCCGTCGACCGCGTGAGCTTCCGCATCGCGCGCGGCGAGATCTTCGGCTTCCTCGGTTCCAACGGCTGCGGCAAGACCACGACCATGAAGATGCTGACCGGGCTGCTGCCGGCCAGCTCGGGTCAGGCCTGGCTGTTCGGCCAGCCCGTGGACGCGAAGGACGTGCGCACGCGCCGGCGCGTCGGCTACATGTCGCAGAGTTTTTCTCTCTACTCCGAGCTGAGCGTGCGGCAGAATCTGGTCCTGCACGCGCGCCTGTTCAGCGTCCAGGACGACCAGATCGAAGCCCGCGTCGAGGAGATGGCACGGCGCTTCGGGCTCGCCGACTTGATGGCGATGCTGCCCGACCATCTGCCGCTGGGGCAGCGCCAGCGACTGTCGCTGGCCGTGGCGATGATCCACCGGCCGGAAATGTTGATCCTCGATGAACCCACGTCCGGGGTGGATCCGATCGCGCGCGACGCCTTCTGGCAGATGCTGGTCGATCTCGCCCGTCATGACGGCGTGACGATCTTCATCTCGACCCATTTCATGGACGAGGCGGAACGCTGCGATCGCGTATCGCTGATGCACGACGGCAGGGTGCTGGCGAGCGACACGCCCGCGCGCCTGATCGCACAGCGCGCCGTCGATACGCTCGAACAAGCCTTCATCGCTCATCTGCGTGACGCGGCTGCGGCGCCGGCCGCGGCCGCGGAAAACGTAGCGGTCGGCCCGGCCGCGGCCGAATCCAAACGCGCTTTGCCGACGACGACTCGCCATCGCTTCGACCTGCGGCGCATGCTCAGCTACAGCCGCCGCGAAGCGCTGGAACTGCGGCGCGATCCGATACGCATGGCGCTGGCGCTGCTCGGCAGCCTCATCCTGATGCTGGTCATGGGCTACGGCATCACCATGGATGTCGAAAACCTCACGTTCGCGGTGCTCGATCGCGACCAGACCACCACCAGCCGCGACTATGTGTCGAACATCGCCGGCTCGCGCTATTTCAGCGAACGTGCACCGATCGCCGACTACACCGAACTGGATCGACGCATGCGCGCGGGCGAGATCGGTCTGGCGCTGGAAATTCCGCCCGGATTCGCCCGCGATCTCGCCCGCGGCCGGCCCGTCGACATCGGCGCCTGGATCGACGGCGCCATGCCGCAGCGCGCCGAGACCATCCGCGGCTATGTGCGCGGCATGCACCAGCAGTGGCTCGCGGACATGAGCATGCGTCACCTCGGGCAGCGCATGGGCAGCGGACTGGTCAACATCGAGGTGCGCTTCCGCTACAACCCGGACGTCAAGAGTCTGGTGGCCATGGTGCCGGCCGTCATCCCGCTGCTGCTGATGCTGATTCCGGCGATGCTGACCGCGCTCAGCGTGGTGCGCGAAAAGGAGCTGGGCTCGATCATCAATCTCTACGTCACACCGATCACCCGGCTCGAGTTCCTGCTCGGCAAGCAGCTGCCGTACGTCGTGCTGGCGATGATCAATTTCTTCATGCTCGCGCTGCTTGCCGTCACATTGTTCGGCGTGCCGTTCACGGGCAGCCTGCCGGCGCTGGTGCTGGCCGCACTGCTGTATGTGACCGCGTCCACGGCCATCGGCCTGCTCATCTCCACCTTCATGAAAAGCCAGGTCGCGGCGCTGTTCGGAACCGCGCTGCTCAGCATCCTGCCCGCCGTGCAGTTCTCGGGCATGATCGATCCGGTCGCATCGCTGGAAGGCGTGGGCCGGCTCATAGGCGAGATCTATCCGACCGCGCACTTCCTCACCATCACGCGCGGCACCTTCTCGAAGGCCCTGCATCTCGCCGATCTGCATGATCAGCTCTTCGCGCTGGCGCTGGCCGTGCCGGTGCTGATCGGGCTGTGTGCGCTGATGCTGAAGAAGCAGGAGCGCTGAGGTGCGTGCGGCGAACATCCTGCATCTCGGCGTCAAGGAGCTGCGCAGCCTGATCCGCGACCCGATGATGGTGGTGCTGATCGCGTACGCCTTCACCTATGGCGTCTATACCGCCGCCACGGCGATGCCGGAAACGCTGAACAAGGCCGCGATCGCGATCGTCGACGAGGACCGCTCGGCACTGTCGGCACGCATCGTCGGCGCCTTCTACCCGCCGCTGTTCACCCCGCCCGCACTGATCACGCAGGCCGAGATGGATCGTCGCATGGACGCCGGACTGGACACTTTCGCACTCGATATCCCGCCATCGCTGCAGCGCGACCTCCTCGCCGGGCGCCAGCCGACGATCCAACTCAACGTCGATGCCACACGCATGAGCCAGGCCTTCACCGGCAGCGGCTACATCCAGAGCATGATCGCCGGGGAAGTGACCGCGTTCGCGCAGCGCCACCGCACCGAAACCCTGCCGCCGGTCGATCTGGCGCTGCGCGCACGCTTCAATCCGGAACTGAACAAGTCCTGGTTCGGCGCCGTCATGGAAGTGATCAACAATGTCACGATGCTGTCGATCGTGCTCACCGGCGCGGCGCTGATCCGCGAGCGCGAACACGGCACCGTCGAACACCTGCTGGTGATGCCGGTGACACCCTTCGAGATCATGACCAGCAAGGTCTGGGCGATGGGACTGGTGGTGCTCGCCGCCTGCATGCTGTCGCTACATGTCATCGTGCAGGGTCTGCTGGCGGTGCCGATCGAAGGTTCGATCGCGCTGTTCATGGCCGGCGCCGGCCTGCATCTGTTCGCAACGACGTCGATGGGCATTTTCATGGCTACCCTGGCGCGCTCCATGCCGCAGTTCGGACTGCTGCTGATGCTGGTGCTGCTGCCCCTGCAAATGCTGTCGGGCGGCGTCACCCCGCGCGAAAGCATGCCGGCGCTGGTGCGCCTGGTCATGGAAATCGCGCCGACCACGCATTTCGTCGCCTTCTCCCAGGCGATCCTGTATCGCGGCGCCAGCTTCGACGTCGTCTGGCCGCACTTCCTCGCGCTCGCCGCGATCGGCAGCGTGCTCTTCGTGCTGGCACTCGCCCGATTCCGCAAGGCGATCATGCTGATGGCGTGAGGGCAGGCCTTGCCGTGGCCGCACGCCATCGGACCACGGAACAATACACCGCATAACAATATGGTAACGCGCGGACAGTAGAGTCCGATGCGCTGATATTACATGCTATTGTTGTACGGTTTTTATGATATGACTTGGGCGTGTATGGGGTGCGCTTCCATCCCATACACGCTTCGGACAACAGCCATGACGCAAGCACCAGCGCAATAAACGTTGTCGTGTCGAACCAATAAGCCGCGAGTGCCCATGATCCACCTTGTCAGCCGTTTTTGCTTACCTCTCAGCGTACGCCTGCGTGCGACAGCGCGGCCCGCACTGACTCTTGGGCTGGCCTGGGCGCTCGGCATGCATCTCGTGCCGGCCGCCCTGGCGGCCGATCCGCCCGCCTTGGATACTGCCAAGCAGCTCTTGCGCGAAGGCCGGCCCGGAGACGCCTATGACATCCTCGAATCCGCGCTGGCCAGCGCCCCGGCCGGCGCTGAATATCATCACCTGATGGGCATTGCGGCACTCGATGCCGGCCGCCCCGGGCTCGCCGTGTTTGCGCTGGAAAGGGCGCTCGGTCTGGATCCTGATGCACTGGCCACGCGCGCCGAACTGGGACGCGCGCTGCTCGCCCTGGGCGAGCCCGAAAGAGCGGCAGTCGAGCTTCAGGCGGTACTGGTCGCGAACCCACCGGCCGAAGTTCGCGGCCATGTCGAGCGGCTATTGGCGCGTGCGCGGGACGAAGCACGCGTCGCCACAGCCGAACGCGCGCCGCGGACCTGGTCCGGGTACATCGAAGCGGAGCTGGGGCACGACAGCAACTTTACCTCGGGGCCGAGCACCAACCAGGTCGCTCTGCCCGCTTTCGGCTCAGCGATATTCCTGATCCCGACGCTGGCCACGGGCCAGTCGGGCACATTTGCCGGGGCAGGCGCTGGTCTTTACTATCAGACGCGCGTCTCTGCATTCACCCATGCGTTCTTCGGCGGCAACCTACGATTCAGCGCCTTTCCGAGCGGCACCGACTGGAACACCACAACCTCGCAGGCAAACGCCGGGCTGCGCTGGGCGGACGCTACCGATGAGTGGATGGGAACGATCTACCGGTACGACAACCACATAGGCAGCTTCCATACGGACCGCATCGGCGGCGGGCTGCTGCGCTGGCAACATGTTGTTTCGTCCAGCGATCGCGCAGGGCTTTTTGCACAGTATTCCGAAGCCGACAGACCCGTCGATCGACGCCTGGACACGCGCCAAACATTGCTGGGGCTCTCTTGGCAACACGCGCTCGGGCGGGCCGATGCAACGCTGTCGTTCAGCGCCTACGCCGGGCGCGAGCAGGATCGCCAAGACAATCCGCTGGTTGCAAGGGATCTGTGGGGGCTGCGCGTCGGTGGTGACATGGCGCTATCCGGCCAGTTGCGCTTGGTGGGCTTGCTCGGCTATACGCGCAGTCAGTATGACGGGGTGAGTTTTTTCTTCATGGACCGTCGCCTGGATCGCCGCTACGACCTCAGCTTGTCATTGCCGTGGCAATTTGCGCGCAACTGGGTGGTGACCCCCCAGTTGCAGCATGTCAGGAACGATTCCAATTTCCCGATCAACGACTATGACCGCACGATAGCGAGCGTCGCCGTGCGGTATGCCTTTTGAAGGATTGCGAATGACCAAGCTGTCACGGCTCGTGCTCCGATTCTTGGTTCCGGTCGCCGCGAGCCTGGCGAGCGCGCCCTGTTGGGCGACTGCCGGGCACATCGTGTTTGCGTCCGGCGACGCGCGTGTAATGAGCGATAGCGGAGCCGAACGCCCGGCACGCCTGGGCGATGCGGTCAATGTGAAGGATTCGCTTGCGACCAACCGAGGGCTGGTGCAGATCCGCTTCACCGATGGCGGCTACGTCAGCCTGCAACCGGGCACGCAGTTCCGGATCGATGGCTATCAGTGGTCCGGGCGCGAGGACGGGACCGAGAATGCGGTCTTTTCCTTCGTCCGCGGCGCACTCAGGGCGGTCACCGGGGCGATCGGTCACAAGAATCGACGCGCATATTCCGTCAACACGGTCGTCGCCACAATCGGCATCCGCGGCACGGCATTCCGCGCCGAGATGTGCACCGACGGCAGCTGTGCCGGCAAGGCCGATGGCCTGTATGCCGAAGGCGGCGAAGGGATCATCGGCCTCAGCAATGGTGCTGGCGACATTGCGCTCGCGCGTGGTCAGTCCGGCTACGTCGCCACGGCCACCAGCGCTCCGCGCTACACGTCCGCGCTACCGAACGTTTCGCAGGCGACGTCGCCGCGTACACGCGCGGCGGATGGCGGCGAAGTGGCGAGTACCGCCGCCACCGTCGCGGCCACAGGCGCCGAAGCGTTTCGCGTGGCCGACGTATTGCTTCAACAGGTGGCGGGTGAGACCGTGCGCGCCATTGCGGCGGGTGGCGGTGCACTGGCGGCCAGCGTGTCGAACCTGAGCGTCCCAGCCGACCTGGGCGCGCACTCATTTGTATCCTTCGGTGCCGAGGGCGAAGAGGTCAGGGTCGCAATCGATCCCCACAACGCGATTGTCGGCCTGTATCTCAAGGACCTCGCCACCGGCGATACTGGTGTGATCCGCACGAGTCACGTGGAAAATTTCGGGCACGACGGCACGTTCTATTGGGGTCGCTGGACAAACGGCACGCTGCATGCCGAGGTGACCGACTCCCAAGGATTTCGGATGGCGGACGAATCGCTGCCGGCCGGAAAAAACTTTCATTACATGCTGTTCGATCGGTCCGCCACGATACCGGCAGCCGGTGTGGCGACCTACCAGTTCGCGGTGGCCACCCAATCGACATCGGTCTCGGGGCAGATCGGACAGGGCGTCATCAGCGGTGACCTGAGCGCGAATTTCGCGACCAATACCCTGGGCCTCAACATGAGCGTCGACCATTTCGGTCAGTACATCGTCCACGGCACGCTGCGTCCGGAAGCCGGCAATCGACAGAATTTCGGCTCATACAGCGCTTTCGATGTGGAGGTGCCGATCGTCACCAGCGGCACGGGCGCTTACCCGACCAATGTGCGCGGCGCATTCGGTGGCGGCAACACCAATGTGGCGCCCAACGCGGCAGCTCTGTCGTACCGCATCAACCGGCCCGGCGACGCCATTGTGGGCACGGCCGGATTCAAGTGCGCGTCCGGCTGCTAGCTGGCAGCCCGCCGATCGAAGGTTCGATCGCGCTGTTCATGGCCGGCGCCGGCTTCGACGTCGTCTGGCCGCACGCCGGCCGGTATGGCGCATAGGCTGGTGGTCGAGCTGATTGATGACCGCAAGACGGCGATGGTTGCGGACATCGCCGCGAGGATTTCCCGATCCTTGCATTGATTGGACTGTCGGAATTTTTTACACTTTTGCACCCATGCCGGCTACGGCTCGCCATAAGTCATTGTATTGGAATCAACACTTTTATTCGGATCGGTTCTTGCTTGAATCCGGAATTGCAACGCGTGCCGCCCCATCGGAGTCTGACCGGCACCTGCCGGGCACCCTTTTTCGCCATTCTTCACCGGGAGGATTCATGAACACGACAATGACCGCAGTCATCGCGCACCGGACCACAGCAAGATGGGCCTCCGTACCAGCGCTCGCCGTGGCCGCGCTGCTGTGCACAGCCCCGGCAAGTGCCGCGGTCCAGGCCGACCCGAGCTATACCGCGATAAGGCTGAGGATTTACAAGGGCGGCTTCGACCCGGCCACGAACATCATTTTCGACGACCCATTCAACAACGGTAACCCGCTCGCCGGACCTGATTTCTCGAACGGCAGCAGTTCTGCTTATACGGCGCTGAACTATCAGGTGCCGTTCGGGCCGACCGAGCAGACCTGGCCCGCCAGCGGCCTGCTGCTCGAACCGTCGCTGGGGATGGAAACCGCAAGCGCATTAGGCGTGCCTGCGAGATCGGTTGGCGTCCGGCTCCAAACCAACATCGACCCCAATTCCACGGCTGGGCTGAAGCAGGGCGCGCTATTCGGCGTCTACGCTTCGTTCCTGTGGCAGGCGCCCGCCACCGGTTCCGACCAATATGGCGTCCGGCTGACGGATACGGCGGCGAACCATACGCCTGACGACGTGCTCGACCTGAGGGTCATCGGATCGTCCGTCGGGCCCAAGATTCGGTTTCGAGACCAGGATTTCGTCGCCCATACGCTGTTCGACCTGGAAACCACATCCGTGCTGGCGCCGCCCGGCGGCACCACCTTCATCACGCTGGGGTTGACGCATGAACAGGCCGACAGCACCACAATCCGCGCCGGCTATGGCTTCCGTGATGCGCAGGGCAACCTGCTGGGCAACTGGAACTGGCTGAACCAGACCGGAACGATTTTCACGGACGAAAACTTCACGCGCGTCGAGTTGCGGGCAGCGGCAGCGGTCCCTGAACCCGAGACCTACGCGCTGCTGCTCGCCGGGCTGGGGCTGGTGACCTTCTACGCGCGCCGACGCCGCGCATAGCGCCGGCGCTCGGGCTCCCGGCGCGGCGATCGCCGTGCCGGGCTGCGATCGCGACTGAGCTTTCGTCGCCAATTCTGTCGGCATGGCCGAGGCAGGTCGGCTGGCCGCCATGCATGCTGCGCATCCCATTGCGCCCGGGGCGCGACCCCGGGCCGCATGGCCGTGCCTGCTTAGATAGAGGGCGATCCTGACGCCCTGTTCCTTCAAGCCCAAGCCCGTCCGGATGGCGAGCGCTGTCTCGACGATCAGGCTGCGGTAGGGCAGCCGCTTGGAAAGCCCGTGCAAGTGGGTTAAATTCCATGTCTGGACAGCGGGCATGTCATGCCTGCCGGATGTCCACCTCACAAGACGGCGAAGGGACGCGCGGCGATCGGTCTGCCGTGACGGCGCGCGGCGGCTTCGTGGCTTCGTGGCCGGTTTCAAATTTGCGATTCATCATCATCAACTAGAGGAGACTCAGTCATGTTCGACGGAAAAGTGCTGGCTGGCCGTGTGGCGATCGTCACCGGAGCCGGCCGCGGGATCGGTGAGGGCGTGGCACGCGCCTATGGCGCCCAGGGCGCGAAGGTCGCGGTCGTCGATCTCAATCAGGACAGCGCGGAGCAGGTCGCGAAGGCCATCCGCGAGGCCGGCGGCCAGGCGCAGGCCTTCGCCTGCAACGTCGCCGATCGCGAAGCGGTCGACAAGACCGTCGCCGATGTCGTCGCGAAGCTCGGTCCGGTGGATATCCTGGTGAACAATGCCGGCATCACGCGCACGGCGATGCTGCACAAGATGACGATGCAGCAGTGGAACGAGGTCATCGGCGTGCATCTGACGGGCAGCTTCAACATGCTGCAGAACGTGGTCGGCGGCATGATGGACCGCCGCCAGGGCTGGATCATCAACGTCGTGTCCACGGCCGGCATCATGGGCACGATCGGGCAGATCAACTACGGCGCCGCCAAGGCGGGCCTGCTCGGCTTCACGAAATCGGCCGCCAAGGAACTCGCGCGCTTCAACATCATCGTCAATGCGGTCGCGCCGGGTGCTGCGACGCCGATGACCGAGACCATCCGCACCGACCCGCGCTTCAAGGACCAGTATCTGACCCGCGTGCCGCTTGGTCGCTGGGCCGAGCCCTCGGAGCTGGCACCGGTGTTCGTGTTCCTGGCCTCGCCGGGCGCGAGCTATGTCACCGGGCAGATCGTCGGCGCCGACGGCGGCATGTCCATCCACTGAGTACCGGGAGACTGACATGGCGATCGACTACGACAAGCTGATGGCATGGAAATTTCCCGATGCCGAGCAGACCTACACCGAACGCGACTCGATGCTGTACGCGCTGGGGCTGGGCTTCGGCGCGGACCCGATGGACGAGCAGCAGCTGCAGTACGTCTATGAGGAAAAGCTGAAGGCCATCCCGACCATGGCGGTGGTGCTGGCCGGCCCCGGCCCATGGCTGCGCAGTCCGGAAGCCGGCATCAACTACCTCAAGGTGGTGCACGGGGAGCAGTGGCTCACCGCGCACAAGCCGCTGCCGCCCGCGGCGACGGTGGTCGGGCAGTCGCGCATCACGCGCATCATCGACAAGGGCGAGGGCAAGGGTGCCGTGCTGTACATGGAGCGCAAGCTGTTCGACAAGAAGTCGGGCGACCACCTGGCGACACTGGAGATGTCCACCTTCGCGCGTGGCGACGGTGGCTTCGGCGGCCCACCCGTGGCGAGCCCGGTGCTGCACACGGTGCCGGAAGGGCCGCCGCAGCACACCTGCGACCTCTCCATCCTGCCGCGCCAGGGGCTGATCTACCGCCTGTCGGGCGACTACAACCCGCTGCACGCCGACCCCAAGGTGGCCAAGGCGGCCGGCTTTCACATGCCGATCCTGCACGGCCTGTGCACCTACGGCACCGCTGCCCATGCCATCATCAAGACGCTGTGCGGCTACGACGCCCACCGCCTGAAAAGCCTGCAAGTGCGCTTCTCGTCGCCGGTCTACCCGGGCGAGACCATCCGCACCGAAATGTACCGCGAGGGCAACGTCGTGTCCTTCCGCGCCAAGTCGGTCGAGCGCGACGTCGTCGTGCTGTCGAACGGCCGCGCCGACATCGCCTGAGCACGCCCCTGAACACACCCCTGAGCACACCCAATTCATTCCCATTTGCCCATTCAATGAGGACATCATGAGTCAGGAAGACACGAATCAGATGTTGCGCGATGCGGTCGGCGGCTTTGCCGCCCGCGACACCAGCATCGCGCGCGTGCGTGCGCTGCGTGAGACCGATCCCGGTTTCGATCGCGCCGTGTGGAAGAAGATCGCCGACGCCGGCTGGACCGGCATACTGGTGCCGGAGAAGTTCGGTGGCGCCGGACTGAGCCTGCCGGAAATGGCGGCGGTGCTCGAAGAGTTCGCGAAGACCCTGTCCCCCGAGCCGCTGAATGCCGTGTCGTCACTCGCTGCGCTGACCTTGAGCGGCGGCGACAACGAGGCGCTGCAGGCACGGCTGCTGCCGCAGATCGCCGCGGGCGATCTGATCGCCGCGGTGGCCTGGCAGGAGAGCGAAAGCGGCATCGATCCTGCCGCGATCGAGACCACGGCCAAGGAGGCCGCCGGCGGCTACGCGCTGTCCGGCAGCAAGCGCTTCGCGGTGCCGTTTGGTGCAGACGCTTACCTGGTATCGGCCAAGGGCCAGGGCGGCGTCATCGTCGCCTGCGTGGACAAGTCGGCCAAGGGGCTCACCGTCGACTCGGAATTGCGTGCGGACGGCACCCGTGTCGCCCGCCTCAAGCTGGACAACGTTCAGGTCGCGAAGGCCGATATCGTCGCATCCGCCGGTGCCGGCGCGCGTGCGCTCGGCCAGGCGATCGACCAGACGACGATCCTGGCGGGTGCCGAGTTGCTGGGTGTCATGAGCCGCGCGCTCGAGATCACGCTCGATTACATGCGCACCCGCGTGCAGTTCGATCGCCCGATCGGCAGCTTCCAGGCGCTGCAGCACCGCGCGGTGGATCTGTTCATCCAGAAAGAGCTGTCGTTTTCGGTGCTGCGCGACGCCCACATCCATCTTGCCCAGGACGCGGATGCGCTGGCGCTGTGGGCCAGCCGCGTGAAATCGCGCTGCTCCGAGGCCGGCATGCGCATCGGCCGCGAGTCGATCCAGATTCATGGCGGCATCGGCTTCACCGACGAGTGCGACATCGGGCTGTATCTGAAGCGCGCGATGGTGCTGTCCGCGTGGCTCGGCAACGGCGCCGTGCATCGTCGCCGCTATGCGGCGCTGGCGCCGGCACTCGAGGCCGCTTGATGCGCCGCGCGACCACTGACCATTCGGAGCACGACGATGCAAACCCGTGATTGGGATCAAATGGACGACGAGGCCTTCCGCCTCGAGGTACGCAAGTTCTTCCAGCAGCAGTTTCCCGAACATCTGCGCTACCCGCCGCACCATCTGAGCTGGGCGCAGACCAAGGACTGGTACAAAAAACTGTATGCCCAGGGCTGGGCCGCGCCGGCCTGGCCCAAGGAATGGGGCGGCATGGGCCTGAACGGCTCGAAGATGCTGATCTTCATCGAGGAGCAGGAGCGTCACGGCGTGGCGCGCACGCCCGACATGGGCATCATCCTGCTCGGCCCGCTGCTGATCCGCTTCGGCAACGAAGAGCAGAAGAAGGAAATCCTGCCGTCCACGCTGTCCGGCGACTTCATCTGGTGCCAGGGCTATTCCGAACCGAACGCCGGCTCGGATCTGGCCGGACTCAAGACTGAGGCCGTGCTCGACGGCGACGAGTACGTGATCAACGGCTCGAAGATCTGGACCAGCTACGCGATGGACGCGACGCACATGTTCATCCTTGTGCGTACCGACAAGGCCGCGAAGAAGCAGGAAGGCATCAGCTTCCTGATGCTGCGCATGGACACACCGGGCATCACCGTGCGTCCGATCAAGAACCTGCTCGGAGTCGAAGTGTTTGCCCAGGTGTTCCTGGACAACGTGCGCACGCCGGCGCGCTGGCTGGTGGGCAAGCCGAATCAGGGCTGGACCATGGCCAAGGCGCTGCTGGGTTTCGAGCGCATCTCGATCGGCAGTCCGAAGCTGGCCCAGGCCGGCCTGGAAAAGCTGGAGCAGGTGGCGCGCCAGCAGGGTCTGATGAAGGACCCGGCCTTCGTCGACCGTTACAACCAGTTGCGGCTGGATGTCGCCGATCTGGGGTCGACCTACGGGCGCTTCGCGGAAATCGTCAAGCGCGGCGGCACGCTCGGCCCGGATGTATCGATGTTGAAAATCCTGGCGACCGAAACCTATCAGCGCCTGACCGAACTGACGCTGGAGGCGGCCGGTGACGCCGGGGGGCTGGCCGGCAAGGTCGATTTCAACGGCATGCCGATCGACATCCTGTCGCCGTTCTACATGGCGCGGCCGTCGACGATCTACGGCGGCAGCAACGAGATCCAACGCAACATTCTGTCCAAGAACGTCCTCAACCTCCCCGGTTGACGGACGTGCCGACCGGGCCGGCGGGGCGATCCCCGCCGGCCCGGCGACGCCAATCGAAGGAGACCCCCCATGTCATCGTCCGAGATATCGTCTCAACCTGACTGGAACGCCTACGACGACGATCGCTTCCGCTCCGAGGTGCGCGCCTTCTTCGAGACGGCCTATCCCGAAGAGCTGCGCTACCCGGCATTTTTCCTGTCCTGGTCCAAGACACAGCACTGGTACCGGAAGCTCTATGCGCAGGGCTGGGCGGCGCCGGCCTGGCCGCGCGAGTGGGGCGGCATGGGACTCGACGGCGCAAAGATGCTGATCTTCATGGAGGAGCAGGAGCGTCACGGCATCGGCCGCACGCCGGACCAGGGCATCACGCTGCTCGGCCCGCTGTTGATCCGTTATGCCAGCGAAGAGCAGAAGCGGCAGTTCCTGCCGCCAACGCTGTCCGGCGAATACCTCTGGTGCCAGGGCTATTCCGAGCCCAATGCCGGTTCGGACCTGGCCAGCCTCAGGACCGAGGCCGTGATCGACGGTGACGAATACGTGATCAACGGCTCGAAGATCTGGACCAGCTATGCGATGGACGCAACGCACATGTTCATCCTGGTCCGTACCGACAAGAGCGCGAAGAAGCAGGAAGGCATCAGCTTCCTGCTGTTGCGCATGGACAGCCCGGGCATCACCGTCCGCCCGATCAGAAACCTGCTCGGCAGCGAACATTTCGCACAGGTGTTTTTCGACAACGTGCGCACGCCGGTAGCCTGGCGCATAGGCAAGCCCAACCAGGGCTGGACGATGGCGAAGGCGCTGCTCGGCTTCGAGCGCGTCTCGGCGGGCAGCCCGAAGGTCGCGCAGAATGGTCTGCGGCGGCTGGAAGCCGTGGCCGCGCGCCTGGGTCTGATGGAGGACGCCGGTTTCCGCGACCGTTACCTACAGCTCAAGCTCGACATCGCCGATCTGGCCTCGGTCTATGATCGCTTCGCGGAACTGGTCAAGCGCGGCGGCACGCCCGGCCCCGATGTCTCGATGCTGAAGATCCTGGCCACGGAAACCTATCAGCGGCTGACCGAGCTGACGCTGGAAGCGGCCGGCAATGCCGGCGCGCTGCATGGCAAGGTGGATATCGCCGGTGCGCCGCTGGACATCCTGTCGCCGTTCTACATGTCGCGACCGTTTACCATCGCCGCCGGCAGCTCCGAAGTGCAGCGGAACATCCTCGCGAAGAACGTGCTGCAATTGCCGTAGCCGGGGGCGCCGCCGGTGGGTGGCCCGGTCACACCAAGGCCGTGCGCCGGTTGCGTATCGCCAGATAGACGATGCCGGCTGCGGCCACCACCAGAAACGGCAGCGAGAACAGATTCAGCCAAGTCCAGCCGCTCTGCGTGACCAGCGCGCCCGAGGCAAACGAACTCAGTCCCATCGTACCGAACACGCAGAAGTCCAGCGCGCCCTGCGTGCGTGTCCGCTCCTCCGGCCGATAGGCCGAGGTGACCAGCGTCGTGCCGCCGATATACAGAAAGTTCCAGCCGACGCCGAGCAGGAAGGACGACACCAGAAACTGCATCACATCCACGCCGGACAAGGCCACTGCGACACAGGCGAAATTGAGCAGCACGCCGGCAAACAGGATGCGGAACACACCGAAACGGCGGATCAGGAAGCCGGTCACGAAGCTGGGGGCGAACATGCCGATCACGTGCCACTCCAAAACCAGCCCGGCGCTGCTGAACGGGTGCCGACATTGCGCCATCGCGATCGGGGTCGAGGTCATCAGCAGGTTCATCACGCCGTAGCTGATCGCGGCCGCGAGCGCGGCGACGATGAACACCGGCTGCCGCATGATCGTCGCCAGGGGCCGGCCACCCGCGGCCTGGCCCTGGGCCGGCAGCGGCGGAAAGCGCACCAGTGATACGACCACCAGTGCGCCCAGCGCCAGGCCGATGAGCAAGGCGTACGAGCCGGCAAATGGCACCGACAGCAGCTCATGCCCCCATTCGGCGATCGACATGCCCGTGACCCCGCCCAGCAGGCCACCGGCCAAGACCAGCGAAATGGCGCGCTCTTTCCAGCTCGGCGGTGCCACCTCGACCGCAGCGAAGCGATAGAGCGCACCATTGGCGTTGTAATAGCCGTTGATGAAGGTGCCGGTGACCAGCAGCGCGAAATTGCGTTCGCTGACGGCATAGGCACACAGGGCCGTGGCCGCCATGCTGACCAGGATGCCGAGCATGAAGGCGCGCTTGCGGCCGAAGCGCTGCATGCTGCGCGCGACGATCCAGGTGCTGACGGCACCGCCGACGACATAACCGGTGACCGGAAGCGTGGCCAGCCAGGCCGTCGGCGCCAGCGCGAGACCGACCAGTCCATTGACCGCGATGAAGGTGACGTTGTTGCTGAGCAGCAGTCCCTGGCAGAGCACCAGCAGGATCAGGTCGCGGCCCCAGCGCGGTGGGCCGGCGGCGTTCGAGGGCGCGATGGCCTGCGTCATCTGGCGACGCTCACGCCGGCCGCGACCAGATCGTCGATTTCGGCCTCGTCATATCCGGCCTCGCTGAGGATGTCGCGACTGTGTTCGCCCAGTCGCGGTGCCTGCCGGCCCGGTCGGGGCGGGCTGCGCGACCAGCGCGTGGGCACGGCCATGGTGCGGATGGCGCCCTCGGTCGGGTGTTCGACATCCTGAAAAAAGCCGGTGGCCACGAGGTGCGGATCGTCCTGCACGCTGTCCGGTGTATGGATCGGCATGGCGGCGATGTCCGCCGCCTGAAAACGTTCCAGCCACTCGGCCGTCGTCGCCGTCAGCATGGTCTCGGCGAACAGCCCATACAACACGCCGATATGGCGCGCGATGCCCAGCGCATCGGCAAAGCGGGGATCGTCCTTCAGTTCCGGACGGCCGGCGAGATCGAAGAATCGCAGCCATTGCGCACGCGTGTAGGCGCCGGCCCCGATGTAGCCATCCCGGGTCTTGTACGGGCGGCGCTCGAACAGCCGCACGTAACCCGCCCGCCCCTGCGCCGGACGGAAGGTGTGTGCGGCCAGATGCGGCGTCAACACGAACTGCGTCATGCACTCGAACATCGGCACCTCGACCGCCTGGCCCTCGCCGGTGCGCGCACGATGCAACAGCGCGCCCATGACGGCGTGCACGCCAAACAGACCGACCGTCAGATCGGCGATCCAGGCCGGCGGATAGCGCGGTCCGCCTCCCATTTCCGCTTCGAGCGCGGCCAGGCCGCTGGCGCCGATGATCAGGTCGTCGAAGGCCGGCCGCGGCGCGTACGGGCCGCTCTGGGCGTAGCCCACCAGCGACACGTAGACGATCGTCGGCGACGCAGCCGCCACCTCGTCATAACTCAGCCCCAGTCTTGCCATGGCATCGGGACGGATGTTCGTGAGCAATACGTCGGCCTTCGCGGCCAGGCGCAGCAGCGCCGCACGGCCGGCCGCCTGCTTCAGGTCCAGCACCAGGCTGCGCTTGCTGCGGTTGGTCTGCAGGAACAAGGGGCTCATGCCCGGGCTGCGGCCCGGCGCCGCGGTGCGCAGCATGTCGCCCTCCGGCGACTCGATCTTGATGACATCGGCACCGAGATCGCCGAGCGTCTGGGCCGCGTACGGCCCCATCCCGACCGTGGTCAGGTCGAGGACCCGATAGCCCTCAAGCGGCCCGGGCATGGCTGTCCGGGCGCAAGCGGGCGCGCGTGATCGCGCTCACTTTTTCGGGTCGAGCATCACGATCACGGCGTTGCGCTCGACGGTCTGACCCGACTGGCAGTTCACCGCGGTCACGGTGCCGTCGCATTCGGCGGTGATGCGCATTTCCATCTTCATCGATTCGAGCACGGCCACGACATCGCCCGCCTTGACCGCATCGCCGACCTGCACATTGACCTTCAGGATCAGGCCCATCATCGGCGCACGCAGTTCGCCGCTGACCTCGGCCGCCGCACTGATGAAGGCCAGATAGGTGATCGCCTCGAAAGCATGCGCCCCGCCATGGTCCTGCACGAAGATCATGTTGCCTTCCTGGACCACGCGGACCTTCTCGCGGCGATCGCCGATCACGCACAGATAATCTTCCCCACCCAGGCTGCTCAAAGTCAGCCGGATCTCCTGCTCGCCGACGGCCAGCAGCAGGCTGCCGTCCGGCTTGAGCGGCGCGAAGCGGATCTCGGCCGAGGTGCCGCCGGCCTGAAGATGCAGCGTCGGGATCGGCGCCAGACCCTCGCCGCCTGCGGCAAACTGCCAGCCCGTGGACGCCAGCGACGACCAGATGCCGCCCTGGTAACCCGCGCGCTGCCGCGTCAGCCAATAGTAGGCGGCGATGGCCAGGCTCTCAGCGCGGTGCGCACCGGATTTCAGATCCCAGCCGTCGATCTGCTCGTCGATCAGGCGTGTATGGAAGGTCGATTGCCGCGTCTCCGGCAGGTTCAGCAGCTTCTTCAGAAAATCGCGGTTGGTGATCACGCCGAACACGCTGATTTCATCCAGGGCCAGCACGAGCCGGTCCAGCGCCTGGTCGCGCGTCTCGGCACAGGTGATCAACTTAGCGAGCATCGGATCATAGTAGGGCGTGACCTCCATGCCGGTCTCGATACCCGTTTCGACGCGCACACCGTCTTCGGGAAACTTGACATAGCTCAGGCGACCGGTCGAAGGCATGAAGCCGGATGCCGCGTCCTCGGCGCAAATGCGCACTTCGACCGCGTGGCCACGCACCTTGACCTCGTCCTGCGTCACCGGCAGCCCCTCGCCGGCGGCGACGCGCAGCATCAGTTCGACGATGTCGATGCCGGTGACCTCCTCGGTGACCGGGTGCTCGACCTGCAGGCGCGGATTGACTTCGAGGAAATAGTAGTCCTCGCCCTGGACGATGAACTCGACCGTGCCGACGCCGCGGTAGCGCAGGCGTTCGCCAAGCCGCACCGCATCGCCGGTGATGTGCTCCCGCACCCTCGCCGACAGATTTGCGGCGGGCGCTTCCTCGACCAGCTTCTGGTGACGGCGCTGCAACGAGCATTCGCGCTCGAACAGATGGATGACGTTGCCGCGACCATCGCCGGCGATCTGCACCTCGATGTGGCGCGCGCGCTGGATCATCTGTTCGACGATCAAACCGGGCGAACCGAAGGCGTTCTTCGCTTCGCGCATCGCCGACTCGATCTCGGCCTCCAGGCCGTCGAGCGTGGTCACGGCGCGCATGCCCTTGCCGCCGCCACCGGCTGCGGCCTTGAGCATGACCGGCAACTTCAGGCCGCGCACGGTCGCGGCGACCTCGGCGATGTTGTCGCTGGCGACCTCGCTGCCGGGCACGGTGGGCACGCCCGCGGCCTTGGCCTCGCGCTTGGCCGCGGCCTTGTCGCCCAGGCGATCGATGATCTCGGCCGTGGGGCCGACGAACACCAGCCCGGCCTTCTCGACGGCTGCGGCAAAGGCGGCGTTTTCGGCGAGGAAGCCGAAGCCAGGATGAATCGCCTCGGCGCCGGCGCGCTTGGCCGCATCGATGACCGCGTCGATGCGCAGATAGCTCTCCGCTGCCGGCGCACCGCCGATTTCGATCGACTCGCCGATGAACTTGACGTGCAGCGCATCGCGATCCGCGCTGGAATGGACGCCGGCGACCGCAATGCCCAGGCGATGACAGGTACGCGCGATGCGGCAGGCGATCTCGCCGCGGTTGGCAATGAGGACTTTCTTGAACATGACGATTCTTTCTCCTGATTCCTTCACATGCGGAAGACACCGAACGGTGTCGGCACGGCCGGCGTCCGTCCGGCCAGATCCATCAACATCGCGAGGACATCGCGCGTTTCGACCGGGTCGATGACCATGTCGCACCACAAGTTGCGCGCGAAGTTGTAGGCGTCGGCGAACTCCTCGAACTGCTTGCGTATCGGCGCCTGGAACGCCGCCCGCTCCTCGTCGGTCCAGCCGCCGCCTTCGCGCTTGTGGATGTTCTCGCGCACCATGGTGAGCGTGGTCACGGCCTGGTCCGGGCCCATCAGCGCGGCACGCCCGGTCGGCCACATCAGCATCGCGTTGGGCTTGAACGGCCGTCCGCACATGGCGAGATAGGCCGCGGCATAGGCACCGCCGGTGATCAGCGTGTACTTGGGCACGTTCGCCGAGGCCATCGCGGTCATGAACTTCGCGCCATGCTTCGCGATCCCCTGCATCTCGACCGCCTTGCCGACCATGAACCCGGACACGTCGACCATGAACAGGATCGGAATGTCACGCTGGCAGCACATCTCGATGAAATGAGCGCCCTTGACGGCGCTTTCACCGAACATCACGCCATTGCTGGCCAGAATGCCGACGTGGTAGCCCTTGATGTGCGCGAAGCCGCAGATCAGCGTGTCGCCGTACAGTTCCTTGAACTCCTGGAAACGGCTGCCATCGACCAGACGGGCGAGCACCTCGCGATTGTCCGTGGGAATGCGCGGGTCGGAACTGACCACACCGTAGATATCCTCCGGGCTGTACAGCGGCTCTTCGGGCGGTTCGAGTTTCCAGCGCAGCGGTGGCAACTCCTGCAGGTGGGCGACGATGTTGCGCGTGATCGCCAGCGCATGGCTGTCATTCTCGGCGATGTGGTCCGTGACCCCGGAAATGCGGCTGTGCATTTCGGCGCCGCCCAGCGGCTCGATGTCGATGACCTCACCGGTTGCTGAAAACACCAGTTGCGGGCTGCCCAGAAACATCGCGCCCTGGTTGCGGATGATCACGCACTCGTCGCACAGCGCCGGGATGTAGGCGCCGCCGGCCGTCGACGGACCGTGCACGATGGCGATCTGCGGGATGCCCTCGGAGGACATCTTCACCTGGTTGTACATGATCGAGCCGGCATGGCCCTCGTCCGGGAAGATGTTCGCCAGATCCGGCAGGAAGCCGCCGCCGGACTGCACCATCGTGATGCAGGGCAGGCGGTGCTGCCACGCAAACAGCTGAGCACGCGTATGCCGCTTGGTGGTCATGCCGAACATCGTGCCGCCCTTCACCGTGGCGTCGTTGACGATGATCATGCACGAGCGGCCGGACACCCGGCCGACGCCGGTGAGCACGGTTGCGCCCGGCGGCACGCCGTCATACATGCCTTCGCCGGCGAGCTGGCCGAGCTCCAGGAACGGCGAGCCCGGGTCCAGAATGGCGGTGATGCGGTCGCGCGGCAGGATCATGCCGCGGTCACGATGCAGTTTCTTGGCCTTTTCCGGGCCGCTCGCGTTGGCCGCAGCCCGACGCCGATGCAGGTCCTGGATCCTGATCAGGTAGGCCTCGCGATTTTTTGCGAACTCGGACGTCTGTGTCGACAGCAGCGATTTCAGGATGTTCATGTGAGCCCCGGCGCGGCTACATGCGGAAGACGCCGAACTTCGACGTCTTGGCCGGTGTGCGCCCGGCCAGTTCCAGCAGCATGGCCATCACGTCGCGTGTTTCGAGCGGGTCGATGACCATGTCGCACCAGGTATTGCGGGCGAAATTGTAGGCGTTGGCGAAATCCTCGAAGGTCTTGCGCACCGGCGCCTTGTAGGCCTCGCGTTCCTCGTTGGTCCAGCTCGTGCCTTCGCGCTTGTGGATGTCGTCCTTGACCATCGCCAGCGTGTTCGCGGCCTGTTCCGGACCCATGATCGCCGCCCGGCCCGTGGGCCACATCATCATCGCGTTGGGCTTGAACGCGCGCCCGCACATGGCCAGATAGCCCGCCCCGTAGGAACCGCCGATGATCAGCGTGTACTTCGGCACGTCGGCGCAGGTCATGGCGGTGATCATCTTCGCGCCGTGCTTCGCGATGCCGCCTTCCTCGGCGTCGCGGCCGACCATGAAGCCGGACACATCGGCCATGAACAGCAGCGGAATGTCGCGCTTGCAGCACATGTCGATGAAATGTGCGGCCTTGACCGCACTCTCGGAGAACAGCACGCCGCTGTTGAGCAGGATGCCGATCTCGAAACCCTTGATCCGGCCCCAGCCGCAGATGATGGTATCGCCGTAGAGCTGCTTGAATTCGCGGAAATCGCTGCCATCCACCAGCCGCGCCAGGATTTCGCGGTTATCGGTCGGGAACTTGGTGTCGTGACTGACGATGCCGTAGATCTCGCGCGGATCGTACACCGGCTCGCGCATGGGCAGCACGTCCCAGCGCTGGCGCGCGATGTCGCCCAGATTGGCGACGATCTCGCGCGTGATGGCGATCGCGTGGCTGTCGTTTTCGGCGAGGTGGTCGGTGACACCGGAAATGCGGCTGTGCATCTCGCCGCCGCCCAGGGTTTCCACATCCACCTCTTCCTTGGTCGCCGCATAGACCAGTTGCGGCCCGCCCAGGAACATCGCGCCCTGATTGCGGATGATCACCGTTTCGTCGCACAGCGCCGGGATGTAGGCGCCGCCGGCCGTCGAGGGGCCATGCACGGTCGCGATCTGGGCGATGCCTTCCGACGACATGCGGATCTGGTTGTAGAAGATCGAGCCGAACTGGCCGTCGTCGGGAAAGATGTTCGGCTGGTCCGGCAGAAACGCGCCACCGGACTGCACCATCGTAATGCACGGCAAGCGATGCTGCCAGGCGAAGCGCTGCGCACGCACATGCTTCTTGCAGGTGATGCCGA
Organism: Rhodocyclaceae bacterium; assembly: GCA_022072095.1. Lineage (GTDB taxonomy): Bacteria > Pseudomonadota > Gammaproteobacteria > Burkholderiales > Rhodocyclaceae > JAJVIJ01. The sequence continues at coordinate 25,282 of JAJVIJ010000052.1, forward strand.
AGTAGGTGCCGCCCTTGACCGTGGCGTCATTGACGATGATCATGCACGGACGCCCCGACACCAGGCCGACGCCGGTGATGATGCTGCCGCCGGTGGGGACATCCTCGTACATGCCCTCGCCGGCGAGGTGGCAGAACTCCAGGAAGGGCGAGCCCGGGTCGAGCAGCGCGGCCACGCGTTCGCGTGGCAGCAGCTGCCCGCGCTCCTTGTGAAGCCGGCGCGCCTTGTCCGGGCCGCCGACATTCGCGGCCGCGCGGCGTGCATGCAGATCGGCGATCTTGGCAAGGTAGGCCGCTTCGTTGCGCCGGAACTCTTCCGAATTCCTGTTCAGCAGGGATTTCATTACAGCCATCAGGCATAACCTCCTGGTTCTTCGTCTGCGCCGCCACACGGGCGGGGTTTTACATCCTGAATACGCCGAAGCGGGTCGGCTTGGCCGGTGTGCGTCCGGCCAGTTCGACCAGCATGGCGAGCGTATGACGCGTCTCGACCGGATCGATCACCATGTCGCACCACTCGTGACGAGCAAAGTTGTAGGCGTCGGAAAACTCTTCGAAACCCTGCCTGACCGGTTGCCGGTACGCCTCGCGCTCGGCCTCGGTCCAGCTGCGGCCCTCGCGCCTGAGGATGTCTTCCCGGACCATCGCCAGCGTATTGGCCGCCTGGTCCGGGCCCATGATCGCGGCACGCGCGTTCGGCCACATCAGCAGCGCATTCGGTCGCATCGGCCGACCGCACATCGCCAAATAGCCGGCACCATAGGCGCCGCCGATGATCAGCGTGTATTTGGGGACGTCGGCCGCGCACATCGCCGTCATCATCTTCGCACCATGCTTGGCGACACCGCTGCGTTCGACATGCTTGCCGACCATGAAACCGGCGACATCGGCCATGAACAACAGCGGAATGTCGCGCTGGCAGCACATTTCGATGAAATGTGCGCCCTTGACCGCGCTCTCCGGAAAGAGCACGCCGTTGTTGCACAGGATGCCGAATTCGTAACCCTCTATGCGCGCAAAGCCGCAGATCAGCGTGTCGCCGTACAGTTGCTTGAACTCCTGGAAGCGGCTGCCATCGACCAGGCGGGCGATGATCTCGCGGCTGTCGGTCGGGTACTTGGGATCACGGCTGACGATGCCGTAGATCTCGGCCGGGTCGTACAGCGGTTCTTCCGGCTCGGCGCGCGTCCAGCGCAGCGGCGGCCATTCCTGCGTGTGCGCGACGATGTTGCGCGTGATCGCCAGTGCGTGGCTGTCATTTTCGGCGATGTGGTCGGCGACACCGGACACGCGGCAATGCATCTCGGCCCCGCCCAGGCGCTCGACATCGATCACCTCGCCGGTGGCCGAGAACACCAGTTGCGGACTACCGAGAAACATCGCGCCCTGATTGCGGATGATGACCAGCTCGTCGCACAGTGCCGGGATGTATGCGCCCCCCGCCGTGGACGGGCCGTGCACGATGGCGATCTGGACGATGCCTTCGGAAGACATCTTCACCTGGTTGTACATGATCGAGCCGCCGTGCCCCTCGTCCGGGAAGACGTTCTCGAGATCCGGCAGAAAGGCGCCGCCGGACTGCACCATGGTGATGCACGGCAGTCGGTGCTGCCAGGCGAACAGCTGGGCACGGACATGCTTTTTCGTGGTCATGCCGAACAGCGTGCCGCCCTTGACGGTGGGGTCGTTGGCGATCAGCATGCAGGGCCGCCCGCGCACCATGCCGACGCCGGTGACCATGGTCGCGCCGGGCGCGACGCCTTCGTACATGCCCTCACCGGCCAGATGGCCGAACTCCAGAAACGGCGAACCGGGATCGATCAGCGCCGCGATGCGCTCTCGCGGCAGCAACTGGCCACGACTCTTGTGCAACTCCACGGCCTTCCTGCTGCCGGCGGCGTTGGCGGTCGCACGCCGTGATTGCAGATTCGCGATACGCGCGAGGTAGGACTCGCGGTTGCGGCGAAACTCCTCGGACTGCGTGGCCACCAGGGATTTGATGGGCGTCATGGTCTATTCGATCTCGGTATTCCGGCTCGGCACAGCCCACAGCGCCGGCCTGCCATCGGACAGGCCGGGCGCGTACGAGCAGCTGGAGTCTTGTCTCGATACGGGTGTTGTTATCGGCATACGTCTCGGCTGCCACGCCACGGGTGTCGATGCCAGCAGCACCCTCGATTTATGGCAACGAACTCGTGGCCCCGAGCCGTATGCATCCTGGCGCGGAATTTACCTTAGAAGTGGCTGGCTGCCTAGACTTGGCCTTCGCCGGCATCCGATTCTTCGCCGGATGGTCGCCCTGATTGTTTGTGCCCCGAATCGGCGCGACCGCATGACGACAGCACGTAGGGCTGGGCGCTGGCGCGGGAGACCGTCAGATCAGCACTTCGACCCGATTGCCGTTGCCATGATATTGGACGCCCTTCGCCAGACGGCGTACGCGCGCGATGCCACGACGTCGATTCGGCCTCTCGGGCATGGATGCGTGGTCGAAACCCGGCCCGGAATCTTCGACTTCGAGCACCCGTTCGATGCCCTCATCTCGCTGCCATGAGCTGAGCCGGACGCGAATCGTGCCGCGGTCGAGGCGGGACAGGCGCTGCGCACGTTCGCGCATATACGCCTCATAGCCGCCGGGCCAATCGTCGGCGGCCAAGCCGAGCCCAAGCAAGCCATGATCGAGCGCGTTCTGGAACAGTTCGGCGAGAATGACCTCGATCTGCCGCAGGCAGGGTGCGCGACCGAGCAAGGTGCTCACGGCGGTAACGATGCGCGGAACGCAATCGCCAACCTTCATCATCTTGGCATCGAGGCGAAACTCCACCGAAGCCGACGGGGCTGCTGCGCCCGGCGTGGGCGATGACATGGCCGGGCCCGCTGCGGTCGCGACCCCTCGCTCGGCGGGTTCTTTGTCGAGATGAACCAGGATGAGCGAGGCATCGTCGTGCGCGCCGCGCCCCTCGACATGCCGTTCGATGGCATGCAGCACCGCACTGAAACGATGCTCGCGGCGGCTCGCGCGCAACACCGTCGCCAGCCTGTCCGCGCCGAACGCCTGGCCTTGCGGGCTCTCGGCTTCCAGCAGGCCGTCGGACACCAGCAAGAGCTGGGCGCCATCGGGAAAACCCAGATACTCGACGCCGGCCCTGATGTCGAACGCGCCGATGCCTAGCGGTGGCTGCCTCGAAGACAGCTGCAGAACCAGACGGCCGCCACGATCGAGCAACCAGGCGGGTGGCAGACCGGCATTGGCGAACTCCATCCGGCACGAGCGGAAGTCGATCGCGGCAACGGCCACGGCCACAAAGCGGTCCGGCGGAAAATAGCCGGCCAGCTTGCGATCGATCTCGCGCATGATCGTCGCGACCGCATATCCTTTGTGGGCCATGGCGCGGAAGGTCTCGACCACCGGAATCGCGTTCAAGGCCGCCGCCAGCCCATGGCCCACGGCATCGCCCAGCAGCAGATACAAGCGCCCGTCCGACGAGTGCGCGGTGACGATGATGTCGCCCCCGACCTGCTCGCTAGGGTTGAGACTCGTTTCTATACGCGGATCGGCATCCTGCTCGATCCGCAGCAGGCGACCGAGCAGGTAGGCGGCAAGCTCACTGTCCCGATCTTTCGGTTCGGCGTTGGCACGGACAGGGGTGACGGCAGGCCGATGCGGTAGTGCGAGTTCCGTGAGTGTCATGATTTGGTGGTCGAGGTATGGCCACACATATCGGCACCCGCGCCAGCAAATTTAACCTCGGGGCAAGCAGGACGCGACGCCCGGAACAAGCCGCTCAGGACAGTCCCAGCTCCGCCCACAAGGCATCCACGCGCTGCTTGACGGCGGCGTCCATGTGGATCGGGCGCCCCCATTCGCGCTGGGTCTCGCCGGGCCACTTGCTGGTGGCGTCCAGGCCCAGCTTCGAGCCCAGCCCGGCGACCGGGCTGGCGAAATCGAGGTAATCGATCGGCGTGTTCTCGACGATCAGGGTGTCGCGCGCGGCGTCGACGCGGGTCGTGATCGCCCAGACCACTTCCTTCCAGTCGCGCACGTCGATGTCGTCGTCGACCACGAGCACGAACTTCGTATACATGAACTGGCGCAGAAACGACCAGACGCCGAACAGCACGCGCTTGGCGTGGCCTGGATACTCCTTGCGCATGGACACCACGGCGATGCGGTAGGAGCAGCCCTCCGGCGGCAGATAGAAATCGCGGATTTCCGGAAACTGCTTCTGCAACAGCGGCACGAACACCTCGTTCAGCGCCAGACCGAGCACGGCGGGCTCGTCCGGCGGCTTGCCGGTATAGGTGCTGTGGTAGAGCGCGTCGCGCCGCAGGCTGATGCGCTCTACCGTGAACACGGGAAATTCGGCGACCTCGTTGTAGTAGCCGGTGTGGTCGCCGAACGGCCCTTCCGCCGCCGTGTCGCCAGGCTTGATCACGCCTTCCAGCACGATCTCGGCACTCGCCGGCACGCTCAGTTCGCCGCGGCCGAGCTCCACCAGTTCAGTGCGGCTGCCGCGCAGCAGGCCGGCAAACTGGTATTCCGACAGCGAATCCGGCACCGGTGTCACGGCGGCGAGGAGGGTCGCCGGATCGGCGCCGATCACCACCGCCAGCGGAAAATCCTGCCCCGGATGCGCGGCCTGGAAGGCGCGAAAATCGAGCGCGCCACCGCGGTGGGCGAGCCAGCGCATGATGAGGCGATTGCGTCCGATCACCTGCTGCCGGTAGATGCCCAGATTCTGGCGCGGCTGATGCGGTCCGCGCGTGACCACCAGCCCCCAGGTGATCAGCGGACCGGCATCGCCCGGCCAACAGGTCTGCACCGGCAAGCGTCCGAGATCGACATCGGCGCCGCTCCACACCCGGTCCTGCCAGGGCGCACGCGCCACGGTCTTCGGGGCCATGTGCAGCACCTGCTTCAGCACCGGCCACTTCTCCCAGGCGTCGCGCAGGCCCTTCGGCGGTTCCGGCTCCTTCAGATAGGCCAGCAGCTTGCCGACCTCGCGCAGCGCGGTGCGCCAGTCGCCCTCTTCGCCCATGGCGAGCGCGACCCGCTCCGGCGTGCCGAACAGATTGGTCAGCACCGGCATGCCGTGCCCGCGCGGACGCTCGAACAAAAGCGCCGGCCCGCCCCGGCGCAGCACCCGGTCCGAGATTTCGGTCATCTCCAGGCAGGGGTCCACCTCGGTGGCGATGCGGGCCAGCATGCCGCGCGCCTCCAGCATGGCGAGAAATTCACGTAGATCCCGATAGCGCATGGTCACCGCAGATGTAAGCGCAACGCTAGACCGGCAGCGGTCGCCGGTCGGCCAGCGCCAGGCTGCCGCGCAGCACGCGGTAGGCCACCCACAGGCCGGTGGCGCCGAGGATCGCGAACCCCAGCATCAGCACCAGCGTCATGAAGCCGACGGCGGCCCACCACAGCGCGAACCAGAAGGTTCTGATCTGCCAGCGGAAATGGCTTTCGAGCCAGGTGCCGCGCACGCCGTCGCGTTCGATGTAGTTCAGGATCACCGCGGCGATCGAGGGCAGGCCGAACAGGAAGCTGCCCAGCACCGTCGCGGTACCCAGCACGCCGACCAGAATCGCCAGCCCGTGGAGCGCATAGATCAGCTTGGCGATGCGCAGCAGACGCTCGCTCGGCGCCCCTCCGGGGGAGTTGCCATTCGATTGGGGGTGTTCCGACTCCTCATCCACCTCGCCATCCGCCGCCGTCTCCACCTCCACGCCGGTCTGGTCGATGATGCGCCGAGCGCGGGCCATGCTGTCTCCTGATCGCGTACGCCCGGCGACGCCGGGCCGGCCCGGATTATCCGCGATAATGCCGGACCTGCGACAATGCGCCGAGAACCCGACATGGAACGCCTAGCCATTCAAACCGCTGATGCGCCCGCTGCGATCGGCACCTATTCCCAGGCCATACGCTGTGGCGAACTGGTCTTTCTCTCCGGCCAGATCGGTCTGGACCCGGTCAGCCAGCAGCTCGAAGATGGCATCGAAGCACAGATCGAGCGCGTCTTTCAGAATCTGCAGGCGCTCGCGCAGGCGGCAGGCGGCGCTCTCGCCGATGCCGTGAAAGTGAATGTCTATCTCACCGACCTCGCCCATTTCGCGCTGGTCAATGCCGCCATGAGTCGCTACTTCCCGCAACCGTATCCGGCGCGTGCAGCGGTCGGTGTCGCCAGCCTGCCGCGCGCCGCTCTGGTGGAGGCCGATGCCATCCTCGCGCTCGGTCGGCGATGAGGCGGTCGCGGCGCTCGCGCGTGCGCTGGCCGTGGCCCCGACCACGGCGCGGCGCCTGCTGCGGCTCGGCATCGCCCGGCCGGCCGACCTGGTGCTGCATTTCCCGTTGCGCTACGAGGACAGGACGCGCGTCGCCCGTGTGGCCGATCTCGAACACGGCCGCCCCGCGCAGGTCGACGTGGACGTGCTCGAACGCATCGTAAAAAGTCATCCGCGACGACAATTGCAGATCCGCGCCGCCGACCAGTCCGGCGAGCTGTGGCTGCGCTTTTTCCATGTCTATCCCGGGCTCGCCGAACGCCTGGCGCCGGGCAGCCGGCATCGCGTCTATGGCGAGCCGCGTTTCGGGGTACTCGGTGCGGAGATGGTGCATCCGCGCTTGAGCGCCGCCGACCGCGCCGGACCGCTGCCGACCGCGCTGACTCCGGTCTATCCCAGCGTCGCCGGGCTCAGCCAGACGCTGCTGCGACGCCTGGTGACACGCGCGCTCGGCACCCGCCACGCCCCATTTGCCGACACCCGGGGCGAGACCATGCTTGCCGATACGCTGCCGGCGGCGCTGCGCGCGCAGTTCGCGCTGCCCGATTTCGCCGAGGCCGTGCGCTGTCTGCACACGCCGCCGGCCGGCCCTGCCATCGAGGCCATCGGCAATGGTGGCGCCGATATGACGATCCCAACAACGCCGCCGACCCCAACGCCACATACGGCCGCCGCTTGGCGGCGCATCAAATTCGACGAACTGCTCGCGCAGCAGCTGTCGCTCGCCGAAGCCCACGCGCTGCGCGCGCGCCGTCGGGCGCCGGTGCTTGCGCCCGACGGCGCGCTGGCAGGACGGCTCGTGCGCGCGCTGCCGTTTTCACTCACCGCCGCCCAGATGCACGCATGGCGCGAGATCGCCCGGGATCTGGTGCGCGCGCAGCCGATGCAGCGCCTGTTGCAGGGCGATGTCGGCTGCGGCAAGACGCTGGTGGCGGTGCTCGCAGCGCTCGCCGCCGTCGAAGGCGGCCATCAGGCAGCGGTCATGGCGCCCACCGAACTGCTCGCCGAGCAACATGCGCGCAAGTTTCGCGAATGGCTGGAACCGCTGGGGGTGCGCATCGAACTGCTCACCGCAGCGCAGCCGCGACGCAAGCGCCAGGCGGTGTGCGCCGACATCGCCGCCGGTCGCGTCGCGATCGCGATCGGCACCCATGCGCTGCTGGAGGCTGCCGTCGATTTCGAGCGCCTGGGGCTCGCCGTCATCGACGAGCAGCACCGCTTCGGCGTGCGCCAGCGCCTGGCCTTGTCCGGCAAGCGGCAAGGCGCGAACGAAAGCCGGGGACTACAGCCGCATCTGTTGATGCTGTCGGCGACGCCGATTCCGCGCACGCTGGCGATGAGCTATTTCGCGGACCTCGATATCACCACCATCGACGCGCTGCCGCCGGAGCGCAAGCCGGTGACGACGCGTCTGTTCTCGGAGCGTCGTCGCGCAGCGGTGATCGACAGCATCCGCAGGCTGTGCGGCAGCGGCGAACAGGTCTACTGGGTGTGTCCGCTGATCGAGGACAGCGAACATCTGCAACTGGAGGCCGCACTCGGCACCTTCGAACGCCTGCGTGTCGAGCTGCCGGGGCTGCGCATCGGGCTCGTGCATGGGCGTCTGAAAAACAGCGAGCGCACACTGACCATGCACGCGTTCGCACAGGGCGAGATCGACGTGCTGGTGGCCACGACGGTCATCGAAGTCGGCGTCGATGTCGCCAACGCCACGCTCATGGTCATCGAGCATGCCGAGCGTTTCGGGCTGGCACAGCTGCACCAGTTGCGCGGCCGCGTCGGCCGCGGCAGCACCGGCGCCACCTGCGTGCTGCTCTACGGCCAGGCCTTGTCGGCGACCGCGCGCGCGCGCCTGAAGATCGTGTTCGAATGCAGCGACGGCTTCGAGATCGCGCGCCGGGACCTGCTGCTGCGCGGGCCCGGCGAGTTTCTCGGTGCCCGTCAGAGCGGCGAGCCGCTGTTGCGCTTCGCGCACTTGGAAGACGATGCCGACCTGCTCGAGCTTGCGCGCGCGGCCACGCCGCGCCTGCGTGCCGAGCACCCCGATGCCGTCGCCGCCCACCTGGCGCGCTGGCTGCCGGCCAGGGCGGAGTGGTTGCGCGCATGACGACCTGGCTCGTCCGACCGGCGCGCTGGCTCGTCCCCGGCGCCTACGCGAGCTGGCTCGAAACGCCGGGATCGCTGACCGCACGCCTGCGCGCAGTGAGCACGAGCTTTCGCGTGCTCCGGCTCGCCGAAGGCTGGGGTCGCGCACATCGCGACGAGCGCGACGCGCTGGCGATCGCGGCAGACGAGCCGGTGTGGCTGCGCGAAGTCTTGTTGCTGTGTGACGAGGAGCCGGTGGTGTTCGCACACAGCATCGTCGCCGCCGCGGAACTGAACGGCCCCTGGCGATCATTGCGACGTCAGGGCAGCCGCCCACTGGGCGACAGCCTGTTCGCCGGCGGCCACCGGCACGCGGTGGCACGCTCGCCGCTCAGCTTCGCGCGGCTGGCCCCGAACCACCCGCTGCACCGGGGCGCCGTGCGCGCACTCGGGCAGCCGCTGCCGGCGATGTGGGCACGGCGAGGCGTGCATCGCCGCACCGGCACGCCGCTCGTGGTCACCGAGCTGTTCCTGCCGGCCGTGCTGTCCCTGACCGATGTCCGCGCTCCATCGACCGAGCTGCCTTCGGACACCCCCACGCCACGGATCGACATGCCATGACGCTGATCGCACGACTCGAAGCCTATGCACGCCTGATCCGGCTCGACAAGCCCATCGGTACGCTGCTGTTGCTGTGGCCGACGCTCTGGGGTCTGTGGTTTGCGTCGTTCGGGCCGCCACCGCTCGCGATCCTGTGGATCTTCGTGCTCGGCACGGTGCTGATGCGCTCGGCCGGCTGTGCGCTGAACGACTTCGCCGACCGCCATTTCGACGGGCACGTCGCGCGTACGCGCCACCGGCCGCTCGCCACCGGCGAAATCCGCTCCTGGGAGGCGCTGCTCGTCGCCGCCGTGCTGGCCTTGCTCGCCTTCCTGTTGATCCTGCCGCTCAATGCCGGCGTGCTCTGGCTGTCCGTGCTCGCGCTCTGTCTCGCCGCCAGCTATCCCTACACCAAGCGCTTCTTCGCCTTGCCGCAGGCCTATCTCGGTATCGCCTTCGGCTTCGGCATACCGATGGGCTTCGCCGCGCTGCACGATGCCGTATCCTGGGAAGCCTGGGTGCTGCTGGCCGCGAACATCCTGTGGTCGCTCGCCTACGACACCGAATACGCCATGGTCGACCGCGCCGACGACCTGAAGCTGGGCCTGCGCACCGCCGCGATCACCTTCGGGCGCTACGATGTCGCCGCGGTGCTCACCTGCTATGCCGGTATGCTGGCCCTGCTCGCCTGGCTGGGCCGGCACTACCGGCTCGGCCTCGCCTACGAGCTCGGGCTCGCGGTGGCGGCGGCGATCATGGCCTACCATTACTGGCTGATACGCGGGCGCGAGCCGGCGCGCTGCTTCCGCGCCTTCCGGCACAACAGCTGGGTCGGCGCGGCAATCTTCGCCGGCCTCGCGATCGACCTCTGGCCCGCGCGCTGAGCCGCCCGCCGAGCCGTCATCCCCGGGGACTATAATCCGCGGCCGATCCACTGAGTTCGGCTATCGGCTTTCCCACCTTTTCGACTCACGCCTTTCGACGCTAGACACCGTGCCGACCGATTTCGACGTGCTCATCGTGGGTGGCGGCATCAATGGCTCGGCGCTGGCCCGGGCACTGGCTGCCAGCCCGCTCGAGATCGGCCTCGTCGAACCGACGCCGCCCGCGGCGCCCGCGCCGGACTGGGACGCACGCATCTATGCGCTGACACCGGCCGTGCAGCGCTTTCTGGACACGATCGGCGCCTGGCCACACCTCGATGCCGATCGCATCGCGCCGGTGACGCGCATGCGCATCGAGGGCGATGCCGGCGGGCGGCTGGATTTCACCGCGTTCGCGGCCGGGGTCGAGCGCCTGGCCAGCATCTGCGAAGCCGGTCGGCTCGCGCACGAGCTGTGGGAGGGGGTCCGCAGGCAGCACCGGCTCACGCTGTTCGCCGGAGCGCGCCCGGCCGCGCTCGCGCTCGGCGATACGCATGCGGCGCTGACCCTGGAAGATGGCCGGCGCTGCACCGCGCGCCTGGTGGTCGGCGCCGATGGCGCCGACTCATGGCTGCGGCAGGCCGCCGGCATCGGCGCCACACCGACCCCCTACGGCGAACTCGGCGTCGTCGCCAACTTCCGTTGTCAGCACCCGCACGCAGACACCGCTTTCCAGTGGTTTCGACCGGACGGCGTGCTCGCCTGGCTGCCGCTGCCGGGCCGGCGCCTGTCGATGGTCTGGTCCGTGCCCGAGCCGGAAGGCCGGGCGCTGCTCGCACTCGAACCGGCGGTGCTGGCGGCACGCGTCGCCGCGGCGGGCGCGCATCGACTGGGCCATCTCGAGACGATCACGCCGCCGGCGGCGTTTCCGCTGCGCAGCCTGCTGCTCCCGCGGCGGGTCGCGGCGCGCGTGGCTCTGATCGGCGATGCCGCCCATGTCGTGCACCCGCTCACCGGCCATGGGGTCAATCTCGGCTTGCAGGACGCGCGCGTGCTCGCGCAAGTCCTGTGTTCTGCGGCGCGCCATGCGGCGTCGCCACCAGATTGCGGCGACCCGCGCCTGCTGCGCCGCTACGAGCGCCGACGCAGCGAAGAGGTCACGGTCGTGCATGGGCTCACGCACGGCCTGCACGAATTGTTCCGCGCGCGTGCGCGACCGCTCGTGCCGCTGCGCAATCTCGGCATGAACCTAGTTGCCCGTATGCCGGTCGTAACCCATTTTCTTGCCCGCTACGCGATGGGGCACACCGAGGAGTACAAGTCATGAATCGAGCCCTGTCCATCCCATTTGCAACGACCCTGTGCGCGGCGCTGGCCGGGCTGTTTCCCGGCCTGGCGGCGGGCGACGAGGAGTCGGTCAAGAAGAGCATCGCCACCTGGTTCGGCGCGAACGTCAAGGTCGAGGCCACGCGCAAGTTGCCGGTCGGCAGCTTGTACGAGGTGCAGGTCCAGTCGGGGCGCGGCGACAAGGCGCTGTTCTATACCGACGACAAGGTCAGCTTCGTCCTCGACGGGCAGCTCATCGACGCCAAGAGCCGGCGCAACCTGACCCAGGAGCAGCTCAACAAGCTGTCGGCGATCAATTTTTCCGAGCTGCCGCTCGCCAACGCCGTCCGGCTCGTGCGCGGCAACGGTCGGCGCGTGCTGGCGACCTTCGAGGACCCGAACTGCGGCTATTGCAAGAAGCTCGCGCAGGAGTTGCGCAAGCTCGACGACGTCACCGTTTACACCTTCATCATCCCCATCCTGGGCCAGGATTCCAGCGACAAGAGCCGCGCCATCTGGTGCTCGGCGGACCGCAACAAGGCCTGGAACGACTGGATCACGGCCGGCGTGCAGCCCGGCGGCGGCCAGTGCGACACCGCGGCGCTGCAAAAGAATCTGGATCTCGCCAACCGCTACCGCATCCAGGGCACGCCGACGATGTTCTTCAGCAATGGCGAACGCGCACCGGGCTACATGGTCGCGGCGCAGATCGAGCAGCGCCTCGCCGCCGTCAAGTAGTCCCGGATCCGGGTGGCTTCTTGATGTGTGCGCGTGGATGCGCGCTGTCATAGACGCGCGCCATGTGCTGGAAATCCAGATGGGTGTAGACCTGCGTGGTGGCAATGCTCGCGTGACCTAGAAACTCCTGGACCGCGCGCAGGTCGCTGCTCGATTGCAGCAGATGCGATGCGGAACTGTGCCGCAGCATGTGCGGATGGACCGGTTGCGACAGACCGCGCGCAGCGGCCAGCGCCGCCAGCCGGTACTGCAGGGCGCGCACCGACAGGCGGCGGCCGAAGCGGCTCACGAACAGGGCCGGCTCGTCCTCGCGTGCCAATTCCCCCCGTACCGCGAGCCAGGCGCGCAACGCGCCGACCGCCTGTCGACCGACCGGCACGACCCGCGCCTTGCTGCGCTTGCCGAACACGCGCAGCTCGCCACCGGCCAGATCGGGCGCCGCCCCGACATCCAGGCCGACCAGCTCCGAGACCCGCAGCCCGGACGAGTAAGCCAGTTCGAACAGCGCCTGGTCGCGCAGCCCGAGCGCTCCCTCGGGCGCTCCGCCCAGTAGCCGGCTCGCCTGTTCCGGCGACAACACCGCCGGCAGGCGACGCGGCGTGCGCGGCGCGCGCAGGCCCAGGCTGGGATCCGCGCTCGCCAGGCCCTGGCGCAGGCGCCAGCGGAAAAAGCCGCGCCAAGCCGACAACATGCGCGCGAGCGACCGCCCCGAAAGCCCGCGCCCATGCCGCTCGGCAAGCGCCCGCCGCAGCCGGCCGGCATCCAGCCCGTTCAGGCCGCAGTCCGCGGCCGTCGCCAACAGGGCTTCGAGATCACCGCGATAGGCCGCGAGCGTCAACGGCGCCAGCCGCCGCTGCACACCCAGGTTCTCCAGATAGCGCGCGACCGACTCGCGATCGCTGTCGGCCGGCGGGTTCGGGTTCAGGTCCATCCAAGGCGGCCGGCCAGCGCCGCCGCGATGCACTCGCCGATACGCTCCAGGAAGAGCGTCCCCATATCCGGATAGAACCGGCTCGCTTCTTCGGAGCCCAGGACCAGCAGTCCGCAGGCCTCGCCGGCGTGGCGCATCGAGACCAGCGCCACGGAACGGACGCGCTCGGGGTTCGACTCCAGCCAGCTGCGCGCCTCCTCCAGGCCGCTGGCACCGCAATAGGGTTGCGTGAGCGCCTGCGCATAGGCGCGCACGGCCTCGGTCACCGGCTCGAAGCGCGCATGCGTCGCCCGACCGGGCAAGGGCCACAGGCGCAGCGCGACGTGCGGCACGGCGAAGTCCTCGCGCAGATGCAACAGCACCGCCGCGCAAATCGCCTCGACGTCGGGCGCATTGAGCAGCGCCAGGGTCAGGCGATGCACCTTGTTGCCGATAGCGTCGTTTTCCTCGCCGAAGCGGATCAGCTCGGCGAGCTTGTGCTCGAACGCCTTGGCGCGATCGCGCAATGTCAGGATCTGGCGCTCGGTGATCGAAATCGTGCGTCCGCCGTGCGGGTGCGGCACCCAGATCTGCGCCAGCGTGTCGGCATACATTTCGAAGAACTGCGGGTTGTCCTTCAGGAAACGGGCGACGTCTTCAGCTTTCATCGTGATCCTTCATCGAGGTTTCGGGGTCGGGCAGCTCGATCTCGCCGCGGAAAACGGTGACGGCCGGCCCGGTCATGAGCACCGGCTGTCCAGGTCCGGCCCAGGCCACCGTCAGCGCACCACCGCGCGTATGCACGCGCACCGGCGTATCCAGCAGGCCGCGCCGGATGCCGGCCACGGCTGCGGCGCAGGCGCCGGTGCCGCAGGCCAGGGTCTCGCCGGCGCCGCGCTCCCAGACGCGCAGACGCAGGCTGTGGCGGTCGCAAACCTGCGCGTAGCCGACGTTCACGCGTTGCGGGAAGCGTTCATGCCTCTCCAGCAGCGGCCCGTCGCGGGTCACCGGCGCCGTGTCCACGTCGGCCACGATCTGCACGACATGCGGATTGCCCATGGACAGCGCGGTCACGGCCAACACACGCCCGTCCAGCGCCAGCGGCTGGACCACGGCAGCGCTGTCCGACACGAACGGAATCCGCGCCGGATCGAAAACCGGCTCGCCCATGTCGACCGTGACCTGGCCGTCAGCCTCCAGGCGCGGCACGATCACGCCGGCGCGCGTGTCGACGCGGATCTCGGCCTTGCGCGCGAGCCCCTGATCGTGGACGAAGCGTGCGAAGCAGCGGGCGCCGTTGCCGCACTGCTCCACCTCGCCGCCATCGGCATTGAAGATGCGGTAGCGAAAATCGGTGTCGGCGCGCGTCGGCGGCTCGACGATCAGCAATTGATCGCAGCCGATGCCGACGTGGCGGTCGGCGAGCCGGCGCACCAGCGCGGCATCCGGCCGGAAAGTCTGGCGCACCGCATCGATGACGACGAAATCGTTGCCCAGGCCGTGCATCTTGGTGAATGCGAGCCTCATTGCCGGCACAGCGCGTGATAGTCGCGCAGCACGCAGCGGTCCATGACCACCATGATGCCGGCGGCGCGCGCGCGCGCCGCTGCCGCCGTATCCACGACGCCGTCCTGCAACCACAGGCGCGGCAGGCGCAGGCGGATGCAGTCGTCGACGATCGACGCCACGTGTTCCGGACGCCGGAACACGTCCACCATGTCCACCGGACAAGGCAGCTCGTCGAGCGTGGCGCAGGCGCGCTCGCCCAACACCTCGCCGCCGCTGGGGTGCACCGGAATGATGCGAATTCCATAATTTTGCAGTGCGCGCGCCACCCCGTAGCTGGGCCGGCTCGGATTGGGCGACAGCCCGACCACGGCCAGCACACGCATGCTCGCGAGCAGCGCCGCGATCTCGGTGAGGGGCGGGTTCTGGAACATTCCGGCATTGTACAAGCACACGCCTGCCGTCCTGCCGGGCGCATGGGCCGCGGCAGTGCGCATCAGTACACCGGTTTCTCGCCGGCTGGCCGGGTCTTGAAGCGCTTGTGTGTCCACAGGTACTGCTCCGGACAGGCGCGCACCGCCGTTTCGATGAAGCGGTTCATGCGCGCCACATCCTCCGCGACATCCGGCCCGGGAAAATCGGTCCATGGCGGCTCGATGCGCACGCGATAGCGCCCGCGTGGCAGCATGTGCACCTGCACTGGCAGCACGCGCGCGCCGCTCGCGCGGGCGATGCGCGGCAGCGCGCTGACCGTTGCTGCCGCGACGCCGAAAAATGGCACGAACAGCGCGTCGCGCGCACCGAAATCGAGATCCGGCAGATAGTAGAAAGGCAGGCCCTCCGCCATCGCCCGCAGCGCCGGCCGCAAGCCCTGTTGGCGCGACAGCAGCACCGGTTCGCCGAAGCGGGAACGGCCGGCCAGCAGCGCCGCATCGAACACCGGGTTCTTCTGCCTGGAATAGACGCTGACCATGCGCCGCTCCAGGCCGAGCCGTGCCCAGCCCATGTCCAGGCCGACAAAATGTGGCACCAGCAGCAAGGTCGGACGCGTCGGCTCCGCCATCAGGTATTCCAGGCCGGTCACGTCCACCAGCCTCCTCAGTCGCGCCGGACTCGCCCACCAGGCGAGCGCGTGATCCAGAAACGCACGTCCGAAGGCACGGAAATGCGCACGCACCCGCCGCGCCCGCATCCCGCGATCCAGATCCGGAAAACACAATGCGAGATTGATCGACGCGACGCGGCGTCGCTCGTGCCCCAGCGCCCACAGCAGCATGCCCAGCGCCTGTCCGAGTCCGGCCAGCCAGGCCGCGGGCAGGCAGGCGAGCGTGCGCATCAGCGCGAGCCCGACACGCGTCGCCCCATCGCCGACGCTCATCGTGGTGCCTCGGCGGTCTTTGCCACCTTGGCCGCCTCCGCCACATCCATCAATCCGTCGTGCGGCGGCGGCGCCCCGGATGGTACCTTGTAGCGGTTGTAGCCCCACAGATACTGCTCCGGCAACTGCCGGATCAGGCCTTCCAGTGCCGCGTTGATCGCCGCCACCCGTGCCGGCAGCGCAGCGGGCAGCGGTTGCGTCGGCGGCACCACGGCGATGCGATAACCGCGTCCACGCGCCAGCCGTTCGGCATAGACGAAGAACAGCGCCCGCCCCGGGCTCGCCAGGCGCGCGGCCAGCGTCATGGTGTAGGCCGGCCGGCCGAAGAACGGCGCCCACACGCCCTCACCGAAACTGGGCACCTGGTCGGGCAGCAGACCGACCAGTTCCCCGCGCCGGAGTGCGCCGAGCAGTGCGCGCACGCCGGCCAGATCCGGACGCGCGAGCTTGAGTCCGCCCTGTGCGCGGCTGGCCACGAGCAGCGGCGCGAGCCAGGCGAGCTTGGGCGGCCGATAGAGCACGGTCACTGGCCCCTGCAGCGCGCGGTAATACGCGAGAATCTCGAAACAGCCCAGGTGGGGCGTCAGCAGGACCACGCCGCTGCCCGTGGCGCAGGCGGCCGTGATCGCCTCCCAGCCGCTGACTTCGACCACATGGCTGCGCGCCACCTCCGGCGCGCGCGCCCAGATCCACGGCATTTCCATCAGCGTGCGCCCGGCATGGGCGATCGCCCGGCGCGCGAGTCCCGGCGGCGGGGACGGGTACGCCGCGCGCAGGGCCTCGCGAAAATGCCGTCGATAAGTCGGTGACGAAGCATAGGCCACCCAGCCCAGCAGCGCGCCGATGCCGTGCACGACGCGCAGCGGCAGGCGCGCATACAGGCGCAGGGCAAACGGCAGATCGGTCAGCATGATCGGGGCGTCGGTGACATGGGATGAAAGCAGTCGGATCGGAGCGATCGCCTCGGGCTCTGTCAGTGGTCGAACATGGGGTGCCGCGTGCACGATCGTGCAGCGCGGCCCCATGCCGCACTGCTAGAATCGCCGGACCGCCGAGTTAAGCAGACAACTTGCAGGGCGGACAAATACTGCTAAAGCGTCACCTGCTCGCGCCCCGGGAGCCGGTACGCCGGACAACCATGGGGCAGCACAGGAGCCGTTGCCGTGAGCGAGTACCTTTTTTCTTCCGAGTCCGTGTCCGAAGGTCACCCGGACAAGGTCGCCGATCAGATTTCCGATGCCGTCCTCGACGCGATTCTAGCCGAGGACCCCCATGGGCGCGTCGCCTGCGAGACCCTGGTCTCGACCGGGCTGGTGGTCATCTCGGGCGAGATCACCACGCGCGCGCACGTCAATTACATGGAACTGGCCCGCGATACCGTGCGTCGCATCGGCTACGACTCGTCCGACATTGGCTTCGATTACAAGAGCTGCGCGGTGCTGACCGCGCTCAACCGGCAGTCGCCGGACATCGCCCAGGGTGTGAACGAAGGCCAGGGCCTGGATCTCGAACAGGGCGCCGGCGACCAGGGCCTGATGTTCGGCTATGCCTGCACCGAAACGCCGACGCTGATGCCGATGCCCATTTTCTACGCGCACCGCATCATGGAGCGGCAGGCGCAGGTGCGTCGCGACGGCCGCCTGCCCTGGCTGCGCCCCGACGCCAAGTCCCAGCTCACCGTGCGCTATCGCGACGGCAGGCCGATAGCCATCGACACCGTGGTGGTGTCCACGCAACACGACCCGGACGTCGCGCATGCGCGGCTCAGCGAGGCCGTCATCGAGGAAATCATCAAGCCGGTGCTGCCCGCCGAGATGATCGCCGGCAAGGTGCGCTACCTGATCAATCCCACCGGCCGTTTCGTGGTCGGCGGCCCGCACGGCGATTGCGGCCTCACCGGGCGCAAGATCATCGTCGACTCCTACGGCGGTGCCGCCCACCACGGCGGTGGCGCCTTTTCCGGCAAGGATCCGTCCAAGGTCGACCGTTCCGCCGCCTACGCCGGTCGCTGGGTCGCCAAGAATGTCGTCGCGGCCGGGCTCGCCGAGCGCTGTGAAGTCCAGGTCGCCTATGCGATCGGCGTCGCGCGTCCGGTATCGCTGATGGTGAACACCTTCGGTACCGGCCGCCTGCCCGAAGAGCGCATCGCCGCCCTGGTCGAGGAACATTTCGATCTGCGCCCCAAGGCGATCATCGCCGGCCTCGATCTGCTGCGCCCGATCTACTCGAAGACCGCGGCCTACGGCCACTTCGGCCGCGACGAGCCGGAATTCACCTGGGAGCGCACCGACAAGGCCCAGGCACTGCGCGCCGCCGCCGGACTCTGACCGTCACCGCGTGCGCTGCACGCGTCCGACACGGCGGCGAACGGGTGCCGAGAAAGCCCCGCTCGCCGCCTCTGGAATCGGCATCCTCCACCGCGGGATATTTCACGGGTTCATGGTCCGACCCGGGTGTCCCGCGCACATCAGATGCGCGAGAATATCGCCCTTTTTCACCGCCACGACGCAGTGCCCGGCCGTCGGCCCCCAACATCAGGCAAGGAGAATCCATGAGCACGCTACCCCCCGGCATCGAGATCAACGCCCCGATGACGCCCGAGTACCAGACCATCCTCACCCCCGAAGCGCTGGCGCTGGTGGCCAAGCTGCACCGGACCTTCCAGCCGGTGCGGGAGTCGCTGTTGGCGAAGCGTGGCGAGCGGATGGCACGCCTGGACGCCGGCGAGCGGCTGGACTTCCTGCCGGAAACCCGCTCCATACGCGAAGCGGACTGGACCATCGCGCCGATCCCGGCCGACCTGCGCTGTCGTCGCGTGGAGATCACCGGGCCGGTCGAGCGCAAGATGATCATCAACGCGCTGAACTCGGGTGCCGATTCCTACATGACCGACTTCGAGGATTCGAACACGCCGAACTGGAGCAATCAGATCGAAGGGCAGCTCAATCTGATCGACGCCGTGCGCCGGACCATCTCGCTGGAGCAGGGCGGCAAGACCTATCGGCTCAACGAACGCGTCGCGACACTGGTGGTCCGGCCGCGCGGCTGGCATCTGGATGAAAAGCATGTGCTGATCGACGGCCAGCGCGTCTCTGGCGGCATCTTCGATTTCGCGCTGTTCATGTTTCACAATGCCCGCGCCCTCATCGAGCGCGGCAGTGGCCCGTATTTTTACCTGCCCAAGATGGAGTCCCACCACGAGGCGCGCTTGTGGAACGACATTTTCTGCGCGACTCAGGACGAGCTGGGCATTCCTCGGGGCACGATCAAGGCCACCGTGCTGATCGAGACCATCCTGGCAGCGTTCGAGATGGACGAGATCCTCTACGAGCTGCGCGAACACTCGGCCGGGCTCAACGCCGGCCGCTGGGACTACATCTTCTCCTGCATCAAGAAATTCCGCAGCGACAAGAATTTCTGCCTCGCCAACCGCGGCCTCATCACCATGACCGTGCCCTTCATGCGTGCCTACGCCCTGCTGCTGCTGAAGACCTGTCACCGGCGCGGCGCGCCGGCGATCGGCGGCATGTCGGCGCTGATCCCGATCAAGGGCGACGCCGAGGCCAACGACAAGGCGCTGGCCGGCGTGCGCGCGGACAAGAAGCGCGATGCCGAGGACGGTTACGATGGCGGCTGGGTGGCGCATCCCGGTCTGGTCGAGCTGGCCATGACCGAATTCAAGCGCGTGCTGGGCGATCGCCCGAACCAGATCGACCGCAAGCGTGACGACGTCGTGATGAGCGCCGCGGACCTGACCGATTTCCGCCCCGAATCGCCGATCACCGAGGCCGGCCTGCGCGCAAACATTTCGGTCGCAATCCAGTATCTCGGCTCCTGGCTGGCCGGTTCCGGCTGCGTGCCGATCTTCAACCTGATGGAGGATGCGGCGACCGCCGAGATTTCGCGTTCCCAGGTATGGCAGTGGATCCACTCGCCCAAGGGCGTGCTGGACGACGGCCGCAAGGTGACGGCGGACCTGGTCCGCCGTCTGATCGCCGAGGAGCTCGCCCGCATCCCGGAGCACGTCGGCGCGGCGACGTTTGCCGAGCGTCCCTACGCCGAGGCCGCGAAAATCTTCGAGGACATGGCCACGCAGGACCAATTCGTCGAATTCCTCACGCTGCCGCTGTACGAGCGCCTGGGCTGAGTCCCAGATGCCGCCGGCGCTGGCGGACGTCAACGCCCCAGTGCCAGCACCCCATGCATCACGGCCGGATCGTCCGGGTTCTTCGACAGCGCAAAGCCCAGGCTGGCGACGAACTTCAGCATCCGGCCGTTCTCGGCCAGGAACTCCCCGGTCATGTACTTGAGGCCGCGGCTGCGCGCGCTCTCGATCAAGAGCGTCATCAGCCTGCGCGCGAGCCCCCGACCCTGCCAATCGTCGGCAACGACGACCGCGAACTCGCAGCTTCGGCCATCCGGGTTGATGGCGTAACGGCAGACCCCGACCTCGCGTTCCCGACCCTCGTGCTCGACGGTCGCGACCAGTGCCATTTCCCGGTCATAGTCGATCTGGGTCATGCGCGCGAGCACCGATTGCGGCAGATCGCGAAACGTGCTCATGAAGCGGAAGTACTTCGATTCCGGTGACAGGTTGCGGACGAACTCGACCTCGAGCTCCGCGTCCTCCGGCCGGATCGGCCGGATCGATACCTCGGTGCCATCCCGGGCGACCCAGTGCGTCGCCAGGTGAGCCGGATACGGGTGGATGGCCATATGATCGTAGCGGCCAGCGGCCGGCGATACCTGATCGATGACGATGCGCGCATCCACCGCCACGGCTCCGGCCTCGTCGACGATCAGGGGATTGATGTCCATCTCGCGTATCCAGGGCAGCTCGCACACCATTTCCGAAACGCGCAGCAGCACCTGCACCAATGCCTCGCGGTTCGCCGGCGGCATGTCGCGGAACGCGCCCAGCATCTGCGCGATGCGCGTCGAATCGATCATGTCCCGCGCCAGATAGGCGTTGAGCGGCGGCAGCGCGACGGCCCGATCCCGGTGCAGTTCAACGCGTGTGCCACCCTCGGCGAAGGTGATGGCCGGACCGAACACCTCGTCGCGAATCACGCCGACGAAGAGCTCGCGGCCGTGGCGCTTGCGCACCATCGGTTCGATCGCGACGCCGTTGATGTCGACCCCGGGCAGACGCGCCCGCACGTGCTCCTGGATCTCCTGGAAGGTCGAACGCACCGACGACAGCGTGGAAACGTTCAGGCGCACGCCGCCGGCATCGCTCTTGTGCGTGATCTGTGGCGAATCGATCTTCATCGCCACCGGCAGGCCGAGCTCCTCCGCATACACCATGGCCTCGGTGGCCGAACGCGCGATCACCGTTTGCGCGATCGGAATATGGAACGCGGCGAGAATGGCCTTCGATTCCATCTCGCTCAGCAGGAGTCGCCCTTCCATGAGAGCGGTTTCGATGACCAGGCGGGCGCTGTCCACCGACGGCGGCTGCAGATCGCCGCTCAAAGGCGGCGGCGTCTGCCGCAACAGCTGCTGGTTACGGAAGAAGCTCGAAATGTGGTGAAACATCTCCACCGCCGGCTCCGGCGTGCGCAACGTCGGGATGCGCGCCTGCTGAAAGCGCTCGCGCGCCTCGCGCACCTGTTCCTCGCCCATCCAGCAGGTGACCACCGGCTTGTTCGATTCGGCAGCCGCGGCGATCACCGCTTCGGCGGCCGCCAGCGGATCGGTCATCGCCTGCGGCGTCAGTACCGCCAGCACTCCATCGACCCCTTCGTCGTTGAGGCAGGCCGTGACCGCGGCGCGGTAGCGCTCCGGGTCGGCGTCGCCGATCAGGTCGATGGGATTGCTGTGCGACCAGTTGGCCGGCAGGGCGGCGTCGAGCTGCGCGATCGTGGCGTCGCCCAGCTTCGCCAGCGGGATATCCAGGTCGGCGGCCCGGTCCGCGGCGATCACCCCCGGTCCGCCGCCATTGGTCAGGATCGCCAGGCGGTCGCCACGGGGCCGGAAGTGCGAGAACAGCGCACTGGTCGCCGCGAACAGTTGCGTCAGGTTGTACAGACGCACGACACCGGCGCGACGCAATGCCGCCTCGAACACGTCGTCCGAACCCACCAGCGAGCCGGTATGCGAGCGGGCCGCCTGCGAACCCACCGGATGGCGCCCGACCTTGATCAGGAGCACCGGCTTCACCCTGGCGGCGGCGCGCAGCGCGCTCATGAAATGGCGCGCATCGCGGATACCCTCGATGTACAGGAAAATGCTGTCGGTCTTGAGATCGGCGACCAGGTAATCGAGGATCTCGCCGAAATCGACATCGGCGGTGCCGCCCACCGAAATGACACTGGAGAAACCGACGCCATTCGAACGCGCCCAGTCCAGAATGGCGGTGCAGAGCGCGCCGGACTGCGACACGAAGCCGATCGGCCCATCCCTGCCGCCTCCGCGGGCGAAGGTGGCATTGAGGCCGATCTGGGGGCGGATCAGCCCCAGACAATTCGGCCCCAGCAGACGCACCCGATGACGGCGGGCGTTCTCCACCATCGCGCGCTCGAGCATGGCGCCGGCGGGACCGGTTTCGGAGAACCCGGCGCTGATCACCACCGCGGAACGTACGCCCGCGCGGCCGCAGCTCTCGATCACCTCCGGCACGCGCCGGGCCGGGGTCACGACCACGGCGAGGTCGACGCGCTGCGGAATCTGTTCCGGGCTGGCAAAACACGGCACGCCCTGCACCGTCGTCGTGTGCTTAGGGTTCACCACGTAGAGCTTGCCCTGATATCCGGACGCCAGCATGTTCTTGACGACGACCTCGCCCACCGATCCAGGACGTTCCGACCCGCCTATGACGGCAACCGAGTCGGGAGCAAACAGCGGTTTCAGGTAGTGATGGACGTTCATGTCTTCGAACCCTGGTGACTCGCCCGCCGGCCACACGCACCCCGGGCTCAGCAGGTCATATATTGCCCCGCATTATTGCACCGCAGCAATCCACTGCGGCAATCCATGCACCCGCGTGCAGAGACGGGGCGGGGACGGGCGCATACCCCGAGACCGACTACTTCCCGTCCGGCAAGGTGAAATAGAACGTGGCGCCCTGATTCAGCGTTCCCTCGGCCCAGATACGCCCGCCATGGCGCTGGACGATGCGCTGGACCGTCGCCAGGCCGATGCCGGTGCCACCAAACTGATCGACGTCGTGCAGCCTCTGGAACGGCCGAAACAACTGTCCGGCATGGGCCATGTCGAAACCGGCACCGTTGTCACGCACGTACAGCACGGACTCGCGCCCGTGCTGCATGGTATTGAACTCGATGCGCGCCGCCGGCGTCTTGCCGGTGAATTTCCAGGCATTGCGCAACAGATTGTCCAGCAGCACCTCGACCAGGGCGGGGTCGGCCCGTGCGGCGATGTGCTCGCCGACAAGCAGCTCGACCTCGCGCGCCGGATCGCCCTCCCTCAGCTCGCGCAGGATGTTGCGCGCGATCGCCGACAGGTCGACTGGGCGGCGGGACAGCGTCGCCCGTGTGATCCGCCCAAGTTCCAGCAGATCGTCGATCAGCGAGGCCATGCGCTGCGTCGCGGCGCGGATCCGGCGCAAATGACTGCGTCCGGCATCGTCCAGTGCCGACTCGTAATCCTCGATCACGATCTGCGAAAAACCGTCGATGGCGCGCAGCGGCGCCCTCAGGTCATGCGAGACCGAGTACGAAAAGGCTTCCAGTTCGCGGTTGGAGGCCTCGAGTTCGGCGGTGCGCGCACGCACGCGCCGCTCGAGCTCGCTGTTCAGGTCCCGCATCGCATCCTCCGCCTGCTTGCGCGCGGTGATGTCGTCCAGCGTGCCGTACGCGCCCAGAAAGCGCCCGCCCTCCCTGCTCGCGCGGGCCGCCAGCTCGGCCCAGCGCCACGTCCCGTCCGGGGCCCGAAAACGCAGCTCGCACTCGAACGCGTCCGAACTGGCCTGCACCAGCTCGTTGAACAGCCGCCGATACAGCTCGCTGTCCAGTTCGTGGATGAACTCCTCGAGCCGGCGCCCCAGACCCTGTTCGACCGCGACGCCGCTCAACCCCGCCCAAGCGGGATTCAGGAAAGACAGCACCCCCTCGTCATCGGTGCGGAAGATCACCTCGTGTACGTTGTCGACCACTTCCCGATACTGCGCCTGGCTCTTCATCAGCGCCTGTTCTGCGGCCAGTCGTGCGGTAACGTCCCGGAACAAGGTCAGCACGGCCTTGGCGCCATCGAATTCGATGCTCTGGCTCACGCCCTCGGTCTCGACCGTGCTGCCGTCGGCCGCGATCAGACGCACACGCACCGGTGGCAACGCCACGTTCGCGGTCCGATTGAGGCTCTTGCGACGACCGACCGAGGCCGCGTGGAAATCAGGATGGATGATGTCCAGCACCGCACGCCCCAGAACCTGGTCGCGCTGCTGCATGCCCAGCAGGTTCACCAGTGCCTGATTGACGAACACGATGGTGCCCTCGCGCTCGACGATGATCGCTTCCGGCGACAACTCCACCAGCCGGCGATAGCGCTGTTCGCTCGCCAGCAACAGCGCCTGCGCATGCTGCCGTATCGACACATCCTGAATGGCCACGATCGCATAGCGCGGCGTCCCGTCCAGCGAGCGCAGCACCGAGACCGAGACCGAGACCCATGCCGCACTGCCGTTTGGCCGCCGGAATTCGTATTCGGCACTACCGACCTGGACCGTGCCGGGGCCGAGCGGCGACGATGCGCCTTCCGCGTGCTCGACCCGCTGGAACAAACTCGCGATCGGACGGCCGACCAGTTCGCCACGGGACCGGCCCAGGATGGTGCACAGCGTCTCGTTCACCCACAACCACTCCCCTTTCAGGGAGACATTGCCGATGCCGATCGGCGCCTGTTCGAACGAGGCACGGAACAGCTCCTCGCTCGCCCGCAGCGACTGCTCCACACGCTGCGAAGCCGTGATGTCACGGCCGACCCCGCGGTAACCGAGGAATTCGGCCTGCGGGCCAAAGATCGGCTGCCCGGAGATCGACAGCCAGCGCAGCTCCCCACTCCCGTTGCGGCGCGGAAAGCGAAAATCGCGAAAGCCCTCCCGACGCAGCAACAGCTCTCGGTGCGGCTGCCACTCCTCGGGAGACAAGGGCGAATCGTCGTACTCCCAGCGGCACCGGCCCAGCGTCCTCTCCGGATCGAGGCCGGTCACCGTCGAAAAATTGGCCGACAGGTAGCTGATGCGCAAATCGGCGTCCTGTTCCCAGAACCAGTCGTTGGACAGGGCCAGAAAGTCCGCAAGGCGGGATTCGTTCGCATCGGTACCGCGGTCGGCGGCGCCTGGCCCCGTCGCGGACGGCGGCACCCCGCGATGGGAACTGGCGCGCGTCCGGTAGAGCCTCATGCGCGCCCGCCACCACCACGACATGAATGGCCATCACGCATG
Source organism: Rhodocyclaceae bacterium (assembly GCA_022072095.1). GTDB lineage: Bacteria > Pseudomonadota > Gammaproteobacteria > Burkholderiales > Rhodocyclaceae > JAJVIJ01. Next base: position 50,372 of record JAJVIJ010000052.1, read on the forward strand.
TTTGCCCTCATCGACGAGCTCACCGGAAATGCCGGGAATTCGAGGCGCGGCGGCGCCACCACAGGTCCCGCTGACCGTTGCACACGCTCGCTTCAAGCCGGCACCGGAGAGACGACGGATTGCTTGCGGGTCAATTGCCGCATGGCGCGATCCAGGCCATCCAGCGTCAGCGGAAACATGCGGCCACTCACCAGATCCCGCAGGATGTTCGTCGACTGGCGATGCTCCCAGGCGTGTTCGGGCTCCGGATTCAGCCAGCAGGCCGCCGGGTAGGTTTCCATCAGCCGCCTGACCCAGACGGCCCCCGGCTCCTCGTTCAGATGCTCGATGGAACCGTTCGGATGGATGATCTCGTAGGGACTCATGGTCGCATCGCCGACGATGATCAACTTGTAATCGTGCGGGTAGGTGTGCATCACCTGTGTGGTCGGCGTCTTCTCCGTGCGCCGGCGCGCGCTGTCCTTCCAGACGTGCTCGTAGACACAGTTGTGGAAATAGAAATATTCCAGGTGCTTGAATTCGGTACGCGCGGCCGAGAACAGTTCCTCGCAGACCTTGACATGGTCATCCATCGAACCGCCGACATCGAAAAAGATCAGCACCTTGACCGCGTTGTGCCGCTCCGGACGCATGATGATGTCCAGATAGCCGGCATTCTTCGCCGTGCTGCGGATGGTGTCCTCCATGTCGAGCTCTTCCGCGGCGCCCTCGCGCGCGAACCGGCGCAGGCGGCGCAGCGCCATCTTGATGTTGCGCGTGCCGATCACCAGGCTGTCGTCGAGATTGCGATACTGGCGCTCATCCCAGACCTTGACCGCGGTGCGATTGCCGCCGCTCTCGGAGCCCACCCGATAGCCCTCCGGGTTGTAGCCATGCGCCCCGAACGGCGACGTGCCGCCGGTCCCGATCCACTTGCTGCCGCCCTGATGCCGGGATTTCTGCTCTTCGAGGCGCTTTTTGAACTCCTCCATCAGCTTTTCCCAGCCCAGCTTCTTGATCTGATCCATCTCCTCCTGGGTCAGATGGCGCTTGGCGATCAGTTTCAGCCACTCCTCCGGAATGTCGGCCTCCAGACCCGGAATGGCCTCGATCCCCTTGAAATACTCGGCAAAGGCGCGGTCGAAACGATCGTAGTGCGTCTCGTCCTTCACCAGACAGGCGCGCGCCAGAAAGTAGAAATCGTCGATGGAATGCTCGCACACGCGCGCCTGCATGGCCTCGAGAAGTGTCAGGTATTCCTTCGTCGAAACGGGCAGTTTGCTGTTCTTGAGATGCAGAAAAAAGTCGATCAACATGACGTTCCCCAGTTTTCCGGATTGTAGTCCCTGAGCAGCCAGCGATTGTAGCCGTTTGGAACCGCAAAAAAACCGCCGGCGACGCCCATCAATCGATGGTCCCGCCCCCAAGACAAACCTTGCTCTCGTACACCACCACCGACTGCCCGGGCGTCACGGCCCATTGCGGTCGCGCGAACGCCAGCTCGCAACGCTCGGCGCCCACGGCCTCGATTTCACAGGGCGCGTCCTCCTGCCGGTAACGCGTCTTGGCGGCATAGACCCAGTGTGTATGCGGCGCCCGGCCACTCACCCAGGACAGGCGCGAGGCACTGAGCCGGTCGCGGAACAGCGCCGGATGTTCGTGGCCCTGCACGACATACAGGATATTGCGCTCGACATCCTTGCCGGCCACATACCAGGCCGAGCCGGTCGCTGCACCGCGCACGCCGCCGACATGCGCACCCTTGCGCTGGCCATGTGTGTGATACATCAGGCCTTCGTGCTCGCCGAGCACCTTGTCCGTGTCCAGCTCGCGGATCTCGCCCGGGCGGTCCGGCAGATAACGCCCGAGAAAATCGCGGAAGCGGCGCTCGCCGATGAAGCAGATGCCGGTCGAATCGCGTCGCTCGGCGTTCGGCAGACCCGCCTCGCGCGCCAGCGCACGCACTTCACGCTTCATCAGATGGCCGATCGGGAACATGCTTTTGGCTAGCTGTCCCTGATCGAGGCGATACAGGAAGTAGCTCTGGTCCTTGACCCCATCCTCGCCCTTGAGCAGCTGCCAGACACCATCGAACTCGCGCACCTGGGCATAGTGGCCGGTGGCGATCCGGTCCGCGCCCAGCTTCATGGCGTGATCCAGGAAGGCCGCGAACTTGATTTCGGAATTGCACAACACGTCCGGATTCGGCGTGCGCCCGGCCTGGTACTCGCGCAGAAACTCGGCGAACACGCGCTCGCGGTAGGCCGCACTGAAATTGACGGTATCGAGTTCGATCCCCAGCACATCGCAGGCGGCGGCAGCGGCGACGAGGTCCTCGCGCGACGCGCAATACTCGTCGTCGTCATCGTCTTCCCAGTTCTTCATGAACAGGCCCGTCACCTGCCAGCCCTGGCGCTTGAGCAGCAGCGCCGCCACCGCCGAATCCACGCCCCCGGAAATGCCGACGACGACCCGCCCGCACTCACGCATCCGGCACCTCCACCTCGTCTGCCGCCATCCACACACACCGCGCCGCCGACATGGACGCCGGCGGCGACACCCTCATCTCGACACGCCACAGGCCATGCGCGCCCCGCCGCCGCCCAGCGGCGCCGGATGGTCGGCATGATTGTCGCCTCCGGCATGGACCATCAGCGAACGCCCCTTCAAGTCGGCCATGCTCAGCCGCGGCGCCAGCACCGGCTGCATCGCCTGGCCGTCCGCAGCGACGTACAGGGGCGGCAGGTCGCCGGCGTGCCCGTCGCCCCAGGGCGTGCCATGCTTGTTGGCTTTTTCCGGATCGAAATGGCCGCCGGCCGCGATCGCCGGGATCATCTTGCCGTCCCGCTCCTGCGCCGAGCAATCCGGATTCTGATGCACGTGAAAGCCATGCAGCCCCGGGCTCAAGCCACGCAGCGCCGGCGTGAACACCAGCCCGTAACGGGTCTCGCTGACGGTGACCTGCCCGATCGCCGCGCCGACACCGCGCTCGTCGACGGCATTCATCGCGATCACCGCATCGGCACCGGCCGCAAGCGGCATGGCAAGACATGTGGCCGCGAAAAGCACTCGTCTGATATTCACTTTCACCTCTCTGTAGTGGCTGTTGTAATCGTTGATGCAGATCCCGAGAGACCGCGCACCGTGGTCGATGCGCGCCCTCATTCGTCACCGCCCCCGGACATCCATTTCGACAAGGGCATGATCACCGCCGGTTCGCCGTGATCCCGAAACCAGGTATCCACCGCGTAATCGCCGCCGTCACGCGCGCGGATCACCGCCGTCCGGTGTTCGAACAGCAGCCAGCGCCGCCGCCATGCCGGCTCGCCCGGTTCGTGAAAGCGCAACACGCCATCCGCGGCCAGCAGCGCGAGCATGCGCGTGGTCGTGGTCGAATGGTCGATGCAATCCATGCGCCCGTCCAGGTCGGTGTCCCGATCGTTGCCACCGAGATCGGACGCGATCGGCGTGAACCGCCCCGCCCAGCGATAGAGCCGGGCCAGCACGCCGCTCAGTGCGACGCGTTCATCGTCGGCGTCCAGCGCATAGGCGAGCACCCGCTCCATGTCGGCGAGCGCCGTGTCGTCGAGGTTCACCGCCGCTTCGTTCCGGCAGCCGAAGTTGTAGCAGACCAGCAGACTGGCAGCCGGCAGCCGCGCCGGCAGCCATCCCAGCACCGCTGCGAGCACGAGAGCGGGCCCGACGCGACTCACGGGCTGATCAGCGCCAGCGGGTAGCGGCGACCGGCGCGGTAGTCGGCCAGACACTGTGCCACCAGCGGGTTCCGGTGCCGGTCACGCAGTGCGGAAACCTCCTCCGCCGTCAGCCACAGCGCGCGCACGATGCCCTCGTCCAGCGCCCGGCCCGGCTCTTCCCCGACCAACGTACCGCCGAACGTGAAGCGCAGGTAGGTCGCGCCTTCGGGGTGCCGCCAGCGGTAGATACCGACCAGATACTCGGGGATGAAATGATGCGCGGTTTCTTCCAGTGTCTCGCGCCGGCAGGCGTCGATCAGCGATTCGCCGTCTTCGAGATGGCCGGCGGGCTGGTTCACGCGCAGCCCCTCCCGCGTCACCTCCTCGACCATCAGGTAACGGCCGGCGCGCTCGATCACCGCGGCGACAGTGACGTTCGGTTTCCATACCTCTTCCGACATGTGCCGATTCTAACAGCGGCCGATGGGTCGATCGGCTGCCGCGGCGCCGAATCGGCTAGAATCGAGCGCTTGTTCGTTGAATCTGGAGAGTTCGACCCATGTCGATGGCCGACCGCGATGGCTTCATATGGTATGACGGCGAGATGGTTCCTTGGCGCGAAGCCAAAACCCATGTGCTGACGCACTCGCTCCACTATGGCCTGTCGGTATTCGAGGGCCTGCGCGCCTACGAAACGGCGCAGGGCACGGCCATTTTCCGGCTGCGCGAGCACACCCAGCGCTTCCTCAATTCCGCGCACATCTACCAGATGAAGATCCCGTACAGCCTCGAAACCCTGGTCGAGGCGCAACGCGATGTCGTGCGTGCGAACAAGCTGAACACCTGCTACGTCCGTCCGATCGCGTTCTACGGTTCGGAAAAAATGGGCGTGTCGCCGATCGGCGCCAGCGTCCATGTCGCGATCGCAGCCTGGCCATGGGGGGCCTACCTGGGCGCGGACGGCCTCGAAAAGGGCATCCGCGTACGCACCTCGTCGTTCGCGCGGCACCACGTCAATGTCACCATGCCGCGCGCGAAGGTCTCCACCGCCTACGCCAACTCGATCCTCGCCAGCGTCGAGGCCACCCAGGACGGCTACGACGAGGCGCTGCTGCTGGACACCGACGGCTTCGTCGCCGAGGGTCCGGGCGAGAACCTGTTCATGGTCAAGAACGGCGTCGTCTATGAACCCGAGATCGCCTCGGCGCTGACCGGCATCACGCGCGACACCGTGATCGTGCTCGCGCGCGAACTGGGCTACGAGGTCTGCACACGCCGGCTGACGCGCGACGACCTGTACATCGCCGACGAGGCCTTCTTCACCGGCACGGCGGCCGAGGTCACCCCGATCTGCGAACTCGATCGCAGGCAGATCGGCAGCGGTCGGCGCGGTCCGATCACGGCCCGGATCCAGGCGCGCTTCTTCGAGGTGGTCAATGGCCGTGTGCCGGAACATCGTGAATGGCTGACGCTGGTCTGAGCGATCGCGCCATGAGTCAGTCCCGTGACCAGACGCGCGAGATCGAGGTCCACGCGCAGGACCTGCCGCTGCATTGCCCGCTGCCCGACGCACCGCTGTGGGCGCGGCACCCGCGTGTGTTTCTCGATGTGCTGGCCACCGGCGAGGCGACCTGCCCCTACTGTGGCGCGCATTTCCGCTTCGTCGGCGATCGTCCCAAGCCTTCGCACTGAACAACATCCTGATCGTTGCACCCGGCTGGGTTGGCGATGCCGTCATGAGCCAACCCCTGGTCGCACGTTTGCTTGCGCGCCACGCCGACGCCCGGGTCGACGCCCTCGCCGGCCCATCGACGGCGGCGATCTACCGGCACATGCCCGGCATCGGCCGCGTGCACAGCGTCGGCTTCGCGCGCGGCCGGCTCGAACTCGCGCGGCGGATTCGCCTCGCACGCGAACTCGCCGCCCGACATTACCGGGCCGCCTATGTGCTGCCGAATACCTGGAAGTCGGCCCTGATCCCTTTCCTCGCGCGCATCCCGCGACGCGTGGGCTACGTCGGCGAGCAACGCTACGGCTTGCTGAACGACTGCCGGCGGCTCGATGCAGCCGCGCTGCCGCGGCTGGTCGACCGCTACGCCGCGCTCGCCGATCCGGTCGGCGCGAGCACCCCGGCCGCGAACCCGATCCTCCTTGCCAAGCCCGCGCTCGAGTCCGAACTCCACCCCCTGCGGCGCAGCGAGCTGGGCATCAATCCGGCCCCGATCGTCTTTTGCCCCGGCGCCGAATTCGGTCCCGCCAAGCGCTGGCCGAGCACGCATTTCGCGCGCCTGGCCGCGGCGCTCGCCACCCACGACGATCCGGTGATCCTGCTCGGCTCGGCGGGCGAGCGCGCGATCGGCATGGCCATCGCCGATGCCGCGCCCGGCCTGTGCCGCAACCTCTGCGGCGAGACCACGCTGGACGAAGCGCTGGCCATCATCGCCGGCGCCCGGCTGGTGGTCACCAACGATTCCGGCCTGATGCATGTCGCGGCCGCGTACCGCGTGCCGCTGGTCGCGATATTCGGTTCCTCCAGTCCGCGTTACACTCCGCCCCTGTCGGCGCAAGCGCAGGTTCTGAGCCTGGGGCTTGCCTGCGGTCCGTGCTTTCAGCGGGTTTGCCCGCTTGGGCACACCGACTGCCTGAACCGCCTGCTTCCCGACCAGGTTCTCGAGGCGGTGCAGGCGCTGCGAGCGGAGCGACCACTATGACGCGCCAACCGAGCTACTTCTCCAGTTCCACCGAAGCCGAAGCCGGGTTTTACCTCGCGCTCGAACGCGGCGACCTCGATGCCATGCTGGATGTCTGGGCCGAGGACGAGGACATCGTCTGCATCCATCCCGGCGGCCCGCGCCTTGCCGGCACGGCGGACGTGTTCGAGAGCTGGCGGCAGATCTTTGCCGGCGGCGGGCGCATCGCGCTGCGGCGCAGCCATCTGTCGATCACGCGCGGACCGATGTTCGCGATCCACAGCCTGTACGAGCACATCGCCGGCGGCCCCGGCGAAACCTACCCGCCGGTCGCCGCCACCAACATCTATGTGCGCGGAGCGCTCGGCTGGCGCATGCTCGTCCACCACGCCTCGCCCACGCCCGAGCGGCTGACCAGCCTGAGCGACGAGGCCGGCCGGCAACTGCACTGAGCCCGTCGTGGTGCCGGACCACGGCGCCTACCGCGCGCCGGCCTGGTTGCCCGGTGGCCATGTGCAGACCATCTATCCCACCCTCGTCCCGGTCGCGGCCACGCCCCTCGACCGCGAACGCTGGGCGACGCCGGACGGCGATTTCATCGATCTGGACTGGAGCGCGGCCGGCGCCGATCGCCACCCGGCCACGCCGCGGGTGGTGCTGTTCCATGGCCTCGAGGGCAGCTCGCACAGCCACTATGCGCGTGCGCTGGCGGTCGCGGTCCGGGTTGCGGGCTGGCAGCTGGTGGTGCCGCATTTTCGCGGCTGCTCGGGCACGCCCAATCGACTGCCGCGCGCCTACCACTCCGGCGACAGCGCCGAAATAGACTGGATATTGCGCCGGCTCAAGGCCGCGCATCCCGCGGCCCCGCTGTTCGCAGCCGGCATCTCGCTCGGCGGCAACGCCCTGGCCAAGTGGCTGGGCGAGCAGGGCGCCGCCGCCGGCTCGCTGGTCGAGGCCGCCGCCGTCATCTGCGCACCGCTCGATCTCGCGATTTCCGGCCACGCGCTCGCACACGGCCCGAACCGCCTCTACACCCGCCACTTCCTGCGGACCATGAAGCGGCGCGTGCGGCACAAGCTCGCGCAGTGGCCCGAGCTGGTGTCGCGCGCCGCGCTGGACGAGGCGCGCACACTGCATGATTTCGACGACCTCTACACCGCGCCGGTGCACGGCTTCCGCAACGCCGACGACTACTGGCGACGCGCGTCCTGCCGGCCGCTGCTCGCCGGCATACGCGTGCCGACCTGGCTGCTCAACCCGGCCAACGACCCCTTCGTGCCCAGCGCCGCCTGGCCGGCACGCCACGAACTGGGCCCGGCCATAGCGTTCGAGACTCCGGCCCAGGGCGGCCACGTCGGCTTTCCCGCGGGCCCTCCGCCCGGCCGCATCGACTGGCTGCCGGCACGCATGCTGAAATTTTTCAGCCGATACGTGTCGCTGCACCCCGCCATCGCGCCACCGTCATGCAACACGCGAATGCGATAATCCGTCGAGGAGGACATCGTTCATGCAAGCACCCGCAGCGGAAATATTCAAGGCCTACGACATACGCGGCATCGTCGACCATACCCTCACCGAAGAGGCCACGCGCGCCATCGGCCAGGCGCTGGGCAGCGAGGCACGCGCCCGCGGACAGACGCTGATCGCAGTGGGCCGGGACGGCCGCCTGTCCGGACCGCGGCTCGCCGCGGCGCTGGCACAGGGCATCACCGCAGCCGGGGTGGACGTCGTCGACATCGGCGCCCTGCCCACGCCGGTGACGTATTTCGCCGCCTACCATCTCGGCTGCATGAGCTGCGTCAGCGTCACCGGCAGCCACAACCCGCCCGACTACAACGGCCTGAAGATGGTGCTGGGCGGCGAGACGCTGTACGGCCCGATGATCCAGGATCTGCGCCGGCGCATCGCCGGAGGCGATCTCGCCACCGGCTCCGGCCGCGTCACGCAGGCCGACGTGCGCACCGACTATCTCCAACGCATCGTCGGCGACGTGCGCCTCGCGCGGCCGATGAAACTGGTCGTCGATTGCGGCAACGGCATCGCCGGCGACCTCGCCCCGCGCCTGTTCCGCGCGCTCGGTTGCCAGGTCCATGAGCTGTTCTGCGAGGTCGACGGCCGCTTTCCGAACCATCACCCCGACCCCTCCAAGCCCGAAAACCTCGCCGACACCATCGCCGCGCTGGCCCGCGGCGAAGGCGAACTCGGCCTCGCCTTCGACGGTGACGGCGACCGGCTGGGCGTGGTCACCCGCAGCGGCGACATCATCTATCCCGACCGGCAGCTCATGCTGTTCGCTGCTGACGTGCTCGAACGCGTGCCGGGCGCGCAGATCATCTACGACGTCAAATGCACGCGCCGGCTCGCCCCGTGGATCCGCGAGCGCGGCGGCACACCGCTGATGTGGAACACCGGCCATGCGCTGATCAAGGCGAAGCTGCGCGAAACCGGCGCCCCGCTTGCCGGCGAGATGAGCGGTCACGTCTTCTTCAAGGAACGCTGGTACGGCTTCGACGACGGCCTCTACGCCGCGGCGCGGCTGCTCGAAATCCTGTCGCGCCACGCCGACCCGAGCGCCGTGCTGAACGCACTGCCGAACGCGCTGAGCACGCCCGAACTGAACCTGAAAATGAACGAAGGCGAGCCCGCCGCACTGATCGACACGCTGAAACGCACCGCCTCCTTCGATGGCGCCCAGCAGCTCATCACCATCGACGGCCTGCGCGTCGAATACGCCGACGGCTTCGGCCTGGCACGCGCGTCGAACACCACCCCCGTCGTCGTGCTGCGCTTCGAAGCCGACGACGCCGCCGCACTCGCGCGCATCCAGCACGACTTCCGGCACGCGCTGCTCGCCGCCCGCCCGGACCTCAGCCTGCCGTTCTAGCGGTGCGCTTCGTTGTTCCCCCAACCATAGTCAAGGTAACGATGCCAACAACAA
>JAJVIJ010000018.1 GCA_022072095.1 Rhodocyclaceae bacterium
CTGGTCGCGCTCGGCCTCGGGCTCGGGCTGGGCCACGTGACTGCGGGACCACTCCGCCAACTGAGCATGCGGCAGGCCGCGGATCGCGCAGAGACGCGTCAGGCGAACTTGTTTTCGCTATTTCTGGTACTGGCGACCACCGAGATCGGCGTCGTCGCATTCCAATGCTGGCTGGATTTGCGGACACAGGGCGCCATCGATCAGGATGCACTGCTGACCGGCGGCAAGCTGGAGATGTCGGTGCTCGCCAATCTGGTGTTCGCGATGCTCGCCGCCGATGTCGTGGCCCGCCTCCATGGCCAGCGACTGAGCCGCTTGCCCGGCTGGATGTTGCCGCTGCCGGCGGCCATCGGCCTGGCCGGCCTGCACTGGGGAGGCGCCCGTAACGGCGCCCTCGCGCTCGCGGCCTTGGCACTCGTTTTCGTCGCCGCGCTGCTGCACCGCCGCCTGCTCGCCGGACGTGCCTGGATGCTGACCTTGACCGCGGCCGCTGCGGTCGTGCTGACGGTGTCGGGATCCGGCTTGAATCGACGCTGGGACCAAGTGACCGACGGACTGGCTGCGGCGTGGCGAGCGCCGCTCGATCCCGCCTTGTCCGACATCGCTCGCGGACGCTACCCGACGGCTGAAAGCGGCTCGCCGCTGGACCGATCCGGCTATGCCCGAGTGCTGTTCATGCGCGCGGCGATGCGCGAGATGCGCGACCAGCCGCTCGGCCTGGGCTACGGGCGCAACGCACTCGGCCATGCGCTGCGCGCGCGCGGCATCGACAACATCGGCCATGCCCACAGCGGCATTCTTGATCTGGGCGTAGGCGGCGGTGTGCCGGCGATCCTGCTCTGGATGGGTTTTCTGGCTACCTTGCTGCGGCAATCGATCCGGCGGCTCGTGCAGGCGGGCCCGGTCGCCCTGTTCCTGTTCTTCTTCGTGATCGAATACGCGGCCCACTCGGTACTGGATAGCGTCACCCGGGACCACATGTTGCAGATGGCTTTTTTCATGATCGGCCTCGCGCTGGCGGCCCCGGGCCGGCCGCCGCATGCGGATGAACACGCCTGAATCGATCCTCGTCGTGCGCAGGGACAACATCGGTGATCTGGTGTGCACGACACCCTTGTTCGCGCTGTTGCGCCAGCGGTTTCCGCGCGCCTGGATCGGCGCCTGGGTGAATCGCTACAACGCCCCGGTCCTGCACGGCCACCCCGACGTCGATGCCGTCTACGTTTACGCCAAGAGCAAGCATCGCTTGCCGGGCGAGTCGCGCACCGCGCTGCTCGGTGCGCGGCTGCGCGCGCTCGTCGAACTCAGGCGTCGCCGCATCGATTGGCTGATCCTGCCGCACTCCGGCTCCCAACCGAGCGCCGAACGGGTCGCTCGCTGGCTCGCGCCGCGCAGGGTTCTGCGCCCGCCGGAGGGAGGGGCTGACCGCCACGAAGTGGTGCGCGTATGCAGCGTCCTCCACGCGGTCGGCATGCTCGATAGCGAGACACCGCTGCCGCCGCTCAAGGTCGTGCCCGATGTCGCCGAGGTGGTCCGGCTGCGCGCCGAACTGGAGGGGCGCCGGTGTCCGCCGTCCCGCCCGCTGATCGCGCTTCATCTGAGTGCGCGCAAGCCAAGTCAGCGCCTGCCGCTGGACCGCTGGCTGGCGGTGATCGAACGCCTGTCCGCTCGTGCCGAACTGATGCTGCTGTGGGCGCCGGGCGGCGCGGACGACCCGCAGCACCCGGGCGACGACGCGCTCGCCCAGAGCTTGCTCGAAGCGCTGGGTCGCCGTGGCTTGCGACCAGCGCTGACACCGATACCGACGCGCGAGCTCGCATCGCTGATCGCCGCACTGGCGATCTGCGATGCCGCGATCCTGTCCGATGGCGGGGCGATGCATCTCGCAGCCGGGCTCGGCAAACCCGTGGTGGCCTTGTTCGGCGCGACGCCGCCGGCGGTCTGGCATCCGTGGGGGGTCGCGCACCGGGTGCTGCGCCCGCCCTCCCGCGAGGTCCGCGAGCTGGATGCCGCAGCCATCGTCGACGCCTGTTTCGAATTGCCCGTTTGGTCGCCGGCCGCGCCGGGGGCGTGAGCGGGCAATCAGCGCTGCGCCGATGCGCAGGTGGAACGATTCAGCGGCCGCGCAGGAACAACCGATCCAGCTCGGCGAGCGGCCAGCCGACCCAGGTCGGGCGCCCGTGATTGCACTGCCCGGCACGCTCGACCCGCTCCATTTCGCGCAGCAGCGCGTTCATTTCGGGCAGGCTCAGGCTGCGATGGGCGCGCACCGCACCATGGCAGGCCATCGTCGCGAGCAACTCGTCGCGGTGCGCCTCCAGTACCCGGCTCGCCGGGAATTCGGCCAGGTCCGCGAGCAGCGCACGCAGCAGCGCCGGCACGTCGGCGGCGGCCAATAGGGCCGGTACCTCGCGGACCGCGATCTGTTCCGGGCCAGCACGGCCGAGCACAAAGCCAAGTTCGGCCAGTGCCACAGCATGCGTCTCCAGCGTCGCCATTTCACCGGGTCCGGCGGTCAGCACCACCGGCAACAGCAGGCGCTGGCTCGCAAACTGCCCTGACTGGCCTTGCTTCAGTTTTTCGTAGAGGATGCGCTCGTGCGCAGCATGCATGTCGACCACGATCAGTCCGGCCGCGTTCTGCGCCAGAATATAGATTCCATGCAATTGCGCGAGCGCATAACCGAGTGGTGGCAGATCGCCCTCGGCATCGCGCCGAAGTTCCGCGGACACCCGGGTCAATGCTTGCTCCGCATCGGGGATCGATGCGGCCGGTGCGGCATGGGCTCGCTCACCTTCGCCCGATGGCATGTCCCGCCAGGCCTTGGCGATCGTTTGCGACGCAAAGTACGCAGCGCGCGGTTGGCTCACGCCCAGGCCCAATTGAACGGCCTGGCTCGGCGGCGACTCCGCGTAGCGCGCGAATGGCGCCGATTGCGGCCGGTCCGGCGACGCGACCAGCGTACGTGCCAGCGCCCGCTCGACGGCCTGCTGCAGAAGGCGGTGGATGTCTTGTGGCTGGCGGAAGCGGACTTCGGTCTTGGCCGGGTGGACGTTGACATCGACCAGCTCCGGCGGCACATCGAGGTACAGCACGTAGCCCGGCTGACGGCTCGCATGCAATACATCAGCATAGGCCTGGCGCAAGGCATGAGCGATCAGTCGATCGCGCACAAAGCGGCCGTTCACGAAGACATATTGCGCCGCCTGCCGCGCCGTCGCCATTGGCGCCGGCAAGACGCGACCCTCGAGGCGGAACGGGCCAGCCTGCGCCGAGACCGGCAGCGCATGCTCGGCGAAGTCCGCGCCCAGCAAGGCGTGCAGCCGCTGCGTCTCGTGGCCGGCGGCCAGCCGCAGACGCTGTCGGCCATCGTGGCTCAGATCCAGCGCGACGTCGGCGCGTGCCAGTGCGATGCGGCGCACCGCCTCCTCGCAATGGCCGTATTCGGTCGCGGTGCTCTTCAGGAACTTGCGCCGCGCCGGCGTATTGAAATACAGGTCGGCGACCTCGACGACGGTCCCCTGGGCGAGTGCGGCCGGCACGACCTCGGACGGATCGCCGCCCTGTTCGGTGTGCACCGCATACGCCTGCCTGGCCGAGCGCGTGCGGCTGGTCAGACGCACACGCGCCACGGCCGCGACGGCCGCCAGCGCCTCACCGCGAAAGCCCATGCTGGCGACACGTTCGAGATCGTCCAGGCTGGCGATCTTGCTGGTCGCGTGCCGCGTGAGCGCAAGCCGCAACTCGTCGCGCTCGATGCCACAGCCATCATCGGCGATGCGTATCCGGCGCACGCCGCCCTCTTCGAGCTGGATCGACACCTGCGTGGCATCCGCATCCAAGCTGTTTTCCAGCAGCTCCTTGACCACCGAGGCCGGACGCTCGACGACCTCGCCAGCCGCGATCTGGCTGATGAGCAGTTCGGGCAGAACACGTATCGGCATCAGGCAGCCTCCAACGCAGCCGTGACGCCGGCCACATAGCGCTCGATCGAAAAATTCGCGATGACGCGCCGCCGGCCCGCTTCGCCGAACGCCCGCCTGAGGTCGGCATGATTCAACAGCACGGCAAGCTGTCTGGACAAGGCATCGATATCGCCGAAATCGTAGAGATAACCGGTCACAGCGTGTTCGACGAGTGCCGTGGTACCCGCGTTCCTCGCGGCAACCACCGGTTTGCCGAGCAGCATCGCCTCCAGCACCACGCGCGGAAAACCCTCGCTGGGCGAGCTGAGCACCAATATATCCATCGCCATCAGCCAGGGCAGCGGCCGCGCCTGAAAGCCGGCAAAGGTGGTAGCCGACGACAGTCCGAGCGCATCGGCCAGCCCACGCAAGTCGGCCGCTTCCGGCCCGTCGCCGACGACCAGCACATGCGGCGCCATAGCGGCCGGCAGACGCGCGACTGCGCGCAGCAGATGATCGACCGCCTTGCGTTTGAGCAGCGATGCGACCACCCCGACCACCGGCATTCCCGGCGCGACCCCAGGCAAGCGCTGCGCATCCGGCATGGCCTGCGACACGTCGATGCCATTGTGGATGACCTGGCACAGCTCACCTCGCACCCCTTGCCGAATCAAGGCGTCGCGCACGCCCTCCGACACGCATAGCACGGCGGCTGCGGCGCGATTCACCTGATCGCGCTCAAAGGCGTTGACGACCGGCTCGACACGACAATGCTGCACCACCGCTACGCCAGCCGACATGGCCGCGAGATAACCTTCAAGATTGGAAGCGGGCTGGTTGTTCATGTAGAGCAGCGTGTACTCTCCCCTTCGCAGCACCGCCGCCAGCGCGCGCGCGCGTGGCCGGATGCGCCAACACAGCTCGATGCGAAACACGGCCGCAGCTCGCCACCGCCGGTGCCAGCCGAGCAGGCCGCGCAGCAGTTCCTTGGCAATTTTGGCCCACAAGGGTTGCGACCGGACCGGCATCACGATCAGCGGCACACCGATCGCGGCCAGCTCGGCGGCCAGCGTCGAGCTGCCGTGCGGGTAGTCATGATAGAAGCAGGCGCTCACTGCGAACCGAGCATGGTCGAGACGCTTGAGCAATTCGATCATGCTGTTGGTGCCACCGCCCCATTCCTTGCCCGTATCGAGCAACAGCATTCGTCTAGCCATGGGGGATCGCGGTCAGCGGGACGAGACCACCCTTCGCGGGCAATAAGACGTCAGGAAGCAGCCTGGTCGCTCGATCGTGGAAGTACGCACCGATGCGCCATTTCCCCGGGGCGCCGCGCGCCGCGCAGCACTCTCCGCCGCTACGGCTTCCTGAGCGCGTCGCGAATCTCGCGCAACAACAGGACATCCTCGGCAGGTGGCGGCGGCGCAGTCGCAGCAGGTGGCGGCGGCTCGGATACCCGGCGCAGGTGATTGATCCCCTTGACCATCAGGAAGATGATCCAGGCGAGTATCACGAAATTGAATAACACCGTGATGAAATTGCCCCAGGCGAACACCGGCACGCCGGCCTTGCGGACCGCTTCCAGCGTCATCGCCGTTCCGGCCGGGATGTCTTTCAGCGCGATGAAGTAGTTGCTGAAATCCAGCCCACCGAGCAGGCGGCCGACGATGGGCATGATCAGGTCGCCGACCACGGAGTCGACGATCTTGCCGAACGCACCGCCGATGATCACGCCGACCGCGAGATCGACGACGTTGCCCTTGATCGCGAATTCACGGAACTCGGAAACGATGCTCATGCGGCAACCTCGTTCGTCTTGCGCTTGCGCGTGGTCATTTGCCCGCCCTGCCGCAGCCGATGACCCCATCCTTCTCGAACGATTTCAGCTTGCCCGGACAGTTCAGCCCCGCGGCCGGCGCTTGCGCGGCACAGCGGAAGCTGCCATCGCGAGCCACCTTGCCGAGCAGACGCCAGCCTTCCGGGCAGGTCGCGGCGGCTGCGGCACCACCGGTCGATGGGGCAGTCGCCGTCACCGCCGGTTTGCCGGCGACCGTCAGGCTGGCCTGCGCGGAACCATCACATGGCAGCCGCGTCGTGATCTTCTTGCCGACCACCTTCAGCGTGTAATGGCCCGGCTTGGCGTAAGCATGTGTCAGCTCGCGCGGCAGCGTGCCTTCCCGATCGCCGATCTTGATGTTGTCGGAATAGCCATCGCCATAGTCGACATACAGCCCGCAATTGCTCGCCTGCCCTTCGATGACGATCTTGACCGGCTTGCCCGCCTCGGGCGCAGCGGGATCGACACGCACGCCGGAAATCGTGTTCGCCCAGGCCGTCCCCAGGGTTGCCGTCGCACACCCGATCAGTGCCCCCACCAACGTCCTGACAAGCGATGTGTTCATGTGTCGTCTCCCGATTCGTTTGCATTAGGTCGTACGATGCACGGGCCGCCCCCCGGCGTCGGCAATCCCGCGCCGGTACGTTACCACACATTCGGCGCTGTCCCGTCGAACCCGAATTCCAGGCCGAGTTCCAGTCCGAATTCCAATCGCGAGCAAGCGGACCACCCATTCATGCCGCACGAGCATCTCGTGCAAGGTGCCCCGCTCCAAGTCTCCCTTGACTGTTAGCATCGCCCGTCAGGCCCTTCCTGGAATTGCGAGCACGCTGCTGCGCGGACCCCAGCCATGATCGAATCTGCCCTCGTCTGGTTCCGGCGCGACCTGCGCCTGTCCGATCATGCCGCACTGAGCCTGGCTTTACATAGTGCCCGGCGCGTCTATTGCGTGTTTGTCTTTGACAGCGACATTCTGAGCGCGCTCGTCGGCGTGGGGCAAACCTACGATCGCCGGGTCGAGTTCATGCTTGAGTCGGTACGTGCTTTGCGGGTGACGTTGCGGGCACTGAATGGCGAGCTGATCATCCTGCATGGCAAGGCGGCGATGACCATCCCGTCGCTAGCGTCGCGCCTGTCCGTCGATGCGGTGTTTGCAAACCGGGACTACGAGCCCGATGCCCAGTCACGCGACCGGGCCGTTCTGGATGCACTCAGCAAGGATGGCCGAACCCTTGTCGAGACCAAGGATCACGTCATTTTCGAGCGGCACGAGATCATCTCGACAGATGGCCTCCCGTTCCGCCGGTTCTCAGCCTACGCACGCATGTGGCGCCAGCGTCTCGGCGTCGACGATCTCGGCGAACACGTGGTCGAAGACGAGGTGACCCGATGGGCCGCGCCCCCACCCCATCTGGCCACTGAACTGCCGACGCTGACGCAGCTCGGGTTCGCGCAAAGCAATCTGGCCGAACTGGGAATCCCCATCGGCGCCGCCGGCGGCGAGCTCTTGCTGCGGAACTTTCTTCCCCGGATGGCGGATTACGCATCGTCGCGCGATTTTCCCGGTCAGGATGGCACCTCGCAGCTGTCCATGCACATCCGTTTCGGTACCGTGTCGATCCGACGATTGGTTCGTTGCGCACGCGAGCGGCCGAGCATGGGTGCCGATGCCTGGTTGCAGGAGCTCATCTGGCGTGAATATTTCCAGATGCTGCTTGCGCACCAGCCCGAATTGGCCACGGAACCATTTCTCCAGGCATTTCGTGGGTGGCGCTACCTCGACGATGCTGCCGGTTTCGAGGCCTGGTGCACGGGCCAGACCGGCTACCCGATGGTCGACGCCGGCATGCGCCAGCTCGTGCAGACCGGGTTCATGCACAATCGCGCGCGCATGGTCTGCGCATCATTTCTGAGCAAGCATCTGCTCATCGACTGGCGTCTCGGCGAGCGCTTTTTCGCCCGGCATCTGAATGACTACGACCTCGCCAGTAACTGTGGCAACTGGCAATGGGCCGCATCCGTGGGTTGTGACGCCCAGCCCTACTTCCGCATCTTCAACCCCGAGGTACAGTCACGCAGGTTCGATCCCGAGGGGCACTACCTGCGACGATACCTGCCGGAACTTGCCGATGTGCCCAACGATGCCGTGCATGCGCCCTGGAAGATGAGCCGCAACCAGCAAAGTGCCACCCGCTGCCTGATCGGGCGCGACTACCCCGCGCCCATCGTCGATCACCAAGCGGCGCGCGAACGGGCGCTCAGCGCCTTGGCCTCGGTATCGAAGAGTCGGTGACGCCAAGAAGCACCAGGGAGTGGGGCGAATCACCCGGCTCAGGCAAGCGTCTGATGCTCGACGGGCCCGACATGCTGCCCAACCAAGCCGAGCAGCTCCGTTTCATCGTAGGGTTTTCCAAGATAATGTGCGATGCCCAGTTCCTGGGCTAAGGCACGATGACGCTCGGCCGTACGCGAGCTGATGACGATGATCGGAATGTCCTGCAGGCGGGCATCGGCACGTAGCGCGCGTGCCAGCTCGAAGCCGTCCATGCGCGGCATTTCCAGATCGAGCAGGATCAGCCGCGGCGTCAGCTCCACGAGCTTTTCCAGCGCATCCACGCCGTCTTTCGCGGTCGCAACGCGGTAACCCTCCCGTTCGAGCAGACGGCTCGTCACCTTGCGCACGGTCACCGAGTCATCGACCACCATGACCAGACCGGACAATTCGGTTTGCTGGGTCTCGGGCAGTACACGCTGGCGGGCTGGCCGCGCCGGCCACAGCACCGGGTTCACGATGAAGACCACTTCGCCATCGGCGAGCACGGTCGCACCGACAAAGCCGGGCAAACGCGCGACCTGCGGGCCGGCCGACTTCACGACGATTTCCTGGCGCCCGCGTACGCCCTCGACCTCGAGTGCCAGCCGCTGCGTACCGGCGCGTACACGCAGCAGCCAGGGTGATGCCGCAGCATGGCGGTCCACGCCCAACAGATCGGACAGGTGGGCGTAGCGCCAGCGCTGACCATCCTGCACCAGGTCACCGGCGCGCACCGCCTCGAGATCGCCCTTCATTTCCTCGAGTGCATCGACCAGCGTCGCGGGCATCGCATAGGTCTTGCCCCCGGCGCGCACGAGCACGGCCTGCATCAATGCAAGCGTGAGCGGCAGACGTATCGTGATGGACGTACCGCGACCGTCCTCCGATTCGAGCTCGATACGCCCGCCGAGGGCCGTGACCTCGCTCTTGACGACATCCATGCCGACACCCCGACCGGAGATTTCCGAGACCTCGGTCGCCGTGCTGAAGCCGGCAGCGAAGATCAGCTGCGCCAGCTCGGCGCGCGTCGCGTCCGCTTCGGGTTCGAGCAGCCCGCGCTCGATCGCGCGCCGGCGGATGCGCTCGAAATCCAGTCCGGCACCATCATCGACGATACGGATCTCGATTTCGTTGCTGCGTTGCTCCAGCGTCATCACGACCTCGCCCTGCGCCGGCTTGCCGGCCGCAAGCCGTGCCGAAACCTCCTCTATGCCATGGCTGACCGCATTGCGCAGGATGTGCTCGAGCGGACCCACGACTCGCTCGAGGATTTCGCGATCGAACTCGGCCTGGTCATTGACCACGCGCAGCGCCACCTGCTTGCCCAGCTCGCGGGCTGTTTGCCGCACCGTACGGTGGAGCCGCTCGACCACCGTCCTGAACACGACCAGGCGCACGCCCATCAGCGACTGCGACAGCGCCCGATTGAGGCGCGATTGCGTGCCCAGCGCCGATTCGGCGGACTCCAGATTGCGCTGCAGCGCATGCTGAACGGTCAGCACATCCTCCGCGCTTTCCGCGAGGATCCGGGTCAGTTCTTGCAGACGCGTATAGCGATCCATCTCCAGCGGATCGAAGGCCGCATGCTGGGCCTCGGTCTGCGCGATGCGCGACTGCAACTGCATCTCCGCCTGCATCTCGACCTCGCGCAGCTGCGCACGCAAGCGCGCCACATTCTCGGTCAGTTCGCCCAGGCCCTGGCGCAACTGCCCAAGTTCACCCTCGATGCGGGAACGCGAGATCGCGATTTCACCGGCCTCGTTGATGAACCGGTCAAGCAGATCGGCACGCACGCGCAAGGTCGGCCCTGACTCGTTCTGTGGCAGGTCCTCATCGAACGAATCGGCACCATCCTGACCCGGCAGACCTTCCCCCGGTGCGGCCACTGCATGCCCGGAAAGCCCCTGCAGGAGGTCGGCAGCACGGTCGAAGTCACGCTGAAACGCCTCGAAAAAAACCTCGTCGGGCGGCATGCCGGCGTCCTTGAACCGACTTTCCAGGGCATGGATGGACTCACCGAAATGCATCGCCCCGGCCATGCGCGCGCTGCCCTTCAAGGTATGCAGGCTACGCGTCAGGGCCGGCTGAAACTCGGGGCTGGCGGGTGCAAGCTGCCAGGCGCGCAGTTCCGCACCGATCGCCTGCACCAGCTCGTGGGCTTCCTCCAGGAATATGGGCAGCAGCGAGGCGTCGATATCGTCGTGCACGCCGATGGGTTCCCGGTCGTCTCCCCCCCGCAGTGATCGCTGCGAGGGCGGAGCCGCCTCGGCTGGGGCGGCCGGCTCGGCGAACGGCTCGACCAGCGGGGCGGGCGCACCGGGAGTTGACGCCGCAGTGTCGACACCGCTGTGTTCGGCCGCTACGAGATCGAGCTCGTCGGGCCCGATGTATTCGAATGCTTCCTCGCTGAGGTCCTCGGCCGACGCCTCCAAATCGACGACCGGGAGCGCGGCATCATCCCGGACAGCAGTCGGTCGCTCTGCCGTACCGTCGATGTCAGTCAGGCGCGCAACGAGCGCTTCGGCCGGCTCCGGCCAGTTTCCTGCCGAAATCGCGCTGACCATGCTATCCAGTTGCGCGGCCGCTGCCGACAGCAAGCTCACCTGATCCGTATCGGGCTGGCGCTTCGCGTTGCTGAAGCGCTCCAGCACCCCCTGAAGAGACCGGGCGAGATCCCTCACCATGGTGAAGCCGATGGTGCCGGCGATTCCGGCGAGCGTGTGGGCCGCGCGCACCGGCTCGTCGCCGGGCACCAGCGCCGGGTTGACGTGCAATCGGGCGAGCTCTCGACGCAGGACGGCGACGTGCGCACGCGCCTCGTTCAGGAACAGGTCGAAAAGATGTTGCGGCACCGACACCGGTCCGATATGGCACAAGCCAGGCGCCGGGATCGTCGGCTCGGGTGCTGGTATCTCACCCTCGGCGAGCATGCGCTCGCAAGCTTCCTTCAGCCAGTCGTAAGGCAACGTCGCGAAGCTGCCCGCGCGCAGTTGCGCGACCCAATCGGCGAGCAGCGCGCGCGCGCGCTCGACAAGATCGATCAACTCCGGGCTCGCCGCATGATCCCGCTGCAGACACTGATTCAACACTCGCTCGACCGCCCAGGCAGCCTCGCCCAGATCGCGCAGACCGACCATGCGACCGCTGCCCTTGAGCGTATGAAAGCCTCGACGCACGCTGCTCAGGGCCTCCTGGTCGTGGCGGCCCGACGACAGCTTGAGCAGTTCGTCGCCGATGGTCGCCAGATTTTCGTCGGCCTCTTCGATGAAGATGCCCAACAGCTCCGCGTCCAGCTCTGCGTCGGGGACGTCGATCAGCCGCGCGGCGTCCTCCGACGGTTGCACGACCGGTGTCCCGGTCACCTTGGCCACGGCCTCGACCAGCATTTCGGCGGAGGACTGCTGCGGATCGGCCAGCGCGGCCAGCGCCGCGCGCGCGCCGTGTTCCAGATCGGCATCGGCGACCAACTGGGCGTCCTGGCTGATCGCCTGCAAGCCGGCCCGCAGCGCCGCACGCAACTCGGCGTCCTTGGGGCGCTCCTCCAGCGCGGCCGCCAGCGAGCGGACATCCCTGGCAGCGGTCGCGAGCTCGGTCTCGACGCTGGCCACCGCCGGCGCCACCGGCTGGGGGGCGAGAATGGCGGCAAGGTTCGCATGCCCCCCGGGCAGCGCATCGATGAACAGCCCCAGCGCCGAGAGCGGTTGCGCCAGCGACTCGATGGCGTCATGCGCGGCAGGCGCCGCCCGCTCGACCAGCACGCGCAACCGCTCCTGACAGTCCTTCAGCAGCATCGCCGCCTCTTTCTCGTCGAGCAGATCGAACGCGCCTGACAGGCGCCGGAACGCTTTTTCCAGCACCTCGTCGTCCGGCCGGCTGTCCGCGTCGCGGTACCAGGCGTCCAGCTGCTGCTCGATGAGTGCCAGTTCGCTGCGCATCTCGCGGGCCGTCTGCCCGAGCAGCAAGCGCTGTTCGGCGCGCCGTGCCGCATCCTGCAATGGTGGCGGCGCCAGCTCGGGCCGCTCGCCACGTGCCAGGGCCTCCAGCCGGACACTCATGGTCCGCGCCGCTTCCGTGGCCTGCACATCGGCACGCCCCCACTGCTCGAGCGCCTGCTCGGCGACCAGCATGGCGGTCGCGACTTCCATCGCAATGGCGTCATCCGCCTGCAATGGATCCCGGCGCAGCCAACGGGCCACGGCGGCCAGCGCCGACAGCAGTTGCGTCAGTTCGTTGCCGCCAAGATCCCGCCCGGCCCGCTCCAGCTCGTTGACCTGTTCATGAAAGATCGGCAGCGATACGGCTGCGCCGGCGGCAAAGCGAGCCCAGTGTTCCTTTGCGCTGCCCAGATGCTCCCGCAGCCTGCGCAGAATCGGCTCCCAGGGCGCGCTTTCCACGATGTTCCCGACAGGCAGGAGGCGATGCAGCCCATAGGCCTGGCGCACTTGATCGATCGCGCCGCCATCCCGCTCGGCCACGGCAACGCGGTACAGCAGCTCGCGCTGCAAGCGTTCGGCGACCGTGCGCGAGCCCGCCTGAAGCCGTCGAATCTGCTGCTCGATGCGCGCAGTCAGGCGCTTGGTCGCGAGATCCGGGGCCGCCTCGGCGCCATCGAGGCTATCGAAAAAAGCTGCGGTCGCCCACCAGAATGCGCGCGCGCCGGCTGGGCCCGGCAGCGCTCCGATGTCGGTCGCGACGGCACGCATGTCGGCCAAGCCGTCGTGGCCGCGCAGCCATTCGAGCAGGCCGCGCTGGAACCGGCCGCGCAAGCGCGCGAGGTCGGGCTCGATGTCGTCGCGCGCTGCGGGCAGCGCCGGGACACGACTGAGGTCCGGGAAGAACAGCTCCGAGGGATCCGGCGGATCGCCGCCCCGCAAAGCGTTCACCTGCGCATGGAGCGGCAACAGGCTCAGGCCTTGCTCCTCGCCGCCTTGAGTGACGACGTCCAGCACGCGCGACAAGGCCGCGACCGAGCGCTCGAGCAGATCGCCCACTGCGTCCGCATCAGCCAGGCGGCCGTCGGCCCAGTCGGCCAACAGCTGCTCGAGCACCTCGACGAAACGACCCGAGCCTTCGAGGCCCACCATGCTGAGCGCCCCACGCGCCTGGTACAGGTGAGCGCGCGCGGTGCGCGCGGCCACCTGCACGTCGCCTTCATCGCGCACCACAGCGACGGCCCTGGCCAGGGCGGCCTCGATTTCGCCGCGGACCCACAGGATGGGGCCGAGATCGCGACGCGTATCGGACGAATCGAACGAATCGGACGACGCGCCCATCATCAAACCTTGAAGCCGGCGACCGAGCCCTTCAGCTCGGTCGCCAGGCTCGCCAAGTCACCGATCGCGACCGCCGTCTGTCGCGTTCCGGCCGCACTGCGATCGGTCACATCGAGGATGCGGCGCATGCTCTCGGCCACGCCGACAGCATGGCTAGCCTCCGACTGCGTCGCTCCGGCCATCTGTTCGATGAGCGCGGCCAGCTCGGTCGATTCGGAAGCGATCTCCGCGAGCGCCTGCGCCGCCGCATCGGACAGGCGCGCACCGTCAACCACACCCTGCGTCGAATTCTCCATCGCGCGCACCGCTTCCTGCGTATCGGCCTGAATCGCGCGCACGATCGCGGCAATCTTTTGCGTCGCACCGGCAGAACGTTCCGCCAGCCGCTGCACCTCTTCGGCCACGACCGAAAAGCCGCGGCCCGCCTCGCCGGCCGATGCCGCCTGAATGGCGGCATTCAGCGCCAGCACATTGGTCTGCTCGGTGATGCCCCCGATCAGCTCCACGATCTCGCCGATCTCCTGGGACGACTCGCCCAGGCGCTTGATCCGTTTTGCCGTCTCCTGGATCTGGCCACGAATCTCGTTCATCCCGTGCAGCGAATCGGTGGCTGCCTGCGCCCCCTTGTCCGCTGCCGCGAGTGCGCCGCGCGCGACCTGCGCCGCACGCACCGCCTCGGACGATACCGTGCGCATCGCCTTCGCCATCTGCAACACGGCCTGCCCGGCGGAGCGGATCTCGAGTGCCTGCTGCTCACTCGCGAGCGACAGCTCATTGGAGAGGCGCACGCTGGTCTCGGCGGCTTCGGCGAGCCGACCGGCCGCAGCATTGATGCGCCGCACGAGCACGGCCAGTTCCTCGATGGTGTAGTTGACGGAATCGGCGATCGCGCCGGTGATGTCTTCCGTGACGGTCGCGCGCACGGTCAGATCGCCATCGGCGAGGTCGCCCATTTCGTTCATCAGGCGCAAGATCGCTTGCTGCGCCCTATCCTTTTCGGTCTGGGCCTGTGCACCCAACGCTTCGGCCTCGTGGCGGCGTCGTTCGGTGTCGCGCTGCGACAGGTGAACCAAGCCGCCCAGGGAACCGACGACCAGCACACCCGCCAGCAGCGCCAAACCGATGAAGCCGGCACCCAGCCCCCGTGACAAGGTGTCATCGAGCCCCCGCACCCGACCAGTCAGCGCCGGCACCGAGCCTATCAGGCTAGCGCCCGCGGCGCGTGCCTGAGCATAGCTGCCGGCATTGCCCAGTATGACCTTGGCCGCGTTGAGCAGCGGCTGCGCCACGCGCGCGAGCTCACGAAAGCTCGTCGACTCGGGATCACTTGCCTTCGCCCCCTTTGCGCCAGCCGCCATACGCTGCAACAGTTCGTCGATCGATTCGACGGTACGCCGGATGCCCGCGACCTCGGCTGATCCGGTACCCTCGCCGGCCAGCAAGTTCGTCGTCGCCCCCGCCAAATCGCTCAAGCGTACGAGCAGGCGCGCCGCCGACGCCATGTCTTTCGCCGACGCGCCGGTTTCGGCCTTGGCCTGCACCCAGGCTTCGCCCACCGCGACGACCTCGTCCTCGATGGCCCGTATCCGCGCCACCGACTGAATGATCGACAGCATGCCGGCCAAGGGCTTGAGCAGGCTGTCGGCCTGCTGCTTCGGATCGGCCCAGGCCTTCTCCAGCGCAGCCATCGCCTGCTCACTGCCGGAGGCAAGCGCCGGAACGAGACGACCATCGACCGTGCTGCCATCGCGCAGTGCCGACAGGATTTCGGCGAATTCGTCGCGCGCGATGGCGAGGTCGACGATCGCTCCGACCTGCCCCTGCATGGACAGCTGGGCAGAACGTCCAAGCCTCTCCGCCAACAAGCGCAGCTCACCGACGGCCTCGATGCGCGCGGCATTGTCGCGGGCACCCACGAACCCCAGCCATGCACCCAGCGCCGCAAGCGCGAGACCTAGCGACAACACTAGCAACAGCACCTTGCGCTGCATCGGCCAGGGCAATCCGGTGAAACCGAACAGCTCAGACCAGCCGCCGGCCCGCGAGCGACGAACGTCCTGGGGCGGCGCACCGGAACTCGTGCTCGCTCCGTCGACCTGCCCTATCACCTGCGCCAGCGCGGACATGTTTTCGCCACCTCCCCCGTCAGGCTGCAATGTCTAGAAACTCGGTCGCCACAAGCAGCGGGCGCCAATTCAGGCGCAACCATATTTCGCCGGCGCGGTCGCGCAGTCTCTCGCCAATCCAGGGCCTGGTCTCCACCTCATCGGCATCCGGCTCGAACTGCTCGCGCGACAACAGGCCCAGGGAGCGACCGACCTGCAACGCGCACTGGCTGCGGTAGCGCGCATGCGGCAGCACAATGCGGGCATCCTGGGTGGACGGGGTCGTGCGCAAACGCTGAAACTGTGCGAAATCGGTGACGCCATACAAGGCACCGCGGAGGTTCGCGACCCCGAGAAACCACGGCACCGTCGCCGGCACCACCGTGATCGACGGCATGGGCAGAAGCTCGGCGCAGTCGGCCAAGCGGACCAGCCAGCGTTCCGGTCCAACCATGAAACCCAGGAACGCGGCCGCGGCATTGGGATTTGGCCTGTCGACCGGCGTTCGATCCGCCGACGCCGCGCCGGCCGCTTCGATGTTATATCCGAAGTTGTCCACGGACACCTCAGGACGACGCGCCGGATCGGAGCGCCTCGATGGTACGCATCAACGCGCCCAGATCGACCGGCTTGGTCAGGTAGTCCAGCGCTCCCTGACGCATCCCCCAGATGCGATCGGTCGGCTGGTCCTTGCTGGTACACATGATGATGGGGATATGCCGCGTCACCTCGTCGCGCGCCAGAACGCGCGTCGCCTGATAACCGTTCATGCCGGGCATGACCACATCCATCAGGATCAGATCTGGCTGCTCCGTCCGTGCGCGCGCCACCGCCTGCTCGCCATCCTCGGCGGTCAGTACCGACATGCCCTGCTGCGTCAGGAAATCGCTCAGTACCTGACGTTCGGTGGGGGAATCATCCACCACCAGTACCCGTTGAATCGTCATCATCTGCCTCGTCAATTCCCATCCGCACGCGCCGACGTGTGCCGGGCGACGGCCTGCAACAACTCGTCCTTGGTGAAAGGCTTGGTGAGATAGTGGTCCGCGCCCACCAGCCTGCCGCGTGCGCGATCGAACAGCCCGTCCTTGGAAGACAACATGATGACCGGCATGGCAACAAAGCGCGGGTTCCTCTTGATCAGCGCACAGGTCTGATAGCCATCGAGGCGCGGCATCATGATGTCCAGGAACACGACATCCGGCGCATGATCGGCGATCAGCGCCAAGGCCTCGAAGCCATCCTCCGCAAGCACCACCTGGCAACCCGCCTGCATCAGGAAGATTTCCGCGCTGCGCCGGATCGTGTTGCTGTCGTCGATCACCAGCACCTTGATACCGTTCAAATTAGCTGACATCGATCACCATGTGGTCCGGTCTAAACGGGGCGGAGCATGCGGCATCGCGCGCAGTCAAATCTCGACCAGTTCGAAGTCTT
This sequence comes from Rhodocyclaceae bacterium, assembly GCA_022072095.1. Taxonomy (GTDB): domain Bacteria; phylum Pseudomonadota; class Gammaproteobacteria; order Burkholderiales; family Rhodocyclaceae; genus JAJVIJ01. The sequence continues at coordinate 16,872 of JAJVIJ010000018.1, forward strand.
CCTTGCGTGCGCCACAGTCCGGGCAGGTCCAGTTGGTCGGAACATCTTCCCAGCGCGTGCCGGGCGCTATGCCTTCGTCCGGGATCCCTGCGCTTTCATCATAAATGAACCCGCAGATCAAACACATGTAGGTCTTGAATTCGGTGACGACAGCGCCAGCCATGCAATGCCTTCCAGGCCATGGAGTAGTATCGGCGGATCATACCGCCATTTTTCGCGACCCCGCCCGCCCGGCACCGCTTGCACCTCGCACTCGACCACGAACCATGTCCGTGCCCTCTCCGGTTGTCGTCTGTTTCTCGGGCAGCGACCCATCCTGCGGTGCCGGACTGCAAGCCGACCTGCTTGTGCTCGCGGCCTGGGGATGCCATCCGGCAACGATCGTGACCACGCTGACCGTGCAAAATACCGTCGGCGTCACGCAGCTCATGCCGATCCCCGCCGAGCTGCTCCGTGCCCAGACAGCATGCCTGATTGACGATCTGCCGGTCGCGGCATTCAAGATCGGCCTGATCGGCGGCACGGATCATATCGACGTGCTGACGGAATTCTTGAGCCGCCACCCGCTCGTGCCGGTGGTGCTCGATCCGGTGCTCGCATCCGGACGCGGTGACCCGCTGCTTGCAGAGGACGCGCGGGCGGCCTTGTGTAAGCGGCTATTGCCTTACACGACCGTGCTCACACCAAACACGCTCGAGCTCGCGCACTTGTCGGGGCTGCCCGCCGACACTGCCAGCGAGCGGCGCGCCGGCGCCCGCGCGCTGATCGCGTCGGGCAGCCGCCACGTGCTGGTCACCGGCACGCACGCTCGCACGGACCATGTCGAGAACGTGTTGTTCGCCGCCGATGGCGGCGAATACGCGGAGAGCTGGCCACGACTCGCGCACAGCTTTCATGGCTCCGGCTGCACACTGGCGGCCGCACTAGCGGCCGCGCTCGCGCACGGCCATGCAGTACGCGAGGCGGCCAGCATGGCACAGGCCTACACCTATCAAGCGCTACGGCACGCCTACCGCCCCGGACATGGGCAATGGATACCGGACCGCCTGCTCGGGCGGCGACCGGCACTGACACATGCCTGAACGCCTGCCGCGGCGCGGGCTCTACGCGATCACACCGGACGGCCTGTCGGGAGCACGCCTGCTGTCATCCGTCGAGGCCGCGCTGGCCGGTGGTGTGCGCCTGATCCAGTATCGCGACAAGGGCCACGACCCTGTTCAACGGTTTCGGGATGCCACGGGGCTGGCAGAACGCTGCCGGCGCTACGGCGCCTGCTTCATCATCAATGACGACATCGAGCTCGCCATTCGGGTCGCCGCAGACGGCGTGCATCTAGGCCGCGATGACGCAGCCATAGGCGAGGCGCGCGCGCATCTTGCGCCCGGCTCCGTGATCGGCGCGTCCTGTTATGCCGACCTGGCGCGCGCCAGCCATGCGCTCGCGGCCGGCGCGGACTATCTCGCGTTCGGCGCGGTCTGCACTTCGCGCACCAAGCCGGACGCGACACCGGTCACGCTCCCCCTGTTGCGCGAAGCGGCGAGCAGGTTCACGGTACCGATCGCCGCGATCGGCGGCATCGACCTTGCTCGCGCCAGCGATGTTCTGGCCACCGGCGTATCCTTGCTCGCCGTCTGCGACGACCTGTTCTCGGCCGACGATGTCCGTGAGCAGGCCAGGCGCTACACTCGACTTTTCCAGGGGCCCATATGACCGCATCACCGTCCGCCAACGCTCGGCTGTTCGCACGCGCGCAGCGTTCGATACCAGGGGGAGTCAACTCGCCGGTGCGAGCCTTTGCCGCGGTCGGTGGCACACCACCCTTCATCGTTTCCGGGCTAGGCAGCCGCCTGGTGGACGCGGATGGGCGCAGCTATATCGACTACGTTGGCTCCTGGGGCCCCGCGATCGTCGGGCATGCGCATCCGGACGTGGTCGCAGCGGTCCAGGCCGCTGCCGCGCGCGGCCTGTCATTCGGCGCGCCCACCGCAGCCGAGGTGGACATGGCCGAACTGTTGTGCCGGCTCGTACCGGGCATGGAGCAGGTGCGTCTGGTGTCTTCCGGCACCGAGGCGACCATGAGTGCGATCCGGCTCGCGCGCGGTCACACCGGGCGTGACGACATCGTCAAGTTCGCCGGCTGCTATCACGGTCACGCCGATGGCCTGCTGGTCGAAGCGGGTTCTGGGGCACTGACGTTCGGCCGGCCGTCGTCGGCGGGGGTCCCAGCGGATTTCGCCCGCCACACGCTGGTGCTCGATTACAACGACAGCGCTGCGCTCGCGGCCTTGTTCGCGGCGCGGGGCGATACCATTGCCGCGGTGATCGTGGAACCCATCGCGGGCAACATGAATCTCGTGCGCCCGACCCCGGAGCTTCTCGGTCTGCTGCGCGCGCTCTGCACCCAGCACGGTGCGCTGCTGATCTTCGACGAAGTCATGACCGGCTTCCGTGTCGGCCCGGGCGGCGCACAGGCGCTGTTCGGTATCCAGGCCGATCTGGTGACCCTGGGCAAGGTCATCGGTGGCGGCATGCCGCTGGGCGCCTTCGGCGGCCGGCGCGACGTCATGCAGGGGCTGGCGCCGAGCGGCCCCGTCTATCAGGCCGGGACGCTGTCGGGCAACCCCCTGGCGGTCGCGGCCGGACTTGCCACCTTGCGCATCGTGCAGTCCGAAGGGTTTTACGAAGCCCTGACGGCGCGAACGCAATCGCTGTGCCAGGGCCTGGCCGATGCTGCACGCATGGCCGACGTGCCGTTCAGCGCAGACCACGTCGGCGGCATGTTCGGCCTGTATTTTCGGGTGCGGCCGCCCGCAAGTTACGCCGAGGCCAAGGACGGAGACGTGGCGCGCTTCGCGCGCTTCTTCCACGCAATGCTCGACCAGGGCGTATATCTCGCGCCGTCCGCGTTCGAGGCCGGCTTCGTGTCCAGCGCGCACAGCGAACAGGACATCGAACATACCGTGGCTGCGGCGCGCGCGGCCTTCGCGGTCATTTGATCAGAAACAGCGTCGCGAGACCGAGAAAGATAAAGAATCCGCCAGAGTCGGTGACCGCGGTGATCATCACACTCGATCCCACCGCGGGGTCCCGGCCCAGCCGACTCAGCGTCATCGGGATGGCGACCCCGACGATTGCCGCAAGCAACAGGTTGAGCAGCATCGCCACCGTCATGACCAGCCCGAGCGATACGGAACCATACAGTCCCCAGGCGAGTATCCCCAGCAGTCCTCCCCAGACCACCCCGTTGACGGTGGCAACGGCAATTTCCTTGCGGTAGAGCTTGCGTGCGGCATCGGTGCGCACCTGACCCAGGGCGATCGCGCGCACAATCATCGTGATCGTCTGGTTGCCCGAGTTGCCGCCAATGCCGGCGACGATGGGCATCAACGCCGCCAGGGCGACCAGGCGCTCGATCGAACCCTCGAACAAGCCGATCACGCGCGAGGCGAGCGTTGCCGTGACCAGATTGATCGCCAGCCAGGCCCAGCGGTTTTTCACCGAATCCAGGACCCCGGCGAAGATGTCTTCCTCTTCACGCAGACCGGCCTGAGCGAGCCGTTCGGCCTCTTGTTGCTCGCGCACGAAATCGAGCACACTGTCCACGGTGACGCGCCCTACGAGCCGGCCCTTGGCGTCCACGACCGCCGCCGACACCAGGTCATAGCGTTCGAACCAGCGTGAAGCCTCATCGGCCCGGTCCTCGGCGGTCAGCGTCAGCGGATTGCTCAACATCACGTCGGCGACACGTGCCTCCGGATCGGCGACCAGGAGACGGGCGAGCGGAAGCACCCCGCGCAGATGCTCCTGGCGGTCGACCACATAGACCTGGTCCGTGTGATCGGGCAGTTCGTCGAAGCGCCGCAGGTAGCGCAACACCACCTCGAGCGAGACATCCTCGCGCACGGTGACCAGATCGAAGTCCATCAGCGCACCGACCGCGTCCTCCGGATAGGACATGGCCGCACGCAGCTGCTCCCGCTCCTCGGCGCCAAGGAGCCGGAACACATCCTCCATGACCCCACGTGGCAGGTCCGGCGCCAGATCCGCGAGCTCGTCGGCATCGAGCTGCTCGGCGGCCGCGACCAGCTCCTTGGGCTCCATCGACTCGATGAGCGACTCGCGTACCGGGTCGGACACCTCCAGCAGGATCTCGCCGTCGCGTTCCGCCTTGACCAGATCCCACACGAACAGGCGGTCATCCAGCGGCAGCGCCTCCAGCACGAAGGCAATGTCGGCCGCATGCATGGCGTCGAGCCGACGTGCCAGCTCGGCGACGTGCTGCTTGTGCACCAGCGTCTCGACGAGCTCGTGTCTGGGCATGGCCTGGCGGTGCACCAGCCCCTCGACTAAGCGGTGACGTGCCAGCAGGTGCTGGATCTCAGCCAGCGCCTGTTGCACATTCTCCCGGTGATGGTGCTCGGTCTGCTCGGACACGGGGACCCCTGCGTGACATGCTCTGGCGAAGGGCGGATTGTACGGCGCTGGCCGTCATTGCCTAGCGATGCGGACACGGGCGCACGGTGCTCGCCCGGCAGGGTCGGTGAATCAGTGGGAGAAGCGCCGCGCGCGGCGGCGATCAGAAGCGGTAGAACAAGGAAAAATGCGCGCGCGCACCACCGGTCGTGACGCCGGTGGTGCCGTTCAGCACATAGGCGAGATCGGTGGCGATCTCCAGCTTCTGCTGCCAACTCCAGCGCAAGCCGAGGCCCATGCTGGCCACCGTGTCGGAGGTTTCGGTGCTGAGCACACGTGCGCCGGCGGTGTCATAAAAGAACACCGGCACCAGGTTGTCGCCCAGGCTGGGCGCGCGCGCCTCCAGATTCACGTTCCAGCCACGGTCACCGGCGAATTCGCGCTCGAGAAAACCGCGCACGGTGTATACGCCGGTGATACCGAACTGTTCGCCCGGCACCAGCGGCTGGTTGGTCCACTGTCCGCGCAGACGCCCCGAAAGCAGCCAGTCTCCCGCCGGCGCGCTGGCGTCCAGGCCATAGTGCCAGGCGCTCCAGGTGCGGTCGGCGCCGAACGCGGCAAAGTTGTCGCGACCGCCATCGGTGCCGCCGCGCAGATTGCGCGTGTAATCAATGTAACCGCCGAACTGCCCCCACTCCTGCTCGACCCGACCCTGATAGCGCAGAGTCAAGGGGCGGGTCGCGACATCCGGGTTCACGCGAATGACACCGAACTTCGAGCCGTTGGTGAAGCCCTTCTGGTCGATGCCGACGGCCAGCGCATGCGTGTAGGGGCCCAGGCGCGCGAGCGACTGGGTATAGCGCGCGCCGTAGAACTCACCGCCACCGGCAATATCGAAAAAACCGCCCCCCTGGGGAATGCGCCCGGTATTGACATCCGATTTCGCGTAGTACAGCGACAGATTTCCGCCATAGCCGTAGAACGGAATCTGATAGAACAGTCCGTACTGGCGCAGCGAATTCATGTAGTCCGGCGACGTGGTGTACGACACCGTCGCCGTGTGGTCGCGGTCGAACAGATTGGTACGCTGATGACCCAGCGTGACGCGGTAATAGCCGGTGCTGCCGGTCCCGGTGTTGTTCACGCCCACGAAGGTCGTCACCGGCGCCACGTCGCGAACCTTCAGCTCGACATCGAGCGTATCGGGCGTGTCACCTTCCTTGAAGGTCGCGGCCACGCGCTTGGAGGGATGCTCGTTGGCGGTGCCCAGATCGCGCCCAAGCGCTGCCGCGTTGGGTGGCTCGCCTTCCTTCAGCGATGGCAGGCTTTGACGCACGTTCTCGGCACTGAAATGCTCGTTGCCCGAGACCACGACCTTGCCGACGGTATAGCGCAGCACCTCGAGCTTGACCACGCCCCCCTCGGGCTTCTGCGCCGGCACGATGACCCGATGGAAGCTGTAGCCTCGGCCGCGTATGGCCTTCTCGAGCGCCTCGGAGGCCGCCTCGAGGTCGCCCAGTGCCTTGCCACGCCCGACGAAGGGTGCCAACACAGCCTCGGTGTCGGCGGCCGACAGCGGGTTGTCACCCTCGATCACGTAGCGACCGACGTCCAGCGTCAGCTCGGCCTGCTGCGCCCGCGCGAACGGCGCAGTGGTCAGCAAAGCAGCCAGCAACGTGGCCAGAACCAAGCACCGCGTCAGCGGCGCACCGGATACCTTGGATAGAGCTAGCGGCACGACAGGCTGACCAAGAGTCGGGAATTGACGGCGATTATCCATGACAAGGTCAGAATTCACACTGATCCTGACCCGGTTTGCCGACGCCAACCCCGAGGAAGCGTGTCATTTTCGAATCAGTCCCGGTAAACAGCACCGGGCTGACGCTGAAATAGGGGTCGTCGCGCACGATGCGCGGAATGCCCTCGAAGCGCGCCACTTCGCCGGACTTGATGCCACCCGACTCCATCGGCCCGAGGTCGATGCGCTGCCCGTCCGACTGGATCACCACATGCCCCTCCTCGTTCACCGACACGATCAGGTCGGCGTCGTCACCGCTGCCCTTGGCGCCGAACAGGTTCTTGAAATCGATCGGGCGGTTATCCTGGAACGGCGTCGTGTTGCGCAGAAAGTCAGGCATCTGTGCGAGCAGATTGAAGGCCCGGGTCACGGGATCGACGAAGGCCGTCTGGTTGAGCTCGATCGGGAACTGCCGGCCATTGATCTCGGCATAGAGCTGGCCCTCGAAGTTGTTCACGAACATGCCATCACCCTCACCGGGCATGGCGTTGGGCGGGCCACCGACGCTCGGATCGGCGCAACGCCCGGCGCAATGGATCGCGGCGCCACTGCCGCGTATGCCTATGGTCGCGACCGCGGTCACATACTTGACACTGGCCGGGTTGCGCTTGCCGATCAGACCGGTCACGGCACGCATGCCGCCGCGCAACAGGCGCAGCAACATGCCTTCGCCGGCACCGGCGTCCTGGAACGACTCGATGCGGAACACGGTCTGCGCGTGCAGGGTCACGCGCGACTCATCGCGAAAGCCCAGTTGCGCATAGGCGCCGCCGTCGGTGCGCACGGTGTCGCCCGCGAACAAGGGCGCCCCCTCGGTGAGGGTGCGCGCCGGCGAACCGGGGGTCGCAGCGATCGCCGTGACCCGGCCGGTGACGGATGCGACGCGGGCCACGGTCGGTACCGAGCCCGCCGAGCCCGCGCCCGTCACCTGCGCCAGCTGGCCGGCTTCCTGACGGCAGTCGGCGCCGCACAGCCGCGCGTTGAAATCGGTGCCGCGGATGCCGATCGTCGCGGTCGGCGTCGCCAGCTGCACCCCACCCGGATTGCGTTTTCCGATCAGGCCGGTGACGGTGCGCAGCCCACCCTTGAACAGGCGCATGAGCGCGCTCTCCTCGCCGGCATCGTGCGCGAACTTCTCGACCGCGAACACGGTGTTCGGGCGCAAGGTCATTTTCGCGCCATCCCTGAGACCGATCACCGCATAACCCTTGGGGCTGGTGCTGATGACATCGCCCTGGCGCAGCGCATCGCCCTTGGTCAGGAAGCGCGGCGCCGCTCCGGCCTGCTGGGCGGTCGAAATTCCCTGCGCGAACACGACTTCGCCGACGGCCGCGTCCGCCCCTTGCGCGCGCGCGCCGTTCGTCGATACGGCGCAGGACAAGGCCAGCAGTAAAGCCGGCAGCGCAGACGTACGCCGCAACGACATCCCGAGCTCCGAGGTCAGCTGCATTTTCCGGTTCCTTTCTTGCGGCGCGGGTCGGTTTCATCGACGTTCGCGCCCTCGTCGGTCTGGTTGGCGTTCACCAGCAAGGTCAGAGTCTGATTGGTCGGGTCGAACTGGAGCGGCAGCTCGGTCACACTCGCCGGACCCGAGGTGATCGCGCCGCCGATGACGAAACCGCCCAGCACGGCCGAATCGGGCTGATTGGGGGTGTTGGTGGTGTTGCCGCAATTCACGCAGTTGCCACCCATCAGGATGTTTCCGGTCACCCCGGTGAGGTTGTCCAGCAGCGCGTCGGCGTTGGCACCCGAGCCCTGTGTGAGCACCACATCCGCCGAGCTGGCGATGACCGGCGCCACCGTGCCCCCGAGCGCGGCGATGCGGGCATCGGCGTTGCCGCCGCTGCCACCGACCAGGCTCAGATTGCCGGCCGTGGCGGCCACCTTCACCTCGTCACCGGTGATCGACGCGCCGACGCCATCGGCGATCACATCGAGCGCACCGTTGGTCGCCAGGCTCAGGATCGCCGGGTCGATGCTGGCCGTGCCGCCCAGACCGGCCTTGAGCTGCGTGCCGCCACGCAGCGTGCTGATGACGAGCTGCTGCGCGGCATCGATCTTGGCGTTGGCGCCGCCGCCGGCGCCGCCCAGCACCGCCAGCGAGCCGATGACCGCATCGAGATTGACCGCCTTGAGCCAGGCACTGCCCAGCGCCGCCAGATCACCGATCACGACCTTGCCCGACGCGCTGAGCTTCTGGTTGCCACCGGATTCGACCGAGGCCGTGCCACCGCCGAGCGCGGCCACCCTGAGGCTGACGCCCTGGCCATCCTGACCCAGCGACAGCGTCTGCGTGCCGGCCTGGTTATAGATTCGTGCCTTGCTGCCGGACGCTCCACTGGTGACCTGCACCGAAGTAGCGGAAATGTTCTGGCCACCCGTGGACAGGCTGTCGATCCGCGCCTCGCCGTAGGCGGACGGCGCACTGACCGTGATCGCGCTGGCACCGATCGATTGCAAGGTGCTGGGGCCGGTGTTGGTGATGCGTGCGACCGAAAGGTTGCCGGCATCGGCGCCGGCGCCGCCGATGACGTCCAGCGTGCCATTGGTACTGACCAATTGATCCCCTTCGATCACGGCGTCGCTGCGGGCGCCGCTGCCCGCCTGCACGCGGATGCCGAACTGGCTGCGCACGGTCTGACCGGTGGCGGCGAACAGGCCAGCATGGGCGTCGGCGGCGTTGCCGCCGATGAGCTCGACATGGTCCGTCGAGAAGGAGCCTATGCTCTGGCTGCTCCCGGTGCTGCGCATCTCGGCGTACGCGCCACTGCCGCCGGCAAGCAGTCTGATGTCGCGGAAACTCTGGACATTTTGGTTGTTCGCCGCCTTGAGCTCGACGAAACTGCCCGCCCCACCCCCGGCCGCGAGCACCGTGTCGCGGCTCGCGAACATGTCCTGGGAACCGCCCGCCCTCACCGCGACATAGGCGCCGGCGGCGTCGCCCCCGTCCAGGATGATGTCCTGCGATGCCTCCAGATCCTGACTACCGGTGGCATTGACCAGCACGTAGGCATTCGGGTTGTTGCCGGCACGGAAAATCAGGTCACGATTCGCGGTGAGAGATTGAACGTTCGTGGCGCTGGCGGTGACGCTGGCCATGTTGCCCAGGAACTGCAGGTCACGATTGGCGTAGAAGGTCTGGCTGCCCCCGGACGACAGGCTCAGCGACTCACCAGCCTGGGACCCTGCCTTGAACAGGATGTCGCGTCCCGCCATGAAGTACTGGGTGTTGGCCGAAGTCCATGCCAGCGGACCGCCCACGGCCTCGATGATCAGATCGCTGGTCGGGCTGAAGGAGTTCAGGATGAGGTTCGGAATGTTCGCCGTGCCCTGCCCTCTGAGGATCAGGCTGCCGTCACGCAGGGAAATGTCCAGATGGAACAGGCCGACGATGCCCGAGAAATCGCTGCCTGCCGTGGCACCATCCAGCACGAGGTTGCCGGCACTGCGCGCGATGCCCGGCCCGTTCAGGAAGTTCGGAAAATCCAGATCCAGCACGCCCGCGCCGGAGCCGGTCGTGGTCAGCGTCAAAAAGCTCAGCGAGGTTGCCGATTGCAGGTTCAGGTCGTCCCGAGCATCCAGCCTCAGGTCGGTAGTCCCGGACAGCACCAGCGGTCCCGCGGCGCTGCCGATGCCACCGTTGAGCGCCGTAAGCGTGACCGTGCCGGTAGTCGTGATGTGCGGTCCGGCACCATCCCTGATCAGGTTGCCCTGATCGGCGGTCAGGTTCACTTCGCCGCCGGCCACGGCGATCTGCTGTACCTGGATGTCGGCCGCAGCGGTGTTGCGGAAGCTGAAATCGAGCAAGCTCGCGCTGCTGACCGCGAGCCGCGCGGCCGGTGCATTGTCGAAGGTGAAGCTCTGACCGGCGCCCCCGGTCAGCGTCGACCCGGCCATCGCGGTCGAATCGGCGCTGATATCCACACGCTCCAGCACCGTGCCGCCGCTGTCGACCTGGAACTGGCCCCCCACGTCCAGCGTCAGCCATTTGAGACCCGGCAGCGGCCCGGTCCAGACGTGGCCAGCGGGCTGGAACTGCTGGAACTCCGCGCGCCCGCTCGCTCCCAGCGTGACGGTGGCGCTGGTCAGGTCGATGTTGGAGGCATAGACATGCAGATTGCCGGCCGTGTCGTTGATGGTGATGCCGGACGGCGCGTACGGGGCCGCCCCGGAATACTGCACAATCGAGATGCCGGCGCCGCTCAGATTGCCCGTGGAAATCGTGTCGCCTTGCAGAACAAGGCTGGACGCGGCCGTGATGTTGCCGGTCGCCACCGGTCCGGACGATGACATCGCGACGTTGCCGTTGGCGCTCGTGGTCGCCCCGACGACCGACACCGCAGTACCGCCATTGAGCGTGACGCCGAATCGGCCGCTGACCGCTCCGGCCACCAGCAGCGAGCCACCGACCGACGCATCGAGCGATCCGTTGGTGCTGCTCAGGTTCACGACATTGAGATCACCGGAAGACGTTTCGAGATCGACCGAGCTGACAGCGGTGACCGAGCCGCTGACCTGGGTATTGCCGTCGCTCCGGGTGCTGACCGACGACATCTGGCTGACGATATTGCCGACGACGTCGATGCTGTCGGCCGACTCCCACCAGAAGCGGCCCACCAATTGCACGGCCCCGGTGGCCTCGACGCCCTGCGCGCTGATCCGCCCCGCGGTATTGACGGACACCGATCCCAGCGGGTTGGCCACGGTGCCCAGCGCCTCGGTGGTGATGTCGCCGCTCGCGGTCAGCGTCACGCTGCCCGCGGTCATCGACGAATGGAGCGCCTGCGTGATCATCCCCGCATCGGCGCTCAGACTGAATGGCAGCTTCGTCGCTCCATTCAGCAGGCTGACGTTGCCGAAGCTCAGGTCACCGCTGGTGGCGCGCAGGCTGAAGCCGCCCGTGAGTCCGGCCGCGGAGCTGATGTCGCCGAGCGCAATCGTGCTGCCGTCGCTGCTCAGCGACTGACTGAAGTTGGGCGAGTTGAACGTGGACATGCCCAGCGTGCTGCCGGTGGTGATATTGACGCGGGTGGCGGTGTGCCCGACCGGTACGCTGACATTGAACAAGCCCCCGGCACTGATGTTGAAGGTGCCGTTGGTGTCGGCGATGAGTGGACTGTCGGAATCCAGGCCGATACGCCCGCCGGCGGTCAGCGTGACGGTGCTGGTGGTGGCGCCGGTATCGATATGGAACACGCTGTCAACGAGTGGGCCAACCGTGGTCTCGCCGATCGAACCCGCCGCCGACAGCGTGACGGTGCCGCCCGTGGTCGTGATCTCGGTGGTCGCGCTGCTGCCGTCCTGAGCGCGGATGTTGCCCGCTGCGCTGCTGGCGTTGACCGAGCCGCTCGCGGTGCTGACCATGCCGATCACTACATCGTTGAGCGCGCTCAGCGAGACGCTGCCGAACCCGCCGGTGGACAGGCTGCCGACCGTGAGCGCGCCGTTGGAGGCCGTCAGCGTGCGCGAGCCGGTTCCGCCGCTCAGGCCGTCGACTTGCAGATTGCCCTGGTCGGACTGTAGCGTGACGCTGGCGCTCGAGGCGCCCGGCATCTGCAGATTGGCGACATGCAGATCGCCATCCTGGGCGCGGATCCGGACGAAGTTCGTCAGGCCGCTGGTGCCGACCAGGCTGGCGCCGAGCGTGCTGCCATCGCCGGAAAACGCCAGTGTCGACAGGTTGCCGGCGCCTGTGATCGCCGAACTCGCGCCCAGGCCCGTGGCGCGCGCGACGAGATCGAAGCGGTCCAGCGTCGGCGCACCCTGCAGCGCCAGATTGATGGTCGCATCGCCATCGATGGTGAGTTGCTGCAGCCCGGCCGCGACCGGGATCGGCATCGCCGCCGAGCCGATCGCGCCCATGGCAGTGAGCGTCAGAAAGCGGGACGTCAGCAGCGACGCGGCGCTCGCCATCTGGATCGCGCCACCGGATGCCGTCAGGTTCAGGGACGACAGCGGCGCGCTCAGGTTGCCGAACACCAGGTTGCCGATCGCCGACAGGCTGATGGAGCCATTGGTGCTGATGGCATCGACGACCCCGCCCTGCACCGTGCCGCTGATCGAGCCGAGCGCGCTGGCGCTGGCATGGCCGGCCGCGAGTGTGCCGAACGAGATGGAGGAGTTCGTCGAGGTCAAGGTCGCGCTGTTCGCGGTGCGGATCGTGCCGCAGCAGTGGCTGACGAACGACTGCGCGGACAGCGTCACGTTGCCGCTGCCGGCGTCGATGCTCGCGCTGGACGAGACGAAGCTCCCGGACGACAGGATGTTGACCGCGCCGCCCGCGGTCGTGAACGTGCCACTGGTGTTGTTCGAGCCCATGGTAGACAGGATGTCGAGCGCGCCGCCACCTGTGCTGAGATTGCTGCCGACGCCGATCGAGCGGCCCGAGAGGCTGATCGCCGCGCCCTGCGTATTGATCGGCGCCGACACCTGGACCAGGCCGGAACTGGCGCCCAGAGCTTGCAGACTGACCGCACCCCCATTCGTGGTGATGCCGGCACCGAAATTGACGCGCACCTGGCCATTCTGCGCGATCGCGGTCAGGCCGGCGCCAAATGCGGTCAGTGTCACCGGCGCATTGAAGATGATCTGGTCGATCGCCTGCAGCACGACGCTGGCCTGCACGGCCGCCAGCGCGGCCGGACTCACGGTCAGGATGTTCAGTGCGAAATCGGCGAATTCGTCGAGAATGCCGAGCAGGCTGCCGCCATCACTATTGACCTGGATTTCCTTGGGGTCGAGCAGCAGCGTACCGGTGTGCCCCTGCGGCGCGCCGAGATCCACGCGGCCGACGAACTCGAGGTTCTGCTTGCCGGACACTTCGGCCTGACCGCCGTCGCCACCGGCCGCGCCGCCGCGCGCGGACAGGCTGCCATGGTAGCGGGTGTTCTCGTCGGCCCACACGACGATCTGGCCACCGGAGCCCGCGCGCCGGGCGTCGGCGTGCAACTCGGCACTGGCGGCGACCTCGGTGCGCAGCGCATTCTGCACGTCAGGATTTTTTCCCTGATAGTCGCCGCCGACGAGGATACGGCCGCCACCGGTCTCGCCCGAGGCGTCGAGTCGCGCGCCATCCTGCAGCGCAACGCGACGGCCGAGCACCTGGATGTCGCCCCCACGGCCCTCGCTGCCCTGGGCCGACACGCTGCCGGCCACGCGCGTGTCGCCGGCCGTGGTCTGGATCAGCACGCGACCACCGCTCGGTCCATCGACGCGGATCGTGCTGCCCGCGCTGATCGTGGCTTCGTGACTCGCCACCAGGCGCACACTGCCGTCCGCATCGGCCGCAAGACGGGAGGCGCGGATTTCGCCGCTATGCTTCAAGGTGCCGGCAAAGGCCTGGATCGCGCCGCCATCGGCGATCAGCTGACCCAGGTTGACGATGCGGTCGGTGGGCGCCTGGACCTCGAATTGGATACCCTCGAAATCCAGGCTGGTGAGCGTGATTTTCTGACCGGCCGCGAGCAGCAGCTTGCCGCCGTCGGTCTGGATCACGCCGCTGTTGCGGATATCGGGCGCGATCAGCAGAACCCGGCCATCCGGGCCCGTGCGGATCAGCCCCTGATTGTCGATGGCGCCGGCGCGGGCGTCGCCCTGGAAGCGCAGCTTGCCATTCAGAAAATCGGCATCGGCCATGCCCAGCGTGGAGCCGACGAACCCGGCGGTATCGATGCGCGCGCCGGCACCGACGACGATGCCATTCGGGTTGATCAGGAACACGCGGCCATTGGCTTGCAGCTGCCCCATGATCTGCGAGATCTCCGGCCCGGTGACGCGGTTCAGCACCGCGCTGCCCGCCGACGGTTGCAGGAAGCGCACCAGCTCCTGCGCGCCGATCGAGAACCCCCGCCAGTTGATGATCGCGCCGTGGCTCGCGCTGATCTGCATCGCACCGGGCCCGATGGCCTGAATGCCGACCTGCCCGGCCCCGATGTTCGCCCCCTGAGGCAGCGACCAGGCGGCCGTCGTGGCAAACGCGAGTTGTATGGACAGCGCGATGCGCGCCGACGGTTTGAGTTTCATGGCCGCTCTCCCCAGCCCCCGCCCGACGTCAGGCGACGCCGATCAGGTCGGATGTGATTCTGCAAGCGCGGAGCATACGTCATCGCTGTTGCAAGGCCAAGTCCGCCGCCCCGAAAAAGGCTTTGTCAGACGTGGCATTACGCCAACAATCTCACGCCGGCAGGCAAGTCGCCGGGCATGAGGGCATACGCTCAGTCGCCGCCGAGGTAGGCCGCGCGCACGCGCGCATCGCCTGCCAGCTCCGCGGCCGGACCGGACAGTGTGAGCTCGCCGCTTTCCATGACATAGGCACGGTGGCTGACGGCCAGCGCCTGGCGCGCGTTCTGCTCGACCAGCAGCATCGCCACACCCTCGGCGGCGATTTCCGCCAACACCTGATAGACCTTCGCGACCATGAGCGGCGCGAGCCCCATCGAGGGTTCGTCCAGCAGCAACAGCCTGGGCCGGCTCATCAGCGCGCGGCCGATGGCGAGCAACTGCTGCTCGCCACCCGACAAGGTGCCGGCGAGCTGGTGCGCACGTTCGGCCAGCCTGGGCATGTGTGCGTAGATGCGATCGAGATCGCCGCCGAGCGCGTCACGTCTCGCATACCTCCCCATGAGCAGGTTTTCGCGCACGCTCAGGCGAGCGAACACCCCACGGCCTTCGGGGACCAGGGCCAGGCCGCGCGCCGCGAGGGCATGTGCCGGCAGCCGCTCGATCGCGTCGCCGGCATAGCGCACGCTGCCGCGGCTCGCCACCAGGCGCGCAATGGCGCGCAAACTGCTGCTCTTGCCGGCGCCGTTGGCACCGATCAGGCAGACCGTCTCGGCCTCGTCGACGACGAACGACACGCCGCGCACGGCGCGCACGCCGCCATAGCTCACTTCGAGCCGGTCGACCTCAAGCAGCGGCGCTGCCAAGATAGGCCTCGATGACTTGCGGATCCTTGCGCACGGCCACCGGGGTCCCGTCGGCGATCACCCGACCATAGTCGAGCACGGTGAGCCGGTCGCACAGGTTCATGACCAGGCGCATGTCGTGCTCGATCAACAGCAGCGTGAGCCCATCCGCGCGCAGGCTGCGCAACAGCGCTGCCAGCCCTTCCGTTTCGGTGGCATTCATGCCGGCAGCGGGCTCGTCGAGCGCCAGCAGGCGCGGCCCGGAGGCCAGCGCGCGCGCGATTTCCAGGCGACGTTGATCGCCGTAGGGCAGGTTGCGCGCGAGCACATGGGCGCGATCAGCGATGCCGACGCGCTCCAGCAGCGCCCGCGCCTGCACCGCCAGCGCGGCCTCTTCGCGCCGCTGGCCCGGCGTCGCCCACAAGGTTGCGAACAGGCCGGCGCGGCCACACAGGTGCGCGCCGATCAACACGTTTTCCAGCGCGCTCAGGTTCGCGAACAGCCGCAGATTCTGGAAGGTACGCAGCAGCCCGCGCGCGGCGATCGCGGCCGGCGACGAGCCATCGATGCGCACGCCGGACAGCCTGACCATGCCCGCATCGGGCGCGGCAAAGCCCGTGATCAGGTTGAACAGCGTGGTCTTGCCGGCGCCGTTCGGGCCGATCAGGCCATGGATCGACGTTTCCGCGACGCTGAACGAGACGCCCGCCACGGCCTGCACGCCGCCGTAGCGCTTCGACAGGGCATCGACCTCGAGCAGCATCGCACTCATGCAGATTCGCGGTGCAGTTCGCGGTGCAGTTCGCGTCGCCGCACGCCCGAGGGCCACAGGCCCTCGGGTCGCCAGCGCATCATACCCACCAGCGCGAGGCCGAAAATCAGCATGCGCAGGACCTCGGGTTCGACCAGCACGCGCCCGAACAGGGCCAGCTGCGCCGGCGTTACCGTGTAGCGCAGGAATTCCGGTGCCAGCGCCAGCAGCATCGCGCCGAGCATGACACCGGGAATGTGCCCCATGCCGCCCAGCACCACCATCGCCACGACCATGACCGACTCGTGCAGCACGAAGCTCTCCGGGCTGATGAACCCCTGTATCGCCGCGAACATGCCGCCGGCGATGCCGCCGAACGCGGCGCCAAAGGCGAACGCGAGCAGCTTGAGGTTGCGCGTGCGGATGCCGACGCTCTGCGCGGCCAACTCGTCTTCGCGGATCGCCGCCCAGGCGCGGCCGATGCGTGACCGCTCGAGGCGGGCGCAGGCGACCACGACGACCAGCAGCAATGCCAGCAATGCGTAGTAATACTTGAGCGGCGGCGACACGACGAGCCCCAGCCAGTGGTCCGTGCGGCCGAACTGCCAGCCGGCCAGATTCAGGCCATCGATGCGGGTGATGCCCTTGGGCCCGTTGGTCAGATTCACCGGCGCCGACAGGTTGTTGAGGAATATGCGCACGATTTCGCCGAAGCCGAGCGTGACGATGGCCAGGTAATCGCCGCGCAGCCTTAGCGTGGGCGCACCCAGCACGATACCGAACAGCCCGGCCATGCCCGCACCGATGGGCAGAATCGCCCAGAACGGCCAGTGCAGACCGAAATGCGGGCTGGCCAACAGCGCCCAGACGTAGGCGCCGATCGCAAAGAAGGCGATATAGCCGAGGTCGAGCAATCCGGCGTAGCCGACGACGATGTTGAGCCCTAGCGCCAGCATGACGTAGAGGAGGGCGAGATTCATGATCCGTACCCAGGCGGTACCGACCATGGCCAGCGCGAAGGGCAGCGCGAGCAGGGCCATGACGAGCAAGGCGAGTCCTAGCCACCAGGCCCAACGCGCGGAAGCGGCCGGCAACCGTCCTTGCTGCTCGCGTCTGCTCGGCGTCGGACCGGCCAATCGCCGCATGCCCTCAGGTCCGCTCCGCGACACGTTCGCCGAGCAGGCCGGAAGGCCGGAACACGAGCACGCCGATCAGCACCAGAAAGGCGAAGACATCCTGATAGTTGCTGCCGAACAGCACGAAATGGCCCGCCTCGGCGCAGCGCTCGGCGGGCGCCAGCACGCCCCAGCGGCACAGATCGGTGAGCTCGCCGATGTAGCCGGCGGCGAGCGCTTCGGTCAGGCCCAGCAGCAAGCCGCCGAGCATGGCGCCGGCGACGTTGCCGATGCCCCCCAGCACTGCGGCCGAAAACGCCTTCAGCCCGAGGATGAACCCGATCGTGTAGTGCGCGATGCCGTAATAACTGCCGATCATGACGCCGGCGACCGCAGCGAGCGCCGCGCCGATCATGAACGCGAGCGCGATGACGCGATCGACATCGACCCCCATCAACTGGGCAACCTCGGGATTTTCCGCCGCCGCGCGCATCGCCGTGCCGGTACGGCTGCGATAGACGAACAGACTGACCACGGCCATCAGCGCCACGGACAGACCGACGATCAGACATTGCAACAGCGTGATGCGGGCGCCGGCCAACTCGAACACCCGTGGCGTAAACAACTGTGGAAAGGCGAGGTTGTCCCGGCCCCAGATCGACAGCGCCAGATATTGCAGCACGATGGACATGCCGATCGCGGTGATCAGCGGCGCCAGCCTGGGCGCACCACGCAAGGGACGATAGGCCCAGCGCTCCAGTCCCCAGCCCACCGCGGTGCAGGCGGCCAGGGCCACCACCAGCGCCACGCCCAGCACCGCGGCCGCTGGCCAGGCCAGCGGAGCCAGCGCATTCATGGCCGACAGCGCCACCATCGCGCCGACCATGACCACTTCGCCATGCGCGAAATTGATCAACTGGATGATGCCGTACACCATCGTGTACCCCAGCGCGACCAGTGCATAGATGCTGCCCAGCGTCAGGCCATTGACGAGCTGCTGCAGGAAGATGTCCATGACGCGCGACGGGCCTTGTCAACGCACACGGCACCCGCAGGTGCCGTGTCGTCGCCTCGATTTGCGCTATTTGCCGACCGCTGCCTTGGCCTTGTCGGCGGCCTCCTTGGCCGACTCCTTGGCCGACTTCAGCGCCCCTTCGGCCGCCTCGCCGGCGGCCTTGAGCGCGGCCCCCGCCGCCTGACCCGCCTCGACCGCCCTCTCCTTGGCGGTGTCGATCGCGGCAGCGGTCTTCAGGCTCGCGACATACTCGTCGACGGTCATCGACTGATTCGACTTGATGATCGCGAGCGGCGTGATCTTGCCCGCCTTCATCGTGAAGATGGTCATCTCCGCATCCTTGCGATCGCCCTTGTCGTCGAACTCGATGCGGCCGCTGGCGCCTTCGTGACGGATGCGCGCGAGCTCGGGCAGGTACTTCGCCGGATCGGCCGAGTCGGCCTTCTTCATCGCCGCCACGAGCAGATGCGTGGCATCGTAGGTGAAGGGCGCATACAGGATCGGATCGATGTTGAACTTGCGCTTGTACGCACTCAGGAAGCGCTCGCTCGCGGCCTGGACCGGAATGCCGGCCTGCGAGCAGATCAGGCCCTCGGCGACCGGCTCGCCGGCCAGTTCCTTCATCTTGTCGGTGCAGGCGCCATCGCCAAACGCGAACACGGCCGTGATGCCCAGTTCGCGGCCCTGCTTCAGCAGCGGCCCGCCGGTGGCGTCCATGCCGCCGTAGAACACCACGTCGGGACGCTTGCCCTTGAGCTTGGTGAGGATGGCCTTCCAGTCCGTCGTCTTGTCGGTGCCTTTCTCGCGCGGCAGCACCTTGACGCCGGCCGTCTTGAACGCCTTTTCGACCTCGTTCGCGAGGCCCTCGCCATAGGCCGTGGCGTCGTCAACGATGGCCACCAGCTTGGGCTTTTTCTGCGTCAGCAGGTAACTGGCGACGGCCGGCCCCTGCTGGTCGTCCCGACCCACGACGCGGAACACCTGCTTGTAGCCCTGCTCGGTCAGCGCCGGGTTGGTTGCCGAGCCGCTGATCATCGGCAGCCCGGCCTGCGCATACAGCGCCGACGCCGGGATGGTCGTACCGGAATTGAGGTGGCCGACGACACCGGCCACCTTGGCATCGATCAGCTTCTGCGCCACCGTGGTGGCGATTTTCGGATCGGCCTGGTCGTCTTCGGCAACGAGCTCGAACTTGACCGCATGGCCGGCCAGGCTGACGCCGGCGGCATTGATTTCCTCGAGGGCCAGACGCGCGCCGTTCTCGTTGTCCTTGCCCAGATGCGCGATGCCGCCGGTCAGCGGGGCGACATGGCCGATCTTGACGGTCACGATTTCCGGGGCGGGCGGCTGCGCAGGTGTTGCGGCCGGTGCCGGCGCCTCCTCCTTCTTGCCACAGGCAGCGAGCAGCGTGCAGAACACCAGTGGGGCGAGCCAGTAAGGGTTGCTTCGTAGCATGTCGATCTCCGGGAAGGTGGCGCCTGGAAAGGCAGAGGGAGGGCGAACAAAAAATCCGGCCGATTTTGCAAAAGCGACACGAGGAGTGTCAATCAATGCCTGCGCGTCGAGCTTGATTCGGCCTCGTATCCCGCGCCCCATGATGCATCGGCCAGGGCACGCACGCGTGCGCGGACGGTGGCGGGCGGGGCCGGCGGACCCAAGAAATGACCCTGGGCCGCATCGCAGCCGGCCGCGCGCAGGAACTCGTACTGCGCGCGCGTCTCCACGCCTTCCGCGACCACCGACAGACCGAGGCCATGGGCCATGGAAATGATGGCGCGCACGATCGCCGCGTCATTGGCGTCGGTGCTCAGATCCTGGATGAACGAACGGTCGATTTTCAGTTGGCTGATAGGCAGCCGCTTCAGATAGGCCAGGCTGGAATAGCCGGTGCCGAAATCGTCGATCGAGTAGCGGACACCGCGCTCGCTGAGTCTGCGCATCGCGTCCATGACCGGCTGCCCTGCCTGCATCAGCATCGTTTCGGTGATTTCGATCTCGAGTCGGGCAGGGTCGAAACCGGTTTCGGCCAGTACCGTTTCGAATCGCTCCATGTGTTCGGCATCGAGCAGTTGTCGCGGCGAGACATTGAGCGCGATACGCAAGTCCGGCGCCCGCTCGGGCGGATCGCGCCAGTCCCGACAGGCGGCGCGCAGCACTTGCATGCCCAGCGCGGCGATCAGTCCGGTCTGTTCGGCGAGCGTGACGAACTCCGCCGGCGCCACCAGTCCTCGCTCGGGACGCTGCCAGCGGACCAGCGCCTCGAGACCGATGAGGCGGCCGTCGCGCAGATTGACGATGGGCTGATAGTGCGGCTCGAATTCTTCGGCCTCGATCGCGCGGCGCAGGTCGTTTTCCAGCGCCAGCCTTGCCTGCAAGCGCACACTCATGTCTTCGGCATAGAAGCGATAGCAGCTGCCTCCGGCCTCCTTGGCCCGGTACATGGCGATATCGGCATTGCGCAGCAGCAGCTGTGCATCCCGGGTATCGTCCGGGAAAAAGGTCATGCCCAGGCTCGCGCCCACATGCAGATCCCGGCCCGCGAGACGAAACGGCGCGCGGAAACTGGCCAGCACCTTGTCCGCAACGATGGTGGCGTCGTCCGGTCGCGCGAGATCCTGCAGGATCAATGCAAACTCGTCGCCCGACAGGCGCGCCACGACGTCGCTTTCGCGCACACCTGCGCGCAGGCGCGCGCCGACCTCGCGCAACAGCTCGTCACCGACCGCGTGCCCGAGTGTGTCGTTGACGGTCTTGAACTGGTTCAAGTCGAGCAGCGCCACCGCCACTCGGCGCTGGTGCCGGGTGGCGTCCAGCATGGCCTGACGCAAACGCTCGGCAAACAGCGCACGGTTGGGCAGCTCGGTCAGGTAATCGTGGTGCGCCATGTGGCGCAGGCGTGCCTCGGCGAGCTTGCGCTGCAGGACCACACCCAACTGGCTCATCGCCGTTCCCAGGATACGCACCAGATGGTCGTCGCGTGGTCGTGGGCGCCGGCTGAACAGTTCGAGTACCGCGAATTTCTGTTGGCCGGCGGCAACCGGAACGGCCACGGCCGTGCGCAGCCCTGCCTCGGAAGCGAGTTGCAGCCGCGTCGAGCGCGCGCCCGACAGCTCATCGAGCCAGCGCTCCTGGCCGCTCGCCCAGACCCATCCGGGCAGATCCTCGTTCGGGCCCGGTGCCGCGGCGATGCTCGCCATGCGGAAAGCCTCCAGGCCCGCCTCGTTGCGGCACCAGGTCCCGAGGCATTCGAGCTGCCCCGTACCGGCCTTCGCCACCCAGACCTGGGCCATGCTCCAGTCCAGGCTTTCGCAGAGCGTGCGCAGGCCCTCGCCCAGCGCCGTCTGCACATCGTGTGCCTCGCTCGCGGCCAGGGTCACGTTCTGGATCAGATGCAGGATGCGCTGGTCGCGCTTGCGTTGCGTGATGTCGCGGACGATGGCGACGTATGCGGGGCCTTCATCGTCATGCCAGCGCGAAATGCTGATTTCGGCAGGGAATTCGCTGCCATCCTTGCGCAAGCCGACCAGTTCGGCGCGATGTGCCGCGATGCGTATGGCCTCGCCCGACTCCGCGAAGCGCGCGATCTGTTCCTCATGGCGTGCCCGCACCGGCTCGGGCAACAGCCGAGACAGGGGCTGGCCAACGATTTCCGCATGGGAGTAGCCGAAGACCGTCTCGGCACTGTGATTGAACAAGGTGATCCGCAGCCGGGCATCGGTGCACACCACGGCATCGGCCGCCAGCGCCACGATATTGCGGTAACGCGCTTCGGCTTCGCGGAGCCGCCGCTCGGCACGCGCCTGCGCGCGCCGCAGCTCGGCATCGCGCAGTTCGCGACGTATCGCCGGCACCAGCCGCCGCAGATTGTCCTTCATCAGGTAGTCGCTGGCCCCTTCCTTCAGCGCGGCGATGGCCACATCCTCACCGATTTCCCCCGACACGAAGATGAATGGCAGGTAAGGGTCGTGGGCACGCACGCGGCCCAGCGCCTGCATGCCATCGAAACCAGGCAGCGAATAATCGGCCAGCACGAGGTCCCAGCCATGGTTGGCCAGGGCCTCGGCAAGCATCTCGTCGCGGTCGACCCGGTGGCAGGCGCAATCGAGCCCGGCCTCGCGCAAATGTGAGGTGAGCAGCAGCGCGTCGTCCTCGCAGTCCTCGACGATCAGGACATGGAGCCGCTCACCCATTGTCGGCTAGGCTTGATCGCCTGCCGACGACGGCTCATCAGGGGGGGACTCGTTCAGCAGCAGCCAGTACAGGCCGAGCTGGCGGGCCGCCTGCAAGAAGGCATCGAAATCGACCGGCTTGCGCACATAGCTGTTGGCACCGGAGCGGTAGCTGGCCAACAGATCCTGGTCCTCGCGCGACGAAGTCAGGATCACGACGGGCAGGATCGCGGTGCGTTCGTCGGCCCGAATGCGGCGCAGGACATCCAGGCCGTCAAGCCTCGGCAGCTTCAGATCGAGTAGCATCACGGTCGGCAAACACTGCCCCGCGCGATGCGCGTACGCGCCCTGACAGAACAAATAATCCAGCGCCTCGACACCATCGTGCACGACATCGAGCTGATTGACCAGATTGTGGCTCAGAAAAGCCTGGCGGGTCAGCTCCTCGTCATCGGGATTATCTTCCACCAGCAGTATCGTCTTGGTCGCCATCGCGAGGTTCTCCTGCCAAGCCAAAATAGAAAGTCGCCCCCGCCCCCGGCGAGCCGCTGGCCCGCACCCAACCGCCATGACGCTGCATGACGCGCGCAACGGTCGCGAGCCCGATGCCCGTTCCGGAGAACTGCAGCTCGTCATGCAGGCGCTGGAACGGTCGGAACAGTTTATCAGCATAAGCCATGTCGAAACCGGCGCCGTTGTCGCGGACGAAAAACTCGACTGGGCTGGACGATGTACAACCGACCTCGATCACGGCATCGCTGACGGCAGCGGTGAACTTCCAGGCGTTGTCCATCAGGTTGCTGAGCAGCACATGCATCAGACGCGGGTCGGCGCGCATGCGCAGACCCGGCGCGATCGCGAAGCGCACATGTCGTTCGGGCTCGCGCGCGCCAAGCTCCGTAGCGATGGTGGCCGCCAGGCTGCTGAGGTCGACATCGGTGACGTGCAGATCGACGCGCACCACGCGCGCGAGCGCGAGCAGCGCATCGATCAGCTCGCCCATGCGCAAGGCCGCCCGGCTGATGCGATCGAGGTAATCGCGATTTTGCGCGTCCAGCGCGGCCGACAGATTGCGCGTGAGCAGGCGGCTGAAGCCCTGGATCGCGCGCAGGGGCGTACGCAGATCGTGCGACACGGAATAGCTGAACGCCTCCATCTCTCGGTTCGTCGCCAACAGGTCGGCCGCCTGGTCGCGCAGGGTGCGCTCCATGTCGCGACGCCCGGTGGCATCGCGCACGATCGCCGTCACGCGCAACGCGCCGTTGTGTTCGGAGGGGCTCAGGCTGATCTCGACCGGGAACTCGCTGCCGTCCTTGCGCCGCCCGAACAGCTGCCGGCCTTCACCCATCGGTCGAGCGCGGTGCTCGGCGACGAAGGCGTCGCGATAACGTGCGTGGGCGTCACGCCAGCGCTCGGGAATCAGTACCTCGACCGGCTGCCCGCGCAGCTCGTGCCGCGTGTAGCCGAACCAGTGACTGACCATGTCATTGGTGTACATGATGCAGCCCGCGACATCGACGATGACAATGGCGTCGGGCGCGGAAGTCAATATGCTGCGCAACAGCGACTCGGTGCGCCCGCGCACCTCGACCTCGGTCAGCAGACGCGCGTTGGCCTCGGTCAACTCGCGCGTGCGCGCCCCGACACGATCCTCGAGTTCCGCATTGGTCCGCTGCAGCGCCTCCTGTGCCGCGATGCGCTCCCGATCGGCGCGATGCAGCAGGCGCGCACTCCATATCACCAGGAGAGCGAGGATCAGGATGTTCGCAAACGCCGCGAGTGCCAGACTCCACTCGGCGGACACGCCCGCATGGGTCTGGGCGACCAGTCGCAGCCCGCGCAGGGATGGCAACAGCAGCAAGGCAGCCGGCAGCAGGCGTCGGGCGATATGCCCGCCAGCCGTTCCGGCCCAGAACACCGCCATCATGCCGCGCTGCGGGCGGGCGCAGGCGACCGCCAGCGCCAGCAGCAGCAAGGGCACGACGGTATCCGGGGAGAGCAGCGCATGGTCGGCGGAGCGTGCGATGACATCGATGTCGTAGATCGTGACCAGCAGCCCGAGGTAGGCGGCTACCGCCGCCGCGATCGCCAAGCGTTCCGCAACCAGCCCTCGATCCAGCCGCGACACCGCCAGTACCAATGCCAGTCCGACGATCGCGCCATCGGCGGGCGGAGGTGTCCCGACGGCAAGCGCGGCCAGCACCGCAGCCAATGCGCCCAGCAGGATCAGCGGATGGCCGCGTGTCCACCAGCGTGCCGCACCGAAAACCGTCAGCGCAAGCACGACGATCCCGGCGGCCAGGGATGGGGCCATGGACGGCAGCCAGCGCGCGGCCACACCCAAGTGCGGCCCGCCCCACGTGGCGGTGAGGGCGAGCGTTCCGCCCAGCCCGGCGACGATAGACAGCCATCGTGCCGCGCGAAAACCGGCATCGCCGATCAGTTGGCCATCCACTAGCGCATCGGACAGCGCCTTGGGGTCGGCCTCGACGGGTTTGGAGGGTTCATCGCCCATGCTGCGCGGCTCACATACCGATCAGTCCACAGCCAGCGCAGCACCCAGCACGGCGCCGATGTCACCACCGATGACCAGGTCGGCGATCACATCGTAGTCGGTGGCCTCGCGGTTGACGATGACGACTCGCGCCCCCGCACGCTTGGCCAGACCGACGAGTCCGGCAGCGGGATGAACCACGAGCGAGGACCCCAGCACGAGGAACAGGTCGGCGTCACGGGTCGCGCGCTCGGCGGCGGCCATCGCCGCTTGCGGCATGGCTTGACCGAAGGAGATGGTCGCTGCTTTCACCGGCCCGCCACAGTGCGTGCAATACGGCACGCGCCCCTGGGTTTCGAAGACCTGACGAATCGGCTCGATCTCGTAGCGGGCACCGCAATCCAGGCAGCAGGCGTAGGCACTGGTGCCATGCAGTTCGATCACCGCCTGCGCCGGATCGGCGCGCTGATGCAGGCCGTCGATGTTCTGGGTGATGACCGCGGTCAGCCTGCCCCGTCGCGCCAGTTCGGCGACGGCACGATGGCCGCGATTCGGCTCGATACTCGTGAGCCGTGCATGCAGGCTCAGCGTCAGCGCCCAGGCGGCGCGGCGCGCGTCCTCGGAAGCCAGAAACTCCTGGAAGGGCACCGGACGTAGCCGCGACCACAGTCCACCCGGGCTACGGAAATCCGGAATGCCGGATTCGGTCGAGATGCCTGCCCCGGTAAACACCACGATCCGCCGCGCCTGTTCGAGCCAGCGCGCGAGTTCCGCGACGGCGGGATCGATCGCCGTCATTTCACGCGCGACTTACTTCTTGTCGGCCTCGGGCGGGGCGATGTTGGGAATGCCCGCCATCAACGAAGTCGGGATCGCCTGCACCAGCTCGTCGACCGAGAACATGCCGTCGTTGTCGAACTTGTACAGCGCACGCGCTTCGACCGGTTCGGCGTAGGTGTTGATCTTGCCCTTTTCGACATGGAACACTTGGTTGTTCACGTCCTTGGCCGCATCGGTGGCCAGATAGGCGACCATCGGTGCGATGAACTCCGGTCCGGGCATGGCCATGATGCTGTTGTACATTTCCTGGCTGACCAGCCCCATTTCGAGGCGCTTCTTCATACCCTCGATGACCTTGTCGTTCATCGTCATGCGCGTCGCGGCCATCGGGCAGATTGCATTCGCGGTGATGCCGAAGCGGCCCAGTTCCTTTGCCAGCGAGCGCGTCAGGCTGATGATGCCGCCCTTGGCCGCCGAGTAGTTGCACTGCCCGACCGAACCCTTGAATGCATCCGACGAAAAATTGACGATGCGGCCGGAACGCTGCTCGCGCATCACCTTCGAGGCGTGATGGCACATGTTCCAGTGGCCCTTGAGGTGTACCGTGATGACCGCGTCCCAGTCGTCCTCGCTCATGTTCCAGATCATGCGCTCGCGCAGGAAACCGGCGACGTTCACGACGCAATCCAGCTTGCCGTATTGATCGACGCATTGCTTGATGATCGCGGCCGCCTGGCTGTAATCGGTCACCGAGTTGTAGTTCGCGCTCGCACGGCCGCCAGCCGCGACGATCTCGGCGACGACGCCATCGGCGACGCCGCGGTCGCTGCCGGCGCCACTGCGGTCACCGCCCGGGTCGTTCACGACCACACTGGCGCCTTCCTTGGCCATCAACAACGCCACGTCGCGGCCGATGCCGCGGCCGGCCCCGGTCACGACCACCGCTTTGCCCTGCAAGTTGCTACCCATGTCCACCTCCTTGTCGATGAATCCTTGAGCCCCGCCAGATTCTGGCGGCTCGAAACCCGTTTTTCGGGCAATGGTAACCGATGTTGTCCGGACCAGAAGCAAGCGCCCGCCGCGACGCAAGCCTGACGACGCCCGCTGATGTCCCATCGAGCGCTTTCCGTGCTTGCCAAGTCCCGGCAAGCGGTCTAAGGTTGAATTTGGCCTGCACCGGCCCGGCCCGTAGCACCCGGCCATCGTGTATTCAAAGGAGACATCATGAACTCTGCCTATGTCGTCGAAGCAGTGCGTACGCCGCGCGGCCGCGGCAAGAAGGACAGCGGCGCGCTGTCCGGCATCCATCCGCAGGAATTGCTCGCGCAGAGCTTGAACCGGCTCGCCGACAAGAGCGGCTTGAACAAGAAGGACGTCGAGGACGTCGTGATCGGCTGCGTCACCCAGGCCGGCGAGCAGGGTGCGAACATCGCCCGCAATGCCATCCTTGCCGCCGGCTGGCCCGAGGAAATCTCCGGTGTGTCGCTCAACCGCTTCTGCGGCTCGGGCCTGCAGGCGGTGGCTTTCGCCGCGATGGGTGTGGCCTCCGGCGCCCAGGACCTGGTCGTCGCCGGTGGTGTGGAAAGCATGTCACGCGTGCCCATGGGCGCGGACAATGCCGGGCTGGACGGCAACAACGAACTGCTGCGCAGGAAGCTGGCGCAGGTGCCGCAGGGCATTTCCGCAGACCTGATCGCCACCATCGAGGGCTTCACCCGCCAGGAGGTGGACGAGTTCGCGCTGGCCTCGCAGCGCAAGGCGGCCGCTGCCATTCAGGAAGGTCGCTTCTCGAAAAGCCTGTTCCCGGTCAGGGATGCCAACGGCGCCGTGGCGCTGGAGCGCGACGAATATCCGCGTGCCGGCACGACGCTGGAGGCACTTTCGGCGCTCGAACCCTCGTTCGCCAAGCTCGGCGCGACCAAGATGGGCCCGCGCGGAGAAACGGTCGACGAGCTCGCGCTGCAACGTTACCCGAACGTGCGCGCGATCCAGCACGTGCATCATGCAGGCAATGCTTCCGGCATCGTGGACGGCGCGGCCGCGGTGGCGCTCGCCTCCGAGAAATACATTCGCGCGCACGGCATCAAGCCGCGCGCGAAGGTGCGCAGCCTGGCGACGGTCGGCGGCGAACCGGTGATCATGCTCACCGCGCCGATTCCGGCGTCGCACAAGGCCTTGCGACTGGCGGGCATGCAGACCAAGGACATCGATCTGTGGGAGATCAACGAGGCCTTCGCGTCGGTGGTGCTGAAGGTGCAGCGTGATCTGGATCTGGACCCGGCCCGGATCAACGTCAACGGCGGCGCCATCGCACTCGGCCACCCGCTGGGCGCGACCGGCGCCATGCTGCTCGGTACCGCCGTAGACGAGCTCGAGCGGCGCAACCTCGCCACCGCGCTGATCACCCTTTGCATCGGCGGCGGCCAGGGGATCGCGCTCATCGTCGAGCGCGTCTGACGCCTACCCCGTCGCCCTCGCCGCCAGGTATCGGTCAGCGCGACGGCGGCGACCAGGCGAGATCCAGCTCGCGCGCCGCGCGGACATCGTCGAGCCGCCGCACCGGCAGCGTGTGCGGCGCACCCTTGACGAGTTCGGGGTCGCGGTGCGCCTCGTCCAGAATCGCCGCCATGGCGTCGGCGAAGGCGTCCAGCGTCTCCTTCGATTCGGTTTCGGTGGGCTCGATCAGCAGACATTCCGGTACCAGCAGCGGAAAATATGTGGTCGGCGCATGGAAACCGTAGTCGAGCAGGCGCTTGGCAAAATCCATCGCGCTGACACCGGTCGCCTTTTTCAACGCTTTCAGCGTGATGACGAACTCGTGGCTGCCGCGCCGCCCGGGGTAGGCGAGTTCGAAACCGAGCGCCTGCAGACGCTTCATCAGGTAGTTTGCATTGAGCGTCGCATACTCACCCACGCGCCGCATGCCGGTGCGGCCCAGCATCGCGGCATAGACATAAGCGCGCAGCAACACCCCGGCCTGGCCGGCGAAGGCCGACAGCCGGCCGATGGTCTGCGGCCGGTCGGCCTCGGTCTGCCAGCGATAGACGCCGTTCTGCTGCGTGACCGTCGGCACGGGCAGGAAGGGCAGCAGCCGCTCGCCGACCCCGACCGCGCCGGCACCCGGCCCGCCGCCGCCGTGTGGCGTCGAAAAGGTCTTGTGCAGGTTCATGTGCATGACGTCGAAACCCATGTCACCGGGACGCACGCGCCCCAGTATCGCGTTCAGATTGGCACCGTCGTAGTAGGACAGCGCGCCGGCCGCATGCAGCATGCGCTGCATGGGCAGGATGTTGGCTTCGAACACCCCCAGCGTAGACGGATTGGTGAGCATCAGCGCGGCGGTCTGCGGGCCGAGCGCCGCGGCCAGTCCGTCGAGATCGACGTTGCCGGCCGCATCGGTCGCGATTTCGCGCACGCGGTAACCGCACATCGTCGCGGTAGCCGGATTCGTGCCGTGCGCGGCGTCCGGCACGATGACTTCCGCGCGCGCGTGATCACCGCGAGCGACATGATAGGCGCGAATCATCGCCATGCCGGCGAACTCGCCTTGCGCTCCGGCCATCGGCGCCAGCGTCACGCCGGCCATGCCGGTCACCTCGCGCAGCATGTCCTGAAGTTCGTACAGGCAGGCCAGCAACCCCTGGCTGGTTTCGGCCGGAGCGAGCGGGTGCTGGGCGAGGAAGCCCGGCAACATCGCAGCGGCATGACAGGCGCGTGGGTTGTACTTCATCGTGCAGGAACCCAGCGGGTAGAAGTGCGTGTCGATCGCGAAATTTTTCTGCGACAGCTGCGTGTAGTGGCGCACCGCGTCGAGTTCGCTCACTTCCGCCAGGGTGGCCGGCGTCGTGCGCCGCAGCGCCGCGGGAATGAAGGATGCATCGATGGCATCGACAGGCGCGACGGCGGCGGCACGACGACCAGGGCGGGAACGTTCGAAAATGAGCATGGCGATAACCGGACAATGGTGAGCGCTGGGCGCGATCAGTGCAGGGCCGCGGCCAGCGCGGCGGCATAGGCGGCGAGATCCTCGGCGGACTTGGTCTCGGTGGCACAAGCGAGTATCGCCGGACCGAGTTCCGGGTAGTCCTCGGCCAGATCATGGCCGGCCAGTATGCCCGCAGCGCGCATGTGCGCGAGCACGCCTTCGGCCGATTCGGGCAGTGCCAGCACGCACTCGTGAAAGTAGGGGCCC
The DNA here is from genome assembly GCA_022072095.1 of Rhodocyclaceae bacterium. GTDB lineage: Bacteria > Pseudomonadota > Gammaproteobacteria > Burkholderiales > Rhodocyclaceae > JAJVIJ01. Next base: position 46,502 of record JAJVIJ010000018.1, read on the forward strand.
GAGAATCGTTGCCTGACCCCGGACAGCGCGCAGGCGGCGCTCACCAGCCGACGGCAATTGGCCGCGGACCGCGAGGCCACGTGCGCAAGACCGGTACTGCCCGTCAGCGCCAGGTAAATGGTCGCCGCGGTCACCATCAGCCCCTGATTCGTACAGATGTTCGACGTGGCCTTGGCGCGGCGGATGTGTTGCTCGCGCGCCTGCAGCGTCAGCGTGTAGCCGGTGCGCCCGTCGAGATCGACGGTACGGCCGACGATGCGGCCCGGCATCTGGCGCGCGAGCGCCTTCTTCGCGGTGAGATAACCCAGATACGGGCCGCCGCCGGCCAGCGGCAGGCCGAAGGGCTGCGCCTCGCCGCAGCAGATGTCGGCACCATCGCTGCCCCAGGCGCCCGGCGCCGACATCAGCGCGAGCGCGAGCGGATTGCACAGCGCGATCACCCGGACGCCGGCGGCATGGGCGGCGTCGGTCAGGGCATGCACGTCCTCCAGGACCCCGAAAAAATTGGGCAGCGGCACGACCAGCGCCGCGACGCTGTCATCGAGGCGGCCGGCAAGCATGGCCGCGGGCGTGTCGCCGTGCTCGGTGCAGTAGGGCAATTCGACCAGTTCGATGCCCTGCACGCCGACGATGGCCGCGGCGGCGCGGCGATACAGCGGGTGCACGCTGCGCGGCAGCAGCACGCGGCGCCGCTCGGGCGCGAGCCGCACGGCCATGAGTATGGCTTCGGCCAGCGCGCTGGCGCCATCATAGAGGCTGGCGTTGGACACATCGAGACCGGTCAGCGCACACATCATCGACTGCCACTCATAGAGCAGTTGCAGCGTGCCCTGGCTGGCCTCGGCCTGGTAGGGCGTGTAGGCGGTATAGAACTCGCCGCGGCCGACGAGCTGCCAGATGGCAGTCGGGATGTGATGTTCGTAGGCGCCGGCACCGATGAAATTGCTCCAGCCGCTGTCGGCCTGCGCCCGCGCCTGCATGCGCTGCATGATCTGCATCTCGGACAGCGGCTCGGACAGCCGCGCCAGCGCCGGCGCCGTGAGTGCTTCGGGAATCTCGTCGAACAGCGCCGCGAGATCGGCGACGCCGACCGCCGCCAGCATGCTGGCGACATCGTCCTCGGTATGCGGTATGAACGGCATCTCAGGCTTCCGCCTCGAGCTGGGCCCGATACTGCGCCGGCGTGAGCAGCGTATCCAGATCGGCCGGGTTGTCAGGCTTCAGCACGAACAGCGCATGCTGATAGGCGTCCTGATTCACGAGCTCTGGGTTGTCCACCGCCGCCTGGTTGACGCGCACGATCTCGCCGGCGATCGGCGCGTAGATGTCCGAGGCCGCCTTGACCGATTCGACCACCGCGCATTCCTCGCCGGCGGCCACGCTGCGGCCGATGGCCGGCAGCTCGAGGAACACGATGTCGCCCAGTTGCGACTGGGCATGGTCGGTGATGCCCACGGTGACCAGACCGTCGGCGTCCAGCCGCGCCCATTCGTGGCTCGCAGCGTAACGCAGCGTATCGGGAATATTCATGTCATGTCCTCGATGTGTTGGATGGTTCCCTGAAATGACGGGAAAGCGGTGCTCCCGCGATCGTTGCTAGACCAGCACTTTCCCATGGCGGACGAAGGGCGGCCGGACGACGCGTGCCGCCAGCGACTTGTCGCGCACCTGGACGCGCACGGTGTCGCCCGGCACAACGCCCAGCGGCAGTCGCGCAAGGGCGATCGAACCATTCAGCGTCGGCGCGAAGCCACCGCTGGTCGTTTCACCCTCGCCTTGCGCGCACAGCACCCGCTGATGAGCGCGCAGCACGCCTCGGTCGAGCAAGACCAGACCGAGTTGCTGACGGTTCGGCGGCTTCGATTCGAGCGCGGCACGACCGATGAAATCGCGCCCCGGTGTGAACGCCACGGTCCAGCTCAGGCCGCACTCCGCCGGCGTCACGTTCGCGTCCATGTCCTGGCCATACAGATTCATGCCGGCCTCGAGCCGCAAGGTGTCGCGCGCCCCCAGCCCGCAGGGACGCACGCCGGCGTCGCGCAGGCGCTGCCACAGCATCGGTGCCGTCGCGCCCGGCAGCATGATTTCATAACCGTCCTCGCCCGTGTAGCCGGTGCGCGCGACCAGCATGGCGTCGGCCTCGAGCGCGCCGAAGCGGGCCAGGCCGGCCAGCGCCGGCGCCAGCTCTGGCCATAGGCCATCCGCCAGCGCGCGCGCGGCCGGCCCCTGCAACGCGATCATCGCCAAATCCCGCCGTGGGTGCAGTTCGAGCGCGAAGCCGGTCGCCTGACGCTGCATCCAGTCGAGATCGGCATCCGCCCTGCCGGCATTGACCACCACGCGAAAGCGCGCCGGCGGCGCGCTCGCATCCAGCCGATAGGCGATGACGTCATCGAGCACGCCGCCGTGCGGGTCCAGCAGGCACGAGTACAGCGCCCTGCCCGCGGCGGCGAGCCGCGCGACGTCGTTTGCCAACAGCCGCCGCAGGTAGGCTTCGGCGTCTGTCCCGACGACGTCGATCGCAAGCATGTGCGAGACATCGAACATGCCGGCGTGTCGGCGGACGGCGTGATGCTCTTCGAGCTGCGACCCATAGTGCAGCGGCATCGCCCAGCCGGCGAAGTCGGTCAGACGTGCGCCGGCGGCACGATGATCATCGAACAGGGGTGTCTGTCGGGGTGTCTGTCTGAGCATGGCGTCGATCGGGCCGGACGCGGCCGGCGATGAACTGAAACGAGCCGGACGTGCCGGCAGCCATGCCCCTCTGTCCGGGTACCTGAGAGTTTGAGCGCCGCAGCCGGCGCCGTACACCTTCGGTGGGCGCCACGCTTGGCCGGCCCATCCGGGCTGCTCAAACCGTTCCGCGCGCGCCGCTCTCCAGAGTCTGACCGGCCCAAACTAGGACCAGACAATCCGCGGGTTCCTTTGCCTGAGCGATTACGGGCCACTGCGCCTTCGGCGGCACCCATGTGTGCGAGGTGCGCTCTCCCCTGACGGACCGGCGGACTATAACGGCTTTCGCGCCGGCTTGCCAGGCAGTCCGAGCACAACGGCTCGTTGTTGACCGCGGTCGACGCGCACCGCAAACTCGGCGGACGAGTCGCACGATGAACCATCAAGAGAACATGCGACACCCATTCCGTGAGGAGGAGACATGCGTATTGCGAAGCTTGGCTTGCTGGCCACACTCAGCCTGGGGCTCGCCGGCCCCCATGGTGCCTACGCCCAAAGCAGCCGGATTTCGGATGGCGTCGTCAAGATCGCCGTCATGACCGACATGAGCGGCATCGCTTCGGACATGTCCGGTCCCGGTTCGCTGCTGGCGGCCAGAATGGCCGTCCAGGACTTCGGCGGCAAGGTGCTGGGCATGCCGATCGAGGTCATCAGCGGCGACCACCAGCTCAAGCCTGACATTGCCTCCAGCCTGGCGCGGCGCTGGTACGATCAGGAGCAGGTGGATGTCATCGCCGACCTCGCCGGTTCGCTGACCGCGGTCGCCGTCGTCAAGATCGCCAAGGACAAGAACCGCATCGCACTGGTCTCCGGGGGAGGCAACAGCCGCTTGACCAACGAGGACTGCACCGAGCGCAGCGCGAACTGGTCCTACGACACCTATGCCATGGCCACCGGCACCGGTCGCACGATCACGCAGCAGGGTGGCGACAGCTGGTTTTTCATCGCCGTCGACAACGTCTTCGGCCGCAGCATGTATCAGGATGCCGAAAGCGCCATTCATGCCGTGGGCGGAAAAGTGCTCGGCGTGGTCCGGCACCCGTTCCCCAGCACGGATTTCTCATCCTATCTGCTGCAGGCGCAGGCCTCGGGCGCAAAGGTGATCGGGCTGGCGCAGTCCTCCGCCGAAGCGGTGATCAACATCAAGCAAGCCGCGGAGTTCGGCATCACGCCCAAGCAGCGCATGGCGCCGATGCTGCTGATGATCACCGAGACCCACGCCGTCGGCCTCAAGGCGCTACAGGGTGCCGTCTTCACCGAGAGTTTCTATTGGGATCGGAACGACGAGACCCGGGCCTGGAGCCGGCGCTTTTTCGAGGTCCGTAAGCGCATGCCGACCATGATCCAGGCCGGCGTGTATTCACAGGTGCTGCACTATCTGAAGGCGATCAAGGCCGCCGGCACCGACGAGGCCGGGGCGGTGATGGCGAAGATGCGCGCCCTGCCGGTGAACGACTTTTTCGCGAAGAACGGCAAGCTGCGCGAGGATGGCCTGATGGTCCATGACATGTATCTGATGCAGGTCAAGCGGCCCGAGGAATCCAAATATCCATGGGACTACTACAAGCTGCTGAAAGTGATCCCCGGCGAGCAGGCCTTCCAGTCGCTGGCGCAAAGCCGCTGCCCGCTGCTGAAGAAGCCGTGAGCGCGACCATGCCGCCGACGCTGGCCGCATTGCTCGATGCCGTATCGGCCGAGAACGCGTCCTCAGCGGCCGTGATCGGCCCGCTGCGTATCGTGAGCTATGCCGAGCTCGCCGACGAAAGTCGACGGCTGGCCCGCGGCTTGGAGGAGCTCGGCGTGGTGTGTGGTGATCGTGTCGCCATCTGGCTGCCCAATATTGCCGCGTGGCCGGCGATGTTCTTCGCCTGCGCGCGAATCGGGGCGATCGCGGTCGCGGTCAACACGCGCTTCAAGGGCGGCGAGCTTGCCGACATCGTGCGCCGCTCGCGCGCGAAAGTGCTCGTGTTCTGGCCCGGTTTCAGGCAGATCGACTTCACTGGCATCCTGGCGGAGATCGACCCGGCTGCCCTGGACGGCATCGAGCATTATGTCGTCTATCGGGAAGACGACAGCGCACGGCCGGAACACCTGCACGGCCGGCGGGTACTCGACTACCACGAACTCGCCCGTTGCCCGCCGCTGGTCGAGGAGCGGGCGTCGGCGGATAGCGGCTGCGTGATGTTCACCACCTCGGGCACCACGCGCGCCCCGAAGTTCGTGCTGCACCGCCAGGCGGCCCTGCTCGAGCATGCACGGGACATCGCCAGCGGGCTGGACCTGCACGCGCCGGACACGGTGGTCTATCTGGCCATGCCATTCTGTGCCGCCGGTGGTTTTTCGCAGCTCCTGCCGACCTTCACGCTGGGTCGGCCGCTGGTGACACTGCCCGCTTTCGACGCCGGCCAGGCCGCCGCACTGATACAGCGACACCGCGCCACCCACAGTTTCCTGGTGGGCGACATGGTGGCGAGCCTGCTCGACGCGGCGCCAGGCGCGCGGCCATTCCCCAGTTTGCGGCGTTGCGCCTTTGCCGCCTTCACGCCCTCCGAGGCCGCGATCGCCATCGAGGCTGAAGCCAGGGGCATTCCGCTCATCGGCATTTACGGCTCGAGCGAACTGCAAGCGCTGTACGCGCTGCAACCCCTTTCGCTGCCCGTCCCGGCCCGAACGCAGGGTGGCGGCCGCCCGCTGGCCGCCACCGCTGCGGTGCGCGTGCGCGACCCGGATTCCGGCCGCTTGCTGCCTCCGGGGGTCAGTGGCGAACTGGAATTCATCGGCCCTAGCCGCATGGTGGCCTATGACGACAATGCCGAGGCCAGCGCAGCCGCGTTCACCGACGATGGCTATTTTCGATCCGGCGACCTGGGGTTCATCGCCGACGACGGCCGCTTCATCTACCAGAATCGCATCGGCGATGTGCTGCGCCTCGCCGGATTCCTGGTCAGCCCGGTCGAAATCGAGGGCTTTCTGAAGGAACATGCCGATGTCGCCGATGCGCAGGTGGTCGGGGTCGAGATCGCGGGCGCACCGCGGGCGGTCGCCTTCGTGATCCCGTCCGACCAGTCCGACACCGACGCGTTCGACGAGGCCGCGCTGCTCGCCCATTGCCGCCAGCGCATGGCGAATTACAAGGTTCCAGCGCGGATTTTTGCCATCGACGCTTTTCCCGTGACGCAGTCCGCCAACGGCAACAAGATTCAGAAGAACAGGTTGCGCGATCTCGCGCGCGAGCGCGTCGCCGACAACGATCGCGACATCGGTTAGGCTCGAGGCCGGAGTCGGCGTACGCTCATCGAATTCAAGACAGGTTAGGTGTGGCCGTCATAGCACGAACGCTCGCGACCGCGCATCGGCACACAACAAGGAAACCGGCATGGACACCCTTTGGATCATCGTCGCCGTCATCGCCATCTTGGCCGTCTGGGCGATCCTCGTCTACAACAGCCTGGTGACGCTGAAACACAACGTGGCCCGGGCCTGGGCCAATATCGACGTCCTGCTCAAGCAGCGGCACGACGAACTGCCGAAGCTCGTCGAAGCCTGTCGCCAGTATGCCGCCTTCGAACAGGGTACGCTGGAGCGGGTCACGGCGGCGCGTGCGCGCGTGCACAGCGCGCGCGAGGCGAGCGACATCGCCGCCCTCGGCGCCGCCGAAACGGAGCTGCGCGCGGGGCTCGGACGCCTGCTCGCTGTGGCCGAGTCCTATCCGGAGCTGCGCGCGAACGAGAGCTTCATGCAGCTCATCGAACGCGTGACCGCACTGGAAAACGCCATCGCCGATCGGCGCGAGCTGTACAACGACGCTGTCAACATCAACAACGTGCGCATCGAACAGTTCCCGGACGTCATCGTCGCCCGGCTGCTCGGGTTCGGCGAGCAGCCGCTGCTGCGCTTTTCGGAAGCGGAAAAGCGCGATGTCGACATGAAGGCGCTGTTCGCCTGAGGTCCGCGGCACACCTGTTGCGTCACCGCCGTCTCACCTACCACGACCAGCCGTGCTGTCGCGACTGAAACGCGATGTCGCGGGCCTGGCGACCTTCGGCGGGCACGTCGTGCTCACGCTGATCGCCTATCAGATCGATACGCCATTCGCCTGGCGGGCCTGTCTGGCCGCAGTCGCCGCGCTCAGTCTGCTGGGCTGGTCGCTGGCGTGGCGCCGTCAGCGTGTCATCGCCGATACGCCCACATCGCGCATTGCCTCGGCGGCGCAGGGCTACATCGAATTGCATGGCCGCGCGCAAGCGCTCGAGGGCATTCCGGTGGTGTCGCCGATCAACGGCCTGCCCTGCCTGTGGTATCGCTATCGCATCGAACACCGGTCCGGCGACCAATGGCTGACCGAGTCCCAGGGCGAGAGCGATGCCTCGTTCGTGCTCGATGACGGCAGCGGCCACTGTCTCATCGACCCCGAAGGCGCAGAATTCAGGCTGCGACGCACGGAACAGTGGACGCAGGGTGAGCGCCGCTATACGCAGAGCCTGCTGCTGGCCGGCAGCCCGCTGTATGTGCTGGGCAACTACCGCACGCTCGGCAGTGTCGACCTGGCCTCGGATCACGACGACGAGACGAAATCCCTGCTCGCATCGTGGAAAGCCGATCCGGCCGACTTGCGCGCGCGCTTCGATCAGGACAAGGACGGCGAGATCGATCTGGCCGAATGGGAACAGGCGCGCACTGCGGCACGGCGCGAGGTCGAGGCGCGGCATCGCGACGCGCGCGCCGACGCCGAACTGCACACGCTGGGCCGCCCCGAGGACGGCAGACTGTTCCTGATCTCGGACCTGCCGCCCGAGCGGCTGTTGCAGAGCTACCGCCTGTGGAGCACGTACCACCTGCTCGTGCTCGGCGGGTCGCTGGTCGGGCTTGCACGTTTCGCGTGAGCCCCGGGCGGGCGCCGGCGATGCCGGCGCCCGCCAATTACTTGTGCTGCAACAGAAACTGGAACTCGCCGTCGTTTTCGCCCGACTCGAGCAGGACATGCCCGGTCTGGCGCGCGAATGCCTCGAAATCGCGGACCGATCCCGGATCGGTCGCGAGGATGCGCAGACATTGGCCACTGCCTAGCCCAGCCAGAGCCTTTTTTGTACGCAGGATCGGCAGCGGGCAGTTCAAGCCGCGTACATCAAGCTCATGGTCGTAGCGCTTGTTCAAGTTCCCTGACCCCCTTGTGCAAACATGTCCGCCACGCGGTCACGCAGCGTTGCGTAATCGCGCACCACCGGATACTGGGGAAATTCGCGGGCGACATTGTCGGGTGGAGAAAACAGGATGCCATGATCGGCCTCGCCCAGCATGGCGGTGTCGTTATAGGAATCGCCGGCGGCGACGGTGCGGAACTTGAGTGCCCTGAACGCCGCGACCGCGAGGCGCTTGTGGTCGCGGATGCGCAGCTGGTAGCCGGTCAGCAGGCCATCCGCGCCGACCTCGAGCCGATGACAGAACAGCGTCGGCCAATCGAGCTGCCGCATCAGCGGCCGCGCAAACTCGTAAAACGTGTCGGACAGGATCACGACCTGGTAGCGCTCGCGCGCCCAGGCGAGAAAGTCGCCGGCGCCGGGCAAGGGCGCGATCGTCGCGATGACCCGCTCGATGTCCGGCAATCCCAGACCGGCCTGGCGCAACCGCTCCAGCCGGCCCTGCATGAGGCGATCATAGTCGGGTTCGTCGCGCGTCGTGCGCCGAAGCTCCGGGATGCCGACCCGATCGGCGAACTCGATCCAGATCTCCGGAACCAGCACGCCTTCCAGATCCAAGCAAAGAATATGCACCAGGTGACCCTCAGTTTCACGGCCGTGCCGCATCGGGCGGAGTATAGCCGCCGAACCGATCGCGCTCGTCGAGGATGCGCGCGCCTCAACCACCACGTGAGCGGCGGCCTTCATCGCGCTTTTCCTCGGCGCGGCGGGCGCGCAGTTCCCGCAGGCGCGCGTCGATCGCGGACAGCCGATAGAAATCGCCGTCACCGGCCCGCTGGGCCAGTTCCAGTTGTTCGATGGCTTCGGACAGCATGCCCTGCACCGCATACGATTCCGCTTGAGCCGCATGTTGAGCCGCACGCTGGCCGAGCAGGCCATGGGCCTGCGCAAGGTAGCCGCTCAGGCGCTCGTCGCGCGGGCGTTCGGCGAGCGCCGACTCGGCGAGCCGTCGTGCCGACTCCGCCTGCCCGGCGGCGAGCTCGGCCTCGATGTGCCCGTACAGCAAAACGCGATCGCCAGGAGCGCGCACGCGCGCGGCGGCGTAGGTGCGCACGGCCGCGAACGCATCGCCGCGCGCGCGCGCGATCTGGCCGGCCAGATGCTCGACCGGGGCGACCGGCAGCCCGGCCGCCCTGAGCCGACCCAGTTCGTCGGCCGCCGCGCGCAGATCGTTGGCGCGCAGCAGTGCGTAGCTCAGACCAAAGCGCAGCGCCCCCTGTGCCGCCGTGCCGGCTTGCTGCAGCCGCCGCTGGAAATCCTTGACGGCATCGGCGGGCGTCCCCAGGCGGGCACGCAGCTTCTCCTGATACAGACGAAATTCGGTGCTGTCGGGAACCTGACGATACGGCACGTTCTGCAAGCGGTTGTCGACATCGGCGATGCGTTCGGTGGTCAATGGGTGCGTGCGCAGGTAGGCCGGCGCGTTGTTTTCATACAGACGACTCTCGCGCAGCAACCTCCCGAAGAAACTGCCCATGCCGCGCGCGTCGAAGCCGCTGTCCTGCAAGGTCTGTATGCCCACACGGTCGGCCTCGCGCTCGAATTCTCGTGTGTAGTTGAGCTGGGCCTGGACCGTCACGGCCTGCCCGGCGATCAGCGCGGCCTGGCTGACTTGCGACGACGCGCGCGAGGCCAGCACGGCCACGGCCATCGACAGCAGGTTGGCGATGCTCATCTGCCCCTGGCGCTGCACCAGGCGGGCGATATGGCGTTGCGACAGATGCGCCAGCTCGTGCGCGAGCACGCCGGCCAATTCGGATTCGCTGTTCGCCGCTAGCCACAATCCGGTATGGACGCCGACGAAACCGCCGGGCCATGCGAAGGCATTCAGCGTAGGGTCGGCGAGCAGGAACATGCGCACGTCCATGCGCTCCCCGGGCAGATGCTCCGACAGGCGCTGCCCCAGACGGTCGAGGTAATCGGCGAGCTCGGGATCGTCGATGTAGGACGGGTCGCGGCGACGCGTTTCGAGATAGAGCTGCTCGCCGACCTTGCGCTCGAGCTGCGGCGAAAAATCCGCCTGCGCGGTATCGCCCAGATCCGGCAGGCCATCGGCCGCGACCGGTCGAACCGGCACGGAGGCCGCTGCGATCAGCGCCAAGCCGATCGCGAGCGGACGCCGCCAGCGAAATTTTTCGGAAGTCACAATGCTATGATAGCCGCGTTGCTGGGTGCCCGCTCTTGGCCTGTTCGATGGTCGAAACACCGCAATTGGATAAGCGCGAGCACGCTTTGTTCATCTTTGTTCTGTCTTGTTCCGTAGCACCGCTGATCGCGTACGTCGCTCTTGCTCGCGCCTTGCCGACACGACACGCCTGATCCGTCCATATCATTTTGAGCCCGCTCGCTATGGCTGCACACGCGCTGCTGCTGGTCGAGGACAGTCCCGATGATGTCAGCCTGATCGTCTCGGCGATATCGTCCGTGATTCCGGGCGACCAGATCGCCGTCATTCGTACCGGCGACGAAGTCTTCGACTACCTGTTCGGTCGCGGAAAATATCTGGGCCGCGACATCCGGCAACAGCCTCGGCTCGTGCTGCTCGACCTGAACCTGCCGAACATTTCCGGTCTGGATGTACTGCGACGCCTGCGTGCCGAGCCGCGTACGCGCTGCCTGCCCGTGGTGGTGCTGTCCGCTTCGTCGGAACATCGCCATGTACGCGCCGCGGCGCAAATCGGCGCGAACAGTTACGTGCGCAAGTCGCACGATTTCACGCGCTTTCATGACACCTTGCAGCTGTTGTCGCGGTACTGGCTGGAGTTCAACGTGCCGCCCCCGGTGTCGGAGACACCGTGAGCGCAACGGGTCTCAGCCACTTCGACGCCCAGGGCCAAGCGCACATGGTCGATGTCGCCGACAAGGGCGAGAGCCGACGCCGCGCGCTCGCCGCCGGACGCATCGCCATGCAGCCGTCGACGCTCGCCACCATCCTGGCCGGTGAAGCCGGCAAGGGCGACGTATTGGGCGTCGCCCGCATCGCCGGCATCCAGGCGGCGAAACGCACCGGCGAACTGATCCCGCTATGCCACCCGATCACCATCACCCGCGTCGCACTCGCATTCGATGCCGACCCTGACCATGGCACGCTGCGTTGCGAAGCCACGGTCGAAACGATCGGCCGGACCGGGGTCGAGATGGAGGCGCTGACCGCGGTGGCGATCGCGCTATTGACCGTATACGACATGTGCAAGAGCATGGATCGGGCGATGGTCATCGAGGATGTCCGGCTCCTTGCGAAGTCCGGCGGACGCTCGGGTTCCTGGCAGGCATCGGAGCATACGTAACGCACTCCCGTTTCCGCCCACGACGTCTCGGCGAGCCACATGGAAGAAATCGAGCTGAAGTTGCGCATCGCGCCGTCGGCACTCGGCAGGCTCGCACGCACACCGCTGCTCAGGAACGCCCAGTCGCGCTCGCCGCGGCGCATGCTGACAAACATCTACTTCGACACCACCGAGCGCGATCTGCAAGCCAGACGGGTGGCGCTCCGCCTGCGCAAGCAGGGACGTCTGTGGTTGCAGACGGTCAAGCAGGCCGGAACGGCCGCTGGAGGACTGTCGCAGCGACCCGAGTGGGAGCAGGTGCATCGCGGACGCTGGGACTTTTCCCAAATCACGGACGCCAAGCTCGCACGGCTGCTCACGCGTTACCGCGACCTGGGCCGCTTGCAGCCCGTATTCGAGACCCGGTTCGCGCGCGATACCTGGCACATTTCCCATGCCGGATCGTCGCTGCAACTCATGGCCGATCGGGGCGAGATCCGTTGCGGCGCCCGCGTCGTACCGCTGGCCGAAATCGAGCTCGAACTGGTCAGTGGCGACCCATTGGCGCTCTACGAATGCGCGCTGGCGCTGGCCGAATCTCTTCCACTCGTGCCGGACGACGTTTCCAAGGCCGAGCGAGGTTACGCGCTGCTGGACGCGCGCGAGTCCGCACCACGCTATGCGCAGTCGGTTGCAATCGATACCCACACGACGCCTTCGGTGGCACTGCGTCGGCTCGCACAGGAGTGTCTCGCGCACATGCACGCCAACGCGGATGGTGCTGCCAGCGGGGCCAATCCGGAATATGTGCACCAGATGCGGGTCGCACTGCGGCGCTTGCGCTCCGTGCTGCGCAGTTTCGAACCCTGTTTCGCACCCGAGCTGAGCGAGCGGTTTCTGCCGCGTTGGCGCGCACTGGCCGCGACGCTCGGAGAGGGTCGGGACTGGGATGTCATCGCCACGGAGATTCTGCCGCCGCTGCTCACGGACGATCGTGAACTCGCCGCAAGCGGTCTCGCCGATCGCGTCGCCGAGGCTCGGGCCGGGGCGCAGGCGCGGATACGGTCGGCGCTGGCCGAACCGAGCTACGGACGCCTGTTGCTCGAATTCGGAGCCGTGCTGTGGCGCCTCGATTCCCGGCAAGAAGGACCATCGGGCACCTCGGTCGACGGGTCCTCGTCCGGGCCCACGTCGAGCCTGAGCGCATACGCCGTCGACCGGCTGCGGCGAGCCCGCAAACAGGTCGCGAAAAAAAGTGAGCGGGCGCTTACATCCATGAGGGATGCCGATCTGCACGCGCTGCGGATCGCCATCAAGCGCTTGCGCTATGCGCTGGACAGCTTTGCACCCTTGCTGCCGGTGCGCCGCACGCGGGCCTACCTCAAGGCCTTGAGCGCCCTGCAGAACGATCTGGGCAGCATCAACGACCTCGCGACCACGACGCGTCGGCTGCTGGACATCGCCGATGGCGACCGGGTGATGACCGACGCCGTGGTGCGGATCGCGGCCTGGCATGGCGAACGCGCCAGAAGGGCGCGCAAGCGGCTGCCCGAGCACATCCGCGCCTTATCGAACTCACCGCTTCCTTGGTAGCATGGGACCATGGAACTGATAC
>JAJVIJ010000002.1 GCA_022072095.1 Rhodocyclaceae bacterium
GATTTCGGCTTCGCCAAGCGCAAGGCCGCCAGACAGCTCGGCGTTCCGAGCGGCATGGGTTTGCCGACGAACCAGGAAGTCGAGACCGAGCTGCGGACCTACCACGCGCTGTTTCAACTGGACGAACAGGCTGACCGCCTCCATGACATGAGGGTGGCTGCGGCCGAACTGATGGAAGTGCTCGCGCCGCTTTCGCCCTATCTGACCGGTGGCGTGCTCGATGGCACCGTCAGCCGCTTCGGCCGCATCGAACTCACGGTTTTCTCGGACAACAGCAAGACCGTCGAGATCTTTCTGCTGAACCGTGGCATCGATTTCGAATCGCGCGACCCACCGCGCAACCAGCACAACGGCACCGAGACCAGCCTGCTTTTCGATTGGCAGGATTTCCCCGTGAGGATATCGATCCGACACCCGCACTTCGAGCGCTCGCAGGCACGCACCGGACCGTGCGAACGCATACGCCTCGAACAGCTGCACGCATTGCTGCGCGCGGAGCCGGCGAATTGAATGCTCGTGTCGTGCTACCCCGCCTTCTGTTGGCCGCGATCGCGATCGCCGCAGCTGCGCTCGGCCTGTGGTTTGGCCAGCGCCAGCATCCGCCACCTTCCGCACCCAATGTGGCCTCGGAGACCGAGCTGCAGGCCGTCGAGCGGCTATTTGAGCTGGTCTTGCCGGATGCGGATGGTCAGACCCGGCCCTTCAGCCAGTGGCGAGGCAAGGTGCTGGTGGTGAACTTCTGGGCCACCTGGTGCCCGCCCTGTCGCGAGGAGATGCCGGCGTTTTCGCGGCTCCACACACGTTATGCCGACCGCGGCGTGCAGTTCGTCGGACTGGCGATCGATGAGGCCGAGAAGGTGCGCGCGTTCCGCCGCGAGACGGGCACCAGCTATCCTTTGTTGATCGGGAACAGCGGCACGCTCGGCTTGGCCGGTCTGCTCGGCAATGCGGCGCAGGGCCTGCCGTTCACGATCGCTCTCGACCGCCAGGGCAGGCTGATCGGCCGCAAGCTCGGTGTCTGGAAGGAGGCCGAGCTGGAGCGCTTGCTGCAAGCCCAACTCGCACCCAACTGACCGCCAATGGCGGCGATCGGGATCGATATCTGGACTTTTCGACCCTGTTTGCGGCACACTCCGCCGCGATGAAAAAAGCGACCCCCGATCCGAAAGCCGGCGCCGGAAAGGATCACCGGATACTGGTCCTGCAAGGGCCCAACCTGAATCTGCTCGGTACCCGCGAGCCCGGTCACTACGGTACACAGACGCTGGCCGCCATCCACGAGCGCATGACGGATGCCGCTGCAAGTGCCGGAGTCATCCTCGAAACCTTCCAGAGCAACAGCGAGGGCGAACTGGTGGGCCGCATCCAGGAAGCTGCCGACCAGAACGTGGACTTCATCCTGATCAACCCTGCCGCGTACACGCATACCAGTATTGCGCTGCGAGACGCGCTGCTGGCGGTGGCGATCCCGTTCATAGAAATCCACCTCTCCAACGTGTATGCGCGCGAGCCGTTCCGGCACCACTCGTACTTGTCCGATATCGCGCTGGGCGTACTCGCCGGCTTCGGGCCGGAAGGTTACCTGCTGGCGCTGCGTTACGCGCTCGGCCACCTCAACACCGCCGTCCGCCGCTAGGGCCGTACGGGCCTTTCCAAGGAGCACCCCATGGATCTGCGCAAGCTGAAGAGATTGATCGACCTCGTTCAGGAGTCGGGCATATCCGAACTCGAAATCACCGAGGGAGACGAGAGGGTTCGCATCGCCAAGCAGATCAGCCCCGCGCCGGTATCGCCGCCCCCACCCGTTTCGCAAGCAGCCATGGCGCCGGCAGCCTCTGCGCCTGCCCCGGTCGAGCCCGACGGGCTGGTCATCAAGGCGCCCATGGTCGGCACCTTCTATCGCTCGCCATCGCCCGGCGCCAAGCCGTTCTGCGAGGTCGGCCAGACGGTTGCCGTCGGCGACGTGCTGTGCATCATCGAGGCCATGAAGCTGATGAATGAGATCGAATCCGAGGTAGCAGGCGTGATATCGGCGATTCTGGTGGAAAATGGTCAGGCCGTGGAGTTCGGCCAGCCCTTGCTCGTCATACGCTGACGCGCCGCTCCCATGTTCCAGAAAATTCTGATCGCCAACCGCGGCGAGATCGCATTGCGCGTGTTGCGCGCCTGCCGTGAGCTGGGCATCACCACGGTTGCAGTTCACTCGGAGGCCGACACCGAGGCAAAGTACGTGAAGCTGGCCGACGAGTCGGTCTGCATCGGCCCGGCGGCGTCGGCCGCGAGCTATCTGAACGTACCCGCCATCATCAGCGCGGCGGAAGTGACCGACGCCGAGGCGATTCACCCCGGCTATGGTTTCCTGTCGGAAAACGCCGATTTCGCGGAGCGCGTGGAGTCCAGCGGCTTCGTGTTCATCGGCCCGCGCCCGGAGACGATCAGGCTGATGGGTGACAAGGTCTCGGCCAAGGACGCCATGCGTGCGGCCGGCGTGCCCGTGGTACCCGGCTCGGAAGGAGCGCTGACCGACGATCCTAAGGAGACGGTCAAGACTGCCCGTGCCATCGGCTATCCGGTCATCGTCAAGGCGGCCGGCGGTGGCGGCGGGCGCGGCATGCGTGTGGTGCATACGGAAGCCGCCTTGCTCAACGCCGTGAACACCACACGCTCCGAGGCGCTGGCAGCTTTCGGCAACGACAGCGTCTATCTGGAGAAATTTCTCGAAAACCCGCGCCATATCGAGATCCAGGTGCTCGCCGACGCACAGCGCAATGCCATCCATCTGTGGGAACGCGATTGCTCGATGCAGCGACGGCACCAGAAGATTCTCGAGGAAGCCCCCGCCCCCGGTATTCCCGAGCGCATCATCGCGCGCGTCGGCGAGCGCTGTGCGGAGGCGTGCAAGCGCATCAACTATCGTGGCGCCGGAACCTTCGAATTTCTGTTCGAGAACGGCGAGTTCTACTTCATCGAGATGAACACCCGCATCCAGGTTGAACACCCGGTCACCGAGCAGTTCACCGGCATCGACCTGGTGCGCGAGCAGATCCGCATCGCGGCGGGGGAGAAGCTGGACTATCGCCAGCGCGACATCCCGCGCAATGGCCACGCGATCGAGTGTCGCATCAACGCCGAAGATCCATTCAAGTTCACGCCCTCACCGGGACGCATCACCGCCTACCATCCGCCGGGCGGACCCGGCATCCGGGTCGATTCCCATGTGTATCAGGGCTACACGGTGCCGCCCCACTATGACTCGATGATCGCCAAGGTGATCGCCTACGGTGCCAACCGCGAGCAGGCACTGCGACGCATGCGTACGGCGCTGTCGGAAATGATCGTCGAAGGCATCAAGACCAACATCCCGCTGCATCAGGAGCTGCTGCAGGACGCCCGCTTCATCGCTGGCGGAACCAGCATTCACTACCTGGAGCAACGCATGGCGGGAAAAAAGTAACGACACCATGTGGCAGGCGCTGACCCTGCTCGTCGCTCAGCACGAAGCCGAGCCGCTTTCCGATGCGCTGCTGGAGGCTGGCGCACTCAGCGTCGAGATCACCGACGCCGAGGCCGGCAGCGCCCATGAGGTCGCTCAGTATGACGAGCCCGGATCACCGGCGGCGCAACCCTGGGGCCGCTGCCGCATGCAGGCGCTGTTCGCGCCCGAAGCCGAAGTCACGACGCTCCTCGCGCAGGCGGTGCGTGTCGCCGGCTGTGCTCACTCCCCGGAATTCCGCATCGACACGGTCGCCGAACGCGACTGGGTCAGCGCCACGCGCGACCAGTTTCAGCCGCTGCGCATCGCCGACGACCTCTGGATCGTCCCGTCCTGGCACACGCCACCCGCCACCGGCGTACATCTGACGCTGGACCCGGGCATCGCCTTTGGTACCGGCAGCCACCCGACCACGGCCATGGTGCTGCGCTGGCTGCGCCGGCACATACGCCCGGGCGCGAGCGTGCTCGACTACGGTTGCGGCTCGGGCATTCTGGCCATCACCGCGGCCCGCCTCGGTGCGGGCCGGGTCGTCGCCGTCGATCTCGATGCGAATGCGCTCACCGCGACTCGCGCCAACGCCGAGGCGAACCGGGTCGATATCGAGACCCTGCCCACGAGCACGCCACTCACCGCAACCTTCGATCTGGTGCTCGCCAACATCCTTGCCGTACCGCTGTGCCGGCTGGCACCGCTGCTGGGTGCCCGCCTGGCGCACGACGGCGGGCACATCGCACTCTCGGGCATACTCTCCGATCAGGCCGATGTCGTGCGCGCCGCCTATTTGCCGTGGGCGGCGCTGGAGGTGGCGGATATGGAAGAAGGTTGGGTATTGCTGGCTGGGCCGGCCGGACCGCGCAACAGACCACGAAATCCATGCTGACGCATTGTCCAGCCTGCAGCACGATATTCCGCATCCATGCCGAGCAGATCCGCGCGCGGCAGGGGCGCGTACGCTGCGGACGTTGCCGCGCCGTGTTCGACGCCCTGGACAGCCTGCACGACGAACCCGGGTTGCCTGTGCCGCCGGGGTTGCCATCACCGGCGGTGACAGCGATCCCGCCGGCCGAATTCGCTGAGCCTCCTCCGACCTCGGCACCGATCGATCGCCGCTCGGAACCACTCCTTGACGTTTCCGAATGGTCGCAGCCTGCGGTATTGGAAGAGCCGCAGGCAGTCGCGGGTGATGCCGTCGTCGAAACGCCGTCCCCGCCCGGCAGCGTCGAATACTCGGAGCAGCCGACGCCCGAGCCGCCTGCCAACGAACCGGCGAGCACGGCGGCATCGATCGAACCCGATTTGCCACCGTTCCGGGACGCAGAGGCCGTGACCGGGCCTGCGACCTCGCCTGACGCCATGACCGCCGAAGCTGCGCGGAAGGCATTGCGCGCCGCGGCAGCGGAAGCGCGCCGTGCACGCGCGCGCCACTTGGCCGGCGTCGCGCTCTGGCTGATCGCCGGCCTCGCGCTGACTGCCGCGCTCGGCATGCAGACGCTGCAACGCTTCCATCGCGACATCGTCGCGCGCTTCCCGGCCATGGCGGGCGCCCGCGACGCACTGTGCGCGCGCCTCGCCTGCGAGTGGAGTCTGCCTCGGCAAATCGAATCGATCGTGATCGCGTCCTCGGCGCTGGAGCCCCTGCCGGGACGGCCGAAAGGCCTGCTGTTGAGTGCCACGCTGGACAACCGCTCACCGCGGATGCTCGCCTACCCGCACCTGGAGCTGACGCTCACCAACGAGCGCGAGCAGCCGGTCCTGCGACGCGTGATCGCGCCAAACGAATACCTAAAAGGGAAGAGCCCGCCCGAATCCGGGCTCGCGGGCGGCGGGGAACTCGTCATCAGCCTGTCGCTCGAAACGTCGGCGCCGGAAGCCAGTGGCTACCGGCTGTATGTCTTTTACCCCTGATGCAGGAGAGAACCCATGACCACCGTCACCTTCGCAGGCAAACCCGTACATCTGGCAGGACGCTTTCCCGAAAAGGGCGAAACCGCGCCCGCGCTGAGCCTGGTCGGCACCGACCTCAAGGACGTGAGCCTGAACGATTTCGCCGGCAAGCGGAAAATCCTCAACATCGTCCCCAGTCTGGACACCAAGGTGTGTCAGATCTCGACGCGCAAGTTCAACGAACGCGCCGGCAGCCTCGCCAATGCCGTGGTGCTGGCCATTTCCGGCGATCTGCCGTTCGCGATGAAACGCTTCTGCGAAACCGACGGCATCAAGAATGTGGTACCGCTGTCGACGATGCGTGGCCGCGAGTTCATGCGCAACTACGGCGTCGAGATGCTCGATGGCCCGCTCGCGGGACTGACCGCGCGCGCGGTGCTGGTGCTGGACGAAAACAACCGCGTGCTGCATGCCGAACTCGTGGCCGACATCGGCCACGAGCCCGACTACGACGCGGCCATCGCGGCCCTTGGCTGAGCACGACGCGCACCGCGCCGCGCCCGATGGCGCGAGCGCGGAAAGTCCCTACAAAGGTAGGACCGGACTGGCCAGGGTCTGGAACGCGCTGCGCTATTCGCTGGCGGGCCTGGGCGCCGCCTTTCGCCACGAAGAAGCGTTCCGGCAGGAACTGCTGCTGGCGCTCGTGCTCGTCCCGGTCGCGCTCGCGGCGCCGGTCGGTGCGGTTGGCAAGGCGATGCTGGTCGCCAGCCTGCTGTTGGTGCTGATCGTCGAACTATTGAATTCCGCGATCGAAGCGACCGTCGATCGCGTGTCGCTGGAACGTCACCGGCTTGCCAAGCGCGCCAAGGATCTCGGCAGCGCCGCGGTACTGCTCGCACTGATCCAGCTCGGCCTCGTCTGGGGTCTGATCTGGATCGACGCGCTCAGCTGACGTCCGAACGCGCGGGGAAGACGCGCTTCCCCGCCATGTCGAACCTATGACCGCTAGGCGCAACCTACTGCTTCAATACCCACTGCACCAGGGTCTTGATGTCGGCATCGGAGACCGTCGATGCGTTGGGCGGCATCGGCACCTGGCCCCAGACGCCGCTGCCGCCCTTTTTCACTTTTTCGATCATCTTGGCTTCGGCGTCCTTCTGACCCTTGTATTTGGCGGCAACGTCCTTGTAGGAAGGTCCCACCAGTTTCTTGTCTACGGCATGGCAGGCCATGCAACCTTTCTGCTTCGCCAGATCCATGTTCGCCCGCACCGGTTGCACCGCCAACATGCCGATGGTTCCCATGGCCGCCAAGACCAACAAGCCGCGTTTCATCTTTCATTCACCCCGCGTGTGGAAAGCGGGCATTCTATCAGCCGTCCCTCTTCGCCCCCCGCCGGACACACCATCCGACCGCTACCATGCTGCGCATCGTCTCACTGAACATGAACGGCCTCCGCTCCGCCGACAGGAAAGGAGCGTTCGCCTGGCTCGCCACGCAGGAAGTGGACTGCTTCGCCGTGCAGGAAATCAAGGCGCAGGCAGCCGACCTGCCCGATGAGCTCAGGCGACCGACGAACGCCGAGCTGCCCGCCTTCAGCCATTTTCACTTCGCTGAACGGCCCGGCTACAGTGGCGTCGGCCTGTATACGCGGCGCCTGCCCGACCGTGTCGTGCACGGCATAGGCAGCCCGGAGTTCGATGCCGAGGGGCGATTCATACAGGCGGACTTCGGCGCGCTGTCCATCGTTTCACTGTACCTGCCTTCCGGCTCGAGCTCACCGGAGCGGCAGGCGGCCAAGTTCCGCTTTCTCGACCTGTTCTTTCCGCTGCTCGAGCGCATGGCGGGCGATGGCCGGGAATATGTCTTGTGCGGCGACTGGAACATCGCGCACAAGGAAATCGACCTGAAGAACTGGCGCTCGAACCAGAAGAACTCCGGTTTCCTGCCGGAGGAACGGGCGTGGCTGGGCCGGGTGTTCGAAGAGCTCGGCTGGGTGGATGTGTTCCGCACGCTGGACCGCGCGCCGGAGCGATACACCTGGTGGTCCAATCGTGGACAGGCGTGGGCGAAGAACGTCGGCTGGCGCATCGACTATCAGATCGCGACGCCGGGCATTGCGGCCCGCGCCCGGGCCACAGAGATCTACACCACCCAGCGCTTTTCCGACCACGCACCGCTGATCGTCGACTACGACTATGCGATCGGTGGTGAACCCCCTCGCGTACAATCGCCGCGCCCGCAAACCGAGACATCGAGCTGACCTCCACCATGCCGCACTCTCCACTGTTCGACGCCCTGATCCTGGGGGTCGTCGAAGGACTGACCGAGTTCCTGCCGATCTCCAGCACGGGCCATCTGATCCTCGCCGGGGATCTACTGGGGTTCAACGACGATCGCGGCAAACTGTTCGAGATCGTCATCCAGTCCGGGGCGATCCTGGCCGTGATCTGGGAATACCGTCATCGGCTGCGCTCGGTGCTGTGCAATGCGGCGCACGACGTCGCCGCACGTCGCTTCCTGTCGAATCTGGGCATCGCCTTTCTGCCGCTCGCAGTGCTGGGGCTCGCTTTCGGCAAGGCGATCAAGGCGCACCTGTTCAACCCGGTGTTCGTCGCCACTACCTTCATTCTTGGCGGATTGATCATTCTTTGGGCGGAGCGGCGCGAACATCGCATCCGCGTCGTCGAGTTGGATGCGCTCACGCCGGCAGACGCCTTGAAGTTGGGCCTCGCTCAGGCCTGCGCGCTGCTGCCGGGCACGTCGCGCTCGGGCGCCACCATCATCGGCGGCCTGCTGTTCGGGCTGTCGCGCAAGGCCGCGACCGAGTTTTCGTTTTTTCTGGCGATTCCGACCCTAGGGCTCGCCACCCTCTACCAGCTCTACAAGGAGCGGCACTTGCTGGTCTGGGACGATCTCGGCCTGTGGGTGGTCGGCTTCCTGTCCGCGTTTGCGTCGGCCTTTCTGTGCGTGCGCTGGCTGCTGCGCTATATCGCCAGTCACGACTTCACGCTGTTCGCGTGGTATCGCATCGCTTTTGGACTGGTCGTGCTGGCGACCTGGCAGGCCGGCTGGGTGGATTGGAGCGCGGCGTGATCATCTACCTGCACGGATTTCGCTCGTCACCGCGATCACACAAGGCCTGGGTGATGCAGGCGCACCTGAGCCGCCTGGGATTGGCCGAGCGCTTCTGGTGCCCGCAGTTGCCGGTCGATCCGAAGGCCGCCATCGAGCTGGTCGCCGAACGCATCGGCACCTTGAACTCAACCGGCATCGCGCCGGTGCTGGTGGGCAGCTCCTTGGGCGGCTACTACGCCACACATCTCGCCGAACGGTTTGCGTCGGTGGCGCTCAAGGCCGTGCTGCTCAATCCGGCCATCGTCGCCCATCGCTCGCTGGCCGATTACGTCGGCATTCAGACCAGCTACCACGGCGGTGAGCCCTTCGAATTCACGGCAGCGCATGTCGAGGCACTGCGCGCGCTGGAAGTGGGCGCGATCACGCGCCCGGAACGCTACCTGTTGGTGGTCGAGACCGGCGACGAGTTGCTGGACTATCGCGTCGCGATCAAGCGCTACCTGGGCGCAAACATGATCGTCGTCGCCGGTGGCGATCACGCTCTGCAAAGCTTTCCCCGGCAACTGGGCGCGATCCTGGAATTCGCCGGCATCTCGACCTGAGCGCGACGCAAGGCCGTCCGTGTACATACTCTTCGAAGAAGACGGCGCACACCGCGCCGGCACCCTCCTCGCCGATCACGACAGCTCAGTCAGTGTCGAGCTGCCCTCGGGAAAACGCAGCAAGGTCAAGGCCGGCAACGTGCTGATGCGCTTCGAATCGCCGGCCGCCGACACGCTGCTCGCCGACGCCGCGACGCTGGCGGACGACATCGAGATCGAGTTTCTCTGGGAAGTATCCGCCGACGCCGAGTTCGGCTTTCAGGACCTCGCCCGTGATTACCATGGCCGCGCGCCGACCGCGCTGGAGGCCACCGCCATCCTGCTCAGGCTGCACTCGGCCCCGATCTACTTTCATCGCAAGGGACGCGGACGCTTCCGCCGCGCGCCACCGGACATCCTGCGGGCGGCACTGGCCGGCCAGGAAAAGAAACGGCAACAGCAGCTTGCCGTGGCGCGCATGGCCAGCGAGCTGCTGGCCGGCCGCTGCCCCGACGAGATCGCCGCCGACCTCGATCGCGTGCTCTATCGTCCGGACCGCAATCGGCTCGAGGTCAAGGCGCTGGAGGCCGCCTGTACCGAATCCGGCCGCAGCGCGCCGCAACTATTGATAGCCAGCGGTGCGCTCGCATCCGCCTACGACTACCATCTGCGCGCGTTCCTGTTCGAACATTTTCCGCGCGGCACGGCCTTCGATGCGGAACTGCTCGTGCCGGAACCTCCTGTCGGATTGCCACGGGCGACAGTGAGCGCATTCAGTATCGACGACGCCGAAACCACCGAGATCGACGACGCCTTTTCGGTGACACCGACCGAGGCCGGCTGGCGCATCGGCATCCATATCGCGGCTCCGGGGCTGGCCTTCGGGCCCGGTACGCCGGCCGCGACCGCGGCGCGCGCGCGGCTGTCCACCGTCTACTTCCCCGGCAACAAGATCACGATGCTGCCGGATGCGCTGGTCGGCCGCTACACGCTCTCGGCCGGCAGCACCCCGCCGGCCTTGTCGCTCTATCTCGACATCGGTCGCGATCTGCGCATACTGGGCCACGACACGCGCGTCGAATGCGTACCGATCGCCGCCAATCTGCGCCATCACGAAATCGAAGACCGCGTCAATGCCAGCCTCGCGGCTGGCGAAGCACCGGATGTCCCCTACGGTGCCGAGCTGGCGCTGCTGCACGAGCTGGCCTGCGTGTTCGAGGCAGGGCGGGGCAAGCCCTCGGCCCGCGCCGGTTTGTATGACTACAACTTTGCCGTAGACTGGTCGAGAAGCGGCGCGGACGGCCCCGGCCTGGTGTCGATCACGCGGCGGACGCGCGGTGCGCCGCTGGACAAGCTGGTCGCGGAACTGATGATCTTCGCGAACCACACCTGGGGCGCGGCCCTCGCCGAAGCCGGCATCGCCGCGCTGTATCGCGCGCAGACGTCCGGCAAGGCGCGCATGACCAGCGTGCCCGCCGCCCATGAGGGACTGGGCGTCGAGCCCTACGCGTGGTGCACGTCGCCGCTGAGGCGTTACGTCGACCTGCTCAACCAGTGGCAACTGCTGGCCTGGCTCGCTGGCGAAGCGCCGCCATTCGAACGGCGAGGCGAGGACTTTCTCGCGGCCCTGAGCGATTTCGAGCAGACCTACGCGGCCTATGCCGAATTCCAGCGGCGCATGGAGCGCTACTGGTGCCTGCGCTACCTTCGTCAGATGGCCTGGCAGGAGCTCGACGCCGTCGTGCTGCGCGAAAACCTGGTGCGCGCCATCCCTCTGCCGCTCGTCTTTCGCTGCCCCTCGATCCCCGCAGGCACCGCGCCCGGGACGGGCGTCAGGCTGGCCATCGAATCGATCGACGGTCTGGCGATCGAGCTTGGCACCCGCTACCTCGGCATCGTGCCGGCCTCGGTAGCTCGAGGGGATACGGAAATCGAAGCCGGCGGCCAGTAGAATCCCGGCATGTTCGCGCGCATCATCCCGGCATGGCGTCGACGCTCCGCGTGGTTGACGTTCACGCTGCCCACGGCATTCACGATCTCGCTCGTGCTGCATGCGCTGCTCTTCACCGTGCATTTCAGGATGCCGGCCACGAACAAGGTCGCCAAGGACCGCCAGCTGGAAATCGTGCTGGTCAATGCCAAAAGTGCGCACAAACCCCGCGACGCGCAGACCCTGGCGCAGGCCAATCTGGATGGCGGTGGCGACCGCGCCGAGCCGGTGCGCGCGAAGACACCGCTGCCCAGCGTTCCAAAACTGAAGGCGGCGGACGATCTCACCGACCTGACACGACGGGTGCAGGAACTGGAGACGAAGCAGAAGAAGCTGGTCGAGGCTGCCCGGGCCCCGGTCAAGCTCCCCAGCGAACGAGCGCCGGCGGAGCGCACCGAGCCCGCGCCCAATCTTTCCGGCATGGATCTGGCGACGCGCGCGCTGGCGATGGCGCGCATGGAGGCGGAAATCGCCCGGCGGATGGAAACCTATAACCAGAGGCCACGACGGCGTTACATCGGCTCGCGCGCCGAGGAATATCGCTTCGCGCAATACATCGAAGACTGGCGTGCAAAGATCGAGCGCATCGGCAACCTGAATTACCCCGAGGCGGCTCGCGGCAAGCTCTACGGCAGCCTCCGCCTCACCGTCGCCATCCGCGCCGACGGCGATCTGGAGCGCGTCGAGCTGAATCACTCGTCCGGGCACAAGGTGCTGGACGACGCCGCGGTGCGCATCGTGCGCCTGGCCGCGCCCTATGCCCCGTTCCCGCCCGAGATTAGCCGGGACACGGACATTCTCGAAATCACGCGCACCTGGACCTTCACCAGCTCGGACCGCGTGCGCTCCGAGTAAGCCGGGAGAACCTGGACCGATGTCCGACCTGTACGCGGTATTCGGCAATCCGATCGCACACAGCCGCTCGCCGGCGATCCACACCGCATTCGCCCGGCAAACCGGGCAGGACATGCGCTACGAAGCACGCCTGGTCGCACTCGACCGCTTCCGCGAGGCGGTAACGGAGTTTGCCGCGGCCGGCGGCCGCGGTGCGAACGTGACACTACCGTTCAAGGAGCAAGCCTGTGCGCTGGCCGATCGACGCAGCGCGCGCGCCGAGGCCGCCGGCGCCGCGAACACGCTGGTGTTCACGGCCGACGGCATCGCCGCCGACAACACCGACGGCGTCGGCCTGCTTCGCGACCTGACCGACCGGCTGCACTGTCCGCTTGCCGGGCGGCGCCTGCTGCTCGCGGGTGCCGGCGGCGCCGCGCGCGGCGTGCTGCTGCCGCTGCTGGAAGCCCGTCCGGAGATGCTGGTCATCGCCAACCGCAATGCCGTGCGCGCGCACACGCTGGCCGCAGCCTTTGCCGGTCATGGTCCGGTCAGCGGCTGCGGCTACCCCGATCTTGCCGGCCGCTTCGATGTGGTGATCAACGCCACCTCCGCGAGCCTGGCTGACGCCGGCATTCCGCTCCGTCCCGAGCACTACGCCGCGGACAGCCTGGCCTACGACATGGCCTACGGCAAGGGCATGACACCGTTTCTCGCGACGGCGCGTGCCGCCGGCGCACGCGTCGCCGATGGCCTGGGCATGCTGGTGGAACAGGCGGCCGCATCCTTTCTGCTCTGGCGCGGCGTGCGTCCGGACACCGCGCCGGTATACGCACGACTGCGCCTGGACCTGCCCGCTCCATGACCGGCATCGCCGGACCGGTGCGCTGGCTCAAGCGGCTGCTCTGGGTGGCCGTACTGATCTTCGCCGTCGTCCAACTCTGGTTCATCGGCCACATTCTCTGGTGGTCCGGCCACCCCGTCGGCGAGACGCGTTTCATGGCGCTGCGGCTCGCGGAGCTGCGCAGCCGCAAGCCGGATGCGACGCTGAGCTATCGCTGGATACCGTACTCCCAGATGTCGGGTCACATCAAGCGCGCGGTCGTCGCCGCCGAGGACGACGGCTTCGTCGAGCACGATGGCTTCGATTGGGAGGCCATGCAGAAGGCGCTGGAAAAGAATCAGCGGCGCGGCCGCACCGTTGCCGGAGGGTCGACGATCACGCAGCAGCTGGCCAAGAACTTGTTCCTGTCACCCGAAAAATCCTATCCGCGCAAGGTCCAGGAGGCGCTGATCGCGCTCTATCTCGAGGCGCTGCTGCCCAAGCGCCGCATCCTGGAAATCTATTTGAATGTGGTCGAATGGGGCGACGGCACATTCGGCGTCTCGGCGGCGGCACAGCGATATTTCGGTGTCAGCGCCGCGGCGCTGACACCGGCCCAGGCCGCCCGCCTCGCGGTCATGCTGCCCAATCCGCGCCGCTACGAGAGGCAATTCGGCCCGCGCCTCGAAGCGCACGCCGGGCGCATCATCGCGCGCATGCCGCACGCCATGGTGCCGTGACCGGTCTGAGGAAGGTCTGATCTGGCCCCGACCCGATGCTCCCGATCAGCCTCCCAACGCGGCCTCGATATCGTCGGCGATCTGCTCCGGCGTGGTCGTCGGCGCATAGCGCCGCACGACCGCCCCGCTTCGATCGACGAGAAACTTGGTGAAATTCCATTTGATCGCCTCGATGCCCAGCACACCCGGCTCGGCGCTCTTCAGATAGGCGTAGAGCGGATGGGTGTGGGGCCCATTGACCTCGATCTTGGCGAACAGCGGAAAGCTGACACCATAGTTCGTCGTGCAGAACGCGGAGATCTCGGTGGCATCCCCCGGCTCCTGCGCACCGAACTGGTTGCACGGGAAGCCGAGCACGACCAGGCCGCGCTCGCCGAAACGCTGCCAGAGCGCCTCGAGGCCTGCATACTGCGGCGTGAGGCCGCAGCGGCTGGCGGTGTTGACGATGAGCAGGACCTTGCCCCGATAAGCGTCCAGCGACATTTCTTCGCCGGACAGGCGCGCGACAGTAAACCCATAGATGCTCGCAGACATCGTCTTCCTCCCGGATCGGACACGTGGCGTTGCGGCGACCAAACGCCCAGCGCCGGAAAACCCCAATAAGAAATCAAGTGACCGGCACGTTCGTGCCGGCATGCGCCATGCGCGCACTGTGCAGCATGTGCAGCGTGATCTTGCGTACCTCCGCCTTGCTGGTCTCGATATGGCTGCGCAACAGCAGCAGCGCCTGATCGACGCGCCGTTGCAGGATCGCGCGCAGTATCTTGGCGTGTTCCTGATAAGTATCCTGGATGCGCTGCGACTGTGTGAAATCCAGGCGCCGGATGATGCGTATGCGCTCGGTGATCTCGCGGTGCATGCGCGACATCTCCCTGTTGCCGGCCGCCGCCACCAACTGCGCGTGAAAGGCCTCGTCCAGGCGGGCGATGGCCTGCCCGTCCCGGAGGCGTTCGTCGACCGGCACAAGCCAGGCCGCTTTCAGCGTATCCAGATCCGAGGCCGTCGCGCGCTCGCACAGCTTGCGCACGGCGGCGGTTTCCAGAATGACGCGAAGATCATAGAGCTCGTCGAAGCGCTCGAAGTCGAGTGTCGGCACGCGCCAGCCGCGACGAGACGACAGCTCGACATAGCCTTCCTGGCCCAGGCGGACCAGTGCCTCACGCACCGGCGTCCGGCTCACACCCATGCGCGCCGCCAGCTCGGTCTCGGTGAAGCTGTCGCCCGGCAGCAGCCGAAAATCGAAAATTTCGTCCTTGATGCGCTGGTAGACATGCTCGGAGAGCTGAGGCGAGCTCGCACGCGGCTTCATGGTCGGGCTGCGCGCTCAACTCACATGACAGGCGGCCTGATGCCCAGGGGCATGCTCGCGCAGCAGCGGCATCGACCTGACACAGAGCGCCTGCGCCTTCGGGCAGCGCCCATGAAAGCGGCAGGTATTGGGATCGGGATCGATCGGACTCATCGGCTCTCCCGGCAACTCGAGATGCGGCATGTTAGCGCGTCTGCGCCCGGGAATGGCGGCCACCAGCGCCTGCGTATAGGGATGCAGCGGGGCATCGAGCACCGCCTCGGTGGGGCCGATTTCCGCGATCCGCCCCAGATACATGACCAGGATGCGCTCACACATCAGCCGCACGACATTGAGATCGTGCGATACGAACAGATAGCTGATTCCCAGTTCCTTGCGCAGGCGATCGAGCAGGTGCAGGATGGTTGCCTGCACGGACACATCCAGCGCCGAGGTCGGCTCATCGAGAATCAGCAGCTCCGGGCCCGGCGCCAGCGCCCGAGCAATGCCGACGCGCGCCTTCTGCCCACCCGACAACTGATGCGGGAAACGTCCGAGCAATGCCTCGGGCAGCCCGACCTGTCGGGCGAGTTCAGTGACGCGCTCCGCGACCGACCCACCCGCCCGACTGCTCGGCCCGGTCGCCGTACCCAGCCGCAGCATGGGCTCGGCGATCGCCTGAAACGCCGTGCAGCGCGGGTTCAGGCTGTCACCCGGATCCTGCAGGACCATCTGGATGCGTGCGCGCCAGGGCGTGCGCGCGACGCGCGCCGCCGGCAGCGTGCTCAGCTCCTCGCCGGCAAACACGATGCTGCCATCCGTGGCGTCGATCAGACGGGCAAGAATGCGCGCCAGCGTGGACTTGCCCGAGCCCGATTCGCCAACCAGGCCCAGGCTCTCGCCCCGCCGGATGGTGAAGCTGGCCGCCTCCACGGCATGCAGTGCCCGCCTGCCCGGCCCCACCGGATAACGCTTGTTCAGCGCACGCACTTCGAGCAGATCATTCATGTCTTGGTCACAACGGGTGATGGCAGGCGACCGCATGTTCCGCGGCCACGGTATTGCTCGGCAAGGGCGCGGCACAGGTCGGCGTATAGCGGTCGCAGCGCTCGCTGAAGCGGCACGGCGGCAGATCGGCACGGCGCAGATCGGGAAGATTGCCGGCGATGGCCGCGAGATCGTCGAGCCGCCGGTCGACGCGCGGCGTTGCGGCGATCAGCTTCGCCGAATAGGGGTGGCGTGGCAGTGACAGCAGCCTCGACGTCGGCGCCGTTTCGACGACGTGGCCGGCATGCATGACCACGACGCGATCGCAGTATTCGGCGGCCAGGCCCAGATCATGCGTGATCAGCAGCATCGCCATGCCACGCGCATGGGCAAGTTCGCGCATCAGATCAAGGATCGCCGCCTGGGTCGTCACATCCAGGCCGGTGGTCGGCTCGTCGGCGATCAACAAGGCCGGCCGACAGGCCAGCGCCATCGCGATCATGATCCGCTGGCACATGCCGCCCGAAAGTTCGTGCGGGTAAGCAGCGTAACGCTTCTCCGGATCGGGAATGCGCACCTGCGTGAGTGCGGCGATGGCCTGGGCACGCAACGCCTGGCGCGGCACCGCGGCATGCCGCAGCAACACGTCCTCGATCTGTCGGCCGACCCGACGGATCGGGTTCAGCGCCGCGCGTGGATTCTGGAAGATCATCGACAGCTCGCGGCCACGCAGCTCGGCGAGCTCGGCGTCCTTCATCGCCAGCAAGTCCATGCCGCCAAAATGCAGGCTACCCGAGGTGATCCGGGCAGCCGGGTCGAGCACGCGCATGATGGCGAAGGCGGTCACCGATTTGCCTGATCCGGATTCCCCGACCAGCGCCACGAGCTCGCCCTTGCGCAGCGTCAGACTCACGTTGTCCAGTGCGCGCACCTTGCCCGAGCGTGTGCGGAACTCGACCGACAGCGCGCTGACCGCGAGCAGGGGGGGTTGCGGACCGCTCATGTGCGCGTTCTCGGGTCGACCAGATCGCGCAGGCCATCGCCCAGCAGATTGAAACAGAACACCGCCAGCATCAGCACCAGACCGGGAAACAGCGCCACCCACCATTCACCGGAAATGACGTGGTTCGCGCCTTCGGCGACCATGATGCCCCACTCCGGCGTCGGCGGACGGACCCCGAGGCCGATGAAGGACAGGCCGGCGGCGTTCAGGATCGCCCAGCCGAGGTTCAGCGATATCTGCACCATCATCGGCGGCAGGATGTTCGGAAAGATGTGCATGGCGAGGATGCGTGCATCCGAATTGCCGGCCAGCCTGGCCGCCTCGACGAAGCCGGCGTGGCGCCGGATGTTCGCCTCGGCGCGTGCCACGCGCAGATAGAACGGCAGATTGATGATCGCTGTGGCATAGACGATGTTGGCGACGGTATTGCCGAGCGCTGCCACGATGCCCATCGCCAGCACGAACAGAGGAAAAGCCATGATGGTGTCGGCGAGACGTATCGCCAGCCGATCGGTCCAGCCGCCGTAATAGCCGGCCGACGCACCGATGGCGACGCCGACTACGAAGGACAGCGCGACGGCACCGAGCGCGATGCCGAAATCGAGCCGCGCCGCGACCAGTATCCGCGACAGGATGTCCCGGCCGAGCGCATCGGTGCCCAGCCAGTGCTCGGGCGACGGCGGCGCCAGCGCATGCGCCATGTCGCTGGCCAGCGGATCGTAGGGCGCCAACGCGGGACCGAAAACCACGGCCAGCACGAAGAGCAGCAGCAGCCCGCCGGCGACCAGCGTCAGCACGTTCTCGGCGAGTACATAGCGCAGATGATCGAGCTTCATCCACTCACCTCCACACGCGGATCGACGATGCGATACAGGATGTCGATCGCCAGGTTCAGCAGCACATACAAGGCGCCCATGGTGAGCACGAAGCCCTGGATCGGCGCATAGTCGGACGCCATCAGCGACTCGATCGCGAACGAACCGATGCCGGGCCAGGCGAACACCTTTTCGACGAGCACGTTCGATCCCAGCAGGAACGAGAACACCATGCCCAGCGTGGTGACGACCGGCAGCAGCGCATTGCGGAACGCATAGCGATAGAGCACGGTGAAGCGCGACAGCCCATAGGCACGCGCGGTGCGCACGAAATCGGCCGAGAGCACACCCAGCATCGCCGCGCGCGTCATCCTGGCGAGTGGCGCGAGCACGAACAGCGCCATCGTCAGCGCCGGCAGGATCAGCTGACGGGCGCTGGCGATGAAGACATCGAGGTCGCCGGCGAGCGCGGCATCGATCAGGTAAAAGCCGGTGACGGTCGCCGGCGGCGTCGCATAGGGGTCGAGGCGGCCGATCGGTGCCGGCGCCCAACCGAGGCGGTAGTAGAAGATGTAGGCGAGCAGCAGGCCGGTGAAAAAGGTGGGCAGCGACACGCCCGCCGTGGTCAGCGCACGGCACATATGGTCGATCCACGAGCCCGGTCGCGTGGCCGCGAGCACGCCCAGCGGAATCGCGATCGCGGTCGCCAGCATCAGCGCCGACAAGGTCAGCTCCAGCGAAGCAGGCAGCCGACCGAGGATTTCATCGAGCACCGGCCGTCCGGTCGACAGCGCCGTGCCCAGATCGCCCCGTGCCAGATCGCGAACATAGTAAGCGAACTGCTCGACGAGACTCTTGTCCAGGCCCAGCTTGGCGCGAATCTGCTCGACCGCTTCCTGGCTGCCCGCCGCGCCCGCAAAAAAGGCGGCCGGATCACCCGGCAGCGCACGGGTGATCAAAAAGGTGATGATCAGCACGCCGATCAGATTCGGCAGGGCCGACAGCGTGCGCAGGCCGATCATGCGTATCACGACGCCCCCCTGTATCCCCAAAGCGGCCGTGTCAGCCCCAGACGCTCGGCCGATCGTGCCAGGCGAAAGCAACGATCTTCGCGCCATGGTGCCGCGATCAGCTGCGCCCCCAGGGGCAGGCCGGGGACGGCCAGCGGCACCGTCAACACCGGCAATCCGACGAACGAGATCGGTTGCGTCAGCAAACCGAGACTGGGGCGCAGCGGCAGCGCCCGGCCGCGCAGCTTGAACGTCTCCTGGCCGAGTTCGGGCGCCGCCACGGGCGTCGCCGGTGCCACCAGAACATCGATGTCGTCGAACAGCGCGACCATGATCCGATGAAACCGCCGACGAAAGCGGCGCGCGCGCTGCACCCAGGCCGCCGGCGTCAGCGCGCCGGCGATCAGACGATCGCGGATCAGCGGATCGAAGTCGTCCGGCCGGGACCGCAGATGATCGAGATGCAATTCACCGCCCTCCGCGGCCGTCAAGATGAACGCGGCGGCACGCGCCTGCGCGACAAGGGGAATGTCGATCTCGGCCTGTGCGCCCAGACAGTCGGCGAAGGTCCGTGCCGCGCTCCAGCTCGCCTCGTCGGCGTGCTCGCGGAAATAGCCGCCGGCCAGCGCGATGCGCAGCTCACCGGGCTCGTCGCCGAGCCCGTCGTCCGGAAGGGGCAGGGCCAAGTCGCGAGGGAAGGGGTCACGGGGGTCCGGGCCCTGCATCAGCGCATAGGCGGCGGCGAGGTCATCGACATTCCCGGAAAACATGCCGACCACATCGAGGCTGGGCACGAAGGGAAACGTGCCGCCGCGCCCGATCCGCCCATAGGTCGGCTTGATGCTGTAGGTGCCGCACAGCGCCGCCGGCACGCGCATCGAACCATTGGTATCGGTGCCGAGCGCGAGCGGGACCAGGCCCGCGGCGACCGCGGCCGCCGAGCCACCCGACGAGCCACCGGCCGTGCGCGTCGGGTCGTGCGGGTTGCGCGTCGCGCCGTAATGGCTGTTCTCGGTGGTGAAGCCGTAGGCGTATTCGTCCATGTTCAGCGTGCCGGTGAGCACGGCTCCGGCCGCGGCCATGCGCGAAATCACCGTCGCGTCACTGGCAGCGCGCGCGCCATCGGCATTGATCCGGGATCCGGCCAGCGTGACGAGCCCGGCCACATCGAACAGGTTCTTGACGGCGTAGGGCACGCCGGCCAGCGGCCCGGGATCACGGCCCGCAGCGACAGCCGCGTCGACGGCTTGCGCCTCGCGCCGCGCGCGCTCGGCGGTGACTGCGGTATAGGCGTTGACACGCGCATTGGCGGCCTCGATGCGCGCCAGTGTTGCGTCCACCACATCCAGCGCATGCCAGGCCCCGGTGCGCACCCGCGATGCGATCGTCAGTGCCGAACACGAACCGATCGCGTCGCAATGGATCGCGTCGCTCATGGCAGGAACTGCTCGGCGACGGGCTCGTCGGCGTCGTATGGCAGCTCTTCGAGCAAGGCCGCAAACTGCGCTAGGCGCACCATGTTCGCCGCCGCCGCTTCGGGCCGCTCCTGACCGAGGCAGATCCCCAGCAGACCCGCCGCCGCCTGCACGTAGGCACGTGCCGCTTGCAGGCTTTGCAGATCGCAGGGGCTCATTGTTTGACGATCTGACGGTAATCGGGTTGCAGATGGAACCAGTAGGTGTAGCCGCTGACGTTCTTCTGCATGGCCACATCCATCACCGGCTGTGCGATCGGCACCCGTGGCACATCCTTGTGGGCGACTTCGATGAAGTCCCTGACCTGGTTTTCATATTTCTTCCTGTCGGCCTCGAAGCGCGCCGCATCGACCAGACGATCGAGCTCCGGATTCTGGTAGGCCATGGTATTGAACACGGCGTTTTGCCCGTGGTAGGTCCAGTAGAAGAAATACTCCGGATAGTTGAGCCAGCCGCCGAAGCGATTGACGATCAGCGGCATGTCTTTCTTCAACATCGCCGCGCGCCAGTTCGCGCCGGGCACCTTGTTGATCACCAGCTTGATGCCGATCTTGGCCAGGGATTCCTGCAGCAGGATCGCGACCGGCTCGGATATGGTGCCCTGGCCGAGGTCGTAGGACAACGTGGTTTCGAATCCGTCCGCATGGCCGGCCTGCTGCATCAGCTTCTTGGCTTGCGCGAGATCGGTCTTGTAGGAGTGGGGCGTGGGCCAGACGGGCTGGCCGGGCCGCAGGCCGGAACCGCCCCACAGCTTGACCGCGCGGCCGTAGAAGGCGCCCGCCATCAGTTGCTCGTAGGGAATCGCGTAAGCGACCGCCTGCCTGACCTTGACGTTGTCGAACGGTGGCTTGGTGACGTTCATGCCGACATACCAGACCGCATTCTCGACGGGCACCGATGCAACGTGCAGCTTTCCACCGGCTTTCGACAGTTCCTGGAAATCCTTGGGCGGCATCTCGTAGGTCATGTCGATGTCACCGCGCTCGAGCAGGGCGCGCCGATTGCCGGCCGACGGCACCTCGCGCTGGATCACGCGCCGCACCTTCGGCATCGGGCCGCTCTTCCAGTTGTCGAAACGCGCATAGACGATTTCCTGCCCTGGTTTCCAGGACTCGACCTTGTAGGCACCGCCCCCGGCGGCATTGTTCTTCAGCCAGTTTGCGGCCCATGGATCGTCGGGCGTGGCGTTCTTCATCGCCAGCGTCGAGTTGTAGATCGACGCGACCGGCACGGCCATGTCCGGCAGACTCATCTTGTCCCGACGCGGGAAGCTGACCCGGAACGTGTGTTCATCGACGACCTCGAACTGCTCCGGCTTTTCCAGAGAGCCCGCCTTCATCTGGAACTGCGGAAAGCCGCCCATGGCCAGCGCACGGTCGTATGACCACTTGACGTCCTTGGCCGTCACCGGCGTGCCATCGTGGAAGGTGGCGTTCTTGCGCAGCTTGAAGGTGACCGACAGACCGTCCTTCGCGACCACCCAGCTTTCCGCGAGCTCGGGTTCGATCTTGCTGTAGTCGTAACTCAGCGTGCCATCGGGCAGTTTTTTCCTGCCATGCGTGATCAGCCGGTCATAGACGAGCCAGGCGACGCCGTAACTGGGCCGGTTCGCGCCCACACCATGGATGTCCAGGGAATTGGGGCCCGTCTCGTTGGCGACGATCAGGACATCCTTGGGGCTCGCCGCAGGCACCGCCGTCGGAACAAGGCTGCCGAAGCACATTGCCGCAAACAATCGGAAGGTAAATCGGGACATCAATCGAGACTTCATTGCGCTGGGCTCCTTGTCGACATCGAACACTGGGGGCATTCCTTGCAAATTCGCCGGAACATGGGGATCGGGCTGCCGACCGCGGGGTTCGTCGCCATGCTCATGCACGCGTCGTGCCATCGCCGGCCGCGAGATAGGCACGCCAGCCGCCATGGGCCGAGATGTCCCGCGCCTCGGCCACCGCCCAGGCCTCGCAGAGAAAGCCGTGCACCCGGCTGCCGTCGGCGAGCTCGATTTCGCCGATACCGAGCGGCGCACGCACCCGGGCCACGAACTCGCCAAAGGCCGCGGTCGGCATGTCCCAGACCTCGACCTCGACCGCATGGCCCGGGCCAGCGACGCGCGTCATGCCCGGTTTGGGTGGCTGCGTATCGGGCAAGGCGTACAGGCGATAGCGCGGCGCGGTACGCGTACACGCGACGCGGCGAGCACCGGCATCGCGCAACTCGTGATTCAGCGGCAGGCCCTGGAGGTGCGCTCCGACCACGGCCAGCCGCGTCGTTCCAGGTGGCGGCGCCCAGACGGGCACGGCGCCCGGGCGGGTCTCGCGGAAGCCGCCCGCGATCCGTGCTGCAAACTCCAGCAGACAATGGTCGCTACCCGCCGGTCCATAGAGCGTGATACCGAATGGCAGGCCGTCGTCGCGCAAACCGGCGGGCACGGATACGGCCGCCAGGTCGAGCAGATTGGCGAAGTTGGTATAGACCCCGAGCATGCGGTTGCAGGCCTGCGGCGCGGCTTCGATGGCCGCGATCGTGAAGTACGTCGGCGTGGTCGGCAGCAACAGCACGTCGGCACGACGCCACAGCGCTTCGACCTCGCGCCGCAGGCCGGCCACGCGATCCAGACAGCGGAACGCATCGGCCGCATCGTAATGTGCGCCGGCGGCAATGGCGGCACGGACCGAGGGCTCGATGTCGTCCGCGTGCCCATCGTGGAAGGCTTGCAGACCCGACCAGCGTTCGGCCACCCATGGGCCTTCATAAAGCAGGCCCGCCGCTTCCCGGAACGGCCGTTCGTCGACCGCGACGCGCTCGATGCCGGCCGCCGCTATCGATGCCTGCACCGCGCTCATCGCCTTCTCGTGCGCCGCATCGCCGGCAAAGTCCAGCGTCTCGAACATGCCGACCCGCAAACCCTCCGCAGGCAGCAGCCGTGCCGGCCGCACCCGGCTATAGGGATCCTCGGGGTCCGGGTGTGCAAGCACGCGCAGCAGCTGATCCGCCTCGGCAGCGTCCGCGGCGAACACCGAGACGCAGTCGAGCGAGCGGCTGGCCGGCACCACCCCTCGGGTGCTGATCAGGCCGCGCGAAGGCTTGACACCCAGCAGGCCGGTGAGCGCGGCCGGCACGCGGCCGGAGCCGGCCGTGTCGGTGCCGAGCGCGAAACTCACCAGACCACGCGCGACCACCGATGCCGAACCCGAGCTGGAACCGCCACAGGGATAGCGCGCATCGAAAGGGTTCGGGCAGATGCCGAACGGTGAGCGCACGCCGACGAGGCCGGTGGCGAACTGGTCGAGATTGGTCTTGCCGATCAGTACCGCACCGGCATCGAGGAGTCGCTGCACGGCCGGTGCGGTCCGGATGGGGCGATAGGCGAACGCCGGGCACGCTGCGGTGGTCGCGAAATCGACGACGTCGATGTTGTCCTTGACCGCGAAAGGCAGCCCATAGAGCGGCAGTGATGCCGGCGCGGCGCACCAACGCTCATGCAGCGTCGCGAGTTCGTCGATGCGCTGCTGCAAGGCCGGCGCCGACACGCGCGCGATCCAGGCGGGGTCCGAGGCGACGCAGCGAGCATGAACCTCGATCAGCGCTGCCGCGAGCGCCTCGCGGCCCTGCCGGTAGCGTGCGTGCAGATTCGCGCGCCTCACCCGCGACCTCACCTCGGTCATCTCGTTCGCTCCCACTGTCATGCCCGTCCAGCCCCCTTTCAGACACCGAATTGGCGGTACGCCGATCACGACGCGCCCGTGAATCCCGGGCATCCGCGCTGGAACCACGGCACCCGATGTACGCATGCGATCTTGTATACCGAACTGAACTCAAATGAAGCAAAGGCCGTGCCCGATCGCGCCCGTGAGCGGCCACGAACCCGCATTGGCCGCAATCTGAGAGACAATCGCCATGGTGGTGATGGCCAGCGGATCAGCTGCGCCGGGCGCGACGAAGCGATCCATTGCCCCCTGTCGGTGCGCGCCGCACGCAAGCGGTGCGCCCGGCGCGTCGAAGCGGCGGACAACAGAGCAGATCAGGATCGAGGAGACGAAGACATGAATCCACAACATCCGGCCGGGCAGGTCATCCGCGAGGGCGTGGAATCCTTCTGGGCACGCATGGTGCGGGACCACCGACTCACGGGGCGGCTGAGCTATCCCGCTTTCCTGGCGCGCGCCGCGGCGGACCGACCCGAGAAGCCGGCACTGATCCACGCCGACCGGACACACAGCTATCGCGAGCTGTACGCGGCGATTCATGGCGTCGCCGACGCCCTGGCACGGGATTTCGGCATCACCGCAGGTGACCGCGTCGCGCTGTTGCTGGACAACAGCGATATCTATGACATATGGTATCTGGCCATCCTCGCCATGGGCGCGATGGCGGTGCCGCTGAACACCAAGCTCACCGCGCACGAGATCGAATACATCCTGGCGGACGCGGGCGTGCGCTTGCTGATCCACGAAGCGGTCCACGCAGAAGTCGTGGCCGGCCTGGACGCCGCGCTGCGCAAGCGCCTGGCGTGTTTCACGCTCGATCGGGAGCAGCCGCCATCGGCACCGGCCGACAGCAGCCCTGCCGAGCTGCTCGCAGGCTTCATGGCGATGGCACCGGACGTCGAGACCCCGGCCGCGATCTACTACACCTCGGGCACCACCGGCAAGCCCAAGGGCGTCGTGCACACGCACCGCAGCTTCATCGCCGCGGCACTGCAGGCTCCACTCGCCTGGGAATATGCGGACCCGGAAACCATCAATCTGGCGACGACGCCCCTGTTCCACATCGCCAACCACACCGTGTACCTGCCCACACTTGCCGTCGGTGGCACGCTGGTGATCGACACCTTCGGCACCGCCCGCGCGTTCGAGCTGATCGAACGGCATCGGGTCAGCCAGTTTTTCGCGGTGCCGTCGATGCTGCTGATGATGGTGCAGCATCCGGAGCGGGACCAACATGACACCCGCTCGGTACGGCGCGTGCTGTTCGGCGCGGCCCCGATGCCGGTGAGCAAACTGGAAGCGGTTCAGGAACTGTTCCCGAAGGCGGTGCTGCTGCATGGCATGGGACAGACCGAATGCTCGGGAACGACGGTCACACTGCCCAGCGACCAGGCCTTCGCGAAGGCCGGCTCCGTCGGCATCAACATACCCGGAACCGAAATCCGGATCGTGGACGATCAGGACGGGGAACTGCCACCGAATTCGGTCGGCGAGCTGGTGACGCGCGGCCCCAACGTCATGAGCCATTACCTGAATCGCGCCGAAGCGACCGCGGAGACCCTGCGCGGTGGCTGGTTGCACACCGGCGACCTCGGCTACCGTGATGAGGCCGGCTATGTCTACCTGGTCGACCGCAAGAAGGACATGATCATCCGCGGAGGCGAAAACATCTACTCCACCGAAGTCGAGTCCGTGCTCTATCAGCTGCCCGAGGTCGCCCAGGCCGCCGTGATCGGCATGCCCAGCGAGCTGTTCGGCGAGGAGGTGCTGGCCTTTCTGGTGCTCAAGGAAGGATGCTCGTGCCCGTCACTGGACGCGATCCAGGCCCATTGCCGCAGCCGGCTCGCCCGCTTCAAGATTCCGGTCGCGATCGAGTTTCTCGACAACATGCCTCAGACCGCGACGGGCAAGATCCAGAAACACGAATTGAAAATGCTGGTCAAGCCATCCGGCAGACCGACGAGCTAGTTTTGGGAGGGCTTGTCGCCCGCCGCGCCGGGCGGCCTTGGAAGCGCAGCCGCAGCGGCAAGAATTTGCTGAAGTTGCTGCTGCAGGTTTTGCGCCGCCTCCAGGCTCAACACCAGACGCGCGACCAGCTTGCCGTTCAGTTGCTCCGGCAGCTTCGCCCCCTGGCGGGCGGCGGCGGCAACCGCGGAGATGACGCGCGGCTCGAGAAAGCCGAAATCCATGAACAGCGTGCCGGCGGCAAGTTCCAGCGCCGAGTAATTGGTGTAGATCGGCTGGTCAGCGTTCGTGCCGGTGGTGAGGTTGATGCGCATGCTGACCACGCGATTGCCGGCCACGTCGGGGTTGTTGCTGTCGCTCATCGTTTCTCCACATTGGATTCGGCCGGCGTCGGGACGGGTGTCGGCGCCTGCTTGGTTTTGCGCTCTCGCTCCGCGCGCTTGCGGTCACGTTCGGCAATTCGGCGATCGCGCTCGGCATTCTGCCGCTTCTGCTCGGCGACCTGCGCGGCGGCGTCGGTGGCCTTGCGCGCACGTGCCGCGGCCTTGTCGGCATCGCGCTGCGTCTGCCGGATCGCGTCGCGCTCCGCATCAGCCTTGCGGGTCTGGGCATCACGCGCGCGCTCGTCCGCGCGTTGCGCACGCGCGCGCTCTTCATCCTTGCTCTCGCGCGCCGTTTCGCTGGCACGGACGGCGTCTTCGCGCCGCCTGGCATCGGCCGCGGCGCGTCGCGCATCGCGCTCCCGATTGCGAAGCTCACGATCCAGATCGGCCGCATCGGCTTCCAGACGCCCCGCCGCCCGCTCCGCCGCCTTTTGGTCCTGTCTGGCCTTTTCAAGGCAGTCGGAAACCAGAAACTCCTGCCAGCAGCGCACCCCCTCCTGCGCGTGCCGCGCATTGGCCTCCTCCCGCATGGCCCGGGCGCGAGCCTTCAATTCGTTCGAGCGCCGCTCGACATCCTCTTTTTCGGCTTTCGGCAAGATCGCCTCGCGGACATCGGCTGGCGTGCCTTGCGTCCCCACCGCCAGTCCTGCCGCAGGCGAGGCCGTCACCCATGTCCAGATACACAGCGCGGACAAGCACGCTCGCAGTCCCGGATACCTTTTGACAAATTGCAGCATGCGCAAAACGGTATCACGACTGCGGCAGACTTCCGAAGCGAACCGCCGAAGCACTTGGAGCGGCTAGCGCTGGATCGTGCTTCGCGCGTTCAATGCGTAGGCCAGGGCAGCAAAGACCCCCAACGCGAGCACCAGGGTCCAGGACGCCTGCGCCCACACTGCCGCGGCCGAACCGGCCAACGAAACATGCCCAGCCCATCTGCCCATCGCCGTCTCCTGCGCGTGACTTATTCGTGGATTATCTGAACTCGGATCGCGAAGCTCCGTGAAATCAAGCATATTACGACACGATAATGCAGTAAAGGATCATATACCGATGCCAGCGCGCTGATTCAGCTGCTTACCCAAGAAAAAAGGCGCCACATGGGCGCCTTTTTCCGGTTTGGCTTGCTTTTCAGTAGTGGTAGGCCGACTCGCCATGCGAGGTGATATCCAGCCCCTCGCGCTCTTCGTCCTCGGGGACCCTGAGCCCGATGAAGATGTCCACGATCTTGAAGCAGATGAACGAGGCCACCGCCGACCAGACGATCGCCGTGCCCACGCCCCACAGCTGACTGGTGAGCTGCGCGCCCATGTCGAAATCACCGACCTTGTTCGCGACGTAATCATAGACACCCGTACCACCCAGGCTGGGCGAAACGAAGACGCCGGTCAGCAAGGCACCCACGATGCCGCCGACACCATGGACACCGAACACGTCCAGCGCATCATCCGCACCCAGCAGCCGCTTGAGCCCGTTGACCCCCCAGAGGCAGACGACCCCGGCGACGAGCCCGATGATCAGCGCCCCCATCGGGCCGACAAAACCGCAGGCCGGCGTGATCGCGACCAAACCCGCGACGGCACCCGAAGCGCCGCCCAGCATCGATGGCTTGCCCTTGAACATCCATTCGGCGAAAACCCAGGAGACCGTGGCCGCAGCGGTGGCGACGAAGGTGTTCAGAAAGGCCATCGCGCCAACACCGTTCGCCTCCAGGTTGGAACCGGCATTGAAACCGAACCAACCCACCCACAGCAGCGAGGCCCCGATCATGGTGGTGGTCAGGCTGTGCGGCGCCATGGAGTCCTTGCCATAGCCCAGTCGCTTGCCCAGCAGATAGGACCCGACCAAGCCCGCGATCCCGGCATTGATGTGCACCACCGTGCCTCCGGCGAAATCCAGCGCCCCCTTCTGGAACAGGAAGCCGGCCGTCGCTGTCGCCGCCTCAGCCGCCGCGGCATCGGTATAGGCGTCGGGGCCGGCCCAGAACCAGACCATGTGCGCCATCGGCAGATAGCTGAGCGAAAACCACAGCACCGAAAACAGCAGCACGGCCGAGAACTTGATCCGCTCGGCATAGGCACCGACGATCAGCGCCACGGTGATGGCCGCGAAGGTGGCCTGGAACGCGATGTAGATGAACTCGGGGATGACCACACCCTTGCTGAACGTCGCCGCCGGCGAATCGGGTGTCACGCCGTGCAGGAACAAGCGATCGAGTCCGCCGATGAAGGCGTTGCCGGGCGTGAACGCAAGGCTGTAGCCATAGATCGCCCACAGCACCGTGATCACCGCGAAGATCATGAACACCTGCATCAGCACGGAGAGCATGTTCTTTGCGCGCACCAGACCGCCATAAAACATCGCCAGACCCGGAATGGTCATCAGGATCACGAAGGCGGTGGCAACGATCATCCAGGCGGTATCGCCCTTGCTCGGGGTCGGTGCCGCAACGGCGGGGGCTGCCACGGGGGCAGGCGTCGATGCCGCCGCCGGGACCGCCGGCATGGCCGTCGCGGCGGCAGGCGCCGACGGCGTGTCGGCCGATTTCGCGTCCATCGTGGCCGGGGCTGTGCCAGACTCCGCCGGCTTGTCCTGCGCCCACGCCGCGCCGGACAGTGCGAGCGCAAACGTGGCCATCAGGGTGGTGACGAGTGTTTTCATGGGTATGCTCCTAGATCGCGTCGGCACCGGTCTCGCCGGTACGGATGCGAATCACCTGTTCGAGATCGAACACGAAGATTTTGCCATCGCCGATCTTGCCGGTGCTCGCGGATTTTTCGATGGCCTCGATGACCTGATCGAGCAGTTCGGTCTTCACCGCGGCCTCCACCTTGACCTTGGGGAGAAAGTCCACGACGTACTCGGCGCCACGATAGAGCTCGGTATGCCCTTTCTGACGGCCGAAACCCTTGACCTCGGTGACCGTGATCCCCTGGACGCCTATCGCGGACAGGGCCTCGCGCACTTCGTCCAGCTTGAACGGCTTGATGATTGCGGTTACCAGTTTCATGATCGTTCCTCCCGCAGCCGGGTCGGCCTAGACCCGGCGCGAATCACACTGCGCAGACTCAGAAAGTCTTGCCGATGGACAATACCAGCGTACCCTTGCTGGTTTCCTTGACGTTCAATGTCCCGCCCCCCTCGATCTTGGCGGTACGGTAGACGTCTTCTTTCGCGTCGGTGTCGACATAGGCCGCACCCAGCGTCCAGCCATTCAGATCGTAACTGAGGCCCAGCTTCCAGTCGGTGTAATCGAACGCGCCGTAATTCTTCACCGTCAGGTTGCCGACGTGTCCGCTGAGCGTCAGCTTGTCGCTCAGCGGATAATTGGCGTTGACTTCGAAGTAGTAGGAATTCTTCGAGCCATCGTTCGAATTCGCACAGTTGCTCGTCGGCGTCAGGCCGTCGGATCCGACACCGCAACCGCCGGTACCGGGGAACGCACCAAACCCGACGGTATTGCTCTTGATGCCGAAATAGTCGGACAAGGCGTGCGAATACTTCGCCGACAGCCACTTGTAGCTCGCCCCGATGTAGAGCTCGGTATTGTCATACTTGTCCTTGCCCGGGTTCGCCCACTTTGCACCCGGATACCAGTAGTACAACAACCCGACATCGAGCATGAGATCCTTGGCCACCTCGAATTTGAAGCCACCGTAGAAATCCCACTCCATGCTGCCATTGAAATAGGCGACACCCAGCGGCTGGGCCGAGGCGCCGCCATACACGTTTGACGCCCAGGTGCCGACATAGAAGCCGCTGGCGTGGGAATAGTCGACCCCGCCCTGGATGGCCGGCTGCTCGAAGGTTTGCGAAATGCCGCGGAACCGATAGTCCGTCACGAAGCCCAGATTCCCGGTCAGGGTATGCGGTGAGGCCGGGGCAGACTGGGCCGCCGCGATTTGGGGAAGGATACAGGCCGCTGCAAGCGCGGCGGACAGCAGGGTCTTGTTCATCGGTCGATCTCCAGAAAAGTTGCGCCAATCCATAAGCACGACCCATGCCAATATGAAATATATTAATATATTCAATGTATTGTTTACATTACATGAGCTCGGCGCAAAGTCCGCGCACTGACCCGCACTTTTCCGGTGCGTACCCGGAAACCATCGGCACCACTACGGTGCGAAGCAAGTTTTTGAACAATGCGGCGAGCTTGCCGTACCATGCGGCTTCGCCTGCTAGGAA
The DNA here is from genome assembly GCA_022072095.1 of Rhodocyclaceae bacterium. Lineage (GTDB taxonomy): Bacteria > Pseudomonadota > Gammaproteobacteria > Burkholderiales > Rhodocyclaceae > JAJVIJ01. The sequence goes on from JAJVIJ010000002.1 coordinate 30,248, forward strand.
CGAAACCCACCCATGGCCACGCCGCCTCTCGACGAACTGATCAAACGCCTGTCCGACCTGCGCGAGCACAGCCCGCTCAAGGATTTGGACAAAAACGTCAAGGCCCTGTTGACAAGCACGTTCTCCCGCATGAACCTCGTCACCCGCGAAGAGTTCGAAGTCCAGCAGGCACTGTTGCAGCGACTGCGGGACAAGCTGGGGGAGCTGGAAGCCCGGCTCGCAGTAGTCGAGCAGCGCGATGGGACACGGTCATCCGATCGTCCGTAGTCCGGCGGCCGGTCCTGCCCGCTGCCAGATCGGGCGCGGGGCGGAACGGCACGTCGCGCGGCATCGTTCAACGTCATCCATACGACACCAATGAAAACGCCTTATACGTCGACCGCGATCGCGCTGCACTGGCTGATGGCCGTGTTGCTGTTCATGACCTTTCCGCTGGGCATCTACATGCACGACCTGCCGCTGTCGCCGGAAAAACTCAAGCTCTATTCGTATCACAAATGGATAGGCGTCACGATCTTCCTGCTCGCGTGTCTGCGCATGCTCTGGCGCCTGCGTCACCCGACCCCGCCCTTGCCTCGAAGCATGCCGGACTGGCAGCAAAAGCTCGCCAAGGGTATCCATCATCTGTTCTATCTCCTGCTGTTCCTCATTCCCCTGTCCGGCTGGCTGATGAGTTCGGCGCTTGGCGTCCAGACGGTCTGGTTTGGCCTGATCCCGCTGCCCGATCTCGTCGGCGAGGATGCCGCACTGGGCGAGTGGCTCAAGGCCGCGCACAAGGCACTTAACATCCTGTTGCTGATCGGCGTCATCGTGCATGTCGCGGCCGCGGTCAAGCACCATGTGGTCGACCGGGACGATGTGCTGGCACGCATGCTGCCTTTCCTGAAGTAGCTCGTCGCCATGCATCGATGGCATCGTCCGCTGGCTGTGTTGCTCCTGACGTCTACCGCCGCGCTCACACCCGCGCAGGCGGCGGAATATTCGCGCTTCGTTGCGGACAGGAGCCATATTCAGTTCGCCTACCGGCAGATGGGCGTGCCATCAGAGGGGCGCTTCCGCAAGTTTTCGGTCCAGTTCGTGTTCGACCCTGGCAAACCTGCCGCATCACGCACGCTGATCGAGGTCGACCCGGCCAGCGCAGAGACCGGCGTCAAGGATGTCGATGAGGAACTCAAGAAGGACGCGTGGTTCGATGTCCGGCGCTACCCGCTTGCGCGCTTCGAATCCAGCCAGTTTCGCGCCTTGGGCGGCGGCCGCTTCGAGATCGCCGGTCGACTGACGATCAAGGGCAGGACCCGCGACCTCACCGTGCCCATGCAGCCGCGCATGGACGGGGGGGCCATCGTGCTGGAAGGCAGTTTTCCGCTCAAACGCCTGGAGTTCGGCGTCGGCACAGGCTCCTGGAGTGACACCGCGACCGTCGCCGACGACGTACAGGTCCGCTTCCGCATCACGCTCAACCCCACATCCTGATTTTCCTGTCGACCCCAACGGAGTACCCCCCATGAAAAAACGTGCCCTGCCCATTCTTGCTGCCACGCTGTTCGGATGCTCGCTCGCCCATGCGGAGACCTACACGGTCGACGCTGCACATACCTTCCCAACTTTCGAGATCGGGCATTTTGGCGTCTCGGTCCAGCGCGGGCGCTTCAACAAGACCGCCGGCAAGATCGATATCGACCGCGCCGCGAAGAAAGGCAAGATCGACATCTCCATCGATGCCGCGTCGATCGATACCGGCTTGGCCGAGCGTGACAAGCATCTGCGCGGTGAGCAGTTTTTCAACACCGACAAGTTCCCCAGCCTGAGCTTCAAGTCCGACAAGATCACCTTCCAGGGCGATGCCCCCGCCTCCGCGGACGGCCAGTTGACACTGCTCGGCGTCACCCGACCGGTCACGCTGTACATCACGAGCTTCAACTGCATAGACCATCCGGTATCCAAAAAACCGATGTGCGGCGCGTCGGCCAGCGCGATGATCCAGCGTAGCGAATTCGGCATGAAGGCTTTCGTGCCGCTGGTCGCAGATGAGGTTCGTATCCTGATCGCGATCGAGGCATTCAAGGACTGAGCCCCCGACCCTCATCAGGGCAGGACTCGGCGGCCCGTTTTCGGTCCGACTCGCCCACGCCGCGCCCAGGCCGCACGCATGGCATTGGCCATCCTTCGTAGCCGGGCGCTGGCCGGCATGGCCGCCCCGGAAGTCATCGTCGAAGTCCATCTGGCCAATGGGCTGCCGGCCTTCACACTCGTCGGATTGCCCGATACCGAAGTCAAGGAGGCACGGGACCGCGTGCGCGCCGCGATCCAGAATGCGCGCTTCGAGTTTCCCGCGCGCCGCATCACCGTCAATCTGGCGCCGGCCGACCTGCCAAAGGAATCGGGCCGTTTCGACCTGCCCATCGCGCTCGGCATCCTGCTCGCCTCCGGCCAGATCACCGCGGCCGGCATGGCGGACTACGAATTCGCCGGCGAGCTGTCGCTGGGAGGCGCATTGCGCCCGGTCAACGGCATGCTCGCCATGAGCATCCAGGCCGCCCGCAGCGGGCGCAGCCTCGTCGTGCCGCGCATGAACGCCGACGAGGCCGCCCTGGTCGCCGATGCCCGCATACTGGCGGCCGATTCGCTGCTCGACGTGTGCGCCCACCTCACGGGGCGGGAATCACTGAGGCCGCACCATGCGCCCGCGGATGCGGCGAACCCCAGCTACCCAGACCTTGCCGATGTCAAGGGGCAGGAGCAGGCGCGGCGGGCGCTCGCGGTCGCCGCCGCGGGTGGACACTCGATGTTGATGATCGGCCCGCCCGGCACCGGAAAGTCCATGCTCGCTGCCCGTTTCCCGGGCATCCTGCCCCCGCTGCGCGACGCCGAGGCGCTGGAATCGGCCGCGGTGCGCTCGACGGCCGGGCAGTTTTCCGCGGCCGACTGGCGCCTCCGCCCCTTTCGCGCACCGCACCATACCGCCTCGGCGGCGGCGATCGTCGGCGGCGGCGCCCTGCCCCGTCCCGGCGAAATCTCGCTCGCCCATCATGGCGTGCTGTTTCTCGACGAGTTGCCCGAGTTCGAACGGCGCACGCTGGAGGCACTGCGCGAACCGCTGGAAACCGGTCAGGTCACCATCTCGCGCGCGGCCCAGCGGCTGGATTTTCCGGCCCGTTTCCAGTTGCTCGCAGCAATGAACCCATGCCCCTGCGGCTACCTCGGGCAGGCGCGCTGCCGCTGCACGCCCGACCAGATCGCGCGCTATCGGGCCAGACTATCCGGGCCGCTGCTGGACCGTATCGACCTGATCGTCGAGGTCGGCGCGCTCGCCCCCAACGAACTGGAGCGTCTGGCGCCCGGCGAGCCTTCATCGGCGGTCGCCGAACGCGTCGCGCGCGCCCGGACACGTCAGGAGCTAAGGCAGCACAAGCTCAACTGTGCGCTGTCGCCGAGCGAGGTGGACCAGTATTGCCGACCGGACGAATCAGGACTCGCGCTGCTGCGCGCAGCCAGCACGCGCCTGTCACTGTCGGCGCGGGCCTACCACCGCATACTGCGCGTCGCACGCAGCATCGCCGATCTGGATGAGCAGGACCGTATCGGCCCCGAACAGATCGCCGAAGCCGTGCAGTACCGGCGCGCGCTCGGATAAACAGACAACGAAAGGACACCATGGCACATCCTGGCGACCCCAACCAATCTCTCGCCGTTCTGATCGACGCCGACAACGCGCACCCGGCCATCGTCGAAGGCCTGCTGGCCGAAATCGCCACACTGGGCATCGCCAGTGTCAAGCGCATCTACGGCGACTGGACCACGCCGCAACTCGGGCAATGGAAGCAGGTGCTGCTGGAGCATTCGATCCAGCCCATCCAACAGTTTCGCTATACCACCGGCAAGAACGCGACCGACAGCGCCATGATCATCGACGCCATGGATCTGCTCTACGCAGGTCACTTCGCCGGGTTCTGTCTGGTCTCGAGCGACAGCGATTTCACACGCCTGGCGGCCCGCATTCGGGAATCCGGTCGCCGCGTTTATGGCTTCGGAGAAGAGAAGACGCCCCGTCCCTTCGTTTCGGCCTGCGACCGCTTCATCTACACCGAGGTCTTCGCCAAGAAAACTGAGGACGAGCCTGGTGCGAGTCCGGTCGCGAAGCGATCCACCAAGTCGCTTCGTGGCGACACCAGGCTGCTGGCGCTCATACGCGACGGCATCCAGACCGCCTCGGACGAGACCGGCTGGGCCCAGCTGGGCGCGGTAGGCAATTACCTCAGCCGCACCGCCAACGACTTCGATCCGCGGAATTATGGCTACGCGAAGCTCAGCGAACTCATCGCCGCGATCGGCTTGTTCGACGTGGAGCGCCGTGAAAACCGCATCTTCATCAAGGACACGCGCAAGAAATCGAACGGGGTTCCCTGAAGATGTGGTCCAAGCCAGGCTCAGGCACCGTGTCCGTGAGCGGCAACGACCTGGCGATAGCATTCCACGAGCCGACGGGCCTGGGCGTCGGCGCTCCACGCCGCAGCGTCGTCGCGCGCCGCGTCTTGCAGCCGGCGACGCCCCCCCGGGTCCCGCAGCAGCGCAACGAGCGCGTCGGCAAAACCGCCGACGTCATCCGGCGCGATGAGTGCACCCTGCGCCGGCTCGAGGATGTCGCGAGTGCCCATTTCCGCCAGGGCCAGCACCGGCACGCCAGCAGCCATGGCCTCGAGCAGCACCAGCCCCTGGGTTTCGGTGCGCGACGCAAAAACGAAGACATCGGCGGCGGCGTAGCAGTCCGGCAATGCCTGCCGCCGGTCCAGATAGCCGACGAAGCGGACATTCGCTTCCATGTCGAGGCTTGCCGCGCGCGCTTCGAGCGCCGGTCGTGCCGGGCCTTCACCGGCAATGACCAGGACGAATTCCGGTATCCGTTCGCGCACCCGTGCCGCGACATCGAGCAGAAAACCGATGTTTTTCTCGTGTGCGACCCGCCCGACGAACAGCGCCACCGCGCAGCCCGCATCGAGCCCCAGCCGCGCGCGGAAGCGCGCGCCGTCCCCGCCGGCAAAGCACTCGGGACGGATGCCGGTCGGCACGACCACGGTCGGCACGCGCACACCATAGTCGAGGAGGCGCGCACGCATGGCCGAAGACGGCACGATCACGGTGGCCAGATCGTTCCCCTGTCGGCGCGAGATGGCCCGTGCGCAGGCACGCAACAGCCACTCGGGCAGCCACGGCAGATAGGCATGCGCATATTCCTCGAACAGGGTATGGCAGGTGGCGACGATCGGCCGATCGAGTTGCCGCGCCAGGTGCAGACCGGCGTAGTGCGCGACGAAAGGCGTTTGCACGTGGATCAGATCCGGTGGCTGCTCGTCGCAGAGCTCGGACAGCAGCGCGCTCGCATTCCTGTAGCGCATCAACCTGTCCTCGGGATCGAAGAATATCGTGCGCGCCGATACGCGCCGGGTCTCCGGATCATCGGCATGCGCCTGCGGATATTCAGGCACGACCAGACGCACGCGAACGTCCAGTTTCGCCAAGGACTCACGAAATGTTTCGATGGACGTCGACACGCCGTTGATCCGCGGGAAGTACACATCCGAAATCATCAGCACGCTGAGCTGATTCGAAGGAGGCATGTCGGCGACCTCGGCCGGAGACGAAAATCCTGCGAGCGTATGTCTGCCCGGTTACAGCAGGATGGCCAACGCGATGGCACTACTCCCGCTCAGATCTGCTCGTAGGCTGACCAGATCGCCTGCATCGCCTGCGCCGCACCCTGGCACAGGCGGAACTCGGCCCACTGGCTGACCTCGGTGAGCTCGGGATTGATTTCGACGGTCATGGCGCCGCGACGATGCGCCCGATACATGGGATCGGCGATGTAGGGAAACACGCTGGTCGTGCCGATCGAGAATACGAGGTCTGGCGCGGACGCCTGTGCCGCCTCGAGACGATGCAGGGCAGCAAGCGGGAGTTCCTCACCGAAGAACACCGCACGTGGTCTGAGCCAGCCGGCACAGACCGGACAGCGCGGCGGCCAAGACAGCTCGGCGTAATCGCGCACGTCGCGCTCGTAGGGGCAGACCATGCAGTGCACGCGGTCCAGCGTGCCATGGATTTCGATCACGTCGCGCGAACCGGCCGCGCGGTGCAGGCCGTCGACGTTCTGCGTGAGCACGGTGACCTGTTCGATACGGCCCTGAAAGCGCGCGATCACGGCGTGCGCGTCATTGGGCCGCGCGCCCCGGAAATGCGGCGCGATCTGCATCAGGTAGCGCCAGACGTATTCGGGGCGACGCGCCAACATGTCGCCCGACAGCGCGACCTCGATCGGCAGGCCGTCTTCGGTCGTCCCTCCGGCATACAGTCCGCCGACACCGCGATAGGTCGGCAGCCCGGAGTCGGCGGAAATGCCGGCGCCGGTGATGAACAACACACTGCGCGCGCGCTGCATCCGCGCCGCGATCGTCGAGATCGGATCCCCGTCCATGCCCACCCCCTGGTAACGAAGGCTAGCATGCGCGCATGAGGCCGGCGCCGCGCCACCGGCCTCGTTTGTACAATTTGAGCCCTGGCCGACGGATCGAAGACCCCATGCCCGAACTCCCCGAAGTGGAAGTCACCCGCCGCGGACTCGAAGGCAGTCTGCGCGGCGACATCGTCACCGACGTCATCATCCGCGACGGCCGGCTGCGCTGGCCTGTGGACGCCGAGTTGCGGCACAGCTTGCGACAGGCGCGCCTCGCGCGGATCGATCGCCGCGGCAAATATCTGCTGATGCGCTGGGATATGGGCATCGGCAAGGGCAAGCGCGCGGGCACACTGATCGTGCACCTGGGCATGTCGGGCAGTCTGCGCATCGTCCGACCGGACCAGGCGCCGGATCGCCATGACCATGTCGAACTGGTCTTCGGTGACCGCTGCCTGCGCCTGCGCGACCCGCGCCGCTTCGGCGCCATGCTCTGGGCGACGGGCCCGGCGGAACAGCACCCCTTGCTCGCGCACCTTGGTATCGAACCGCTGTCCGACGGGTTCGACGGCGCCTGGCTGTATCGCGCCTTGCGCGGGCGCAGCGCGCCTGTCAAGTCCCTGCTCATGAACAATCGGCTGATCGTCGGTGTCGGCAACATCTATGCTGCGGAGAGCCTGTTCCGTTCTGGAGTACGCCCCGGCACACCGGGCAAGCGGCTAGGTCCAGCGCGCGCCGATCGACTCGCGCGCGCCGTCCGCGAAACGCTGGAGGACGCCATCGCGCTGGGCGGCAGCAGTCTGCGCGACTACCTGCACAGTGACGGCGGCGCCGGCTGCTTCCAGCTCACGACCATGGTCTATGGACGGGCCGGGGAGCCCTGCCGACTCTGCGGTACGCCGATACGCGTGCAGCGGCAGGCGCAGCGCAGCACCTACTATTGCCCGAACTGTCAGAAATGACCGCCGGCGCATCCGCGTTGCACAATCCGCTCCGCCCATGTTTGCCGATCCATGCGGATGTTGCTACAGTCATGCTCGACCCCGGCGGAATGAACATGAGTATCGCACCCAATCTCTCGGCTTATGCAGAATGGCGGCAACGCGTGTGCCGAACCCTCGGTAACCTGAACGAGTGGCTGGCAGACAACAATCTGGATGAGGATGACACGCGCAACCGTATCGGCCGGCTGATCGCACGCCTCGATGACGATCGCCTGTCGGTTGCCTTCGTGGCCGAATTCTCGCGCGGCAAGTCGGAGCTGGTCAACGCGATCTTCTTCGCGCACTATGGACAACGCATCCTGCCGTCCGCCGCCGGGCGCACGACGATGTGCCCGACGGAACTCTTGTTCGATGCGGCGAAACCGCCATGCATCGAACTGCTGCCGATCGAGACGCGCGCCGGTTCGACGACGATACAGGATCTGAAGCGGCAATCGCGCGACTGGGTCAGGATCGAGATCGACCCGGGTTCGGCGGCGAGCCTGCACCAAGGGCTGCGACGTGTCGGCGAAGAAAAACAGGTGGCTCGTGCAGAGGCGGAGCGCCTCGGATTTCAACTCGATCCCGAAGGCGAGCGTGGCCTGCGCCCGGCCGCCGACGGCACCGTCAGCATCCCGGCATGGCGACATGCGCTGGTGAACTTTCCCCACCCCTTGCTCAAGCAGGGCCTGGTCATCCTGGACACCCCCGGCCTCAATGCGGTCGGTGCCGAGCCCGAGTTGACCTTGTCGCTGTTGCCGAGCGCGCACGCGGTACTGTTCATCCTGGCCGCAGACACCGGCGTCACGCAGACCGATCTCGCCACCTGGCATGCGCATGTCGTTCCCGCCCACCCGTCGGACCGCGGCAGGCTGGTCGTGCTCAACAAGATCGACGGACTCTGGGACGGCATCAAGACCGACGCCGAAGTGCAGGCGGAGATCGATCGACAGCGACACAGCTGCGCCGAGATCCTTGAATTGCCGGCGACGAGGATCTACCCGGTATCGGCCCAGAAAGGGCTCGCCGGAAAGATCCGTAACGATGCGGACCTGCTCGCGCGCAGCTGCCTGCCCGCGTTGGAGCAAGCGCTCTCGGACGAATTGATTCCGGCCAAGCGCGAGATCATCACGACGCTGGTGGACAGCGAGGCGCAGGCCGCGATCGATCGCATCCTCGCCCGCCTGAAAACCCGGCAAGGCGCGATGACGTCCCAGATCGAAGAGTTGCATGCGCTACGTGGAAAGAATCAGTCGGTCGTGACCTACATGGTGCGCAAGGTCGAAACGGAGAAAGACGATTTCGATCAGGGATTGCAGCGTTTTCATGCCACGCGGACCGTATTTTCGGATCTGTCCGGAAAACTCTATGCCGAACTCGGCGTCAGCGCGCTCAAGTCGGAGGCACGACGAGCCCACGAGGCGATGCAGTCCGCCGTTTTCAGTGGCGGGCTGCGTGCCGCCATGCGTGAATTCATGGCCGCCGCGCGCCAGCGCCTGACGACTGCCGCCGCCGTCACGCACGAAATCTCGGACATGATGGGCTCCATGTACAAGCGCTTCGCCGTCGAGCACGGCATGAAGCTCGACATCCCGCCGCCGTTCTCGATGGCGGCCTACGAACGCGAACTGGACAAGCTTCAGCAAGCTTATGAATCACAGTTCAACACTGTGCTGAGCATGCTGTTGATGGAAAAGCGCGTCATAACCCAGAAATTCATCGAGACGGTGGCGGCGCGGGTCAAGAAGGTGTTCGAAAGCGCCAATCGCGATGTGGAATACTGGTTGCGCAATCTCATGGCGCCGCTGGAATCGCAGATCCGCGAATACCAGATCCAGCTCAAGCGCAAGCTGGACAGCGTGCGGCGCATCAACGAAGCATCGGAAAGTCTCGAAGGGAAGCTCCGCGAACTCGATGACAGCCGGGTCACGCTGGATCGGCAACTCGCCGAGCTGGGGAGAATCGACAGCCTGCTCAAGCACGTGTTGCGGGCATCCGCGGCCAACGACCCCAACCCCGCCCCCCAGGCGGCCCGGCAGCCCTCCTAACGAAAGTCCGCGACGCGATAGCGCGCGATGTCGAAGTCGGCGCCACGTTCGATCAACTCCAAGGGATCGAGCCGGACGCGCAGACCGCGCGCCGAAGCATGCAATGCCTGGCCCGTCTGGAAGCGCTCATGGCCGACCACGACCCGCAGCGGGCGTCCGATGCTGACCGGATCCAGCGCCAATGCGTCGTCGCAGTGCGATTCGGAGAACACGTCCATCGCGATCGGATCGGCGGACAATGTTTCGATTCCGACCGCACCGCGTGCGTCGTGCTGCCTGAGATAGCGCCGGACCACACCCACCAGCCAGCGGGCGCCATCCTCCGGTTGCAGGCCGACCAGCATGCCCACGCGTACCCACTCGGACCCCACGTAGGGCGCCAGCGCCCGAAGACCGCCACGACTGGCATCGGCGATTTCCCAACGGCTGAGTAGGGCGACGCCATCCTCGTCCTGCGCGCCACGCAGCACGTGATGAATCAGTGACAGCCCGTGTGTGATGCGCAGGCCGCTGCGCCAGGCGTGACGAGGATAAGCACGGATCGGCGGTCGCGCGTCCCAGTTGTCCGCCAGATGAGCGGCCACGCGGCGCAGTTCCACGTCGGCGATGGGCCAGTGAAAACTGTCCGGGTGCGGCGCATGATCCCAGACCGTCGTCGCGAGCTGTGCGCGCAACAGCGCGCTGGCCTCGGCCGCCGAGAAATAGCGCACGCCCGACACGGCGTGCGGGCGACGCACGATACGCAGGGGAGGTTGCGGCTGTGTGGCGTCGACCCAGTGCGTCGACTCGGCTGCGGGCTCGGCGCTCAGCGAAAACCAGGGCGAAATCTGCCCGACCAGCTGATCGGCAATCTCCACTTCGAATGGCGACAGTGCTTCCAGCGAAGCAATACGCAGCGCGATCAATTGCCGATATTCCGACTCAATGCTGGTCTCGCGCTCCCGGGCCGGATCGGCAACACCCTGCGCGCCAAGGCCGGCATCCTGCGCTGCCAGGCAAGCCGCTCCGGCAATCTGCCAGAGCCCGTCGTCCAAGGGTCCCGAACGCAGGTACTCGAACTTCATCCGCTGCCGGCAGCTTCGCAACAGCCGCACACCCAGGCGCGGCAGCATGCTTGGCGCGGCGGGCTGCGCATGCGATTCCGCACGATCGGCCCCGCGGCTGCGATTCAGGCAGATCTCGTAGGCCAGGCACTGCGCACTCCAGTAATCGTGGCACACGGCCAGCCAGTCTTCCGGCGCATCCAGGTCGATTTCCCGGGCGCCGAGCAATCCTGACCGCTCCAGCATGTGCAGATGCGGCATGGCACCATTTTCCAGCTGATAGGCGACGGCTGCCTGCCGTAGCGGCGAGAGCCCGTCCGCCGCTGACAACTGCTCCAGCCAGACGGTCACCATGTTCATCGCCGCCTTGGGGTGGGCCTGCGCCAGCTCGCGCAAGGCACGGCGCAGCTCGCCGGGATCGGAGAAATCGCGACGCTTGCCCGCAAAAAACAATCCCAGCATGTACCCTCCCCGTCCCACACGGCCCAGCACGGTCCGCATCCGCACCAACAACGCATACTATGACGTGCTTGCGCAGCGCAAGCAATGGGCGGAGCGGTGCCACACGGATCAAGAGCGCCGACCGCGTTCGGCCCAACCCGGGTTTACAGCCTGAAACGGCGTCCGTATAATCCGCGCTCTTCGGTTGGGGGGTATAGCTCAGCTGGGAGAGCGCTTGCATGGCATGCAAGAGGTCAGCGGTTCGATCCCGCTTACCTCCACCAGCATGTCCCCTTCGTCTAGAGGCCTAGGACATCGCCCTTTCACGGCGGTAACAGGGGTTCGAATCCCCTAGGGGACGCCAAGCCGAAGCGAGTGCGGTCTTGATATGTCGCGCGGAGCGGTAGTTCAGTTGGTTAGAATACCGGCCTGTCACGCCGGGGGTCGCGGGTTCGAGTCCCGTCCGCTCCGCCAACCTTTTCCCTTTCCCCCTTTCCCACCTTCCCCCTTTCGTCCGGGATCACTCAGGGACTGCCCTGTTCGTTGGCCTTGAAGGCGTGCCGGTTGTCGTCGCTACCACTTGTTGCGCAGCGCCCGCAAGTGCAGAAACACCTCCTTGGGTGAGGGTTCCGGGGGCAGATCCGGGAAGACCTCCCGCAGGCGGGCGATGACGCTGCGGCTGCCCAGTCGGAAGAAGGTGTTGATCTCCTTTTCCTCGCCGAGCGTGGTCACCCGCGGGGCATGCGGATCTTGATCCTGCACTTCGGCGAGCAAGGCTCGAGCTCGCGTGTTGTCGGGTTCCCGGTCGAGCGTGAAGCGCAAATTGTTGGCGATGTAGTCATGGCCCGGCAACACGCGGGTTTCATCCGGCAGACGGGCGAGTTGCTCGACAAAGGTCTGGTAGAGCGACTCGGGATGGCCACCATGGTGGCAATTGCCGGCACCCGCATTGAACAGCGTATCGCCGCTGATCAGCGCCGGCTGCTCACCGCGACAGAAGAGGCAGACATGGCTCATGGTGTGTCCCGGGGTATCGAGCACTTCCAACTCGACGGTCTTGCCGACAGCGATCACGTCGCCGGCCTCGAGACCACGGTCGATGCCTGGGATGCGGGCCTTCGCGCCCGCGTGGGCCAGCAGTCGGGCACCGGTCGCGGCAATCAGTCGCGCGTTGCCGCCGGTATGATCGGCGTGTTCGTGCGTATTCAGTACCTGTGTGATGCGCCAGCCTTTGCCGACCGCGTGGGCCAGTACACGATCGGCCTCCAAGGGATCGACCGCGAGGGCCTCGCCGGTGTCGACACAGGCGATCAGGTAGTGAAAGTTCCGGTAGGCATTGCCGGTATAAATCTGCTCGATCACCATTGATCTCTCCTTGACATCACGATTTCGGCCGCGTTCGGCATGGGCCGCCGCGTGCTGGCCGCGAAGGCCGGAACACCGATGTGCGGCTTGCGGCAAGAATAACTTGCTACTCTTCGGGGCCAGAACAATACCGATGATGCTTCCCGCCCTCATGGATACCGCCATTCCGCTCGCACCCGAGCGCTTGCGCAGCGCTTGCGACCCAGACAGCCTGCCTTTTCAGGATACCAGTCAGCTGACGCCCCTGCCCGGCCCGCTGGGACAGGATCGCGCCATCGCTGCGGTCCGCGTGGCGATGGGCATTCCGCAGGATGGTTTCAACGTCTTCGTCGTCGGCACACCGGGCGTCGGCCGGCACAAGCTCGCCGAGAGCCTGCTGCGCGAGCTTGCCGCGACGCGCGAGACCCCCGACGACTGGTGTTATCTGAATGATTTTTCCGGCGGCTATCGACCGGCCGCACTGAGGCTGCCGGCTGGCGTGGGCAAGCGCCTGTGTCAGGCCATGCAGCAGTTCGCGTCGGAGCTGGGACCGGCGATCGCCGCGGCCTTCGATACGGACGACTATCGCGCACGCGTGGAAGCGATCCAGGACGAATTCAAGCAACGGGAGGAGACGGCGCTGCGCGAGCTCGGGGACGCTTCGGCGGCGCAGGGTATCGCGTTGCTGCGCACGCCGCAGGGTCTGGGGTTTGCGCCGCTCAAGGGCAACGAGACCATGGATCCGGAAGCCTTCGCGGCGCTGCCCGATGATGAAAAGAAGCGCCTGTCGGCATTGATCGAGGCTTTCGGCGAACGCCTGCGGAAGCTGATCGGACAGTTTCCTCGCTGGCATCGCCAGATGCAGGAGCGTCTGCGCGAGGTGAGCCGGTCGACATTGCAGCTGGCGGCTGGACATCTGATCGACGACATCCGCGACGAGTTCGGCGAGCTGCCGCAGGTGTCCCGATTTCTTGACGCCGTACTGGCCGACGTGATCGAGGTCGGCGAGGCGCTGCGCGAAGGGGCCAAGCAGAACGGAGAGGGTCTGCGCGCGCTGGCCGAAGGAACGCTGACCCCGGCGCGCTATCACGTCAACCTGTTCGTCGCACATGAAGCCGGCGCGCCGGTGCCGGTCGTATGCGAGGACAACCCGGGCTATCAGAACCTGATGGGGCGGATCGACCACATGCCGATGATGGGGACGCTGGTCACGAACTTCACGCTGATCCGGCCCGGGGCGCTGCATCGCGCGAACGGCGGTTTTCTGGTGCTCGACGCCGAAAAGGTGCTCGGACAATCGTTTTCATGGGATAGCCTGAAGCGCGCGCTCAAATCGCGGCAGATCCGCATCGAGACGCCGGCTCAGCTGTTCGGACTGGGTGCCGGACTGCCGCTGGAGCCGGAACCGATTCCGTTGTCGGTCAAGGTGGTGCTGATCGGCAATCGGTACACCTATCAGTTGCTGAAGGAATACGACCCCGAGTTCGACGCACTGTTCAAGGTCACCGCAGACATGGAAGATCGTGTGACCCGCGATGCGGACCACGCCATGGCGTTCGCTCGCGTGGTCGCGGATCTCACCCGCACACAGAACCTGTTGCCGCTCGACCGCGAGGCCGTCGCGCATCTGGTCGACGAATCGGCTCGGCGCGCCGATGACGCCGGCAAGCTTTCGGTACGCCTGCGCTGGCTCGCGGACCTGCTCGTGGAAGCCGATCACCTGGCGAGACAGGCCGACCGCGCACTGATCGGCGGCGAACAGGTGGTGGGGGCGATCGACGCCCGCATCCGTCGTGCCGATCAGCCCCGCCAGGTTCACCTCGACGCGCTGCTGTCCGATACGCTGCTCATCGATACCGAGGGGGCGGCCGTGGGCCAGATCAACGCCCTCGCGGTGACCGAGTTCGCCGATTTCCGCTACGCCAACCCCGTGCGCGTCACGGCGACGGTCCGTCTCGGTGACGGCCAGGTCGTGGACATTGAGCGCGAGTCGGAACTGGGCGGCCCGATCCATTCGAAGGGCGTGATGATCCTGAGCGCCTTTCTGGCCACACGCTATGCGTCCGAGCGTCCGCTGTCGCTGTCCGCCAGTCTGGTGTTCGAGCAATCCTATGGGCTCGTGGAAGGCGACTCGGCCTCACTTGCCGAACTGTGCGCGCTGTTGTCCGCGCTCGCAGATCTGCCCATCCGCCAGACGCTGGCGATCACCGGTTCCGTCAATCAGCTGGGACGCGTGCAGGCGATCGGGGGCGTCAACGAAAAAATCGAGGGCTTTTTCGATTTGGTTCGGGCGCGCGGACAATTGCGCGCGACCGGTGAGCATGGCGTCATCATTCCTGAGTCCAATGTCCGGCACCTGATGTTGCGCGCGGACGTGGTGGCCGCCGTGGCCGCCGGAGAGTTTTGCGTCTGGGCGGTCAACCATGTCGATCAGGCCATCGAACGGCTGACTGGTGTGGCTGCCGGCGTGCCGGACGAGCGCGGCTTGCTGCCAGCGGGCAGCGTGCATCACCGCGTCAGCACCCGGCTCGGCGAACTGGTGCGCCGACGAGCCGAATTGGGTCACCGGCGCCGACGTGAGGACAGCCCGAAGGGGAAACGAGACTGACGCGCGCTGCCCTCTGGCCATCACAGACCCGCGGTTCCGTCGCGGCACCACCCCATTCAGCCCCGGGCCGGCTGGCCTAGCGAGTTTTCCTGACGAGATAGGTCACGATGTCGTCGAGCGTGGCGAGCCGCGCATAGTCGGATTCCGGGATATCCACGGCGCTGCGCTCGTGGATCGCGACCAGGAAATTCAACCAGTCCATCGAATCGAGATCGACCTGGTCGCGCAAGGCCTTGCCGGCGACGAGTTCACCCTCTTCGACCTCCGGCGCGATTGACTTCAGTATCGACATCACCAGTTCGCGCAGTGCTTGCTCCGTCATAAGTCCTCCGGTTTCTGCAGCAGCTCGCGCAGTGCCGCCAGGAAGCGCGCACCGCGATGGCCGTCGCTCGCCCGATGGTCCGCTGCAAGGCTGGCCGTGACCACCGGGGCTGCACGCAGCGCGCCCTGCTCGGCCCACGGCCGCTCGACGACGCGGCCGAATCCGATCAGCGCGACCTGCGGCGGATAGATGACGCCGAACACCGCCTCGACACCCTGATCGCCGAGGTTGGTCACCGTGACGCTCGGATCCGACATTTCCGAACTCTTCAGCGATCCCGCACGGGTACGCTTGACCAGATCCGCCAGCGCCTGCATCAGCTCGTCGAGCCCCTTCTTGTCGGCATCACGCAGTGCCGGCGCGATCAGCCCGCCCTGCCTGAGCGCGATCGCGACCCCTATATGGATGCCGGCGGCCGGCACGAAGGCACCGTCTTGCCAAAAACCGTTCAGATCCGGAAATTGGCGCAGCGCCAGCGCCACCGCACGCAGCTGCAAGGCGCTCAGCAACAGTCGCGTCGTGATCGGCCGACGCGCATTTTCCTCGGCGAGCCAGTCGACCGCGCGGCGCATCGAAATCGTTTCGAACAGATAGTAGTGCGGGATTTCGCGCTTGGAGCGCGCCATCGCGGACGCGATCGCCTGGCGCATGGCGAGCTGGCGGTCACCGGCCTCCTTGCCGATTTCACGAGTGCTTTTCGCGCGCGCGGCGGCGCGCTCGACATCGTCGATGGTGACGGCACCGTGAGGACCGGTGCCCGTTAGCTGCTCGATATCCACCTGACACTCGCGTGCGCGTCGGCGAGCCGCGGGTGAGGCAGCCTTGCGTGGTCCCGGCGCCTGCATGCCGGTCGAAACCGGTGGCGCGCCCGGCTTGACCGCCCCGTCCGCCGCCGGCGGCACAGGGGTAGTCGGGGGCACGCGCGACGCAGGGCGCGCCGCGCTGCTCGGCTGCGCTCCCGGCTGCGCTCCCGGCTGCTCACCCGGTTCCAGCAAGTTCGCCATGAGTTCCCCCACGGCGAGCCGGGTACCGGGTTCGGCCAGCAGTTCGAACACGGTGCCGTCCTGCCAGATCTCGACCTCGACCGCGGCCTTGGCCGTGTCCACGATGGCGATGATGTCGCCGCGTTTCACGGTATCGCCGGGTTTGATCTTCCACTCGAGCAAGGTGCCGGCATCCATGTCGGCACCCAGCGATGGCAGTCTGAAGTCGATCATGGAGGGGGTTCGCCGAACAGAGACAGCGCAGCATCGACGATCTTTTCCGGTTGCGGCAGCACCGCATCCTCGAGATGCTTCGCGTATGGGATGGGCACTTCCTCGCTGCATACACGTGCCGGCGGCGCGTCCAGGTCGTAGAACGCGTTCTCGACAATCAGCGCGACGATCTCGGCGGCCAGACTGCCGCTGCGCCAGCACTCATCGATGACGACGGCACGGCGGCACTTGCGTACCGAGGCGAGCACGGTCGGCGCATCCAGCGGCCGCAGCACGCGCAGGTCGATGACCTCGGCATCGATACCCAAGGTCGCGAGCCGCTCGGCGGCGACCAGCGTCTTCGGCAACGAACCACCGTAGGTGATCAGGCTGAGCTGCGATCCGGGCCGACGCACCTTCGCCGAGACGATGTCGACCTCGACCAAGTCCGGGCACTCGTCCTCGAGGTTGTAGAGCTGCACATGTTCGAACATCACCACCGGATCGGGATCGGCGAGCGCCGCCGCGAGCATGCCCCGCGCGTCCTCGACGGTCGCTGGCGCCAGCACCTTGATGCCGGGGATGTGCGCGTACCAGTTCTCGAAGCTGTGCGAGTGCTGCGCGGCGACCTGGCGGCCAGCACCGGTTGCCACGCGGATCACCAGCGGCACCGAAAACTGCCCGCCGGACATGTGGTGATAAAGCGCGGCGGTGTTGACGATTTGATCGAGTGCCAGCAGGCTGAAGTTGACGGTCATGATTTCAACGATCGGGCGCATGCCGCCCAGCGCCGCGCCGATGCCGGCGCCGACGAAACCGAGCTCGGACAACGGCGTATCGCGTATGCGCTCGGCGCCGAATTCGTCCAGCAGCCCCTTCGTCACGGCATAGGTGCCGCCATAGCGGCCGATATCCTCACCCATCATGAATACGCGCGGATCCCCTGCCAGCGCCGCACGCAATGCGCCACGCAATGCTTCGCGGTACGAGCGCTTCATGCAGCCGGCGACGCCGTATGAACGGCGCGCATGAGGTCGTCGAACGACTCCCAGGTCCCCGACTCGGCGTACGCGACCGCGTCCTCGACCTCGTCGCCTACCTGGCTGTCCAGCGCGAGAAACTCCGCCTCGCTGAGCCGGCCTTCGGCCTTGAGCCGCGCCGAATAGGTGTGCAGCGGACCGCGCGACTTCCATGCCTCGACCTCGCTCTTGTCCCGATAGAGTTCCGGATCGAACATCGAATGCGCGCGATAGCGATAGGTCTGATATTCGACGAACACCGGCACGCCCTCATTGCGTAGTCGCTCGAGCGCGGCGCGCGTCGTCTGATGGACCGCGACCACGTCCTGACCATCGGCACGCAATGTGCTGACACCATAGGACGCGGCCTTCAGGCACAAGTCCGTTTGCGCTTCCGACCGGGACAGCGCGGTACCCATGGCATACAGATTGTTCTCGCAGCAGAACAGCACCGGCAGCCGCCACAGGCCGGCCAGATTCATCGCCTCGTGGAAGGCACCTTCGGCGATGGCCCCCTCACCGAAAAAGCATGCGGTCACACGAGGGCTGTCCTGCATGCGCTCGGCAAGGGCCAGACCGACCGCGAGCGGCAGCCCGCCGCCCACGATGGCATTGCCGCCGAACAGTCGAATCCTCGCGTCGAACAGGTGCATCGACCCGCCGTGACCACGCGAGCAGCCCTCCACCTTGCCGAACATTTCGGCCATGATGCTGCGCATCGCCATGCCGCGCAGCAGCGCATGGCCATGTTCTCGATAGGTTGCGACGACGTTGTCTTCCGCAGACAGCGCCCGCATCGCTCCAGCCGCGACCGCCTCCTCGCCGATATAGAGATGCAGAAAGCCGCGGATCTTGCCGGCACCATACAGTTCGGCCGCTTTCTCTTCGAGACGGCGCACGCGCAGCATGTCCGCCAACAGCCCGCGCGCCAGCGCGTCGTCAAACGGCACCGGACCGCTAGGCGGCGCTGTGATCACGCGCCCGACTCCAGGGTCGAAAGATCGCCCTCCGGCAAGCCAAGCTCGCGCGCTTTCAACAGGCGACGCATGATCTTGCCACTGCGCGTCCGCGGCAGCGCCGGCAGGAACGCGATCTCCTTGGGGGCGACCGCGGCGCCCAGGCGCTTGCGCGCGTGGCCGAGCAGCGCCAATTTCAGCGCTGCTGACGGCTCGAAGCCCTTCCTGAGCGACACGAAGGCCTTCACGGTTTCGCCGACCACCGGATCGGGTTTGCCGATCACACCCGCCTCGGCCACGGCCGGGTGCTCCATCAGCGCGCTTTCGACTTCGAAAGGCCCGATCAGGTGGCCGGCGGATTTGATGACGTCGTCGGCGCGACCGATGAACCAGTAATAGCCATCGGCGTCGCGCCGTGCCAGATCGCCGGTCAGATAGTAGCCGTCGCGAAAGCACCGGTGATAGCGTTCGTCCTCGCCCAGATAGCCCCTGAACATGGATGGCCAGCCGGCCTTCAGCGCAAGCTCGCCCTGCGCTGCGGCCGCGTCGAGCACGCGCAGCGACTCATCACCCTCGCCGCGCTGGACGATCGCAGCCTCGACACCGGGCAGCGGCAGACCCATCGATCCGGGTTTGATATCCAGGCCCGCGAAATTGGCGATCATGATGCCGCCCGTCTCGGTTTGCCACCAGTTGTCATGGATAGGCAGGCCAAGCACGTCCTGCCCCCACCAGACCGCCTCGGGATTGAGCGGCTCGCCGACGCTGGCGATGAAACGCAGCGCCGGGTAGCGGTGCTGGCGTGCGAGTTCGGGCCCGGCTTTCATCAGCATGCGGATGGCGGTCGGCGCCGTGTACCAGACGCTGACCCGCTGGGCTTCCAGGATGGCATACCAGCGCTCGGCGTCGAACTCGGCGGCATCGACGACGCTGGTGACGCCATGCAGCAAGGGTGCGATGATGCCGTAGGATGTCCCCGTGACCCAACCCGGATCGGCGGTGCACCAGAATATGTCTTCCGGGTGCAGGTCGAGCGCGTACTGGCCGGTGGCATAGTGCGTCGCGACCGCGCCATGGACATGTACCGCACCTTTCGGCTTGCCGGTGGTGCCACTGGTGAAATGCAACAGGGCCATGTCGTCGACAGCGGTGCTGCCGACGAAAGGCGCTTCGGGGGCCGCAGCCAGCAACGTGCTGAAGTCGTCGGTGCCAGGCGGTGTCGTCGATTCGTCATCCGTGCCGACCAGCAACACGTGCTCGAGCGTGGGCAGCTGCGCCCGAACCGACTCGACCTTGCGCCGATACAGCGCGTCGGTCGTGACCAGCACGCGGCCGGCACCGATCGCGATGCGCGTCGCGATCGGCTCCGGGCCGAACGCCGAAAACAAGGGCGAGACGACGGCGCCGTACTTGAGCCCGCCGAGCACGGCGATGTACAACTCGGGAATCCGCCCGCACAACACGAACAGGCGCTCGCCTTTGGCGATACCAAGGCTAGCGAGCACATGCGCGAAGCGGTCCGTGAGCCGGGCCAGGTCCGCATAGCTCAGGTCACGACACTCGCCGGTCGCGGACAGGAATCGGAAGGCGATGCGCGCTCCCGCACCACCCTCTACATGGCGATCGATCGCAAGACGCGCGATATTGACGTCGCGCCCGGACGCCAACCGATCACTGACGGCTTCCCAACTGAACGCACTGCACGCCACCGCATAGTCGCGCAGATTTGGCGGTATGCGCCAGTCCGCAGCGACCTTGCGGATCCGGTCAGGTCTATCTGCATGGGTATCCATGGCGGCAGATTAAGCCGATGAGGGCTCCTGTCCGTTGACCCGAATCAAGGCGCGCAGCGCGAATCAGAAACCCATCCTGGGCTTGCCGCGCTGGTGCCGCGCGGCATCGATGTCGGTCGGCAAGAGATGGTCTCGCCGATCCAGCTTGGCATTGCCGAAGGCCGCCAGCAGGGTCTTGCGCATGTCGCGCGGGGGCAATCCGGCAAGCTTGTCGATCACGCCCTGCGGAGCGTCGTCGGAAAACCCCCAGTCGTGCTCGCGCACGATGTCCTGGTAGAGCGCGGTCGCGATGGCTACCGCCTGATCGAAATCGGGAGGCGGGACCTCGTAGACGTTCATCCGGTTAAGGATCGGCTCCGGCATCGGCGCATCGTCATTGGCCGTGGCCACCCACAAGACATGGCTCGCGTCGATATCGATGTCGACGAACTCATCCTTGAAGTGCCGGGCGGTGTCGTGCTCCAGCAGGCCATACAGGGCACCCATCGGATCGTAGCGTGCATCCCCGCCAGCCTTGTCGACCTCGTCCAGCACGATCACCGGATTGGCATATTCGCCATCGATCAGTGTTTGCGCGACCTTGCCCGCCTTGGCGTGATTCCACTGCGACGAAGCGCCGGACAGGACCCAGCCAGCAGTCAGGGAGTTCATGGGCACGAACTCATGATGGGTGCCGAGGGCTTGTGCGAGGCAGCGCGCGAAATGGGTCTTGCCGATACCAGGCTTGCCGAGCAGCAGAATGGGGGTGAAATGCATCGGTTCGTTACCGGAGATCGCCAGAGCGAGATATTTCTTCAGGTCGTCGATGACCGGGCCGAAATTGGGACAGCTCTGATAAAGCGGATCCAGTCCGTCCAGCGACGAGGGCTTCACGAGATAGCGATCCCCACCCAGCTTGCGCATCTTTTCGTAGTAGGCGGACAGCGATTCATTACGTTGCGACGAGGGCTCCTCCAAGGCGCGCTCCACATCAGCGACCCGATAGATAGAGCGCATTTCGGCCAGCGGAATCTGAACATTCGACATCTGAGTTCCTCCCGAATGGATTCGACAGCGGTCAATCCATGATGAGCCTAGTTTTCGGCAATCGTCGCGCCGGGTCAATAGCGAATTTCGAAACATGGCGAATTGCGAAAACGCTCCTTTCCTGTCCACAATCATCGTCCCCAGCACGGCAGAAGGGAGCCGGACCACGGCATGGTCGATGATGCGCCGGCATCCCGAGGGCCGATGCTAGAATGCAGAGCTCACCACGTATGCATACATACTGCATAAATCACGGACCATGATCACGGACCATGCACGGACCATGAATAGCGCCGAGATACGACGCCGCTTCCTGCAATTCTTTGCCGAGCACGGTCATACCATCGTGGCCTCCAGCCCCTTGGTGCCGGCCAACGACCCGACACTGCTGTTCACGAACAGCGGCATGGTCCAGTTCAAGGATGTTTTCCTCGGGCGCGAGAGTCGGCCCTATGTGCGAGCGACGAGCTCGCAGCGCTCGGTGCGTGCCGGCGGCAAGCACAACGACTTGGAGAACGTCGGCTATACCGCACGCCACCATACCTTCTTCGAAATGCTTGGAAATTTCAGCTTCGGCGACTATTTCAAGCGCGAAGCGATCCAGTATGCATGGGCGCTGCTCACCGAGGTCTATGGGCTTCCCGCCGAGCGCCTTTGGGTCACGGTGTACGCCGAGGACCAGGAAGCCTACGACATCTGGGTGAATGAAGTCGGCGTACCGGCCGAGCGCTGCATACGCATCGGCGACAACAAGGGTGCGCGCTACGCCTCGGACAACTTCTGGCAGATGGCGGACACCGGCCCATGTGGCCCATGTTCGGAAATTTTCTACGACCACGGACCGGAAGTCTGGGGCGGTCCGCCGGGTTCACCCGAAGCCGACGGCGACCGCTATATCGAGGTCTGGAACCTGGTGTTCATGCAGTATTCGCGCGACGAATCCGGCACGCTGACCCCGTTGCCCCGCCCCTGCGTCGATACCGGCATGGGGCTGGAACGCCTGGCCGCCATTCTTCAGGGCGTGCACAGCAACTATGAGATCGATTTGTTTCGTCGCCTCGTCGCCGCTGCGGCACGCGCGACCGGCACGAGTGAAACCGATACACCCTCGCTCCGGGTCATCGCCGACCACATTCGCGCGTGTGCATTCCTGATCGTCGATGGCGTGATACCCGGCAACGAAGGCCGCGGTTACGTGCTGCGTCGCATCATCCGCAGAGCCTTGCGCCATGGCCACAAGCTTGGCCAGACCCAAGCCTTCTTCCACACACTGGTTGCCGACCTCGACCACGAGATGGGTGAGGCCTATCCAGAACTCTCCCGCGAGCGCGAGCGGGTCGCGCAGGTCCTGCGTCAGGAAGAGTTGCGCTTCGGCGAAACGCTGGAACACGGCATGAAGGTGCTGGACGGCGCGATATCTGACTTGTCAGCCCGCGGCGACACCACGCTGCCCGGCCAGATCGCATTCATGCTTTACGACACCTACGGTTTCCCGTTGGATCTGACCGCCGATGTCTGCCGCGAGCGCGGGCTTGCGGTCGATCAGGCAGGCTTCGACGTGGCCATGGCGCGGCAGCGTGACCAGGCGCGCGCTGCGGGACGATTTCATACCGAAGCCACACTCGCCTACACAGGCGGCCACACTGAGTTTCGCGGCTA
Source organism: Rhodocyclaceae bacterium (assembly GCA_022072095.1). Lineage (GTDB taxonomy): Bacteria > Pseudomonadota > Gammaproteobacteria > Burkholderiales > Rhodocyclaceae > JAJVIJ01. The sequence goes on from JAJVIJ010000002.1 coordinate 53,134, forward strand.
CGACACGCTGACCGACAGCGGCCGGATCACAGCCCTCTATCGCGACGGCATCGCCGTACCCGCCTTGCAGGCTGGCGAAGCGGGAGTCGTGGTCCTCGATGTGACGCCGTTTTACGCCGAATCCGGAGGTCAGGTCGGCGACCGCGGCCGCCTCACGCGCGGGGCGGACATCCGCTTTCTGGTACAGGACACCCGCAAGATCCAGGCGGACGTGTACGGACATCATGGGGTGGTCGAGTCCGGCAGTCTGGCACTCGGGGACATGGTCGTCGCCGAGGTCGATGGCGAGGCGCGTCATCGCATCATGCGCAACCATTCGGCAACCCATTTGATGCATGCCGCACTGCGTCAGGTATTGGGCAGTCATGTGCAGCAGAAAGGCTCCTTGGTCGATGCCGACAAGACGCGCTTCGATTTTTCGCACCCCGCCCCCCTCACCGACACCGAATTGCGTGAGGTCGCGCTGCTCGTGAATCGGCAGGTGCTCGCCAACACCGCGAGCTGTGCACGCCAGATGGATTACCGCGAGGCGCTGGCCGCCGGCGCGATGGCACTGTTCGGTGAGAAGTACGCAGACTCGGTGCGCGTGCTGGACATCGGTTTTTCGCGCGAGCTGTGCGGCGGCACCCATGTCGCCCGCACCGGTGACATCGGCTTGTTCAAGATCGTTGCGGAATCCGGCGTCGCATCGGGCGTCCGTCGTATCGAGGCCATCACCGGCGAGGCGGCGCTGATGAAGGCATTCGAGCAGGAGTCGCTGCTCGCCGGCATCGCGGCACAACTGCGCGCCAGTCCTGACGAAGCACCCGCGCGCGTCGAGCAATTGCTCGAACAGCTGCGGACACGCGACAAGGAGCTCATGCAGATGAAGAGCCGCCTAGCCGCAAATCAGGGTGAAGCGCTCGTGCGCCAGGCGATCGAGGTCGCTGGCGTCCGCGTGCTGGCGACGGTCCTGGATGGGGCGGACGTGCGTTTGCTGCGTGAATCGGCCGACCAGTTCAGACAACGCATCAAACCCTGCGTGGTCGTGGTCGGCAGCCATGCCGACGGCAAGGTGAACCTGGTCGCAGCGGTCTCACCTGAACTGGCCGGCCGCATCCACGCCGGGGAGCTGGCCGGCTTCGTCGCGGCTCAGGTTGGTGGCAAGGGGGGCGGGCGCGCCGACATGGCTCAGGCCGGCGGCTCCCAACCCGACAAACTCGGCGCAGCGCTCGCCTCGGTCCAGGTTTGGCTGGCCGATAAGCTCGGTACGGCGCAGAAAGGATGATCTGGATGCGAACGCCCTATTTGATCGCACTGCCGTTGTCACTATCGTTGGTGGCGCACGCGCAAGTCATCGAGGCCACCACCGCAGCCGGTGACGCCGTGCGCTTGTTTGCGGATGGGCACTGGGAGTTTGTCGACCCGGCCAAGCGCGCAACGCAGGCTGCGCCCATGCGCGCGCAAGCCCTGCGCGACGCCGCGACCCAGGGTGGCCTGTTCGGGATCGGCCGCGAACTGCGCCCGGGCGATCCGGACTACAATCGGGGCAGCCTGAACCCGAAACTGCGATGACAATGAAGTATTGCCCCCGTTGCGCCGCACCCCTGACCCGACTGCCGCTGGCCGGGCGTGACCGCGTCTGTTGCCCGGATCATCAATGCGGCTATGTCTTCTGGGACAACCCGCTGCCAGTGGTCGCGGCCCTGATCGAACGCGAAGGCAGTGTGCTGCTCGCGCGCAACCATGGCTGGCCGGCCGACATGTTCGGGCTGATCACCGGTTTCATCGAGCGGGGTGAATCGCCCGAACAGGCGCTGCTGCGCGAAGTCAAGGAAGAGCTGTCGCTGGATGTCGATCGCTACGAGCTGATCGGCGTCTACCCCTTCCCACGCAAGAACGAGCTGATCATCGCCTACCATGCCACCGCAATCGGTGACGTGACTTTGAATGAAGAGCTGGCCGAATACAAACTCGTTCTGCCCGCGGAGCTGAGGCCATGGGCCCATGGAACCGGGCTCGCGATGCGTGACTGGCTCGCTCGCCGCACGCTTCCCACCGGTACCTGACCGGCGCGCAGATCTTGGACCCGCGGCTCAGCTCGGGTTTTTCGGCAGCCCGCCGAGCAAGGCGGCGACCTGCCGGTCACTTCGTCTGACCGTCCGTTCCGGAGGCGTGCCGGCGTCGGTGTTCGCAGAGGCAGTCGAGGGTTCATAGGGCTTGCTGAAATCGAAACCGTCGGCCGCAATGTGTGCAGGCACGGCGACCGGCGAGCGACGCCGTGCCGATGCCGCGCGGCCAGCCGCCGGTGCGCGCTCGGTCCCACGCTCGCGACGCTCGCCACGCCCCCCGGAGCCGGTCACATCGACGGTCTCCCGTGGAATCGCGCGGCCGAGCAGTTTTTCGATTTCGAGGAGGCGCTTCTCTTCGCCGGCATCCATCAACGACATCGCCTCGCCGCTCTTGCCGGCGCGCCCGGTGCGGCCGATGCGGTGCACATAATCCTCGGCGTTGCCCGGCAATTCGAAATTGACCACGAACGGTAGGTCCTCGATGTCCAAGCCACGCGCGGCGACATCGGTCGCGACGAGTACGCGCACCTCGCCGCGCTTGAACGCTTCCAGCGCCTCGGTGCGCTGCTGCTGGCTCTTGTCACCATGGATGGCGTCGGCCTGGATGCCCTGACGCGCGAGATGTACGGCCAGGCGGCTGGCACCGAACTTGGTGTTGACGAACACCAGCGCCTGGCGCGGATCCGCGAGCAGCAGGGCGGTCAGCGCCGCACGCTTGTCATGCTCGGATACCACCAGCACCCGATGAGTGACGGTCTCGGCTGCGGAGTTGTTGCGCGCGACCTCGACGCGCACCGGGTCGCGCAGCATGCTCGCCGCGAGCTTGCGGATCTCGTCCGAAAACGTCGCCGAAAACAGCAGGCTCTGGCGGACTTGAGGCAGCAGCGCCAGGATGCGGCGGATATCCGGGATGAAACCCATGTCCAGCATGCGGTCGGCCTCGTCGAGCACGAGCAGGCTGACTTGGGCGAAGGAAATGTTGCGGCTCTCCACGTGGTCGAGCAATCGGCCCGGCGTCGCGACGACGATTTCGCGACCCTGTAGCAGCTCCTGCGTCTGTGGGCCCATCGGCACGCCGCCGTAGATGCACACCGCACGCAGCGGCAGATACTTGCCGTACGTCTGCACGCTCTCGAATACCTGGACCGCCAATTCGCGAGTCGGCGTGAGCAGCAGCGCTCGTACCGGGTGCCGTGCGGGCGACGGCAAGCTGTTGGCATGAGGCGCCAGTCGCTGCAACAACGGCAGGGTAAATCCGGCCGTCTTGCCCGTGCCGGTCTGGGCCGCGCCCATGACGTCGCGTCCGGCCAAAACAAACGGGATGGCTTGCTGCTGGATGGGCGTCGGCTCGGTATAGCCGGCTTCGCTGACGGCGCGCTGGATTTCGGGAATCAACCCGAGTTCGGAAAACTGCATGCGTGGGTAGTTGGAGGTGAATCCGTCGTGATCAAGTCGCGAGTATACGTAAAGTTGACTGTTTTCCGAAGAAAGCAACGCAAGTTCGACTAGAACAGCTCCCCTTGCCCGGAAACCGATGGCGGGCGGAACCGCGAACAGTTCAATGGTGGCAAGTCCTGGTCGAGCCGAAAGCGGCGTCTTGCCAGACGTGCGCGCTGCGCCAGCATGTCGGCGTAGGCCCCCTGCCCACGCATGCGCTCGCCGAACCGGGCATCGTATTCCCGGCCGCCATGCGCCTGACGCATCAAGCTGTAGACGTGCTCGGCCCGATCCGGATACCAGGCCTCCAGCCACGCTCGGAACAAAGGCCTGACCTCCCGCGGCAGACGCAGCAGTACATATCCGGCGCTGCGCGCGCCGGCTTCGGCAGCGGCGGCGAAGACGGCCTCGAGCTCATGGTCATTGACGGCCGGAATCAGCGGCGCACACAGCACACCGCAGGGGATGCCCGCATCGGACAGGCTCCGCAGGGCCTCGAGTCGCCGTTGTGGCCGGGCGGCACGCGGCTCCAGGCTGCGCGCGAGGGCTCCGTCCAACGTCGTCACGGAAAACATCACCTGGACCAACCCATCCCTGGCCATGTCGGCGAGCACATCCCGATCGCGTTCGATCAATGCGCTCTTCGTGACGATCGAGACCGGATGACGAGTCTCGGCCAGAATCTCGAGCAGCCGGCGGGTCAGCCTCAGCCGCCTTTCGACCGGCTGGTAGGCATCCGTATTGATGCCCAGCGCAATCGGTGCAATGGGCGAGCAGACGTAAGCGCGTCGTCCAAGCTCGCGCAGCAGACACTCCGGCGCATCCGGCTTCCACGCGATCTTGGTCTCGAAATCCAGACCCGGCGACAGCCCCAGATAGGCGTGGGAAGGGCGCGCAAAACAGTACGCACAGCCATGTTCGCAGCCGCGGTAGGGATTGATCGACTGGCTGAAAGGCACGTCGGGAGAGTCGTTGCGCGCAATCACCGACCTGGCGTGATCGATGATGAGCTCGGTACGCGGCGCTTCCTCCACCGGCTCATCCGACGCCCAGCCATCGTCGAAGCTCTCGCGCACAAGTTCGGCGTAGCGGCTGTCAGGATTGGACGCCGCCCCCCGCCCCCGTATCGGCACCGGAAACCCCTGCCGATTCATGGGCTACCATGACTCATGCCATCGTCCCGAAGGCCGTGCGGTAGCGTTCGGCATCGAAACCAAGCAGCCGCTGACCGCCCAGATCGAGTATCGGGCGCTTGATCAGCGAGGGTTGCGCGAGCATCAGCGCCCACGCGCGCTCCTCATCGAGCCCAGTCTTGTCGGTGTCCGGCAGCTTGCGAAAACTCGTGCCGGACCGGTTCAAAACGCGCTCCCAGCCGAACTCCCGACACCAGTGCGCCAAGCAGTCCCGATCGACCCCGGCCGTCTTGTAATCGTGGAAGACATACTCGATCCCACGCTCGTCGAGCCACGCGCGCGCTTTTCTTACGGTACCGCAGTTCTTGATGCCATACAGCGTGACGCCCACGACGCACCCTCCGCAATAACGCGACTGTGGCCTGATCGGGCTCGCCCGGAACGTGATGGCAGGCCTTGGCACGCATGGTGCCACAACAGGCAAAGCCTGCGCACCCGGCGAATATGCGCTAAGTTCCGCCTTAACATTTGCCCACCCGGCGTCGGCCAAGCGAATGCCACGCTGACGCCACCCCAACGGAGACATCATGAATAAACCCGAACAATCCCTTGCGATCGCAGCTTCGGCCCTACTCATGGGTATGAGTGTTCCGGTCATGGCGCAATCACCGGCGGCCACGATGAGTTTTTTCGTGACCAGTGTCGGCTCCGGAAAAGGTGCCGACCTCGGTGGACTGGAGGGCGCCGACAAGCACTGTCAGGCGCTGGCGGCAGCGGTCGGCGCC
>JAJVIJ010000032.1 GCA_022072095.1 Rhodocyclaceae bacterium
GAACTGTTGTTCGAGATGAACGCCGAACTCGGCACGACGCTGGTTCTGGTCACGCATGACCCGGCCCTCGCACAGCGCTGCGCACGACGCCTGACCCTTTCCGCCGGTCGCATGGTCTAGGCGACAGGAACAACGTCCACCCTTCACAGCGACTTGTAACGATGCGCCGCGTACCGTCGGCCGCGCCCAACCGGCCTGGTCAATTGTGTAGCACACCCACAAAGGCTAGAATTTCCTCGGCGCGCTGCACTTGGCGCAGTCAACATGACACCCCATCCCTGATCCGCCCATGCGTCTCGCGCTGACACCCATGAAAGTTCTGCACGTCGCCGACTTTCTGCCGAGCCTACACCAGCGCGCCGGCGGTGCCGAGTTCGCCACGCAACGAATCATCGACGAGCAGGTGGCGGCGGGGGTCGACATCGAAGTCGCGACGCTGGCAAGGGATATCGACGGGCCCGATCCACCCTGGCCTCATCACGTGTTCGGACATCTGGACCGCTGGGCGGCAAAGGCCGCCTACGCGGTCAAGCAGATGTACTTTCCATTCGATCCCGTGGCGGCGACCGGTGTCGCCCGAGCGATCGCTCGCACCAGACCCGACATCGTCCACTTCCACAACCTGCATTTTGGCGGCCTGGGCTTGCTACGCGAGGCCCATGCAGCGGGGACTCCTGCGATCCACTCCATCTATGACTACTGGATGTTCTGTCCGGCTTTCATGCTGCTTACCAACCACAATGAACTTTGCCGGCGTGGCCATGGCAACCATTGTGTCGATTGCATCGGTACTCGTCGGGCCCGCCTCCTCAAGCCGCTGAAAAAATCACTCTTCGCTCTACGCCCCGCAATGTTCGGCGGCCCTGCGGCATCCGTCGACCGGTTCATCGTTCTCTCCGACGCCTCGGCCGAGCTGCTACAGAGTCAAGGGATATCCAGTGAGCGCATCCGCGTCGTGCCGCAATACATCTGGAAGGCGGCTGCAGCAGCGAAAAGGTGCGAGCCATCCGTCCCCGGGCGCTTGCTTTACGTCGGTTGGGTGGAGCACCGCAAGGGCTTGCACGTCATCATTGAGGCCATGACGCAACTGAAGGACGAATTTCCGGAATTGCACTTGGACGTCCTCGGTCTACCTGCCCATGCGGGCTACGAGGCTGAGTTGAGGAGTCTCGTTCAAGCTAGCGGCTTGCAGGACCGCGTGCACTTCCGGGGCCGTATCGGACGCGAGGCGTTGATCGCCGAACTGCACAAGGCCTTTCTGGTGACGGTCCCCGAGCAATGGGAAAATATGTCTCCGGTCATTCTCACCGAAGCGATGGCCGCGGGCGCATGCGTTCTTGCTTCGCGCATAGGTGGAATACGCCACTTCGTTGCAGAAGGCCACAGCGGCCTGCTTGCCAATCGAGACGATGTCGCCGAATACGCTCGGGCAATCCGTTGGGCGATGCAAAACCCCGAGATGGTGGCCGACATGGGGCGCGCTGCGGCAACTCGGGCCGCAGCACTCTTCGATCCGGAAACGGTCACCACTGCAATGTTGCGGGTCTATCGCGAACTCGCTCGGGATACCCATGCCGGAGATCATCATGCTCGAGTGTAAGAATGAGAAAATGGGCGCCTTCCGTGGAAGGTTTCGCTGTGTTGTGATGGCTGGAGGACGGAGCAGCCGCTTTGCTTCAACGGGCCATCACAAGAGCATGGCTAAGGTGCGCGGCATGCCGGTGATCAGCCATGTGATCGATTATTGGCGCAAATTCACGGACGATTTCGTTTTTGTCGTGAAGAACGGTAGGGAGCCACTACAGGAATTCATCGCTTCCCTGCCGATCCGAGCCGAGTTCGTCGAGCCACCGGCCCTACGAGGGATCGCAGATGGATTGGGCTATGCGCGCCCTCTGATCAACGGCCCTTTCGTCGTGGTGCTCGGAGACTGCTTTTGCCGAGGTCATTTTCAGATCCCGGACGATTTGGAATACGGCGTACTCGTCCAAACCGCTGCGTCACAAGAGTCGATCCGCCGTAACTATGCCGTCGAAGTCGCCGGCGAGCTCGTTACGGCGGTAGAGGAAAAGCCTACCAGCGTACATAACGACTATTGCGGCATGGGCTTCTATTTCTTCCAACCAGACGTATTCGAATATATCGCCGCAACCAAGCCGTCGCCACGCACTAACGAGTTGGAAATCACCGACGTACTACAGACCATCATTGACAGCGGCCGAAAGCTCCATGCCTTGTGCTTTGACGGAGCCTACGTAAACGTCAACACTCCGGATGATCTCGACGCCGTTGCAGCCGCCATCGAGGCCCACCCAGACTGATCAGCTCTTACTTGTCGTTGGCGCCGTCACCATCCTGGCTTTGCCGGCTTCATCAAACGGCGTCCAAGTTCAACGCCGATTAGCGCATGACTGAACTCGGAGATATGGTGATATCCATGCGGCAGGTGCAGGTCCACGACCCCTCCGTAGGCGCTGAACAGACTCTCGCTGGTTACCAATTCAATGCCCGCCGGGGCAATACGATCGCGCAAGGCAGGCACAACAGACGACTCGATCTGATAGCGCCCCAGAACCGTGGGGATGTCGACGACCAGCAGACGAATGCCCTTGCTGTTGCAGTAGGCCTGCATGCGAGCCAACAGGCTGGCAGCAAGCGCGACCTCCTCTTCCGAACGTTGCTGATGGGTAGGAACCGCAAACTCGGGCACGACCCTCTGAACCTCTCCCTTGGCCACTGGCGCGAAGTACTTGAAATACACCCAGACCGTGTTGAAGAGGAGAGAATAAAAATGGGAGTGTTCGCTTAGCCACTTTATTCCCGGGATCGCATAGATGGCATTCTGAATGCGCACTCCCGGAATATGCTCGAACTTTCGTGGCACCAATCGTCCCTGAGCGTCAAGTGAAAACAACCCGGCCTTCAGATTGTCCTCGTAGTCGTTGGAAAAGAACCCCACAACCACGGCATCCGGCTGATAACGCGCCCCTGCGTTCTCCAGAAATGCCAGTTCCTCAGCCGTCCCAAACCCCGATACGCCGGTGTTGAGAACCTCGACCTTGCGGCCGCCGGCAGCGAGGGCTCGTTTCAATACTTCGGCGTAGCTCGCCTCCTGGCGCACCTCATAACCCTGGGTATGGGAATCACCGAGTACCAAAACACGGTAGACACCGGCGGGTTTTTCGTAACTGAACTCCTCATCGTTACGAAAGCCCGCACGGTTGGTACGAAATTCCCACCGTCCGTCGACGCTCGAATGAACAAAGGTCTGGGCCGGCCGGATACCACGTAGGCGGTACGGTCCATACACATAGTCGGTGTGGTAGCGCGGGAACAGCACTATCGTATCCGACATTGCGAGCCGGACAACCACCTCCGCAACGCCTAAGGCAACGACCAACGCCACGAACGTCAACACCAAACTCTTTGCCAGCGCCCTCAATATCCAGTTGCTCCGGTCTACCTGCCCATCGATTGGGCACAGGCTCAAAATACAATGATATCGCCCTCGCCCACTTCCGGCGACCGATTTTGACCTGCGAGGGGTCGGGCCCTGACAATCTGTGATAATCCGACCAGCGCGTAGATCGGCCGGGTCTTGTGGCAGGACCTGTCTGCGCAGACAACAAGGACTCTCGGACACCCCTCTACCGATGTACGACGAACCGCCCATCTCGCGCCGCGAAATCCTTGCAATCCTGTTCCGCCACCGCTACGGCATGTCAGCCATTCTGATGACATGTATCGCCGTCGCCGTTTTTGCCGTTTATTACCTCATCAGCCCGAGCTATGAAGCCGAAGCGGTGATCATCATCAATAGCAGCTATCTGACGGAACCGCTGCGCGATGGCCCCCCGGAAAGTGAATTTGAAAAGCTCGCGGGCTTTCATACCCAGCGTGACATTCTGTCCAGTGCCCGCATGGCCGCGGAGGCCGTGCGGAAGACGAAGCTCGCTGAACGGCGCGTCATTGGGCGCATCGAACGCATCCGCATGTTCGTCGGCGATATCAAGCGCTTCATCGGCAAGCAGCTCGATATCAGGAAATGGCAAAAGCCGTGGGATCCCGAATCGGCTGCAATTGCTGCCGTACACGATGGCATTCAGACCTTTGCCTTGCCGGACAGCAAGGCGCTGCGCGTAACGTTGCGCAGCAAGGACCCGAAAGAGTCGGCAGACGTGCTCAACGCACTGATCGACGCCCACACAGACTATTACTATTCAGTGATTCGTCAGAAGGCAAATGGCGTCGTCGCGTTTCTCGAGAAGGAGTTCCAGCGCAGCCAAAAGGCTTTGGACGATGCCGAACGTGCACTATTCGAATTCAAGCGCAATGATCGCGTTGCAGTCGACGTAGCCCGCAACAAGCCCCGAAAGCAAAAGGACTCGACGGATATTGTCGGATTTACTGACAGCTCCAAAATCCAGGAAGAGCTGAAGCTCTACGTCCTCAAGCTGCAAGAGGAGCTACGGGTCGCCGCGCAGAACCCGGACAACGAAACGCGTGCTCGCGTGACCGCGGACATCGAGACGCGGATTCGCGATCACTTGGCGTCCCTGAGCAACATCCCGGAGCGCGAGCTCGAGCTGGTCCGGCTGAAGCGCCAGTTCGATATAGCCCAAGACAACTATCAGATCACGCAGCGCAACCTGACAAAGGCGAGCCTCGTAGCCAGTGGCGAGACCGACAAGATCAAGCTCGTTGAGGTGTTCGAGCGGGCGGCAGAACCCGATGATCTGATCTTCCCGCAGAAGAAAACCGTGCTGCTCCTTGCCGTCGGGCTGGGCCTCGTCATGGCGTTGACGTGGGCTTTCGTCATGGACTACCTTGACCATACGATTCGCGGAGCACGCGACGTGCAGCGCTACCTTGACTGCCGACTCATTGCATCGCTACCTGAAATGGCTTGGGATAAGCAAAGGTCGGCCAAGGGAGCTGCAAAATGAAGTTCGCTGAAGTAATGCACCAGACTCCCGAGGTTGCGTCGCGAATCGATCATTTGTTGGATGCGGTCCCGACAGTTTCTGCCGCCTGGGTGCGGTTCCTATTGACGGCAACCGAGTCATATCGAGTATTCGCCGCTTTGGACAATGAGCTTTTCATTTGTGACAGCCCTATTGACGGGCCGCTGTTGATTACCAGCGCCACCAGCGGAGAAGGGCGTACCTCGCTGGCCCTGTTACTGGCGGTGCTGTCCGCCGTGGCTGATACGAAGCGAAGAGTCCTGCTGGTTGACGGCGACAGCACCGGCAACGGAGTAGGCAAGCTCCTTGGCCAAACCGGCAGGGGTCTGGCCGAGTTTCTGGCAGAGAAGGCGACCATGGACGAATGTGTCCGCGCTACGCCCTTACCCAACCTCCAGGTCGTCCCTTGGTGCGAAGCAACCGGTCCGATGCCACATTTCACGGCACGCGGATTCGCACGCTTTGTCGATTCGGTACGCACTGGTCATGACCTGATCGTCTTCGATGCGCCAGCCGCGGGGCAGAACAAGCAGGTACTGTCCATGGCCCGGTGCATTGGAAGCGTGTTGCTGGTCATCCGATACAGCGGCCCCACTCGCGAACAGGTGGCGGAGGTTGCGCTCGAACTTCGTCGGGCCAAGGCCAACATCCTGGGCTGTATCCTCAACCGGCGCGAATTTGTCATTCCAGATATGCTATATGGGCATCGCTAGGCACGGATTTGGAGCAGGTTTCGTCGCTATTAGCCGTCAGGTCGTAATCGGCGTATTTCTTGGTCTGATCGGAGTCTCGGCCTTGCTGGCCGGTATCCACTCCAATGCAGGCGCGATCGTGCCCATGGTCGTGATCGCTGCCATACCGATCGCTGTCGCGGCATTCCTGAAGCCTCGCTTCGGCATGGTGCTTTTCGTCTTTGCCATGGCCTTCATCGAGGAGTTTCGTGGGGGTATCGGCGATACGGGCGTCGGTGGGAACGAGGCACTTCGCTCCGAGCGTACCGCCTTCTACGCCAAGACCCTTGGCATCCCGGCGGTGTATCTGCCCGACATGTTGGTGGCTGGCCTGCTGGGCCTGTTCGTTTTTCGCGTCATTCTGGCTCGCCACCCGATCGCGCTACGCCTAGACAAAATTGGAATTGGCCTGCTGCTGCTCGCCTTGTCCATCCTTCTTTCGATCGCCATTCCGCTGATGGGACCCGACCCATTCGGTCCCGCGGTGCTCGACCTCAGCACGCTTGGCAGCATCAAGCTCCCGGCCAAGAATGTTGCCAATGTCGAGCGTTACCTGCCCATTCTGCAGTACAAGCTTTTTGTCCTGCTCTTCCCCTCCTATGCCCTGGGACTGCTGTTTTTCAGGGAGGAAAAGGACATCGCGATCACGATACGCATCGTCGGCTTGGCCATGGTCGCCACCGTCGCGTTGGGCGTATGGCGTGTGGCCCATGATCCCGGCATGATCCGAAAACTCGTTCCGGTAGTTTTCGATACCGGGAGTGTCGCACTCATGGCGATGGCCATCTTCTACCTTGTCGCACGCTGGGCCAGCAATCATTACTCGGCGATGCAAGCCTCTCTATATGGGGTGCTCAGCGCGGCACTGATGGTGCTCGTCCTGCTATCGTTCCGTCGTACGATGTGGGGAGCCATTGCCATCTCGCTGCCCTTGTTCCCATTTCTGATACCCCGCCATGCCAGGCCGCGACTGTTCGTCATCGTCGGGATCGGCCTCGCCATCGCACTGTTTCTGTTGGTGGCCACTCCGCCGGGCCAAGCACTGATGCAATCGGTCGTATCGCGTGCCGGGCAGACTCACCTGAACCAGTCCTCCACCCTGTACCGCTACGCCATCATGACCTGGGTGGTGAACAACTTTTTCGATCTGCCCTGGTTCGGCTACGGCCTGATGCCGATGTGGAACGAAAAAGTGTACATCCGGTTTTTCGTGATCAGCATGGAAAACGTGCACAGTCTGTATATCTGGCTCCTGATTCGCCTCGGCCTGCTCGGATTCATCATCAGCATGACCGCTTTTGGGCTCTTTATCGTGCGCATCCGAGAAGTCGCAAAGGTCGTACGCGATGAGCACTATCAAATCATTCTCGGCGTCATCCTGCTTTCCATCGTGATGTACCTGTTCAACGGTGTCTTCAACCCGGTTTATGCGAATGTCCGACACTTGGTACCCCTCGGACTTTCGCTTGCACTGGTTACACGCTTGCCGGCGATATTGGCGGAGCGGGCAGCTGTCATCCGGGATAACAAGTGAGGAAGCGGTTGCTACAGGCGCTGCGACATACCAATACGCTCGGCGCCGCCAACCAACTCAACGGTCTCCGCCACAGGCTAATTTCCTGGCCGGGTAACCGCCGTTTTCGGGCCAATAACCCGGATTTTCCGGTGCCTCCAGTGGACCTCGCTTTCGAAGCCTATGGTCACTGCTGTTGGGAGGAATACAAATCGGGCGGGGAGGCCCATGCTCGCCTCATCTCGGACTTGATCCATCGCTACGCCCAGGACCCGCAGTCGCAGGTAGCCGAATGGGGTTGCGGCTGTGCCCGCATTTTGCGGAACATGCCGGCCGCCGGCATCGAGGTCAACAGGCTGACCGGTATCGACATTGATGGCAAGGCCATCGACTGGAGCCGCGAACACATTGCCGGCGTCCGGTTTAGTCGATGTCGCTCTGCACCGCCCATTGACATGCCAGACGCTTGCTTCGGGGCCATCTATCATTATTCCGTATGGACTCACCTGTCCCCTCAATCGGTGCGTGCCTGGTCGGCAGAGTTGGCCCGTATGCTGCAGCCCGGTGGCGTAATGATCGGCACCGCGCATGGTGACCGCTACCGCTCCATGCTGCTTCCCCACGAGTCGGCTATATACCAATCAGGTCGCCCAGTGGTCCGGGAGCAGTTCCAGGAGGGACGGAAATTTTATCTGAGCTTCTTGCCGCCCGTGTACTTGCGTACCTTGCTCAGCGAATACTTCTGCCACGTTGAAGCCATCCCGACAGGAAGAGACGTCCCTCAGGACGTGTGGGTCGCAATCAAAGCATGAGTGAGGTCGCACGAATCAGTTTCGCTGAGACGCGCCGGCGCATAGCCGAAGACGAACGCGTACTGCGACGCTGCTATGAATCGCGCAACCTGCGCTATGGCAGCTTGTTCTGGAACCCTTCGCGGGTCTGCGTCGTGCTCTACCGCCTGTCGCGCTACTGTTACTGCCGTCGTTGGTTCCTGGTCAGTCGCCTGCTGTGGCAACTAAACATGCTGCTGACCGGCGCCGACATCGCGGCAATCAGCGATCTTGGCGAAGGCCTTCTGATCGTGCATCCCGTGGCCGTTGTCATCAGCGGCTCCGCCGGCAAGCGTCTGGTGGTCGAGGGGTTTGGCGGTATGGGTGGCGGACTGTCCATGAACAACGTCGGTGCGGGACCGGGTCTGCCGATGCTCGGTGACGATGTGGAGCTCGCTCACGGTGCCATGGTCCTGGGTCCGGTCAAAGTTGGCTCACGGGTTCGTATTGGCCCCGGCTGTACAGTGACGCGAGATCTTCCTGATGATACGGAAACGCTGGAGCCACCTATCCGCATTCGCCGCGTTCAAGCCATTGCGAAAAGTGGCCATGAGTAAAGCCTACGACTCGGCGCAGTTGCGTACCGATCTGGGCGAAGATATTCGTGTCTATGCGAGCTTTGCCGACCAGTACCATGCACGTCCCCTGACTTGGCGCCGCCGCTTGGGTTGCTTGCTGACTCCCTCGCTAGCGGCCTGTCTGCTGTACCGCCTGGCCCATTTGCTACACGTGGCCGGCTGGCAGTCCACGGCCATGGCCGTGACGCGCCTAAACCAGGTTCTGACCAGGGCGAGCATCAGCCCGGCCAGCCGAATCGGAGGTGGTCTGTACATTCCACATCCCGCTTCCGCCATTCTCTTCCATGGCCATGCCGGCCGCCACCTTTGCCTGTATTCGGGCGCAGCGGTCACCGCGGGCCACAGCCTCCCCATGCCGGAACACGACACCCCTTCCATGCCGCGCCTGGGTGACCATGTCACCCTCGGTTCGAAGGCTTACGTCGTCGGACCCGCCTTCATCGAATCGGGCGTGAGCGTGGGCTTCAACGCCACCGTCGAAATGGATCTGGCGGGGAATGTATGCGTGTTTGGCCCCCGTACCCACAATCGCGTGATTCCACGCGGGGCGCGCCATGAGTGACGATTGCGCGATATTTCGCCTGCGTCGTCTTCGTCTTGACATCGTCCTCAAACGACGGATAGCATTTTCTGTCCTCATCCGCACTGGCCGGCGCATTCCCGGACGTATAGCCACCGACCGAAGCCCTCCTATCTCAGCAATGACGATGCGGACCCCCATCATGAATCCACGCCACCGTCACAGCCAGCTTGTGGCCCGGAGTCTCGTCGCTGCCTGCCTACTACTCACGGGGTGTTCCGGGTTCACGACGACCGGTCTCGACATCCCTCTGCTTAGCCGGACTGGACTGCGCGAGGAGCAGAACAAGGTCGTTTCGGGCGAGGCGCCTAGCGTCGCCGCACCCTCGAACACCACCACCCCACTTCCGCCAAAGTCGATCGCAGAGTTCGACCTCGGACCCGCGGTTTCTCCAGGCGAGCAACGCTTTCAAACCGGCGACGGCATCAAGGTTGCTGTCTGGGGTTACCCTGAACTGGACCACACGGCTACGGTACAACCCAACGGTCACATCACGCTTCCTCTGGTTGGTGAGGTCAACGCGGCGGGGCTATCGGTGAGCGAGCTACGCGCCCGAATTACGGATGCGCTGAAGCCTTATACCAGCGTATCTACTCCCTTGCTGAGACCTGGCGACCAACTGGCCATGGACGTCTGGCAGCGAACCGAATTGAGCAAAACCGCGGTCATCGCGCCCGATGGCAGCGTGACCTTGCCCTTGGTTGGAAGAGTCATCGCAGCGGGTCGCCCCGTCGAGGATATTCGCAACGAGGTCCAGGAGCGCATGTTGGTCTTTCTTCGTGATGCTCGCGTCACGCTGCTTCCGACCTTGATGAACCGGCGCGTTCTATACGACTATCAGGTATCGGTACTCGCGACTCATCTGGAGCCTCGACGCGCCGCCATAATTGGCGAGGTCGGACTGCAGGGGCTGTACGAGATTAAAGGTAGTTTGAGACTGTTGCAGGCCCTAGCGCAGGCGCAGGTGGTGGAGAAGTCCGCCGCAATGAACAGCGTCATCGTCATTCGCAACCGAGACTCCGCAGCGCCGCTGTACCGGAAAATCCGTCTGACCGACTTCATCGAAGGCAACGCGCCCGATCAGAACATATACCTCCAGCACGACGACATCGTCATTGTTCCCAAGACCGCCATTGCCAAGGCGGGAGATTTCGTCGAACAATTTTTCGCCCGGACAGCACCGATGTTCTCATGGTGGTCGGCTGCGTGGCAGGCCAGCGTTGCGCCACAAACCGCAGACACGACCAAGCTGATCAACGAATCGCTGAAGCGCAACCTGCTGGCAATTACGCCGAACTGATGGCGCGCGACTCAGGCGGCACGGCGCGCGACTACGACCAGCTGCTCACCCCAGCCGCGCGTCGGAGAAAAGCGCATCGAATAGGTCGCATCAAGGCCACGCATCAAGGCACGGACTACGTGCAGGAAGCCAAAGCGGTCGATCAAGGCCTTGACCCGCGTCTTGGCCGAACGGGCATGATAGTAGTTCCCAACCGATTCCGCTGCATCCGACACCGACCGACCCGTTCGGCCGCTTCGCCATTCCCGTAACAGGCCGAGCATGTCGAGATTTTGAATATGCCGGTCCACGATTTCAAATCCCGTTTCGCGCAGCATTCCCTCCAGCGTCGCCATCGTGAACAGAACGATATGCTCGTCCTCGCAATTCACTACCCACCAACGGGTCCCGAAGAGCCGCCGGTACAAGCTGTCAAAGTTCGGTGTCGTGACCAACACCAGCCCACCCGGACACAACCAGCGACGCGCCTGCTCCAAGGCGCCGCGCGGATCTGTCAGATGTTCGATTACCTCGATCATTGTCATGGCGTCGAAGGTCGCCTGGCCAGGATCAAATGAATGCAGCGTACCTTGCGTGACATCCAAGCCTTGCGACTCCCGCGCGTACGCGGCGGCTGCACGACCTATTTCAATACCCCGTACCTGCCAGCCCGCGTCGCGCGCTACAGCCATAAAACACCCTGTACTACAACCAACATCGAGCAGCCGTCTGCCCGTGCCGCTCGTGTGCGCCGAAATGCGGGCCAGAAAACGTGCGTAGTACTCCCGGGTTTCCGGCGCAAAGGCGATGCGCAGGCGCTCGAGGTCGACCACGTCCTGCTCTGACCAAAGTTGAAGTTTTCTCTCCAGATGTGCATCGTCCAAGCGGGGCGATACATACGTCATCCCACACTGGCAACAACTTACGAGCGCACCACGCCGGAGCATGTAACGTAACTCGCGCTCCCGGCAAGCGCAGCGGGGACAAGGCACCTCTGTCACCTGCCCCTCTAGCGAAGTAGCCAACGCGTTTATGTCCAGCTTGTCAGTCATCGTCAGAAACACCGTCCCACTGAAGGCCATCGCCCGTTTTCGGAAGCGAAATCACAGTTGGCCGGCCTCGAAACGCTTGATCGGGTTTCGAATCATCGGCGTCCACGCCAGCAACGCCAGAACGAACCGGTTGAGCGCACGCAGAATTGGCGGTAGCGGTCGCTCAAAATCGGCGAACAAAACGACCCGCTCTTCGGCTGATTCATTGCGTACCGAATGCGGAAAGGAGTCATCGAAAATGAGGCTTTGGCCCAAACTCCAACTTCGCCTCTCTCCCGCGACATCAATGGAGCAGGCATTTACTTCAGACGGCACCTTGAGTGGCAAATGAAAGCGCAACAGACCGTTATATGGGCCACGATGCTCCGGAATATGCTTGCCGGGAGCCAAGATCGAAAACATCGCGTTACGCAGCCCGGGAATGCCATCGATCAGTCCGGCTGTGCGCGGGCATCGGCGGCGGTTACGTTCGATGCCGGTACCAAACACTTGGAACACGTAACTCTTCCAACGGTCATCATCGGTAATCACTCGTTGCTCCGGCGACACCTCGTGAAACGCGGGAATCGCCGCACGATCCATTAGGACGGCATCAAGCTCCGCCACAATTTCCGCCGTGGCTGCCTCCAGCGTCACCGTCCATGGAAACGCAGCCGTATCAAAATAAACTCGGCGCCCCTCTCTCGAACACAGGCGGATCAGCGTCTCCACTGTACGCAACAGCATCATGAACCCCATCGCCGCCAAGGTGCCCGCCCAGTGTCTCAGCCGCCGGAGATGGCGCGTCCTTCGCGCTGACCTTCGCCACTCCCCCGGTGGAACACCTGCCGATAGACATCCATCGTCTCCAATGCCGCCCGCCGCCAGGTAAAGCGGGACGCTCGTTCAAAACCTGCGCGACGCAGCGCCGCGCGCAATGTGTCATCCTCGATCATGCGTGATAGGCCTGAATATATCGACTCGTCGTCGTTCGGATCAACCAGTAGCGCCGCATCGCCCGCGACCTCTGGCATACAGGATGTGTTTGAGGTCAGGCATGGCGTTCCGCAGGCCATACTTTCCAGAATCGGCAGACCGAACCCCTCATATCGCGACAGATAGACCGAAAAGATCGCAGCGTTGTACAGCGCCAGCAAATTCTGCTGCGAAACGTAGCCGATCACATGAACCCGGTCCACCAAACCGCTTCGCCGGACTTCGGCAAGTATCTCGTTCGCCGAGTCGGTTGCTTTTCCAGCCAGCACCAGATCACAGTCGATCTTGCGCGCCTGGGCGAGACGAGAGTAGACGCGCACAAGTGCGGCCTGGTTTTTACGTCGACACAGATTGCCTGTTGCGAGAATGAAAGCGCGGTGTATGCCCAGCCGAGCCAAGCCGCACTGAATCGCCGAGCCATCGAAGGGCCGCCAGATGCTCGAAACGCCGTTATGCACCACGGTGATGCGCTCTGCAGCAAGCCCGTATAGTTCGATCAGATCTCTACGAGTAGCTTCCGACACAGTGATGATGTGCGCGGCACTTCTCACCTGCGCTGGCATCAGGGCTCGCATGCGCCCGGCGAACGCTGGCGAGAAAAACTCCGGGTGGCGCACGTAACTCAAGTCGTGCACCGTCAGAACTGAGGGGCAAGGCGCGACGGGCGGAGCAAAATACTGGAAGTGGGCGATGTCGATGCGGTCACGCCAAAGCGCCCAAGGCGCGGCAATAAGCAACCTTGGAATGGACGCCGACGGGCGCAAGCGCCGACCACGTCCGCCGACCGCCTGCTCTGAAGAAATGCGGTAGAAAATGAAATCGATGTCGTCCGCCGCTAGTTCTCCGAATTCGCGCGCGAGTCCCTCGGCATAGGTCTCGTTACCGGTCGCTCTCTGGCCGAGAGTATGGATGTCAAAGGCTACGCGCATTCCGGCGTGTGTTCCTGTAATCTACTTACCCCTCGCCACGCCGCAGTCACGCCTCCATGCTGAGTGCAGGGCCGGCCTAGGATCGCGACCGTTCGCTTGCTCTTCAGGATTGCGCTACCGATATGAACTTCGTCAGCCGAGTCGTCGAACGTCTGGTCCGGGTACCCACTTATGCGAGACGATCCGAAGCATTGCATGTCATCCTCGCCCACAGCACACCGCGACGCTTGTTCAACCTCCTGTTGGTCGAACTGGAGTTCCGCCTGCGCCGTACGCGTGTCCGGGGGCGGCCCTACGTGCTCGTAGTGGACCCGGCCAATGTCTGCAACCTGCGCTGCCCGCTCTGCCCGACTGGTTTGCTGCAAGGCGGCCGTCGCGCGGAACTGATTCCGTGGGACATCTATACGCGTACGGTCGATCTCGCTGCGCCTTGGGCCTACAAGGTCAACCTGTTCAACTGGGGTGAGCCGCTGCTCCACCCACAGATTTTCGACATGATCCGCTATGCCCGTAGCAAGGGTCTTGGCACAACAATGAGCACCAATCTGTCGATCAACATTCCTGACGAACGGATCGACAATCTGATCGACAGCGGTCTCGAATTCCTCTGCGTCTCGATCGATGGTGCAACTCAAGACACCTATTCCCGCTACCGGCGAAAGGGCAAACTGGACTTGGTGCTGGCCAATCTCCGCCGCATCGTGCGACGTCGCAAAGAGCTTGGAAGCCGAACGCCTACCATCGAATGGCAGTTCATTCCCATGAAGCATAACGAGCACGAGGAAGCCGTGGCGCGCCAGCTCGCCGAGGAAATTGGCACCGACCGTTTCCGCTGCATCCCCGTCGGGCTGCCGTTTGAGGCCACGAACCGACAAGACCTCGAAGCTGAGTGGTTTCCTGTCACCATACATAATGGCAAGACTGCCACCGGTGATTCCGTATCCAGCAACGAGCAGGCAGAATCCGCATGCTATTTCCTTTACCGCTATCTCGTCGTCAACCCTGACGGCCGTACTTCTCCATGCTGCGTGGTCTATGGTGAGAAGGCTGACTTCGGGGATATCACAACCGAACCACTGGGTAGGGTCTGGAACAATACGAACTACGTTTCTGCGCGTTCCCATTACCGCCGTGACGGCCGCCCGGAAACTGTCACCGTCTGTGATCGCTGCGATCTGTTCAGGAAGCGTTCCGCACACCGGGGCCGCTCCTAGTCTTTGCTGCGATCTGCGAGCCGACGAAAGACCGCCAACCACTTGCGCCCGTTTTCATCTGGCATAAACGCATGCCGATACATCCGGTAGCTCCGCTGCCCCATCCTGCACCTGCCCATCCTGTCGCCGAGCAGGCTATCCAACGCGACGAACCACTCCTCACCGTGTGAGGCCAGGAAACCATTTTCGCCCGGCAGCACAATATCGACATTCATGCCAACCGGTGACGCGACAACGGGAAGCCCCGCAGAAAAATACTGGATCAACTTGAATGCGCACTTGCCGCGCTCGTACTCCCTGTCCAGCAGCGGCATGACCCCGATGGACGAATCGAGCAACCACGCCGCTTCTCTGTCCTCCTGCCACTCAACTGCCTCGACGGTAACGCCGGGAATGTCCATACCCAGCACATCCCGGCTGCCAATGACACGGAACACGAAATTGTGATGCCTCGCCAAACGTTGCAGGGGCTCTCGAAGGATGTCCAGATAGGCCTCGTTACCGACGTTACCGATCCAGACTACGACGGGGCATTCGCGATCGACCGCACCGGCCCCGCTCAAATCACGATACGGGGTCGGGATTACCACCACATCGCGGCAGTAACGCTCCGCAAACCGTGCCAGAAAACTGTTGCCGACGACGACCATGCGGCAGGCGGCCATGGTATCCGGAACTTTGCCCGGATTATTTAGCAGCTTGCGCTGGTCCACCCTCAGTGGGGTGGGCATCCAGATCGCATCATCGAGATCGAACACCGTGTTGCGATTCAATCGAGCGATGAGCCTCTCGAAAAATGCGCCACCGATTGGAAAGATTTCGCGATGAATTATTACCACATCATAATTTGGGACGCTCGGGAGACGAGCCACCAGGCGCAATGTGCAAAGCGATAACATCAGCACCTTGTAGGCAGCGGCCACAGGCCCGAAACTGCGCCGTCGTCGAAAGATGGCCCGGGTCAGGAACGGCCAGACCACGAGGGTCACGCCAGCATCGTTCCAGATCTTGCGATAGCCCGCAATGCGGTGCCGAACCGAAGGACCTTCCTCGGGATAGAAGCTAAGGCAAAGGATGCGCAAAGGCGCCATTTGCTCTTCTGAACTCACTACGCGCCGGCCTTCCGGCCACGAACCCAGAATCCTCCTGCGACCTTGTGAGCATCCGGATGCGTTCTCAGCGCCAAATCGATGTACTTGAACGGAAAGACCAGCCAGCGAAAGGCACCATTTGCGATCTTGCGCAGGTAAGATGGCCGCGCAGGGATCAGCATCTCGAGAACGATGTTTGCGGACTGCAACACAGCCGACACGGGTCCATGCGTCAAGCCGATTTCCAATTCCTCCAGCTCACGGAACAGGTGGCGAAGCCCTTCCCTGGTGAAACGCTGATAATCCGCCGGGTAGGCGTGGAAGAAGAAGATGAACGGGATTTCTGAATATAGCTGCCCACCCGGCCGCAGTACGCGCACCATCTCGTCAACGACCCTCTGTGGATTGGCAACATGTTCGAGTACCGCCAAGCTGAATACGGCCGCTACGCTGTCATCGGCAAACGGGATTCGATGAGCATCGCCAAGCAGGTCCACTTCCGGAAAGAATCCGATATTCAGAGTGACCTCAGAGGGTGTCACACGAAAGGGACCACCGCCGACATTCAGCACCAGTTCGTGCTCACAGGAAAATAGCGCCGCCGCCGGGCCAATTCTCAGATCGGGGTCATAGCGATGCATGATTGGTGGCGGACGGAGCAAACCAAGAAGGCGCGTCAAACCTGTCTGCCCCAACACCCCCTCGCTCGCCTTGTACTCACACGCCATGCGCCGGCCATCTTCGCTATCGAGCGAGACATCAAGACTCCGCCGACACGCCTCGGTCATCAACACTGGCCTACCGCCAACCACCGGGTAGATCACGTCGCATAGCCCACAACATAGATTTCCGGCGACATCGTCTAGCTTCCCACGGCAAGCAGGACAGCGCAGTGCAGAACGAAAGCTTGCGAGCCGCCTCCGGTCCATATCCTTTTCGAAGTGAACGTTCATACCCGACGGTGCTTGAACGCGGCCTAACGCCCGCGCCTACCTTAGGGTAAACACGATGCGCGACAAAGAGCGCGGGGGAATATCCAACAGCCCCAACTCACTGCCCGACAGGCTACGCCGACGGATCACAACATTGTCTGGCTTGTCGTCATTGCCGGCATCCAGCCTTTCCGGACCCAACTGTTGCAGATCGGCTGAAGCGACTTGACGCCCTCTGACTTCGACTTTCAGCCTTTCGCTACGGTCATAACTGCGGTTGAGAATAGCCAGCTGAAAAGCACCCCGCCCCATGCTGCCTCCCACCGCCGCCAAAGTCCGATATTGTGTCCGCGCCGGATTGTTGCCCTTGCCGCTCGTCAGCATCACCGTAGTCCCTCCCTCCACGCGCACCGGCACCCTCACTTCGCCGGCAAAGGTTGACAGCAGAGAGAACGCTAGACCGGCAGGGCGCGGGCGGAAATCCACAGAATTGCGCAACATGCCCCAGGTACCCCATTGCGAAAGATTGAACAAGTAGGCACCGCCGAAGCGACTTTGCATCGCCGACATCAGGATATCGGCATCGGACAGACCAGCCTGGAAGTCCTTGGCCCGTTCCAGGAGGATCTCTGCGCCCCCGAACAAACGGTGCTTCTGGACCATTACGCCATACTCGGTCAGCCAGAACGGCGTCGCCTTGCCGAGCTTTTTCTGGATACGGTCAGCCGTTGCGACAATGGTAGTACCGCCAGCCATCACCTCCTCGAATAGTTCCCGCTCCGAACTGGACCAGGTAAACGCACTATAGAAATTTCCCTTCCACTGATCGGCCAGCGAACGAAGAGGGCTGGCCGGATCAAGAACAATGTCATTCCAGCGGGCCAGCATGGGCACTAACTTGATCCAATCTGCCAACGTGAAGGTCGTTTCCACCACGCCCTTCAATTCGATCGTCTTGCCCAAGGACTGCGCCCTGCCCCTCATTGCCGCCGCCATCGCTGCCGCCTGTTTCAGATAGCCTTTGGCCGCATCGGACTTGTCGAAATCACCTCGGTACAGCTCGGTCGGTTCATTGCCCAACTCGAAATGACGCACGTTCCACGGTGCAGGCCGACCGTGCCGCGCACGCAGCGCACCGAAGGCGGTGCTCGTAGGACCAAGGATGTATTCGACGAGATCGGCGCCAGTCTCAGGCGGCAGCAACACGTTGCCGGTAATAAGAGGAACGATGCCGGACGCTTCACAGAAATCGAGAAACTCGTGCAAGCCAAGCGACGGCGTTTCAAACACGTCGAAAGCGCTCGGGATTTCACCGCGATCGGCCAGGGGGCCGATCGCCTCCCGCCAGTCGAACCGATCCGCGTCACTTCCGGTTGGCCATCGCAGGGAGCGAACACCGAGCTCGCGAATTCGCGCGGCCGCCCCACGTTTTACTCGAGGCGACCCACCCAAACGTTGAAGTCTGATCTCGTCCACCGACATTTCGCCAGCGGAAACCAGGCATACCCGCAGATAGGGTCCTGCCTGAGCCTTGCTCGGTGTCAGCGTGAATTCGTATTCGCGCCACTTATCGGTGTCGACCCACGACACGTTATCCGTTTCCTCGATGGGCATGAACCCGGCATCGGCGAGAAACGCGGAAATGGCAGGTTTGCCGCTTTCCCGCCTCGCATGCATGCGGAGGAGATACTTCGCATCGACAGGTGCCGCCTCGATCAGCTGCTGGCTGATGCACGTGTAGCCCGTCCCCTGCTGCGACAAACGCATGTAGCCCGGATAGGACCTCCCGCCGCGTCCAATTGCCACGCCACCCGAATCGACGAGCTTGATGCGCCCGCCGACCGACTTTTCAGGTGTCTCGATCCAAGCGCGCTTGCGTGCGTCATCCTGGTTGCGGAAAGAGCGGTCTCGCAGCAGTTCACCGTACTCGACCAACCCCCCTCCTCCTTCTAGCCAGTTCCAGTTCACCCCGAAGAGCTCAGCCTGATAGCGGTCGTCCGGCACCGCCATGGACAGATCAATCACGACCGCGCCGCTACCGGTTCCGGCACCGACGGGCTCGGCCGACACCGCGGTTGCGAACATGACGCCGAAAATCATTAACCCCGCCAGCCCCCTCCGAAATCTCGTTGCTGTGTCGAACCCCAACGGAGCCCTCATCGCCTTATTCCCATTCCTGTTTGCCTCGACCATGCGCCTCTTTCGATCGCACAAACTCGCGTCCGCGCAGAGCTGTCGCGTCACTGGCCGACAATACTTCTTCAAACAAGCGGATATGCGCCCGGGCAATACGTTCCCAACCGTACTCGCTCGACACCTTCTTCCGGTTAGCCTGCACGTAGGCAATCCGTTCCGCCTCGACGTCCAACGCCACGAGATTCGCGACGTCATCCACAGTCTTGAAATACCCTGCGCTGTCCTCCAGCACGCTCCGATTGAAGGGATTGTCATGCGCGACGACAAAAGCGCCTGAAGCCATCGCCTCAACCAAAGAGGGATTGGTGCCACCGACCGAATGCCCGTGAAAATAAATCTCGGCATGCCCTCGCAGCGCGCTGAGAACAGCGTAATCGTAGATCCCGCCCAGAAACCGCACCGATGGAACACTGGCATACTTATCTGTCAGATACCGTCCATGTGCTGTTGTCGTCTTGCCGACCACCAGAAAGGGTCGAGAATCCCCGGACTGCAGATAGCCATCGAGAATCATCTCGATGTTGTTTTCCGGTTCCATGCGGGCAATCAGCATGAAGTAGCCCCTCCTCATGACCCCATAAGGCGCCAGAAGCCCCTCGTCAAGATGGCCCAAAACTTCTGCGCCATAGGGGATGAAGCGACTGTCCCGGCCGAACTTGTCGAGCAGGTACTGGCGGATCGCCTCGTTGTCCGCGATCATGGCATCGCTATATCGGGCACCGAGCCTTTCGGTCAGTTCAGCGAAGCGCTGGAGCAACGCATTCCATTTGCTGCGCCTCCACTCCAAGCCATCCATGTTGGTGATCACCTTTGGGCGTCGCCGATTGCGGCCCGACAGGTAGAAGGGATAGAAGATTCCGCAGGGCACATAGCCTAACTCAAGGATTATGTCGAAGTCCGAGCGAAAGGCATCCCGCAGACACAACAGATCGTAGAGAAGCGTCCCCCATGTTCCAAGCACGCTTTCTTTGTTGAAGACATGGCGGACATGGATTCCTTGCCAGACCGCCTCCTTCATGGGGTGCTCGTCAGGGCTATAGACGGTTACCTCGTGGCCCAAGCTCTTGAAGATCGGCGCCAGCATTTCGGCATTCGTCTCAGGACCGCCATAATTGTTTGGAATTCCACGTGTACCGAGTATTGCTATCTTCATCGTCTACTTTCGAGCACTGCACCAGCCACGAGAATGGCCCTACGGCCTGCTCGCGTCAGCAATGAGTTCTCAGAAAAGCGTATAAATAAAAGGGGCGATCGCCGAGCCCTGGAGCAACACCAGCAGTGCGCCAAGCAGCACGAGCACAATGATGATGGGCGCCAGCCAGAACTTCTTCCGCTCATGCATGAATTTGAGCAGATCGCTTAACAATTCGATCATCAGAACGGCCTTTCAAGGTGATCGCGATCGCGTACCGATTTATCGATCCGGTAGCTATCGGCGTACGGCTCGAATCTCCGCCTCAGAGGATCGCGACGGAAACCCCGTAACACGAGGCCGACAGGAAGGAGCATGCCGAAATAGAGGATACAGAGAAGCACTCGGTTGTTGACGCTGCCGAGGACGCCCGCAAACCTCATCCATAAGTCATACACTGGTCGTAGGCCGGCTGGCGCTGCGAGCCCCCACAGCCACAGCATGCCGGCTACCACCAATGGCCAAACATGCACACTGCCATTCCAAGCCCATGGAAGAATCCCGAACACCAACACAAACATGGCACCGGTAACCCAAGCAAATTGGCGTAACTGGCTGGGAGAGCCATCTTTCTCGTGCATGGATATCCCCTCAATCGAGTTCGAACTCTTGCTTCCAGGAATCGTCCCCGTCGGCAGCCGGCTGATCGGCTTTAAGCAACAGGAAACGCTCGACCACCAGAACATCGATATGAGTGCGCATGAAGCAGCGATAGGCTTCTGCCGGCGAGCAGACAATCGGCTCGCCGCGTACATTGAAGGAGGTATTGACGAGCACGCCGCAACCGGTACGGCGCTCGAACGCTTTCATCAACCCATAAAAACGCGGGTTGGTATCGGGATGCACGGTCTGTACTCGGGCTGAGTAATCCACATGCGCGATTGCTGGCAGGCTAGATCGTTTGACATTTAGTTTTTCTATCCCGAAGAGGCTCTGCTGCTCTTCCGTCAGCGCGACCCGATGTTCCGCTCGAATTGGTGCGACGATCAACATGTAAGGGCTTGGTCGATCCAGATCAAAATAGTCACCGACCCGTTCCGACAGCACAGACGGCGCGAAAGGACGGAACGATTCGCGGAACTTGATCTTCAGGTTCATGATCGACTGCATCTTTTCGCTGCGCGGATCACCAAGGATGGAACTACCGCCAAGGGAACGTGGGCCAAACTCCATCCGTCCCTGGCGCCATCCGATCACGTTGCCCGTATCCAGCAGCGCAGCCAACTCTTCGAACAGACTTTCGTCGTCATCAAATTCGGTATAGACCGCCCCCAGAGCATCCAGCTGTATGCGTACCTCTTCGGCGGAAAAGCTCGGCCCGACGAAAGCCCCGCGCATTGCATCCTTCGCCTCTGGCAACCGCTCGATGCCTTGATATCGGTGCGCGGCGAGCAATGCCGCCCCAAGGGCCCCCCCCGCATCGCCGGCCGCTGGCTGAATCCATATGTCGGCAAATGGGCCCTCCCGGAGGAGGCGACCGTTGGCAACACAGTTCAGCGCGACGCCCCCGGCGAGACAAAGGTAGGCTTCCCCAGTCTCCCGATGCAGTGTGCGCCCCAGGCGCAGCACCACCTCCTCTGTGACGGCCTGAATGGATGCGGCAATATCCATCTCACGCTGCGTCAGAGGTGATTCGGGCTTACGCGGCGGCCCGCCGAACAGTGCATCAAAACGGCTGTTCGTCATGGTCAAGCCGGTGCAGTAATTGAAATATTGCATATTCAACCGGAAGGTGCCGTCGTCCTTCAGGTCAAGCAGATTATCGCGTATGACTTCGATATACCTGGGTATTCCGTATGGTGCCAGACCCATCAACTTGTACTCCCCCGAGTTCACCTTGAACCCCGTGTAGTAGGTGAAAGCCGAGTAGAGCATCCCCAGGGAATGGGGAAACTGGATTTCCCAGAGCGGATCGATACGGTTGTCCACGCCCAGCCAAGCGGACGTCGTGGCCCATTCGCCAACACCATCGAGGCACAACACGACAGCACGCTTGAATGGACTTGGGTAGAAAGCCGATGCCGCATGCGACTCGTGGTGCTCTGCAAACAATAGCTGCGGGAGATCATCCGTACTGCATCCACCTATCCGCGCCAACTCCGTACGTAGTGTGTGCTTCAGGTACAGCTTCTCCTTCAACCAGACTGGCATCGCCATGACGAAGGAACGGAATCCACGCGGCGTGTAACTCAGGTAGGTTTCGAGCAAGCGCTCGAACTTGATCAGTGGCTTGTCATAGAAAACAACCTTTTTAACTCGACTCAGGTCCACACCGGCTTCCGAAAGGCAGTACCGCACTGCGCTCCCGGGGAAACCAGCATCGTGCTTCTTTCGAGTGAAACGTTCCTCCTGGGCAGCGGCGACAATCCTCCCTCCGGAGACAAGCGCAGCCGCACTATCGTGGTAATAGCCGGAAATACCAAGAAACAACGGAGGTTCGGAAGCGTTCACTCTCAGCCCCCCCGGCCTGAGGGCTCACGAGCACAGACCAGAAGCTGGTGGCGCACGTCCTCCACCGACAGCGGCCGGGTCAAGCGCAAGGCGATCAACACCGTCTTCAGCACGATCGATAGGTCAAGCCACCATGAGTAACTGTCCAGCACCTTTCTACAGTAGGCGGCCTCGATCATGATCCGGTCGGCGTCGGAAAGACTTTCCCTACCTATCAGCTGTACCGGCCCCATCATGCCGGACGGCGTCAGGAAACGATCATGGATATGAGGAAAGCATTCCTCGAGGGCACCGATGACATTCTCCGGTAGTGGTCGGTTACCGACAATGCTCATCTCGCCTCTGAGCACATGTATGAACTGCGGGATCTCGGTCAAGGAGAGTCTCTCGATCAGCCTCCCAATGCTCGTGTATAGCGGTGAATCCGCTGGTGTGTTGAGGAATCGAACGCTGTTCGACACCGGCACGGTCTCACGATTGTAGACCTTGTCCGCATTACGAATCATCGTGCGAAACTTGACCATTGGAATCGCCTTGTGACCCACACGGCGCAGCGAGACATAAAAAACCGGACGCCCTTCCATCAACCAGATGGCGAAGGCGCAAATCACCAAGGCCGGCAGCCACACACTGGCGCCCAGACCGGCGACAGCCAAGTCAAAGACCCTCTTTTTGCTGGGCGCCTGCATGGGTCATATTTCCTTACGTCCGTCAGGGAGCGATTGTTGCGAGGCTGTTGTTTGGTTATCTTTCTCTTTCCAGTTTATCCGAATCTATTGGAATCCAATGCGTGTCTTGGTCACGGGAGCCACCGGATTCATCGGAAAGCACCTGGTCGCCGTACTCGCCAATCGCGGCCACGCGGTAACAGCTGCCGTGCGCGATCCACGCCGAGCCGGTGGATTTCCGGAGTCAGTGCGACCGGCCCCTGTCCCTGATCTGGAATCACTTCGCGGCTGGGGCTCCGTTCTAACCGGCATAGACGTGGTGGTCCATGCAGCAGGATTGGCTCGGCCGCCGGACCAGCGATCAATGACACCCGAGCGTCAGCTGATGGCGGTCAATTGCACGGGAAGCGCAGCGCTCGCAATGGCTGCTGCCCGTTGCAGGGTGCGCCGCTTCATCAATGTCAGCTCGGCTAAGGTTCATGGCGAGTCGACGCACGGACGACCTTTCCGCGAAGAGGATGCGCCCATGCCCGAGGACGCCTACGCCCGGTCGAAGCTGGCCGGGGAGATGGCCATCGCTGAGGCGACATATGGTGGCTCAATGCAGATCGTGACGATTCGCCCGCCGCTCGTCTATGGTCCAGGCATGGCCGGCCATTTCGCGCAGCTGATGAACATAGTGCACCGCGGTCTCCCGCTGCCACTGGCCAATATTAACAACCGCCGCAGTCTGATTTACGTAGGCAATCTAGCTGATGCCATCGCTAGATGCATCGAAGATGAGCGTGCGGCTGGCCGTACATTTCTGGTCAGCGACGACACCCTGTCCACGCCTGAACTGATTCACCGGCTGGCCAAGGCGATGAGCAGGCCGACCAGGCTATTCCCATTTCCTGCCGGACTGTTGCGTATGATTGCGAGTGCAGTTGGCGCCGGCCCCAAGCTTTCGCGCCTGGTCGACTCGCTGCAGGTCGACAGCAACACGATTCGCAACACTCTGGAGTGGCGCCCCCCTTACACGACCGCTGCCGGACTATCAGCGACCGTAACCCACTGGCGACGACACTCACAATCCACAACCCACACATAATCCATGACGCATACCATCGTTGGTCGCCGAACGCGCGCGCCGTGGGGCATTTCGGCCTCCCATACGAAAGCCCCACACGCACCAGCAGTCACCACACCTGCCCACATCCGCCCATATTGACAGGGACAAAACCGCTCGTGGAGAATCGAAGGGAAGTTGTTCCCGGCATCATGATCTCCCGCCCGCACTCAATTGATGACTCCAAAAGACGTTGTGCAAACCAGCGCCCCCTATGTCGGAGCGGCGGAGAAAGCCGCCGTGGCGCGTGTATTGGATAGCGGCTACTATGGGTGTGGCCCTGAGGTGGCTACATTTGAACATGAACTTTCGTACTACCTTGGCAAGGACACCGACGTCGTCTGCACTGCTTCGGGTACAGCCGCGCTGCACTTGGCACTGACTGCCATCGGCGTCGGCCACGGCGATGAAGTGCTCGCTCCAAGCGTGACGTTCGTCGCCACCTTTCAGGCCATTGCCGCAACGGGCGCTCGCCCTGTGGCCTGTGACGTTCATGAAAAAAATCTGTTGCTAGACATCGAAGACGCCCGCCGACGTATTACCCAACGCACGCGCGCAGTCATACCCGTTCACTACGCCGGACACTCTGGCGACCTGGACGCAATATATGACTTTGCCCGATCCAACCGTCTTCGAGTTGTCGAGGATGCCGCACACGCATTCGGTAGCCGCAACCAAGGCCGCATGATTGGAAGTTTCGGTGATGTGGTGTGTTTCAGCTTCGACCCTATCAAGAACATCACAGCCGGCCAAGGTGGTGCCGTGGTCACACGTAACCCTGCGGTCGCGCATGACGTTCGACTTCGGCGAGAGTTGGGTATCGAACGCGCCTCGACCACCCGGTCAGACGATATCGTCGTTTCACGCCTGGGATGGCGCTATGCCATGTCCGACCTCATGGCGGCCATCGGCCGAGTTCAGCTGGGACGCTTCGATTCGGAACTCAAGCCGCTGCGCCAGCAGAACGCTGCTGCGCTGGGCGAAAAGCTGCGGGATCTTCCTGATATTGGCTTGCCTTCCCTGGATGCTGAGGATGTCCCTCACATTTTCCCCATCCGCATCGCTAACGATCGACGTGATGTCGTCCGCAAGGCCCTGCGAGACGCCGGGTTCGAAACAAAGGTGCACTACCCGCCCAACCACCTATTGCCCTATTTCTCGGATGGCGCTCCGCGACCGGTCGCGGAGCGGGCTTTCCAAGAGTTACTGACCCTGCCCCTGCACCCTGGGATCAATGACGATCAGATCGCTCACATGGTGTCCGTCATACGCGCATCGCTATCGGCTCCCATGAGTTCGATGGCCTGATCATGTCAAGCAGAACGGCCGACTTGTCGTCGACTCTGGTTAGTGTCGTCATGAACGGCCACAACAGTGCTCGCTATCTGCGCGAAGCCATCGATAGCCTGAGGGCACAAACCCATGCCAAGTGGGAACTCATTTTTTGGGACAATGTGTCCAGTGACGACAGCGAAGCCATTGTCCGCGGCTATTGCGACCCGCGCATCCACTTCCACACCGCGCCCACGAAAATGACCTTGGCGGAAGGACGAAATGCGGCGATCCGGTTGGCCCGAGGAGCATGGGTGGCGTTTCTAGATTGTGATGATCTGTGGATACCGGAAAAACTGGAGAGTCAGCTGGCGCGATACGCATCAGTTGGCAACACGCACGTCGGTCTCATCTACGCCCGGACCCGGACGGTCTCCGCAGACGGCGACCAGGGTGAGACGGTCTACCGTTACGCCGGCCGCCCTCTTCCGGAGGGAAACGTCGTTCGCGCCCTGCTACTCGAGGGGAATCTGATCCCGATCGTTTCGGCCCTAATCTCGCGTGAAGCGCTGAATGCGGTCGGAGAAATTCCTTCGGAGTTCACCTTTGCCGAGGACTACTGGTTATTTCTGGCCGTGGCGGCAAAGTTCGACGTGCTCTGCGTGCAAGAGACCTGCTGTTTCTACCGAGCACACGACGAAAGCGCAACCTACCGAAACAAGCTGGCCTCGCACACCGAGTCGCTGCGAATACTCGAATCCTGGCGGTCCGCGCTATCGCAAGCAGACTTCGATGCCCGTCGCGCCGTCTATCACACCCTGATCGGTTTGGAGCGATTGCGCTTGCGCGGAACGCGGCTCGCCGGTCTTCGAGAAATCGCTTTGAAGGGCTCTCTACCGTTTCTTCTTCTTGGCTCAGCTCGTTACCTGTTACGTCGCTTCGTGCGTCGACAGCGCGCCTATTCCTGAGATCGATGTCGGCTCGCCGCGCCCTTTCCCACACTCAGTGCGTGCTCATCAACCGGCTTGCTACGCCCGCCGGCGCATTCATCATCCTAATCATCATCGGTCGTCATTCGGACACACTCCTCGGCCAATATGCCCTGGTAATGACTTTTTACTACATTATGCAGATGCTGCCTCTGCTCGGGCTGACCTCCTACGTAATGCGCGAGGTCGCACGGCGGCCGGAACAGGCTGGTCGATATTTCACCAGCATCGGCGGGCTCAGCCTGCTTGGCTGCGTGGCCGTCGACGTGCTTTGTTACTTCTATCTTCTGCATGCCAACTATCCAGTAGCGGTAAACCATGGCATTGCGGTGATTGGCATTCTCATATTTCCAGGCATTCTGCTGTTTCTCGCCGAAATCATTTTCATGAGTATGGATTGGGCAAAACCGGTCGCCCTAGTCGCCCTATTCGAAAATGTCGCGCGCGTGATCATGAGTCTGGCAGCCTTGGCGCTAGGTGGAGAGCTCACAGCATTGATATGGGTCTTCCTGATCACCCGGTCCGGTGCGCTGCTGGCCTATCTGTGGATCATGCACCGTAACGGCATGCTGTCAGGGAGCTTCGGCTCCAACGGAGAAATCTATCAACGCACCTTCCGCGTTCTGCCAAGTTTCTTCATCGGAACAGTATTCTTCGTCGTCTTCAGCCGGATGGATTTTGTCGTTCTATCCCTCTACTGGAGTGCCGAAGTCATCGGTTATTACGCCATCGGCTATCGCCTGTTCGACATAGGACTGGTCGTGCTGACCGCTCTTATCATGGCCCTGTTTCCATGGGTCGCGCGGAAATTTTCAGCATCTCCTCTTCGTTTCCGCGTCGCGGCACGAAATGTCGTCCTGTTTCTCACTGCCGGTCTTCTGGTCGTTGCTTTCGCCGGAGCCATGCTGAGCGAATACTTTGTACAGATCTTCTTTTCGGCCCAATATCCCCGCCCAGTCGTACTGACCCAACTATTCTTCGTAGCGCTCTTCTTTTGCGGGCTTGACTTTGTCGCGAGCAGCGTCATGCACGCGTCTGACATGCAATCCTGGGATACCAAGGCCTCAGCGATTGGCGGCGCCTCAAACGTGGCGTTACTTTTCGGACTGATCCCTGAATACGGGATCTATGGCGCTTTCGCTGCAAAACTAGGATCGACCTGTGTTCAGGGTGCCATCAAGTTCTTCATCATTGAAAAAGCCACGAGTCTGGGCTGGCGAACAAGGGAGCTTATCAGCCTCTTCGCGATTATCGGATTCGTAGTCACTTTTGGTGCAACCTTCCTGCACGCACCGCTCCTAGTAAAGCTTCCGATCATCATGTTTATGTCGGCTGCTGTGGTGCCATGCCTTTTCGCTTGGACTGGTCTTTTCCGTCCGGTTCGCGTGCTCAGGTACTACTGGAGGCCACGACGTGCCACCGACGTTTGGGGGCTGGCAAACCTGATCGACGTAGTGGTCGCTGAGTTTCGCTGCCATCGTAGAAGCCGTCTCGATCGCACAACCCTAGCACTCGTTGTACCACCACTGGCTCGTTACTTTCATCTGCGCGGTCAGGCCACCATGGCATCGCTGTGCCTCGACACGGCCAAGGTACTCTGCCCCATGGACCCACACACCACCGATTGGCGCAAACCCATGCGTTCGCGGCCATTCTCCCTTTTTGCCGCCACCCGTGAATCGACCCACCGCTGAACGCCGCCCCCTGCCATCGGCTGAAGCCGTGCGCAGCATCGCCTGCCTAATGATCAATGGCATCGGCGACATCATCTGTGCGACACCGGCCATGGCTTGCCTCAAGGAGCGCTACCCGGAAGCGCGTTTGGCGGTAATCGTCCGCCCTCACCTGCGCAAGCTGATCGAAGGTCACGCTGTCGTGGATCGAGTAATCGATTACGAAATTGGACCGCATTGGCGACGGCTTTTGTTTCTTTGGCGAATGCGGCGCGAACACTTCGACTTGTGGGTAGATCTGCATACACCAACATTCAACACTGTCAGCAGTAATCGTCGCGACTTCCTGCGCAACGCCTTCATCATGATGGCTGCTGGCGCCCGCTATCGTTTGGCATACGCATTGCCGGCGATGCGACCTTGGCTTACGCACCCTGTGCCCATCCCGAGCAAAGCCCAGCTGCGCAGCGACAATATCGCCGACACCACGTCAGACTTGGTGGATCCGAATGCTCGCGGACGCCACCGCAAGTTTGTCGCCATCAGCGAGACCGATCGGAGATGGGCCAACTTCCGACTTCCCATCATCGGCGTGCCTCGAATCGCGCTGTTTTTTGGTAGTCGTCAGTCCGCCGACTTGTGGCCGGATGAACATATCCTTCGGTTCTTGGAACTTCTCGCCAACCGCCTACCTGAAGCGGAGTGGGTGCTGGTCGGTGGCCCCTTCGAGGCCGAGATGGTGCGGCGCCTTCAACATCGCTGGAGCGAGCTTTCCCGAACACGGCTGCACAACTTCATCAATGAGGCAGGGTTCGGTCAGACGGCCGCGTTGCTCGAGCGCTGCCAAGCGTACCTCGGTACGGATAGTGGGCCCACCCATATTGCCGACGCGGTCGGAATCCCCATCGTGGCCTTGTTCCCGCAAAAAAACTACCTTGACATCTGGAGACCGATGTCTCCTAGTGCATCGGTAATTGTGTCGCAAAAATTGGAATGCAGCCCCTGTTTCCTCGCCGACTGCCCGCTTCAAAACAAATGCATGGCTTTGATCGAGCCAGGTCCTGTGCTAGACGAACTGCTCCGAAAGCTTCGTACCAACGGAAACGTTACATCGCCGCACGCCAACTCCGGCGCCTAGTATTCACCGGTGTTCAAGTGCTCGCCATTGTTGCCCGGGCTGTCAGCCGTGGAACGGAGAAGACTATAATTTTTGCGTGCGTCCCATCAGACATCGAGCCCATCCCATGTCATCGCCGGCCCCGGTCGCGGGGCTCCCCCATCCGGACCGCAGCGGTCCGCGGATGACGGTGTGATGACATGTCGTCGGCTGCGCCGTCTCCTTCGCCGCACCGCTGGTCTGCTGGCGAGCCTGCTCGCGCTGGGCCTGATGCTGCCGGTGATCACCATCCTGTTTCGCTTGCTGCGCTTCGATGCCGGCCCGACCTGGACCCACCTGGCGTCGACCGTGCTGCCCGAGTACGCGAGCAACAGCATCGGTCTTGCGCTCGGGGTCGGCGTGGGCGTGGCGCTGGTCGGCGTTGCGACCGCATGGCTGACAGCGCTGTACGAGTTCCCCGGGCGCCGTCTGTTCGACTGGGCGTTGATTCTGCCGCTGGCGATGCCGGCCTATGTCATGGCCTATGTCTATACCGACCTGCTCCAGTTCGTCGGCCCGGTGCAATCGGCGCTGCGCCAGCATTTTGGCTGGTCGGCAGGGGACTACTACTGGTTCCCCGACGTCCGCTCGCTGTCCGGCGCGGTGCTGATGTTCGTATGCGTGCTCTACCCCTACGTGTACCTGCTCGTGCGCACGCAGTTTCTGGAAAGGGCGGCACGCATGCAGGAGGCGGCGCGCATGCTGGGGCTCACGCCAAGACAGGCGTTCTGGCGCGTGTCCTTGCCGCTGGCGCGACCGGCCATCGCCGCTGGCGTCACACTGGCCTTGATGGAGACGCTGGCCGACTACGGCACGGTCGCCTACTTTGCGCTGCCGACCTTCACCACCGGGATCTATCGCGCCTGGTTTTCGCTGGGTGATCGGCAGGCCGCCGCCCAGCTCGCTGGCTTGCTTCTCCTCGGCATCATCGCCTTGCTGGCACTGGAAAGGGCGGCGCGCGGCCGCGCCCGTTACGATCCCCCGGATGTCCATGGCCGAAGACGCGAGCGCTTGCGCGGGGGCCGCGCGACGGGCGCCCTGGTGATCTGCCTGATGCCGGTGACGCTGGGGTTTCTGCTTCCGGCAGGCCTGCTGC
Source organism: Rhodocyclaceae bacterium (assembly GCA_022072095.1). Classification (GTDB taxonomy): domain Bacteria; phylum Pseudomonadota; class Gammaproteobacteria; order Burkholderiales; family Rhodocyclaceae; genus JAJVIJ01. The sequence continues at coordinate 30,470 of JAJVIJ010000032.1, forward strand.
TGCACAGGGCCATCACCGACGACGATGCTCGGCTAGGGTCGGCATTTCCCATGCTGGCGACGAACAGCTTCGTGCTGGGCGGACTGACTGCGCTGCTCGCGGTCGCGCTGGCACTGCTGTTCTGCTACCACCTGCGGCTCGTGCCGTCGCTCTCGGCACGTCTGCGCAACCGCGTGATCAACCTGGGCTATGCGGTACCCGGCGCGGTGATCGCGGTGGGCATCCTGATTCCACTGACGCGCCTGGACCACGCCCTGGGCGCGCTCTGGCAAGCGGTCACCGGCCAGGCGCCCGGGCTGATCCTGACCGGTGGCATCGCCGGGCTGATCTACGCCTATCTGGTCCGCTACATGGCGGCGGCCATGCAGGGCGTCGATTCGGCGCTGCTGCGCATCACGCCCAGCATGGACGAGGCCGCGCGCACGCTGGGCGCCGGGCCCTGGCGCACGCTGCACAGCGTGCACATGCCGATGCTGCGTGGCAGTCTGCTGACGGCCGGTTTGCTGGTATTCGTCGACGTCATGAAGGAGCTGCCGGCGACGCTGGTGCTGCGGCCGTTCAACTTCGAGACGCTGGCGACACAGACCTACCGCCTGGCTAGCGACGAACGGCTCTCGGAAGCCTCGCCCACGGCATTGGCCATCGTCGCCGTGGGCCTGCTGCCGCTGGTCGTCATCTCCTGGCAAATCGCCCGCGGCCGGCCCGCCCCGGCGACTTGAACCGGTAGACCGGCGATCGGGTGCGCGAGCACAGAGACTGCGGACTCCTACGCCCGACGGCCGATGGTCCACGCAGGCGGCATTTGCTAGCATGCCGCCATGGATCGAGCCCCACGCATCCTCGTTGTCGATGACGACCCGCGATTGCGCGAGCTGTTGCAGCGCTATCTCGGACAGCAGGGTTTTTCGGTGAAACTCGCTGCCGATGGCCAGCAGATGGACCGGGCGCTGCTGCGCGAGCGCTGCGACCTGATCATCCTGGACCTGATGCTGCCGGGCGAGGACGGACTGGCGATCTGTCGGCGGCTGCGCAAGCAGGATGAGTCGATCGGCCTGATCATGCTCACGGCCAAGGGCGAAGACATCGACCGCATCGTCGGTCTCGAACTCGGCGCCGACGATTACCTGCCCAAGCCCTTCAATCCGCGCGAACTGGTCGCGCGCATCCACGCGGTGCTGCGTCGGCGTATCGCCGACCCGGTGCCGGGCGCACCGGCGACCGCCGATCGCAAGGTGTCCTTCGGCCGCGTGGTGGTCGACCTCGCCACGCGCACGCTGGCGCGTGACGGCGATGAGCAGCCTCTGACGACGGCCGAGTTCTCCTTGCTGCGGGTGTTGCTCGAACATCCCCGGCAACCGCTATCCCGAGACAAGTTGATGGAGCTGGCACGCGGCCGCGAGTACGAAGCCTTCGACCGAGCCATCGACGTGCAGATTTCAAGACTGCGCAAACTGATCGAGGACGACCCGGCGAAGCCGCGCTATCTGCAGACCGTGTGGGGGCTGGGTTATGTGTTCATCCCGGACGGGGGTCAGCCGCCGTCGTGAACCGGCCGGGCCGTTCGCTGCTTTGGCAGACCTTCCTGCTGCTCGCGGTGCTGATGCTGGCTTCGGTTCTGGCCTGGACCTCGCTGTACGCCTATTTTCAGCGCGAGCCGCAGGCCAGGCAGAGTGCGCAAATGGTGGTGGCCGTGGTCAACCTGTCGCGTTCAGCCCTGATCGCCGCCGACCCGGCCCACCGCCGCGACCTGCTCGCAGACTGGGCCCAGCGCGAAGGCATACAGGTGTATGTCGCCGACCCCTCCGACCAGCTGTCGCCATTGCCGGCACGCGGACATCTGACCCAGGTACAGACGCATGTCCGGCGCGCGTTGGGCGCGAGCACGCGCTTTGCGGCAGCGCGCAACGCCGTAGCCGGATTCTGGGTCAGCTTCCTCATCGACGACGACGAATTCTGGGTGCGCCTTCCGCGCGAGCGTGTCGAGCGCGACCGCACGCTGGGCTGGCTGGGCTGGGGCGCGGCGGCTTCGCTGCTTGCGCTGTTCGGGGCCTACCTGATCGTGCGTCGGGTCACGCTGCCGCTCAAACGCCTGGCCCAGGCAGCAAGACAGCTCGGTCAGGGCATCCAGCCGCCGCCGCTCGCCGAGTCCGGCCCGGGCGAAATCGCGCACGTCATCCGTTCGTTCAATCTCATGAACCATGACCTGGCGACGCTGGAATCGGACCGCGCGCTGGTGCTCGCCGGCATCTCGCATGATCTGCGCACGCCGCTCGCCCGCCTGCGCCTCGCAAGCGAAATCGCTGACATGCCGCCGGAGCTGCGTGCCGGCATCGATGCCGATATCGAGGAAATGGACCGCACCATCGGGCAGTTCCTCGAATTCGCGCGTCCGCTCGCCACGCCTACCGAGACCGCCGACCCCGGGCCGGTCATCGAGGAACTCATCGCCGCCTGCCGCGGCCGTGGCCAGCACCTGAAGGTCGACATCGGCCCGCTGGCGCCGGTCGGACTGTCGGCCGAGGGATTGCGCCGGGCGCTCGGCAACCTCGTCGACAATGCCTTTCGCTACGGTGCCGGAGAGGGCGCGGCGCCGGCTCAGGTCCAGCTGAGCGCAGCCTGCCGGGACGGCCAGCTGGTCATCGAAATCCGGGATCGGGGGCCGGGTGTTCCCGGCGACCAGCTGGAACGGATCAAGCGCCCCTTCATCCGACTGGACGAAGCGCGCACCAGCAGCGGCGGTACCGGTCTGGGCCTCGCGATCGTCGAACGCCTCGTGCGTCAGGCAGGTGGTGTGCTCACACTGGAAAACCAGCGGACCGGCGGGCTTGCCGCGCGGATCACCCTGCCTTGCCGGGACTCGCCTCACCCCATTCGTCCCCAGCGCAGGGGTCGGCGATGATTCGCTGCCAGCGCTTGCCGCTGACGATGGAAATGGAACCAGTCCATCCGTCGGACGTACCCAATGGAAATCTATATGTTTCTGTTTAATCGATCCGTAAAATAGATACATGCTCGAAGCCGTCTCCATCGATCAACTGCGTACCTTCATCGCCGCGGCGGACGAAGGCAGCTTCTCGGCAGCAGGTCGCAAGCTGCGCCGGGCGCAGTCGGTCGTAAGTCAGACCTTGGCCAACCTCGAGAAGCAGCTCGAGGTGACGCTGTTCGACCGCAGCGCCCGCTATCCGCGGCTAACCGATCAGGGTAAGGCCCTGCTGGTCCAGGCGCGCGTCGTCGTCGACGGCATGGGCACCTTCAAGGCCAAGGCGCGTACCTTGGCCGAAGGACTGGAACCGGAACTGTCGGTGGCGATCGACGTGATGTATCCGATGCCCATGCTCACCGAGGTCGTGGGTGGATTCCGTGAGGCCTACGGCAGCACTCCGTTGCGCCTGCATGTCGAGGCACTGGGCGCCGTGGTGCAGCCGGTACTCGATGGAATTTGCCGGATCGGCATCATCGGCTCACTGCCACTGACGCCGGAACTGGGGCTGGATGCCGAGAAGATTCTTGAACTGCCCATGATCACGGTCGTCGCCGCGGGTCACCCTTTGGCGAGACACGGAAAGCAGGTCGCCATAAAGGAACTTGGCGCGCATGTGCAGCTGGTGTTGACCGATCGCTCGACGCTCACGGCGGGCAAGGACTTTGGCGTGTTGTCGCCGCAGACATGGCGCTTGGCTGATTTGGGCGCGAAGCACGCCTTCCTGCTGGCCGGATTTGGGTGGGGCCACATGCCGGCCCCGCTTGTGCAGGCGGACATCAAGACGGGAAGGCTGGTACGCATCTTCCCGGAGAACATCCCCCAGTCATCGGCCGTCATGGGCATGTTCGCCATCTACCGCAAAGATGCACCACCCGGCCCGGCTGGGCGGTGGTTCATCGACTGCCTCAAGAAGCATGCCTCGCACAGAGGGACAGGATGACAAGGGCCGCGTGATCCGCACGATGGCGACCCATCCATTAACACGATGGATTCCATCCAGACAAACAGGCTTCCTAGATTGGGGAGTGGCTCATAGACTTGCCATTCCGTGCAACCCTTTTCTAAGGAATGTCCTATGGCTAAGGTCCTTGTTCTCTACTACTCGTCGTATGGCCATATCGAGCAGATGGCTGCAGCCGTCGCTCAAGGCGCCCGTGCCGCCGGCGCCGAAGTCGACATCAAGCGCGTACCCGAAACCGCGCCGGAAGATGTCGCCAAGGCCGCTCACTTCAAGCTCGATCAAACCGCGCCTGTCGCCAGCGTCGACGAGCTGGCCGACTACGATGCGATCATCGTCGGCACCGGAACCCGCTTCGGCAGGATGTCGTCGCAACTTGCGAGTTTCCTGGACCAGGCCGGCGGGCTCTGGATGCGCGGTGCGCTGAACGGCAAGGTCGGCGGCGCCTTCACCTCGACGGCCACGCAGCACGGTGGTCAGGAGACGACCCTGTTCTCCATCATCACCAACCTGCTGCACTTCGGCATGACCATCGTCGGCTTGCCCTACAGCTTCCAAGGCCAGATGTCCCTCGAAGAAGTGAGCGGCGGCAGCCCTTACGGCGCCACGACCATCTCGGCCGGCGACGGATCGCGGCAGCCGAGCGAGAACGAGCTTGCCGGTGCGCGCCACCAGGGCGAATTGATCGCGCAGACCGCCAAGAAGCTCTTCGGCTGACGCTCACGGGGCTCTTTGGCATTCATTGGGCGAGAAATCGGCGGAATCGGCTCCCGGCGAGACGAGCATGACCGCGGGCGCTGGACGCTTCGCCGCTGGACACATTGCTGTCAGGCGGCCGATCGAAGATCGAGGCGCAGTATGCCTCGCCTTCGCGCAGACGCTCGCCATATGCCCTATGCGACGCCGCGCGCAAGCACGGCGTCCATGTCCGCCCGCGTGCCTTCATCACGTGGCGCTTCTCGGTCGTCACCAGGCGGCGGTCCCCGTGCCCGCGGAGACCCCGTATCGCACGCATGGCCTCGATGGCCAAGGACCAGAGCTCCCTGTATTCCTCTGTCGCCTCGACGTCGGGAGTGACGCCGCTTCCGACCTATGTGGTTACACGTCGTCTGCGGCACTGCGCGTCGCCGCGTTCCTGCCCATGGGCCTGGTCGGCGATAATGACGGGCGTGAGAGAGACACCGCCCTGGCAGGCAGCATTTGATGCGGGTCGTTCGGGCATATCACCACGATATTGGCCGGCCTGCACTGCCACCTACACTGAACAGGCGGGCGAGCACTTGAAAAGGCTCGTCCGGACCGGTCCAATCCTGTTCGGGATTTAGGGCGACACGTTCTGACAAGACAATGAGTTATATGACAACACGAGCATTCCGACAAAGCCTTGGCTGATCCCCACGCTACCCAGCACACGCCGATGATGCAGCAGTATCTCGGGCTCAAAGCGCAGCACCCCGATGTGCTGATGTTTTTTCGCATGGGCGATTTTTACGAATTGTTCCATGAGGATGCCGAGCGTGCGGCGCGCCTGCTGGACATCACGCTGACGACGCGCGGCCAGTCCGCGGGCCAGCCGATCCGCATGGCCGGCGTACCGCACCATGCATTGGAACAGTACCTGGGCAGGCTGGTGCGCCTGGGCGAATCGGCCGTGATCTGCGATCAGGTGGGCGATCCGAACGGCAAGGGGCCGGTCGAGCGCGCGGTGACGCGCATCGTCACCCCCGGTACCCTGACCGAGGCGGCGCTGCTGGACGAACGCGCCGACGCGCCCTTGCTCGCCATCGCGTCGGGACGCGGCGTGCTCGGCCTGGCCATGCTCACGCTCGCGAGCGGCGATCTGCGGCTCGGCCACACCACGCCCGCCGAGCTGGCCACGGAGCTCGAGCGCCTGCGGCCGGCCGAAATCCTGTTGCCCGATGACGAAGGGATCGATCGCTTGGTGCCCGGGGAGACCGGCCCCCCGCTGCGTCGCCTATCGACCTGGCAATTCGATGCTGCGAACGGCCGCCGCCTGCTCGCCGAACAACTCGGCACGCTCGATCTTGGCGCGTTTTTGCCCGACGGGGCCGAACAGGCGGCCGGAGTCCGCTGCGCGCTCGCCGCCGCCTGCGCACTGCTCGGCTACGCCCGCGACACGCAGCGCCAGGCGCTCGCGCACGTGCGCAGCCTGCGTTACGAGCAGGCGAGCGATTACCTGCGCCTGGATGCCGCCACGCGACGCAACCTGGAACTGACCGAAACGCTGCGCGGCGAGTCTTCACCGACACTTTATTCGCTGCTCGATGTCTGCGCCTGCGGCATGGGCTCGCGCTGGCTGCGTCACGCGCTGCACCACCCGCTGCGTGACCGCGAGCGCGTGGCGGCACGCCACCGCGCGGTGGCGGCGCTGCTCGGTGAGGCTGCCGACTGTCCGGCGAACGGCTTGGCGGCTCTGCTCGCGCGCGTAGCCGACGTCGAGCGGATCGCTGCGCGCATCGCGCTGGGCAGTGCGCGCCCACGCGAGCTGGCGGCGCTGCGTGACACCCTCGCACTGCTGCCGGCCATACAGGGGGCGATACCGGCGGACGCCGGCCGTCTGGAAGGGATCGGTGCCGCGCTGACGCCCCCCGAGGAGGCTCGATCCTGGCTCGCGCGCGCGCTGGCCGTCGAACCGGCGGCGCAGGTCCGCGATGGTCATGTGATTGCACCGGGGCATGATGCGGAGCTCGACGCGCTGCGCGCACTGGATGAAAACTGCGCGGAGTTCCTGGTCGAATTCGAGGCGCGCGAGCGCGCGCGCACCGGCATCGGCACGCTGCGCGTCGAATACAACCGAGTGCACGGCTTCTACATCGAGGTGAGTCAGGCGCAATCCGCTCACGTGCCGGATGATTACCGCCGTCGTCAGACCCTGAAAAATGCCGAGCGCTACATCACACCGGAATTGAAGCGTTTCGAGGATCAGGCGTTGTCGGCGCGCGAGCGCGCACGCGAACGCGAGAAGCGGTTGTACGAGGATCTGCTCGCCGCACTGAAGCCCAGCGTACCGACGCTGCAGGACATCGCCCGCGGGCTGGCCGAACTGGACGGACTGTGCGCCTTCGCGCGCGTGGCCCTGCGCGCGGACTGGCGGCAGCCGGAATTCACCGCGCTTCCGCTGCTGGAGATCGGCGACGGCCGACATCCTGTGGTCGCCGAGCAGGTGCAGGATTTCGTTCCCAATGACTTGTCCATGCACCCTGGCCGCCGGCTGCTGATCGTGACCGGGCCGAACATGGGCGGCAAGTCCACCTACATGCGCCAGATCGCGCTGATCGTCCTGCTCGCGCATTGCGGCGCGTTCGTGCCGGCGCGCGTGGCGCGGCTGGGCCCGATCGACGCCATCTATACCCGCATCGGTGCCGCCGACGATCTGGCCGGCGGACGCTCGACCTTCATGGTCGAGATGACCGAAGCGGCCTCGATCCTGCACCACGCCGGTCCGCATAGCCTGGTGCTGATGGATGAAATCGGTCGTGGCATCTCGACCTTCGATGGACTTGCGCTGGCCTGGGCGATCGCGCGCCACCTGCTGGCGCGCAACCGCAGCTATACCTTGTTTTCGACGCACTATCTCGAGCTTGCGGCGCTCGCCGGCGAACATCCGGAATGTGCGAACGTGCATCTCGACGCCGTACAGCACGGTCAGCGCGTGGTGTTTCTGCACGCCGTGGAGGAGGGGCCGGCTTCGCAATCCTATGGCATCGAGGTCGCCGCGCTGGCCGGGGTACCGGCGCCGGTACTGCGCGAGGCGCGACGCCGGCTCGACGGCCTGCGCGCGCAGCAGCTGGCCGCAAACCTCCAGCCCGACCTGTTCGCGCCGCAAACATCCGCCCTCGCAGCAGCTCCTGCGTCCCCGCACCCGGCCGTGGAACAGCTGGCCGGCGTCGACCCGGACGAGCTCAGTCCACGGCAGGCACACGAACTGCTCTGCCGCCTGAAAGCGCTGCTCGCCACACCGGATGCATGACCAAGTGATGTCGAGACCGGCACCGCGCCGCCGCCGTGGTGGGCGCCTGGCGCAATGGCTGACGAGCGGTGTGTTCGTGGCCGCGCTGTTGTCGGCTCCCATGATGGCGCGTGGCGAGCGCTTTGCCTTCGGTGTGCTGGGCGATGCCCCCTACAACGACTGGCAACGTGCGCAGATGCCGGCGCTGCTTGCCGAGATGAACATCGACGACCTGGCGTTCGTGATCCATGTCGGCGATTTCAAGCATGGCGATGCACCCTGCAGCGACGCGGTCTACCGCGATCGCCGCGAACTGTTCGACAGCCTCCATCACGCCTTCGTGCTGACTCCTGGCGACAATGACTGGTCCGATTGCGCGCGCGCCGCCGCCGGCGGCTATCAGCCCGAAGAGCGGCTCGCGCGCCTGAGAGCGATGTTTTTTGCGGGCGGCGCGAGCCTCGGCCAGACGCCGATGCCGCTTGCGCGCCAATCTCCGCACTACCCCGAAAACCAGCGCTGGCAACACGGCCGCGTGCTGTTCATGACGCTGAACGTGCCCGGCGGCAACAACCATATCGGCGACCCGCGCAAGCCCAGTCCAGAGTACACGGACCGCATGCGCGCGAATATCGCCTGGCTGGCCGCCGGCTTCGCCGCCGCACGCACGCAGCGGCTGGCCGCGGTCGTGATCGCGATGCAGGCGAACCCCAAGTTCATGCGCAAGCCGGCCGGCCTCGCCAACCCCGGCTACGAAGAACTGATCGAGCACGTGCACCGCGAGACGCTGGATTTTTCCGGGCGCGTACTTTGGGTGCACGGCGACAGCCACCTGATGCGCATCGACACCCCGCTGCTCGACGCCGGTGTGCCCCTCACGCGGCTGACCCGGCTGGAAACCTACGGCTCGCCGTTCCTCGGCTGGATACGCGTGCGCGTGGACGACGACACGCCCGAGGTCTTTCGCTTCGAACCGCAGCCGTACCGCCCGCCGCGTTCGCCGAGCATGGGCGACAGCCGCCGCGCGCCGTCGGCCGGGACCGGACCGGGTTGAATTTCCTCGCTCACGCCCTTCTGGCCGGTGAGGAACCGGCCTGGCGCCTGGGCGGCCTGCTCGGCGATTTCGTCAAGGGGCCCCTCGCGGCTTGCGCGCTGCCTGCGGACATCGTCGCCGGGGTCGCCCTGCACCGTGCCATCGACGATTATGCGGAACGACACGCGAGCTATCGGCGCAGCCGCGCGCGCGTGAGCCCTGCCCGGCGGCGCTATGCCGGCATCCTCGTGGACCTGTTCTACGACCACCTGCTCGCGGCGTCCTGGCACGAACACCATGCCGTGCCGCTGGCCGACTACGCGCAGGCACAGTACGCACTGCTGGCCGAGCACTCCGCTCTGTGGCCGCCCGCGTCACGCGCAGCGTTCGCGCGCATGCGCAGTGAGGACTGGCTGTACGCCTACCGCGAACGCGACGCGGTGGCGCGGGCCGTGGACCGCATCGCCCGTCACCGCCTGCGACACCCGAACCCGGTCGCAGGCGCGATCGACGAGCTCGCCACCGATCCGTCCGGATTTGCCGACGACTGCGCGACATTTCTGCGCGATGCCGGCGCCTTCGCATACGCCTTCCGGTCGGCGGCGGGGGCTCGGTAAACTGGCGGCCCAGAACGCCCCCGACCTCGTCGACCCATCCTTTCCACACCGCCACGACCGCCGATGCCTAGACCACCATCATGCCTAGACCCATTCGCGCCTGCATAGATCTGGCCGCACTGCGCCACAATTTCCGCATCGCGCGCGCGCGCGCCGGTCGTACCCGGCTTTGGGCCGTGGTCAAGGCCAACGCCTACGGGCATGGGCTGATGAATGCTTTCCAGGCGCTGGCATCGCTGACCGACGGCTTCGCGCTGCTCGATCTGGACGAGGCCGAGCGCCTGCGCGCTGCCGGCTGGCGCGGGCCGCTGCTGCTGTTGGAGGGTTGCTTCGAGGCGCGCGATCTGGAGGAGGCGCAGCGTCTCGGCCTGGGGTTGGTCGTGCACTGCGCGGAACAGCTCGACCTGCTTGCGCATGCGCGCGCAGGCCCGGCCGTCGACGTCTACCTGAAGATCGATACCGGCATGCGTCGGCTCGGCTTTCCGCTGGCCAGCGCCGAGACCGCGATCCTGCGCGCGACGGCACTGCCGGCAGTGCGCAGCCTCACGCTCATGAGCCATTTTGCCGAAGCCGATGGCACGGGCATCGGGGCGCCTCTCGCGGCCTTTGCGCGCATGCGCGACCAGGTCTGCGCAAGGCTCGGGACCACGCTGCCGGTGAGCCTGGCCAACTCGGCCGCACTGCTGCGCTTCCCGCAGTCCCACGGCGATTGGGCGCGCCCGGGCATCATGCTCTATGGCGCCACGCCCTTTCCGGACGGTAGCGATGTCCCCGCCGTGGACCTGCGGCCGGCGATGACCTTCGAGAGCAGGCTGATCGCAATCCGCGACATCGCGGCCGGCGAGGCCGTCGGCTACGGCGGCAGCTTTCGTGCAGAGCGGCCGTTGCGAGTCGGGACCGTTGCCTGCGGCTACGCCGACGGCTATCCGCGCCATGCACCGACCGGCACGCCGGTGCTCGTCGCGGGCGAAGTGACACGCCTGCTGGGCCGCGTGTCCATGGACATGCTCGCGGTCGATGTGACCGAAATCCCGTCCGCCCACATGGGCAGCCGCGTGGTGCTGTGGGGTGCAGGCCTGCCCGCCGAACAAGTCGCCGTAGCGGCCGGCACGATCAGCTACGAGTTGTTCTGCGCGCTCTCGCCACGGGTGCGCAGGGATGTGGTCGATGCCGATCCGAGCTCGACATGACAGCTGCTCATCGGCGCAGACCACGTTTTGGGTACCATAGGGCTTCTCGGCCATATGGACTACCGGCCATTGGCGATTCGGCCGCCTGACCGGAACACCCGATGATGAACATCCCCTTGCCCGAAGTAGTTCGCGCCGCCGGCTCCGACCGAGCCGCTGATTTGGCGGCCTGACCATGAACCCGAGAACGGCGCTCGCGCTCGCCCACGATCTGCTCGTCGTCGCCATCGCCTGGTGGCTGGCCTTTCTGCTGCGCTTCAACTTCGAGTTCCCGCCGGAATGGCGGTTGGGCATGTGGCGCACCGGCGCCGTGGCCTGGCTGTTGTACGCGGCGAGCTTTCAGGGATTTCGGCTTTATCGCGGAATTTGGCGCTTCGCCAGCCTGCACGATCTGCGGCGCATCCTGTTCGCGGTCGCGATCGCGGCGCTGTGCCTGCCGGCGCTGATCCTGCTCGCCGGCAAGCACGCGCCGGTGCCGCGTTCGGTGCTGGTGCTGCACCCGATCCTGGTGGTCGCGATGATGGGCGGCAGCCGTTTTCTCTACCGCGCGCTCAAGGACGGTGTACTGCTGCCCAATCGACGCTCGGGCCGGCCGGTATTGATCGTCGGCGCCGGCGATGCCGCCGCGCGCCTGGTCGCCGAGCTCGGTCGGTCGCCGGCCTGGCGCGTGGTCGGCTTGCTGGATGACAATCCGCGCAAGCTGGATCGCATGGTGCACGGCCATCGCGTGCTGGGGCCGATCGACACGATGGAGGCCTGCGCGCGCGAACTCGGGGTCGCGGAAGTCATCATTTCCATGCCCAGCGTAAGACCCGGGGTGCGCCGCCGCGCCGTCGAATTGGCGACGGCGGCCGGCCTCAAGGTGCTCACGGTGCCAGCGTTTTCCGATCTGCTGTCCGGACGGGTGTCGGTGTCGCAGATTCGGCCCGTGGAGCTTGAAGACCTGCTCGGGCGCGAGCAGGTGCAACTCGACACCGTCGGCCTCTCCGGACTGATTGCGGGCCGGACCGTGCTCGTGACCGGCGCCGGCGGCTCGATCGGCGCCGAATTGTGCCGGCAGATCGCCGTGTTCTCCCCGGTACGTCTGTTGTTGCTCGAGCGCAGCGAGTTCGCGCTCTACACGCTCGAGCAGGAGATGGTGACACGCCATCCGTCCCTGGCCTTCGTGCCGCTGGCTGCGGACGTGCGCGAGCCGGCCGTGCTCGACGCCGTGTTCAGGCAGTACCGGCCGCAACTCGTATTTCATGCGGCCGCGTACAAGCATGTACCGCTGATGGAGCGCGACAACGCCTGGGAAGCGGTGCGCAACAACGTCGGCGGCACACTGGCGGTGGCGCATGCGGCGCAGCGCTGGGGCGTCGAGGAATTCGTGCTCGTGTCCACGGACAAGGCAGTCAATCCGACCAACGTCATGGGCGCGACCAAGCGGCTCGCCGAACGGATCTGTACCGCGATTCAGCAGAGCTCCGGACCGCGCTACGTCACGGTCCGGTTCGGCAATGTGCTGGGCAGCAGCGGCAGCGTGATCCCGAAGTTTCGCGAGCAGATCGCACGCGGCGGTCCAGTGACCGTGACCCATCCGGAGGTGACGCGCTATTTCATGTCCATCCCGGAGGCGGCGCAGCTCGTGCTGCAGGCCGCGCTGATGGGGCGCGGCGGCGACATCTTCGTGCTCGACATGGGCGAGCCGGTCAAGGTGGCCGAGCTCGCGCGCGACATGATCCGCCTGTCCGGCTTCGGCGATGACGACATCCGCATCGAATTCACCGGCCTGCGTCCAGGTGAAAAGCTCTATGAGGAACTGCTCGCCGACAGCGAGCGCACGCTGGCAACACCGCACCCGAAATTGCGCATCGCACGTGCCGCCCCCCCTGAACCCGAGGGCTGGCTCGACGCCATCCGCCTGTGGCTGGGCCGCGAGGCCGGCCAGTCGGAATTCGAGGTCAAGCGCCAGCTCGGCCTGTTCGTCCCCGAATATGTGCCGCAGCTGCCGCAACGCGATGGCAGCGGCGCTGCCGGGGCGTTGCCCGCAAGCGCATGGGTTTCGACGCCCAACCAGGCGATCGGCCCAGGCTCCAAATGAGGCTTGCATGAAGCCTGCAATCGAGCTGCCATCAATTTGTTCGCGAACCTGATCCGGAGACCATGACGACGACCCATCAACAGAAGATGCATTCACGCACCTGTTTCGGCTGCGGCTGCGAGAATGAGCACGGCTTGCGCATCGCCAGCCTTTGGGAGGGAGACGAATCGGTGTGCTGCTGGACGCCGGAAGCCTTCCATACCGGGCCTCCGGGCTTCCTGTACGGCGGCATCGCCGCCAGTCTGATCGACTGCCACAGCGTGTGCACGGCGGTCGCCGACGCCAATCGCAGTGCCGGTCGCGACGCGACCTTCGACCCCTCGATCAGCTACGTCACGGGTACCATGAATCTGCGCTATCTGAAGCCGACACCGATGCAGACGGTGACCTTGCGGGCACGCATCATCGCGCGCGAGGGTCGCAAGACGCAGGTCCTGACCTCGCTGTACGTCGGTGAACTGGAATGCGTGCGTGGCGAGGTGCTTGCGGTGCGCATCGACCCGTCGTCATTTGTCTGAGCGGATCATCGTCGCTCCGATGACCCGGCCCGCCCTCGCCTAGCGCTGCAGGCGTGCGAGGATGCCTTCCAGTTCATCCAGACTGCCGAAGCGGATCTGTATGGTGCCGGCCCCGCGCCGGCTGCTGCGAATCGCGACCGCGGCGCCCAAGCGGTCGGCGATCTCTTCCTGCAGGCGCAACAGGTCGCGATCCTGCCGCTCGGGCCTCTGGTCCACTGGTGCCGACAGCCGTCGGGCGACGGCCCGTTCGGTATCGCGCACCGACCAGCGCCGGCTGGCCGCTTCCTGTGCAAGCCGACTCTGGTCGGCTGCCGGCAGCGGCAGCAGCGCCCGCGCATGACCCATGTCCAGATCACCCGCCAGCAACAGCTCCTGAGCCGGCGCCGTCAGCTGCAACAGACGCAGCAGATTGCTGGTTGCCGAACGCGAACGACCGATCGCTGCCGCGGCCTGTTCGTGCGTCATGCCGAATTCGTCGATCAGCCGCTGGATGCCGCGCGCTTCCTCGAGCGGATTCAGGTCTTCGCGCTGGATGTTCTCGATCAGCGATGCCGCCAGCGCCGCCTCGTCCGGAATCTGCCTGATCAGGACCGGAACCTCGTCCAGGCCGGCCATGCAGGCCGCCCGCCAGCGCCGTTCGCCGGCGATGATTTCGTAGCGCTCGGCGGCGACCGCGCGCACCAGGATGGGCTGGATCACGCCTTGCGCACGGATCGATGCCGCCAGCTCTTCCAGCGACCCCGGATCCATGCGCGTGCGCGGCTGATACTTGCCGGGCTGCAGTCGGTCGACGTGCAGCGTGCCGGTTTCACCCGGATCGTCGCTGCCACCGGACAGCAGCGCATCCAGTCCCCGGCCCAGGCCTTTTCGTTTGCTGTTCATAAGTGGTCGAGGCGATCTAGGAATCCGTGTGCTCAGATCAGAAGCGTCGTGCACGTTCGATCATTTCCGCGGCAAAGGCGCCATAGGCCTGGGAACCCTTCGCATTGCGATCGAACAGCACACCCGGCAGGCCATAGCTGGGCGCCTCGGCGAGACGGACATTGCGCGGAACCAACGTGCGAAACACCTTGTCGCCGAAATGCTGCTCCAACTGTGCCGAAACCTGCTGCGAGAGCGTCGAGCGCGGATCGTACATCACGCGCAACAGCCCGATCAGTTTCAGCTCGCGGTTGAAGCTGGCGTGCACCCGCTTGATGGTATTCACGAGGTCCGACAGCCCCTCGAGCGCATAGTACTCACACTGCATGGGAATGACGACGCCATGGGCGCAGGCCAGGCCGTTGAGTGTGAGCAGGGACAGCGACGGCGGGCAGTCGATGAGCACGAAATCGTAGTCATCGCCGACGCCCTCGAGCGCCTCCCTGAGACGATGCTCGCGATGATCGAGGTCCACCAGTTCGACCTCGGCGCCGGCGAGTTCGCGATTGGCGGGCAGGACATCGTAGGGAACGCCCCGGCCGCGCCGGCGGGCTGCCGCAATGTCCGACAGTCCCAGCAGCACCTGATAGACCGATAGTGCGAGCCCGCGCTTGTCCACGCCGCTGCCCATGGTGGCATTCCCTTGCGGGTCCAGGTCGACCAGCAGCACGCGTTGTCCCGCCTGGGCGAGTGCAGCGGCGAGATTGACGGTGGTCGTGGTCTTGCCGACTCCGCCCTTCTGGTTGGCGACCGCGAAGATGCGCATCAGGCGCTCGCCCGGCCGATATGCACCAAGTGCCGGGCGTCGGACGAGCCCGGCAGCAGCAGCGGCTCGATGCGACGCAGGCACCAGCCCAACGGCAGTTCGGCATCGACAGCCAGCTCCGCCCGGCCCTTCATCGCCAGCAGTTCCCCGTCCGGCGCGAGCAGATGGCCGGCCTTGCTCACGAACGTCGCCAGATCGGCAAACGCGCGGCAAATCACCGCATCGAATACACCGGCTCCGGACACGTCCTCGACACGTTGCGCGCATACGGACACGTTGGCGAGCGACAGCTCGATCTTCGCCTGATTCAGGAAAGCCGATTTCTTGCGGTTCGATTCGATCAAGGTCACCTTCATGTCGGGACGGCACAACGCGATCGGGATGCCCGGCAGGCCGGCGCCGCTACCGATATCGGCGAGCCGCGCAACGCCGGCCAGCGCCGGCAACACGGTGAGCGCGTCCAGCAGGTGCAGGCGCTCGATCTCGTCCGCATCGCGGATCGCGGTCAGATTGTAGGTACGGTTCCATTTGGCCAGCAACGCACCATATCGCCGCAGCGCCGACAGCGTCGCTGGCGGCAAATGCAATCCCAGCGCCTCGGCGCCGTCATGAAGGCGATCGCCCGGGTTCATGCCGCGGACGAGGTGCGCGAGGGATCCGGTTCGTCGACCACCACTTGCCGTCGCTTCAGGTGCACGAGCAGCAGTGCGATGGCGGCGGGCGTCACGCCCTGCACGCGCCCGGCCTGGCCCAATGTCTCGGGGCGATGCCGGGACAGCTGGGCCTGAACCTCCTTCGACAGGCCGCGCACGGCGCCGTAGTCGAGATCGAGCGGCAGCGGCAGCGACTCATGCGCGCGCGCACGCTCGGCTTCCAGACGCTGCCGCTCGATATAGCCCGCGTACTTGGCCTGGATCTCGACCTGCTCGACCACACTGGCATCCGCGCTCGGCTCGCCGTGGCCGACCAAGGCCATCAGGTTGGCATAATCGACCTCGGGTCGGCGCAGCAATTCGAGCAGACTGTAGTCGCGCTCCAGCGGCTTGCCGAACAGACGCTCTGCCTCGCCGGCCGACAGCGTGTCGGGGCGGACCCAGGTGCTGCGCAGGCGTTCCTGTTCAACCGCAATCGCGTCGCGCTTGCGGTTGAAGGCGACCCAGCGCTCGTCGTCGACCAGGCCGAGCTGGCGTCCGATTTCCGTCAGCCGCAGGTCGGCATTGTCCTCGCGCAGCGACAGCCGGTACTCGGCGCGTGAAGTGAACATCCGATACGGTTCGGACACGCCCCGCGTGATCAGATCGTCCACCAGCACGCCGAGGTAGGCTTCATCGCGCCCGGGACACCATGGCGCCTCGCTGCGCACCCGGCGCGCAGCGTTCAGGCCGGCGAGCAGCCCCTGCGCGGCGGCCTCCTCGTAGCCGGTCGTGCCGTTGATCTGGCCGGCAAAATACAGGCCCGCGATCGCGCGTGTTTCGAGAGAGCTCCTGAGGCCGCGCGGATCGTAATAATCGTACTCGATGGCATAGCCGGGACGCAGGATATGCGCCCGCTCCAGCCCACGCATGCTGCGCACCAGCGCCAGCTGCACGTCGAAGGGCAGCGAAGTCGAAATCCCATTGGGATAGTACTCGTGGGTACCGAGTCCTTCCGGCTCGAGGAAGACGTTGTGCTGATCCTTGTCCGCGAAGCGGTGGATCTTGTCCTCGACCGAGGGACAGTAACGCGGTCCGACCCCCTCGATCACGCCGGTGTACATCGGCGAGCGGTCCAGCCCCGCACGGATGATGTCGTGCGTGGCCGGATTGGTCGCCGTGATCCAGCACGATACCTGGCGCGGGTGCTGCTCGCGCCGCCCCATGAACGAGAACACCGGTGTCGGCATATCACCCGGCTGCTCGTCCAGCACGGAAAAGTCGATGCTCCGGCCGTCGATGCGCGGCGGAGTGCCGGTCTTCAGGCGCCCGACCGGCAGGTCGAGCTCGCGCAGGCGCGCGGCCAGGCGTAAGGTCGGCGGATCGCCCGCACGCCCGCCCTCGTGGTGGGCGAGCCCGACATGGATCAGCCCGGACAAAAAGGTGCCCGTGGTCAGCACCACGGCTGCCGCCTCGAAGCGAACACCGAGCTGGCAGACGACGCCGATCACACGGTCGCCGTCGAGCAGCAGGTCGTCCACCGGCTGCTGGAACAGCACCAGCTTGGCCTGGTTTTCCAGGCGTCGGCGGATCGCCTGTCGATACAGCACGCGGTCGGCCTGGGCACGCGTGGCGCGCACCGCCGGGCCCTTGCCCGAGTTGAGGATGCGAAACTGGATGCCCGCCTCGTCGGTTGCGGCCGCCATCGCGCCACCCAGGGCATCGATTTCCTTGACCAGGTGGCCCTTGCCTATGCCGCCTATCGACGGATTGCAGGACATCTGCCCCAGCGTTTCCAGGTTGTGCGTGAGCAGCAGCGTGTGTGCGCCGGTGCGCGCGGCAGCCAACGCCGCTTCCGTGCCGGCGTGACCGCCACCGACGACGATGACATCGAAACGCGTGGGATAGAGCATCGGCTAGGGGGGCGACCAAAGCCCGTGATGATACCGCCCGTACCCGACTGACCACAACGACGACGCCTCGACCCGAGGCGGCGGCAGCGGCTAGCGCGCGGACGAAGCCATGGCCATGAGCCGGGCGACGCGCTCCTCGGTTTTCGGGTGGGTCGAGAACAGGCCGGCCAGATTGCCACCGGACAGCGGGTTGATGATCATCATCTGACCGGTTTCGGGGTGCATTTCGGCCGCAGGCAGCGCAATGCCTTGAGCGTATGCCTCGATCTTGCGAAGTGCGCTCGCGAGCGCCGCCGGATCCCCAGAAATCTCCGCACCGCCTCGATCGGCCTCGAACTCGCGGGCTCGCGAAATGGCCATCTGGATCAGCGACGCAGCCAGCGGTGCCAGAATGGCCAGCGCCAGCCCGACGATCAGGTTCGGACGACCCTCGCCATCACGCCCGCCCCCACCGAACAGTGCGAAGAAGTTGACCAGCGCCGAGATCGCTCCGGCCATGGTCGCCGCGATGGTCGAAATGAGGATGTCGCGATGCTTCACATGCGCGAGCTCGTGCGCCATGACCCCACGCAGCTCGCGTTCCGAGAGCAGTTCAAGGATGCCCGTGGTGGCCGCGACCGCAGCATGTTCCGGGTTGCGGCCGGTGGCGAACGCATTTGGCTGCGCCTCTTCGATCAGATAGACCCTGGGCATCGGCAGTCCGGCGCGACCGGCGAGGTCGCGGACGATGTTGTACAGATAGGGGGAGGTCGTCGAATCGACCTCACGCGCCTGATACATCTTCAGCACCATCTTGTCCGAGAACCAGTACGCGAAGAGATTCATCGCGCCACCGAACAGCAGCGCGAGCACCATACCCTGCTGTCCGCCCAGCATGCCGCCGATCACGCCGAACAGCGCGACGATGGCCGCCATCAGGATGGAGGTCTTGAGCCAGTTACCGATCATGTCTGCTTCCCTTTGTCCTTGTCTTGGGTTCTTGCACCTTGTCTGAGACCACGATCGCCGGAAAGATTCCCGCACATCTGGTCCGTCATGCCCGAACCATGCAGAAAATGGGGGCGACCCTACCCGACTCAAGCCTGCGTGAAACGGCTGCCTGGAATGATGGGAAAGCCGCGCAGGAATTCCGCGGCCTCCAGGCGTCTGCCGCCGGGGCGTTGCAACATCGTCACGGCCAGCACCGTGCCCTCACCACAGGAAACGTGCACGCCATCGGCACCGGCCGACAGGACTGTTCCCGGGGCGGCTTCGGTGCGCTGCGCTGTCACGGTCGCCCGCCACAGTTTCAGCACGGTGTCCTGGATGCGGGCGTACGCACCGGGAAACGGATCGAAGGCACGCAAGGCGCGCTCGATCGCCGGCGCGGGCAGTCGGAAATCGATCGCCGCCTCCGCCTTGTCGAGCTTGGCGGCGTAGGTGACGCCCTCGCTCGACTGCGGCTTGGCGGCAAGCGTACCGGCGACGAGCCCGTCGAGGACATGCAGCAGGGCCGCGGCACCGCGACCCGCGAGCCTGTCGTGCAGACTCGCTGCGGTGTCGTCGTTGGCGATCGCGACGCGCTCGACATGCAGGACCGGCCCGGTATCGAGTCCCGCGTCCATCTGCATGATGCAGACCCCGGTTTCGGCATCCCCGGCCAGCAGCGCACGCTGGATCGGCGCGGCGCCGCGCCAGCGCGGCAGCAAGGAAGCGTGGATATTGAGGCAACCGAGGCGCGGCAGCGCCAATACCGCGGCCGGCAACAACAGGCCATAGGCGACCACGACCAGTACGTCTAGCCGAGCTGCGGCGATCGCTTCCTGGGCGGCCTGCGTCTTCAGACTGGCGGGCTGCTGGACCGGCAAGCCGTGGGCCACCGCCAGACGCTTCACCGGGCTGGCCACGAGCGCGTGCCCACGCCCCGCGGGGCGGTCCGGCTGGGTCAGCACCAAGGGGATCGAATACCCCGCTTCGAGCATGGCCGTCAGCACGCGCGCGGCGAACTCGGGCGTGCCGGCAAAGCCAACGCGCAAGGGTGGGTGCGGCTCCACTATGCGGTGATCCGTGCCTGCTTTTTCAGCCGGGAACGTATGCGCGTCTGTTTGAGTCGCGACAAGTGTTCGACGAAGACCACGCCATCGAGGTGGTCGATCTCGTGCTGGATGCACACCGCGAGCAAGCCGTCGGCCGCCAGCTCGAAGGGTTCGCCGGACAGATCGCGAGCGCGCACGCGCACGCGTTCGGCACGTGTCACCTTTTCATAGACGCCCGGCACCGACAGGCAACCCTCCTCGCAGACCTGTTCGCCGCTACGCTCGACGATGTCCGGATCGATGAATACCCTCAGTTCCGACTTGTCCTCGCTGACGTCGATCACGATCACGCGCAGCGGCACATCGACCTGGACCGCGGCCAGCCCGATACCGGGCGCGGCGTACATGGTCTCGGCCATGTCTGCCACCAGCTTGCGTATCGAGTCGTCGATCTCGGCCACGCTATGGGCGCGACGCTGCAGGCGTGGGTCGGGAAAACGCAGGATAGGTAGAAGAGCCATGAACTGTTGCGGAAATAATGGATTACGTTCAAAATTTCATGCAAATTGTAATCGTTCGGGCCGGCTTGAACGGGCTTGTACCGGTTTGCCGCCGCGTCGCGTGCCGCTCTACCAGGCCGTTACGCGACAGTTCCGAACCACGCGGGTCCGGCCGACCGTGTATATATATCGTGTCGCGAATCGGTCAAGGCAAGCGGCGTGCGAGTGTATATCGTGTTGGCAAGCCGGTGCGCGTGTGGTGTTTCAGCGTCGCGCCGCTGGCGTCTCATGAGCGAAGAAGAGAAGAGAGGTCCCCATGTCGAAACGAATCCTAGCCCTGCTCCTGTTCGCTCTCGCACTGCCGCCTGGCCATGCGGCCCCGCCGGCCGTCGAACTCGCTGGCGATGCGCCGGACTCTCATACGGTACGTCGCGGCGATACGCTGTGGGGCATCGCCGGCATGTTTCTCAAGCAGCCCTGGCGCTGGCCCGAAATCTGGCGCTTGAATCGCGAACAGATCGCCAACCCGCATCGCATCTACCCCGGTCAGGTGGTTATCCTCGATCGGGATGCCGAGGGGGGGCCGCGTCTGAAGCTGGGTCAGCCGCTGAAATTGCAGCCCAAGGTCTACGACCAGCCGCTCGAGCAGGCGATCCCGTCGATACCGCAGCAGGCGATCGAGCCGTTCCTGACCCGCCCCATGGTCGTCGACGCCCAGTTCAACGAGCTGGCGCCCAAGATCATCGCGACCGACGAAAATCGTGTGTACCTCGGAGCCGGCGACAAGGCCTACGCGACCGGCATCAAGCAGTCGTTCAAGCGCTGGCAGGTCTACCGTCCGGCGAAGCCGATCAAGGACCCCGACAGCGGCGAGATCCTGGGGAACGAGGCCGTGTATCTCGGGGACGCGACCTTGCTGCAGGAAGGCGAGCCCGCCACGCTCCAGGTCGTGCGTGCGACCATGGAAATCGGCAAGGGCGATCGCCTGCTCCCCGCCGAGGTGCCCACGGTCATCTCCTACATCCCGCATGCGCCCGAACAGCCGATCCAGGGGCGCGTGATCGGCATCCAGAGCGGCGTGGCGATGGCCGGGCGACATTCGGTCGTGATGTTGAACCGCGGCAAGAAGGATGGCCTGGAGCCGGGACATGTCTTGGCCCTGTATCGGTCGGGGCCGGCGGTGAACCTGCGCGAAGGTCAGGTCGTCAGCACCTACAACCTTCCTGACGAACGCTACGGGCTGACGTTCGTGTTCCGGGTGTTCGAGCGCGTCGCCTACGCACTGGTGATGAACAGCGAACGACCGGTGGTCATGCTCGATCGCGTGCGCACGCCCTGACGACGCGCACGACTCACCGGTCCTGACCCGCACACCGTGTCCGGGCAAACCGCCGAACTGGCGGCCTGGTTGCGTCTGACCCTCGTCGGCGGCATTGGCGGTGCCACGCAACGCGCGCTGCTCTCGGCCTTCCGCGACCCGGAGGCGATTTTCTCGGCGCCCCCGGCGCTGATCGGCCAACACATCGGCGTCGACCGCGCGCAGGCCCTGCTCGCTGGCGACTGCCGGCAGGCCATCGACGCCGCGCTCGCCTGGGCGGCCGAACCGGGCAACCACATCATCGTCCTGGGCGACCCGGATTATCCGCCCGGCCTGCTGGACATTCCCGATCCGCCCACCGTGCTCTATGTCAAGGGCGATCCTGGCCGGCTCGCCGGCCCGGCGCTCGCGGTCGTCGGCGCGCGCAGTTGCACGCCCCAGGGTGCGAGCAACGCCGAAGCTTTTGCGCGCGCGCTGTCGGCGGCCGGCGTGACCATCGTGAGCGGGCTCGCGGTGGGCATCGATACCGCTGCCCATCGCGGCGGTCTGGCCGGCCCGGGCGGCACGGTCGCCGTCATCGGCACCGGAGCAGATCGCATTTACCCGGCGCGCAACGAAGCGCTGGCGCGCGAAATCTCCGCACGCGGCGCGATCGTGAGCGAATTCCCGCTGGGCACGCCACCGCTCGCCGCCAATTTTCCGCGCCGCAATCGTCTGCTCGCCGGGCTGAGCGCCGGGGTCCTGGTCGTCGAAGCCGCGCTCAGGAGCGGCTCGCTGATCACCGCGCGGCTGGCCGCGGAACAGGGAAGGGACGTGTTCGCTCTGCCCGGCTCGATCCATGCGCCGCTGGCCAAGGGCTGCCATCGCCTCATCAAGGATGGCGCCAAGCTCGTGGACACCGTCGATGACATTCTGACGGAACTGCGCGTCGAACCCGCGAATCCCAATGCGCATGCGCCAACCCCTGCACGTGACGACGACTCGCTCGACCCGCTGATGAGCCACCTCGGAGACCTGCCGCAGAGCATCGATCAGCTCGCGCTCGCCACCGGACTGCCGGCCGCGCACATCAACGTCAGGCTGCTCGAGCTCGAGCTGGCCGGCCGGGTGGCGAGCGCGCCGGGCGGGCGCTGGCAGCGGCTCGGCAAGGCTTGAACCTAGAAACCGCAGTTGACCGCTCCATGCCTTTGCGGACATCGCTGCACGCTGACTTTTCTGCCTTTGCTCACCTTCACCTGTTGGGTGAGATCGCTACCCACCCGCTGGTGCGTCCAACTGCGGTTTCTAGGTTGAGTCGGCAGCCCGCGGAACTGTCCAGGTTGCAGCGCGTCATGCTTTCTTCTTATCATCGACCGTGCCGTCACCGGACGCGCCCTTGCGAGAGTTCATGAACAAACAACTGGTCATAGCCGAAAAACCCTCGGTCGCCGCGGACATCGCCAAGGCGCTGGGCAAGTTCACCCGCCAGGGGGACTACTACGAATCCGACGACTACCTGGTCACCTCGGCGGTCGGCCACCTGCTCGAACTCACGGTGCCGGAGGAGTACGACGTCAAGCGCGGCAAATGGAGCTTTGCGCACCTGCCGGTGATTCCGCCGCGGTTTGCGCTCGCGCCCATCGAGAAAACCCAGTCGCGCCTGCAGCTGCTGGTCAAGCTGATCCGCCGCAAGGACATCGACGGCATCATCAATGCCTGCGACGCCGGCCGCGAGGGCGAGCTGATCTTTCATTACGTGGTGCAGTTCGCCAAGTCAGGCAAGCCGGTGCGCCGCTTGTGGCTCCAGTCCATGACGCCGCAGGCGATACGTGACGGCTTTCGCCAGCTGCGCACGGCCGAGGACATGCGTGGGTTGCAGGACGCGGCCGTGAGCCGGGCGGAATCGGACTGGCTGATCGGCATCAACGGCACGCGCGCACTCACCGCGTTCAACTCCAAGACCGGCGGCTTTCACCTGACGACGGTCGGACGCGTGCAGACGCCGACCCTGGCCATCGTCGTCGAGCGCGAGGCGCTGATCCGTCGCTTCGAGCCCCGTGACTACTGGGAAGTGGAAGCGCTGTTCGGCGCGCAGGCCGGCCAGTATGCCGGCCGCTGGTTCGACGAGAGCTTCCGCAAAGGCGACGACGAGCACGCCCGCGCCGAACGCATCTGGGACGAGGCCCGTGCGCAGGCGATCGTGCAGCGTTGCCGCGGCGAGATCGGAACCGTCGAGGAGGAATCCAAGCCGGCGACGCAGAATTCGCCCCTGCTGTTCGATCTCACCAGCCTGCAACGCGAGGCCAATGGGCGCTTCGGGTTCTCGGCCAAGAACACGCTCGGCATCGCGCAGGCGCTGTACGAGAAACACAAGGTGCTCACCTATCCGCGCACCGATTCGCGTCATCTGCCGGAAGACTATCTGGGCACGGTCGGCGGCACGCTGGGTGCGCTGCCCGCTCCCTATGCCGAGTTCGCCGAGCGCATTCTCCGCTCGAAGTGGCTGCTGCCCAACAGGCGCATTTTCAACAACGCGAAGGTTTCCGACCACTTTGCCATCATCCCGACGGGCACCGCGGCAAAAGGGCTCTCGGAGCCCGAATCGCGGATCTACGACCTGGTGACGCGGCGCTTTCTGGCGGTGTTCTTCCCGGCCGCCGAGTACCTGGAAACCACGCGCATCACGCGCGTTGCCGGCGAGGCCTTCCGCTCCTCCGGCAAGGTGCTGCTGAACCCGGGCTGGCTGGCGGTCTATGGCAAGGAAGCGGCACTCGAAGGTGATACCGGCACCGGCCATCTGGTACCGGTGCAGGCCGGCGAGACCGTGCACGCCGACGAGGTCGAGGTGCGTGCGCACGCCACCCGGCCGCCGCCGCGCTACTCCGAGGCGACGCTGCTGTCGGCGATGGAGGGGGCCGGCAAGACGATCGACGACGAGGAGCTGCGTGCGGCCATGGCCGGCCGCGGGCTGGGGACGCCGGCCACGCGTGCGCAGATCATCGAAAACCTGATTGCCGAACACTATCTCGCGCGCGAGGGCCGGGAGCTGATCCCGACCGCGAAGGCCTTTCAGTTGATGACCGCGCTCAAGGGACTGGCCATCGAGGAACTGACCTCGCCGGAACTGACCGGCGAGTGGGAGCACAAGCTCGCGCGCATGGAGCGTGGCGAACTGTCGCGCGCGGAGTTCATGAAGGACATCGCCGCCATGGCCGCGCACATCGTCGCTCAGGCGAAGAACCATGAAAGCGATACCGTCCCCGGCGATTTCGCGACGCTGTCGACGCCCTGCCCGAAATGCGGCGGCGTCATCAAGGAAAACTACAAGAAATTCCAGTGCCAGCGCTGCGAATTCTCGCTGTGGAAGATCGTTGCCGGGCGCCAGTTCGAGACCGCCGAAATCGAGACGCTGCTCGCGCAGCGCCAGGTCGGGCCGTTGCAGGGATTCCGCAGTCGCATGGGACGCGCGTTCGCGGCCATCATCCGCTTGAACGACCAGCTCGAACCGGAATTCGACTTCGGTCAGGCGCGCGCCGAGGCCGACGGCGCCGAGCCGGTGGACTTCACCGGGCAGGAATCGCTGGGGCCCTGTCCAAAATGCGGCGCCCGCGTATTCGAGCACGGCCTGTCCTACGTCTGCGAACGTGCCGTCGGGCCGGCGCGCACCTGCGATTTTCGCTCCGGCACGATCATTCTGCAGCAGGCGATCAGCCGTGCCGAGATGCAGAAACTGCTCGACACCGGGCGAACCAGCCTGTTGCGCGGGTTTGTGTCGTCGCGGACGCGACGCAAGTTTTCGGCTTTTCTGGTACGCGGCCCGGACGGCAAGGTCGGCTTCGAATTCGAGGCGCGCCTGCCCAAGGCTTCCAAGGCCGGCGCGGACGACGCGACCAGCGCGGACGCGAAATCGCGCAAGCCGACCGCCGGCAGCGCCGCCGACAAACCCAAATCCCGCAAGCGCGCCTGAAAGAGGACCGATCATGTTGCGTTTCGAAATCATCCCGGTCACGCCGTATCAGCAGAACTGCACGCTGCTGTGGTGTGAACGCACGCTCAAGGGAGCGGTCAGCGATCCGGGCGGGGACATCCCGCGCATTCTGGCCGTGGCCAAGCGCCACGGTGTCGCGATCGAAAAACTGCTCGTCACGCACGGCCATCTGGATCATGCCGGCGCGACGCTCGATCTCGCCGAGCAGCTCGGCGTGCCCATAGAGGGCCCGCACCCCGAGGACGCGTTCTGGATCGACGCCATGCCGCAGCAATCGTCCATGTTCGGCTTCGGCCGCTGCCGCGCATTCACACCCGATCGCTGGCTCCATGATGGCGATGCCGTCACCGTGGGCGAGGTCACGCTGGAGGTCAGGCACTGCCCCGGGCATACGCCCGGGCATGTGATCTTTTTCGATCCGGTCACGCGGCTGGCGATCGTCGGCGACGTGCTGTTCGCGGGTTCGATCGGGCGCACCGATTTTCCACGTGGCGACCATGACACGCTGATTCGCTCGATCAAGGAAAAGCTGTGGCCGCTGGGAAGCGACGTGCGCTTCGTGCCCGGCCACGGACCGATGTCCACCTTCGGCGAGGAGCGCGCCACCAACCCGTTCGTCGCGGATTGACGGATGGCAACGCGCTCGTCGCTGATCGCCTGGGGCATCGCGATCGCCAGCTTTGGGCTGTTGGGCTACGCCTACTACCTTCAGCATGCCGAGGCCATGGCGCCCTGCCCGCTCTGCATCCTGCAGCGCTACGCCTTCGCACTCGTCGGCGTGTGCGCGCTGATTTCGCAGCTGCCGCCCCGTTCGGCAGGCATGGGGCGCTGGGCGCTCCTTGCCGCCGCGCTGGCGGCGCTGGTCGGTGCCGGCGTCGCCGCACGCCACGTCTGGGTGCTCGAACATCCGGGCAGCTCCTGCGGCCGCGACCTCGTCGAGGATTTCGTCAACGGCCTCGCGCCGGCGCGGTGGTGGCCCGATATGTTCATGGCCGACGCGCCCTGTGGCCTGCCGCTGGAACCTGTTCTCGGCCTGCAGATCCCCGTCTGGTCGTTGCTCTGGCTGAGCACGCTGGGCGTGCTCAGCATCGTGGCTGCGCGGCACGCGAGTCGTCGCCGGACACGATGAATCCGCGAGCGCGTGCGAGCCGCCTGGTCGCGGCGCTGATCGCGACGCTGCCCGCGATGCTGCCAACTGTGGCCAGCGCCGCATGGACACTGGCCCTCGACGAAGCGCAGGTCGTTGCCGGCGCTACGCTCGCACTGACCGCACTGTATGCCCATGACGGCCCGGGTATCGTGACACCGCAGGTGCCGGCGCACCCCGTCCTGAGACTGGCGGGCGCGGCCGGCGAGCGCACACTCGAGCTGACGCGTACCCAGGCAGGCGATGCCGCCGACCAGCCACTCGCAGCCGGCCAGTTCCGGCGTGTCCGTTATCTCGCAATGCTGCCGGAGAATGTGCACGGCACGCTGCTTCTGTCAGTACCAGAGCTCGGCGGCCAGGGCGTGCTCGTCCAGGTCGCCCCCGTTCCCAGGTCCGCCGAAAGCGTCCCCGCGACACCCGCCGAAGTCGTCGCAGACCGTTCCGAGTCCGCAACGCGGCAACGCTTCGAGTCGGTCTCGGCGCACGACCCGATGTATTTCATCGTCGGCTCGGCGGGCGATACCAATGCCAAGTTCCAGCTGAGCTTCAAGTTCCGCCTGTTCGACCCCGACGATGCCGGCGATACACGGCTGGTGCGCAACCTGTTCATCGGCTATACGCAAACCTCGCTATGGGACTTGCAGGGCCCGTCGAAACCCTTCACCGACAGCAGCTATCGCCCGGCGCTGTTCTACCACCATGCGGCCGTTGCCCGATACGGCGCCTGGACGTGGGGCCTGCAAGCAGGGCTCGAGCACGAATCCAACGGCAAGGCCGGCGTCGATTCACGCAGCCTGAACACCGCCTTCGTGCGGCCGCTGATACGCTGGGGCCCGCTCGACGATGCGCACTGGACCTTCGCACCGAAGCTCTACGCCTATCTGGACAAGGAGGAGAACCCCGACATCCAGCGCTATCGCGGCTACGGCGATTTCACGCTGCGCTATGGACGCGCGGAGGGTTGGCAACTGGGCGCCACGCTGCGCTTGGGCACCGAGCGCCACCATGGCAGCACGCAGGTCGATTTCACGGTGCCGATGAGCACGCGCTGGCTGGGCAATCTGAACGGCTATCTGTACGCGCAATACGTGTACGGCTGGGGCGAGAGCCTGCTGACCTACAACCAGAAAACCGTGCCGCAGCTGCGCCTGGGTATCATGGTGGTGCGCTGAGCGTGCCGCCGCAGACCCGGCGCGGCCCACTTTCAGCCCAGCGACCAAGGTCAGATCGTGCGCAGCCACGATCTGAACCGATGCTTGGACGATCCTGGTTTTCGGGCGCTGATGCTCGAGAGGTACAGAAGATATCTTCTTGTGGATGATGGCGGCCTGTCCGTTTGAAGGACATGCCCATTGCGGCAAAGGAAGTCGTCAGCCGGCGTGAGGTCGGTGATCGTGCGGGAGGGGCATTCTGCGGCGCATCGCCAGCGATGGTGGTCGAAACAGCGCCTCAGCTTGCGGAGCTTGAAAACGCTTCATCCAATGCACATAT
>JAJVIJ010000024.1:0-48213 GCA_022072095.1 Rhodocyclaceae bacterium
AGGCTCGCCAGCAGACCAGCGGTGCGGCGAAGGAGACGGCGCAGCCGACGACATGTCATCACACCGTCATCCGCGGACCGCTGCGGTCCGGATGGGGGAGCCCCGCGACCTGGGCAGGCGATGACATGGGATGGACTCGATGTCGGCAGGGGCGCATTCGAGAATTATAGTCATCCGCAGCCGGGCAGACCGACCGCGCGATAGGGCCGTTCGGGCTGCAGGGCGCGCATGGTCTCGCCTAGACCATGCGACCGGCGGAAAGGGTCAGGCGTCGTGCGCAGCGCTGTGCGAGGGCCGGGTCATGCGTGACCAGAACCAGCGTCGTGCCGAGTTCGGCGTTCATCTCGAACAACAGTTCGATGATCTGAGCGCCGGTATGGGCGTCGAGATTGCCGGTAGGCTCGTCCGCGAGCAGGATGCGCGGACCAGGGGCGAACGCGCGCGCGAGTGCGACCCGCTGCTGTTCGCCGCCCGAGAGGCTCTTGGGGTAGTGCGTGAGCCGGTGGCCGAGGCCGACCCGATCGAGCAACGCGCGCGCACTGTCTTCGGCATCGCGCCGTCCGGCGAGCTCGAGCGGCAGCATGACGTTTTCGATGGCCGTGAGGCTGGGCAGCAACTGGAAGGATTGAAATACGAAGCCCATCTTCTCGCCGCGAACGCGCGCGCGCGCATCCTCGTCCACGGCAAAAATGTCCTGCCCTTCGATCCGGACCGTGCCCGAGGTCGGCAGATCCAGTCCGGCGAGCAGCCCCAGCAGTGTCGACTTGCCCGATCCGGACGCGCCGACGATCGCGATCGCTTCACCGGCCGCCACCCTGAACGAGATGTCTTCGAGTATCGTTAGCCGTTCGTCCTGGGTCTGGACGACTTTTCCGAGGTTTTGTGCGGTGAGAATGATGGGCTGGGCGGGACCCGTTGCGGTCGGGGTGGCGTTGCGCTGTGTCATCGGTGCCGTCCGGCTCTTTCTTTTCCAAGGGTTGCGGGCATTGCCGATCGCGGTTCTGGCGATCGGGCTGGCCCATGCGCAGACGCCGGCGACCATACTGGTGGTCGGCGACAGCCTTTCGGCCGGCTACGGCATGCGTAGCGAACAGTCCTGGCCAAGCCTGCTCGCGCTGCGCATCGCCCAGCACAGAATGCCCTGGCGGGTGGTCAATGCCAGCATCAGCGGCGATACCAGCGCGAACGGCCTGAGTCGGCTGCCTGCCGCGCTCGAACGCAACAAGCCGGAGCTGGTGATCCTGGCGCTCGGTGCCAATGACGGCCTGCGCGGACTGCCGTTGGCTGCACTGCGCGACAACCTGTCCGCCATGGTCGAGCTGTGCAAGCGCCGCGGCATCCGGGTGCTGCTGGTCGGCATGCGTCTTCCACCCAACTTCGGCACGGAGTATACCCAGGGTTTCGAGCGCGTCTACGTGCAGGTGGCGCACTCGACGCGCGCGCCGCTGGTGCCGTTTCTGCTCGACGGTTTCGCCGCCGACCGGGCGAGTTTTCAGGAAGACGGCATCCATCCGACGGCGGCCATGCAGGCACGCATGCTCGACAACGTCTGGTCGAAGCTCGAACCCATGCTGCGCGCGCAGGCGCGCCCAGGCCGGCGCGCCCCTGCCGTGGCGCAATAGACGCTTCGTACCGGCGTCCTCCCCAGGCCGGCCAAGCACCTGGCGAGTCGGAGGCCGGATTAAAGAGCCACAAAGTCGCGCCGTAATCTGCCCATCGACCATGATGGGAGAGGCGCTTGGATACCACAGTCAATTTCGAACCCGGGCGCGCCACGCTGGCGCTGTCGGGACGCTTCGATTTCAATGCACACCGGATGTTTCGTGAGGCAAGCGAATCGGCCGTCAATCAACCGGAAGTGCGGGAAATCCACTTGGACCTCGGCCGCGTCAGCTACATCGACAGCTCGGCACTGGGCATGTTGCTGATGCTGCGCGACAAGGCGCGTACCGCACACAAGGGCGTGCGCATCGCCAACTGTGCCGGCAGCGTGCGCGAAGTACTCGAAATCGCCAATTTCAACAAGCTGTTCAGCATGGCCTGAGCGCAAGCGATTGCGGAGCGATGAACATGGAACTCATGCGTTTTCAAGCACCTATATACGTAGCCAGCGATCTGCCACCGGCGAACGACCCGACCTTCAAACAGCCCGACCCCCGTCGCGGCGCAGTACGGGTCACGCGCGGCCGACAGGGCGCACGCGCAGCACGGGCGGCCCGGCAAGTGCCGCTGCATTCCTGACCGGAGATGACGATGACGCTACGCAATCGCTTGCTGTCGGTACTCGGCATTCTTGCCCTGGCCACGGTTGTCGCCAATGGCTATCTGCTCTGGGCTCACGACGATCTCGCCTGGCGTGCGGCCCAACAGCTGGGCCATGCCGGGCACCCGGACCTGGCCCAGCGCATGACCGCCTCTGCGCGGGCGCAATGGTGGCTGGCCGCGGGCCTGGTGCTGGCCGCCTCGGTGTTCGGCTTGGTGGCATTCGTGAGGCTGGGGGCGCGGATGCGCGCCATCCTCGGTGCCGAGCCCGAGGTCGTGCAGGCGGCGATGGCACGTCTGGCGGTGCTCGATCTGAGCACTGCGGTTCCGGCTTCTAGCGGTCGCGACAGCATTCTGGCGAGCGTCGCGGAAATCCAGGCCGGGATGGCGCAGCTCGCCACCCAGGTGCGCGCCGGCGCCGAGCAGGTCCGGCAGTCGGCCGAGCATCTGGCCGGGCAGGCGACCAATGCCCGCAACGCCGGGCAGGTCCAGCTGCGCGCCATTGCCGTGGTGGCGGATGCCGTCGGCGACATGTCGCGCGAAGGCGAGGCCGCGATTCATGACGCCGACCGACTCGAACAGCTCGCCGACGGCAGCCGCACCCAAGCCGAAGCGGGGCGCAGCAGCGTCGAGATCCTGGCCGGAAACGTCGCCGGCGTGCATACCTCGGTGGGCGAGCTGACGTCGTCGGCGCGCGAATTCGTCGCCAATGTCGAGTCGATCTACCGCATGACGCAGCAGGTCAAGGAAATCGCGGACCAGACCAATCTTCTGGCCCTGAACGCGGCCATCGAGGCCGCACGCGCCGGCGAACAAGGTCGAGGCTTCGCGGTGGTGGCCGACGAGGTGCGCAAGCTCGCGGAAAAATCGGCGCATACCGCCACCGAGATCGAGGAGGTCACCGGCATCCTGAACGAGCGCTCGCGCAACGTCGGCGACATTGCCGCGCGCGGCATGCAGACGCTGGATGCGGCGCGCACGCAGGCCGAGCAGGTGCGCGAGGTATTGAGTGCGTCGACCCATGCCGTCGGCGACACCGCCGCGGGGGTCAGCCGCATCGTGCAGTCCCTGCGCAGTCAGGCGACGAGCAGTCAGCGCGCAGCCGACGAGGCACGCCATATCACCGAGGTGCTGCAGAGCGGCCAGCAGGAGGTCGAGGCGGTCGCGGGCCAGGCCATCGCGCTGAGCAGCCTCGCCAGCGAGCTCGCGGTCGCCGCCGGGCGTTTCCGGGTCTGAGTGTCCACAGAAAGGGAGTAGGTCATGAGCATGGAAACACTGTTCGCGCCCGGTGTCCGCCTGATGAACCGGCTGCGGTTCGGCCGCAAGGCTCTGGTCGTCAGCGGCGTCATGCTGCTCGCGGTCGCCATCCTGCTCGGCAGCGTGCTCAGCGCCCAGCTGAGTGCGATCAACTCGATAAACAAAGAGCGCATCGGCGCACAGTACGCGCGCCTGGTGCTGCGCACGGTGCTCGACATCCAGAAGCACCGCGGTCTGTCCAGCGCCGCGATCGAGGGTGATGCGACGCTGCGGGCTCGCGAGCCCCAGGTCGCGGCCGAGATCGAAAAGACGATACGCGCTGCCGGAGCACTGGCCACCGAACATGGCGTGCTGCAAGGTGTGCATCCGCAATACCAGCAGCTTGCCGGCAAGTGGACGGGCATTGCGAAAGAATGGCCGCAGCTCGGTACCGCCGACAACTTCGCCCGCCATACCGCCTTGATCGAGGAGCTGTTCGCGTTGCTGAGAACGGTGGCCGACCAGACGGATCTGACCCTCGATCCCTATCCCAGTACCTATACGCTGATGGACACCATCATCAACATCGTGCCGCGCTATCTGGAGGCGGTCGCGCGCGCGCGCGGCAGCGCGGCGACGATGCTGGTGAAGAAAAGCCCTTCAGCCGAGCAGATCGGCGAGCTCAGTGGCCTGCTCGCGATGGGCAAATCCGAGCTGCGCGCGCTCGCGCTGGCTTTGCACCGCGTGCGCATCCATCACTCCGCCACATTGGCCGATCGCTGGCAGGCTGAGCTCGCCGAAATCGACAAGAGTTTCGAGGGCTTCCGCATGCTCGCCAAAGAGGAGCTGGTGGACTTGCGTCTGTCACAGTCCGGTGCGGCGATGTTCGATGCGGGCACCGTCACGGTGGACGGCTTGGTGAAGCTTGGCGTCGGCATCTTTACCGAGCTGGATCGTGCACTCTCGGAAAATCTGGCCGCTGCCTGGACGAAGCTCGCACTGAGCGCGGGCGTGGCGCTGGTTGCGACACTGCTGGCCTTCTACCTGCTGGGCGCGTTCATCGTTTCGCTGTCGGCCTCGATCCGGGCCATGGTCGCGAGCGGCGGCGAGCTCGCCAGCGGCGATCTGCGGGCGCGCGTGCAGATCGACAGTCGTGACGAGATGCACGAGATCGCCGACGCGATCAATGCGATCGGTGATTCGCTGCGCGACGTGATCGGTCAGGCTCAGGGCTCGGCGCGCGAGGTGTCGCAGGTGGCGCAGGAGCTGGCGACGGCGACGCAGCAGATACACCAATCGTCGGCCTCGCAGAGCGAGTCGGCCAGTGCCATGGCGGCTTCGGTGGAGCAGATGTCGGTCAGCATCCAGAGCGTTTCGGACAGCGCCAGCGAGGTCAGCGCACAGTCCGCGCAGAGTCTGCACGGCACGCGTCAGGGCGATGCGGCGGCGCAGGCGATGCAGGCGCAGATCGAACAGGTGGGCCACTCGGTGCGCGAAATCGCCCAGGCCGCGCAGGAATTCGCCGCCAGCAGTCGAGCGATCTCGCAGATGACACAGCAGGTGAAGGACATCGCCGACCAGACCAATCTGCTTGCGCTGAATGCCGCGATCGAGGCGGCCCGAGCCGGTGAGCAGGGTCGAGGTTTCGCCGTGGTGGCCGACGAGGTGCGCAAGCTCGCCGAGAAGTCTGCGCTGTCCGCGGCCGAGATCGACAAGATCACCAGCACGCTGGAGGCGCGATCGCAGAGTGTGGACAGCGTCGTGCGCCAGGGTGAGGAAGCGATCACCATCACGCTGGAGCAGATGGACCGGGTGGTCGGCGTGTTCAAGGAAGCGAGCGAGTCGGTATCGACCACCGCCCAGGGGATGGACGGCATCGCCGTGTCGGTGCGCGAACAGACCGAGGCGAGCCATGAGCTCGCGCGCAATGTCGAGCGCATCGCGCAGATGGCCGACGAGAACAGTGCAGCCGTTGCCGAGGTGGCGGAGCGCGCCGAGAGCCTGCGTGGGCTATCGGAGAACCTGGACCGTGCCGTCGAGCGGTTCCGGATCTGAGCGCAGCATCCCGCAGCAGCCTACTCTGGGGACGGAATCATGTCTGAGTTGTTGAAAAGCATCGACGAGCGCACCCGCCTCGCGGGCACCAACAAGCTGGAAATCCTGATGTTTTCCCTTGGGACCGACGCACGTTCCGGCCGGCGCGAGATCTTCGGCATCAATGTCTTCAAGGTGCGCGAGGTCATGCGCACCCCGGAGATCACCGGTGCGCCGGAGATGCCGGCAGGCGTCAAGGGCATGGTGAGCCTGCGCGGCAGCCTGGTCCCGGTGGTCGATCTGACCGAGCGCATCGGCATTGCCGGCGAGACGCGGCGCGACATCATGATCGTCACCGAGTACAACGGCCAGACGCAGGGCTTTCTGGTCGAGGCGGTGGACACCATCCTGCGGCTCGACTGGTCCTGCATGCGTGTGCCACCGGCCATGCTCGGGCAGCAACTGGGCAATCTGATCACCGCGGTGACGGAATTGCCGGATGGCCGGCTGGTGATGATGCTGGACGTCGAGAAGGTACTCGCCGATGCCTGTTGCACCGATACCGACATGGCCTACGCCGGGGTCGAGCCGCTCGGGGTCGAAGGTGCGTGTGTGCTGTACTGCGATGACTCGGCCGTGGCGCGCAGCCAGATCCAGCGCACGCTGGAGTGCATGGACGTGCGCGCCATCAGTGCGACGAACGGACAGGAGGCCTGGCAGGCGCTGCAGAAGATCGCCCAGACCGCTGCGGCGCGGCATGTGGCCGCCGGTGAGCTGGTCCATGTCGTGCTGACCGACGTGGAGATGCCGGAAATGGATGGCTACATCCTGACCAAGCAGATCAAGGGCGATCATCGCTTTGCCGGTATCCCTGTGGTCATGCATTCATCCCTGTCGTCGACCTCGAACGAGTCTCTTGGCCGTTCGGTGGGCGTGGACGAATATGTCTCCAAATTTGAACCGCAGCGACTGGCCGAGACGCTGGCGCGCCTGATCGGCGAGCGCGCCCGCGTCGCGCGCGCCGCCTGAGAGGATTGGCGATGGAACGCAACGATGGATTGCTGCAGGCGGTCGATGCCCGTACCCGGCTGGCGGGTTCGAACGCGATGGAATTGCTGCTGTTCTCGCTGGGTACGCGCGAGCTTTTCGGGATCAATGTCTTCAAGGTGCGCGAAGTGTCGCGTACGCCCGCCATCACGCGCGCGCCCAACATGCCGGGTGGCGTCGAGGGGCTGATTTCCCTGCGTGGCAACGTCATTCCGGTGCTGATGCTGTCGCGGGTCCTGCAACTTGGCCAGGGCGCTGCCAACACCTGTCGCTCGATGATGGTCACCGAATACAACAAGCGCACGCTGGGTTTCCTGGTGCACGACGTGGACCGGATTCTGCGCGTCGAGTGGGGGCGGGTGCATGCGCCCGACGCGACGCTCGCCGGGGAGCGCAGCTTCATCACCGCCATCACCGAGCTGGACGATGGCCGGCTGGTATCCATCCTCGATGTCGAAGGCATCCTCGCGGAGACCTTTGGCGAAGCCCGCGTCGGCGAGATCGAGGCGCTGAGCGAGCAGGCCGTCGCCAACGTGTTTTTCGTGGACGATTCGACCGTGGCACGCAAGAAGATTGCCGAGGTGCTCGACAAGCTGGGCGCCCGTCACAAGCATGCGCTGAACGGCAGGGAGGCGTGGACCCGCCTTTCCGGTCTCGCCAATCACTGCGATCACCTGGGGGTGCCGTTGAAAAGCGAGCTCGACCTGATTCTGGTGGATGCCGAGATGCCGGAGATGGACGGCTATGTGCTGACCCGGCATATCAAGGCCGATCCACGGTTTGCCGATATTCCGGTCGTGATGCATTCCTCGCTGTCCTCGGAAGCGAATCACGCCATGGGCAGGAGCGTCGGCGTCGACGCCTATGTCGCAAAGTTCGACGCCGCCGTGCTGGCGAATACGCTGCGACCCCTGCTCAATTCCTAGCCATCGATCGATACGCGGAGACCCGGCATGGCCGAATCCAGTTTCAGCACCAAGCTCAATTACCTGGTCGTGGACGACTTCTCGACGATGCGACGCATCGTGCGCAACCTGCTCAAGGAGATTGGGCTCACCAATGTCGACGAGGCCGAAGACGGTGTCGTGGCCCTGCAAAAACTGCGCGGCGGTGGCTTCGATTTCGTGATCACCGACTGGAACATGCCGAACATGACCGGCATCGAGCTCCTCAAGGAAATCAGGCACGATCCCCAGCTCAAGCACCTGCCGGTATTGATGATCACGGCCGAGGCAAAGAAGGAAAACATCATCGAGGCCGCGCAGGCCGGCGCCTCGGGTTACATCGTCAAGCCCTTCACGGCGGCGACGCTCTCTGAAAAGCTCGACAAGATCTTTCAGAAAATGGACAAGGTGGCTGCCTGACGGCGCCGGCATGCGGAGGGAATACGATGGCACGAGCGGTACGAAAAGAAGAGGCGAATGATTCGGCCGACCTGCAGGCCTTGTTCGACAGCATTGCCGCGCAGTCGCCGGTGGAGGACACGGCCGCGTGCGCGGATACCCCCGATCTGGAGGCGCTGTTCGAGTCGGTGGCCGCGGAAACGGTGCAACGGCAACCAGGCGAGCCATCCAGCAACGACACCTTGCCCATCCACCATTGCGAGACGGTGTTCAACCGCGTCGGCCACATGGCCCGTCAGTTGCATGACACGCTGCGCGAACTCGGCTACGACAAGGCCCTTGAGGAGGCGGCACGCGAGATTCCGGATGCCCGGCAGCGGCTGGCCTACATCGCGCAGATGACCGAACAGGCCGCGATGCGCAGCCTGGCGGCGGTCGAGGCCTCGAAGCCGGTGCTGGATCTAGCCGGTGCGAAATCCCGGGAGCTCGCCGACAAGTGGGATCGGGTTTTCGAAGGCCGGATGGCTGTGGACGAGTTCAAGCAGCTCGCCGGTACGACACGCGAATTCCTCAAGGAGCTGCCGTCGCAGAGCGGTCTGGTGGGCGGGCATCTGCTGGACATCATGATGGCCCAGGACTTTCAGGATCTCACCGGGCAGGTGATCAAGCGTGTGGTCGAGATGGCGGGCCGTCTGGAGCAGGAGCTCATGCAGGTTCTGATCGAAACCATTCCGGAAGAGCGCCGCAGCCAGGCCCCGCCCAGCCTGCTGAACGGTCCGGTGATCGATGCCGCCGGCCGCAGCGATGTGGTCACGAGCCAGAGCCAGGTGGATGAATTGCTGGACAGCCTGGGCTTCTGATGGTGGCACGACATTTTTTCGACCCGAAATTTCGAGGCGAGCGATGAGCGAATTTCACGGCATGGAAGATGTGTTGCAGGATTTTCTGGTCGAGGCGAGTGATCTGCTAGCCGGGGTCGACAATCACCTCGTCGAGCTCGAACGCAGCCCGGACGACCGGACGCTGCTGAACGAGATTTTCCGCGGGTTCCATACGGTCAAGGGCGGGGCCGGCTTCCTCAATGCGGCTGCGCTGGTACAGCTTTGTCATCTGACAGAAAATTTGTTCGACCTGTTGCGTAACGGCAAGCTGCAGGTGACGTCCACGATCATGGACGTGATCCTGTCCGCAACCGCCGAGGTCCGGCGGATGTTCGCCCGACTCGAGGCAAGGCAGCAGCCGCTGCCTGCCGATGGCGCGCTCATCGCCAGTCTGGAACAGGCGATCGCCGGCAAGCCGCTGGCCGCCGTCGAAGCGCCTGCCCAGCAAGTGGCCGCGGTGCCGGCTGTTCATGCCGAGCCGGATTGGCCCGCGCTGCTGTCCGCATTGAACGGGCGCAGCACGGAGGCGCGCGTCACGGGAGAGGCCGCGCGTGCGGCCAATGAGCCGGCCAAGGCCGAGCACGATGCGGCCTACGGTCGGCGCACATCGGATCGGCCGGGCAATGCCGCACCGTCCGGGCGCCGCGACGGCGAGCGCGTGCGCGAAGCGACGATACGCGTCGACACCACGCGGCTCGACCACGTGCTCAACCTGTCCGGCGAAATCGGGCTGACCAAGAACCGTCTGACACTGCTGCGTTCCGACATCCTGAACGGCCGCACCGACCCGGATACGCTGCATGCGCTCGACGTGGCGGTGGGGCAGCTGGATCTGCTGGTGTCGGACCTGCAGAACGCGGTCATGAAGACGCGCATGCAGCCGATCGGACGCCTGTTCCAGAAGTATCCGCGGATCGCGCGGGATCTGGCGCGCAATCTCGGCAAGGATGTCGAGCTGGCCTTGTCCGGCGAGGACACCGAGATCGACAAGACGATGATCGAGGATCTGTCCGATCCGATCATTCATCTGATCCGCAACGCCGTCGATCACGGCATCGAGCCTCCCGACGAACGGCGTGCGGCCGGCAAGCCGGAAAAATCGATGCTCCGGCTGGAGGCTCGCCAGGAGGGCGACCATATCGTCATTCTCATCGCCGATGACGGGCGCGGCATGAGCGCGGAACGGCTGCGTGCCAAGGCGCTCGAGCGCGGCCTGATCAGCGATGAGGAGGCCAATACGATGGACGAGCGTTCCAGCCACAATCTGATCTTCCTGCCCGGGTTTTCGACCAAGTCCGAGGTGTCGGACGTGTCGGGCCGCGGCGTCGGCATGGACGTCGTGCGTACCAACATCATGAAGCTCAATGGGTCGATCGACATCCGCTCGGTCCCGGGCAAAGGCACCACGTTCGTGATCTCGCTGCCGCTGACGCTGGCCATCCTGTCGGTGCTGCTGGTGCGGCTGGGTGAGCAGCCGTTCGCGGTGCCGCTGTCGATGGTGCGCGAGATTCTGCCGATCGAGGCGGACAACGTGAAAGAGGTGGGCGGACGGGCGACGATGGTGGTGCGTGGCGAGGTGCTGCCGGTGCTGCCGCTGTCACATCTGCTCGGCTGGCCGTCCGACAGCGTGCCCGAGTACGGCGTGCTGATGCAGACCGCGGAGAGCGTGTTCATCCTCGCGATCGACAGCTTTGCGGGGCGTGAGGATGCGGTCGTCAAGAGCCTGGATGATTTTCGGCCGAAAGGAGTGTCCGGTGTCACCACGCTGTCGAACGGGCAGATCGTGTTGATCCTGGACATGAAGGAGCTGCTGAGTGGCATCGGCGACCGGATCGGTGTCCCCCGGTCGGAATTGGTCCAGGATCTGGCGGTAGCGGCTTGATGCGTGATCGGACCGAACATCATGGGTCGGAGGGAGGCTGAACATGTCGAATAAGACGATGACGGGTGAAGCGCTGCGCTGGTTCGAACGCCTGCTTGCCGCTCCGCGCAAGGCTCACGATCGGAGCGAGACGGACCGTCGCCAGCGCCTGGCACGGATCGCGGGCGACCATGCCTGCCTGGAGTCCCAGCTTCGGCTGATCGAGTTGAATGCGAGGCTCGAGTCGCTGACTTCCCCGGATGCCGCGGTGCTGGCCGCGTTCGCCCGCAGGTTGATCGAGGAAAACCGGGGCGTCCAGCCCGAGCCGCGGGCCGTGCAACGCTGCGCGCTTGGGTGATCGGTGTCGTGGCGGAGTCCAACTCATCCCCGATCATCGATTTCGATCACCTGCGGGCGTTGTCCGAATCGGACCCGGCGGCGTATTTCAGCGAGCGTGCGCGACTGATCAATGCCTACATCGACACCTGTCCTGCATCGGAACGGGCGACGCTGCGTGCCTTGCAGGCCCGTATCGACGCACTGCGCGCAAGCTCCGGTTCGCCGCTGATTGCGACCCGCGCGATCGCCGGCATGTTGGGAGACTACCTCGACGCGCTGGCTGAACGCCTGCGTGCATTGCGCGCCGAAGCGCGGGCGCTGTGCGCGCGCGACGACCCTGACGCGCGCATGTAAGGTCCTCGGCTCGGGCGGCGTCGCCACGCCGGGCGATCGAGGTCCCCGTGATACGTGGCTTTCCCATTCCGGTTCTGATGAATTGAGGCTTTAGGCGCGCGCTATTCCCGCGCTTGGAATGTTCCAGTGCTTCGCATAATCGGCTCACGAACAGGGAGCCGATATGTCCGAAGCGAGCGATCAGGAGCGCACCGAAGCCGCCAGTCCGCGGCGCCTCGCTCGTGCGCGCGAGGAAGGGCAGGTGCCGCAATCGCGCGAGCTGGTGACCTTTCTGGTTCTCGTCGCCGGCCTGGGCGGACTGGGGGCCATGGCCGGCTGGCTGGGTAGCCGCTCGCTGTCGGGCTTCCGCAGTGGCCTGACGCTGGATCGCCGGGCCGCGTTCGAGCCGGATGTTCTCGTGCACGCGCTGGCGCAGATGTTTGCCGAGGGGCTGATCACACTTGCCCCGATACTCGGACTCACGGTGCTGGCAGCCCTGATCGGGCCGCTGCTGGTGGGCGGCTGGAATTTCGCGCCAAAAGCGCTGGTGCCGCAGTGGTCGCGCATCGATCCCGTTTCCGGCCTGAAGCGGCAGTTCTCCGTGCATGCGGCCGTCGAGCTGGTCAAGGCGATGCTGAAGGCCCTCGTCATCGGCCTGGCGGCGGTCTGGGTTTTCGTTCATGAGTGGCCGGGGCTGGCCGGCTTGCTGTTCGAGCCACTGCCGCGGGCGCTGAGCCATTTCTCGGACAGCCTGCTGCGTGCGGCCTTCCTGATCATGGCGGGCATGGCGGCGGTGGTGGCGATCGACGTGCCCTTCCAGCTTTGGCAATACCACGCACGCTTGCGCATGACCAAGGAGGAGCTGCGGCAGGAGGGCAGGGAGCAGGAGGGCAGCCCGGAGGTGAAGGCACGCATCCGCCGGCAGCAGCAGCAAATCGCCCGTCGGCGCATGATGAGCGAAGTGCCCAAGGCCAGTGTCGTCGTGACCAATCCGACGCACTTTTCGGTGGCCTTGCGTTACGACCCGGATCAGGATGCCGCACCGCGCGTGCTGGCCAAGGGGCGCGGGCGCATCGCGCTGCGCATCCGCGAGCTCGCCGCCGAACATCAAATTCCGATGCTGGAAGCACCGCCGCTGGCGCGCGCCCTGTATCGCCATGCGGACCTCGATGCACTCGTGCCGAGCGCGCTCTATCGGGCCGTTGCCGAAGTGCTCGCCTACGTGTTCCAGATGAACGAGGCGCGCGCGCAGGGCCGTTCGCTGCCACCCACACCGACCACGTTCTCGGTCCCGCCCGAGCTGGATCCGGGTGCGGCCTGAGCGGGACATGAGTCATGGCTGAACAAAGCTTGGCAATCGGCCGCTTGATGCGCGGCATGGACGTGCGCGCGCTGTCGGCGCCGGTACTCATCATCCTGATCCTGGCGATGATGGTGCTGCCGCTGCCGCCCTTCCTGCTCGACGTGCTGTTTACCTTCAACATCGCCGTCGCGGTGATGGTGTTGATGGGTTCGCTGTACGCGCGGCACGCGCTGGAGTTCTCGTCCTTTCCGACCGTGCTGCTGGTGACGACGCTGTTGCGGCTGTCCCTGAACGTCGCCTCGACGCGGGTGGTGCTGCTGGAGGGCCATACCGGGCCGGATGCGGCGGGGCGTGTGATCGAGGCGTTCGGCCATTTCCTGGTCGGCGGCAATTATGCGGTCGGGCTGATCGTGTTCGTGATCCTGGTGGTCATCAATTTCGTCGTCGTCACCAAGGGTGCCGGACGGATCGCGGAGGTCGCGGCACGCTTCACGCTGGACGCAATGCCGGGCAAGCAGATGGCCATCGACGCCGATCTGAATGCGGGCCTGATCGGCGAGGAAGCGGCGCGCAGCCGACGCAAGCAGATTGGGGACGAGGCCGATTTCTACGGCTCGATGGATGGTGCCTCGAAGTTCGTGCGCGGCGACGCCGTGGCCGGGATCCTGATCCTGCTGCTCAACATCATCGGCGGTCTGATCGTCGGTGTCGGGCAGCACGACATGGCGTTTGCCGATGCCGCCAAGAACTACACCTTGCTGACGATCGGTGACGGCCTGGTGGCGCAGATTCCGGCGCTGGTGATCTCGATCGCTGCCGGCATCGTCGTCTCGCGTGTCGGCTCCGGCGAAGACCTGTCCGAGCAGGTGATGAGCCAGGTGTTCGGCGACAGTCGCGTGCTGTTTCTCGCCGGAGGCGTTGTCGGCGTGCTCGGACTGATTCCGGGCATGCCGAATCTGGTTTTCCTGGCGCTGGCGGCAGGTCTCGTCTGGCTAGGCCAATGGCGGCGCGCGCGGCAGGCGGCCGCGGCCGAAGAGCCGGCGCCCGCATCGGCCAGCCCCGAGCCTGGCGAGGCGCAGGAGGCGAGCTGGGCGGATGTCACGCCGGTCGACGTGCTCGGGCTGGAAGTGGGTTACCGCCTGATCGGCATGGTCGACAAGACTCAGGACGGCGAGCTGTTGCGCCGGATTCGCGGGCTGCGGCGGAAGTTCGCCCAGGAAATCGGCTTCCTGTGCGCGCCGGTGCATATCCGTGACAACCTCGAGCTGCGACCGAATGGTTATCGGATTCTGCTCAAGGGCGTCGTCGTCGGCGAGGGCGAGGCCTGGCCGGGTCAGTGGCTGGCGATCAATCCCGGCCGGGTCGGCGGCACTCTACCGGGGCAGGACACCCATGACCCGGCCTTCGGGCTGCCGGCGGTGTGGGTCGACGGCGGACTGCGTGAACAGGCGCACGCACTCGGCTATACGGTGGTGGATGCGTCCACGGTGATCGCGACGCATCTGAATCAGCTTCTGCTGACCCATGCCGCCGAGCTGCTCGGCCGGGAAGAGTGTCAGGCCTTGCTCGACCACCTCGGGCGCGACGCGCCACGGCTGGTCGAGGATCTGGTGCCGAAGCAAATGGCGCTGTCGGTCGTGCAGCGCGTGCTCCAGAACCTGCTCAGTGAGGGTGTGCCGCTGCGCGACATGCGCTCCATCGTCGAGACGCTGGCCGAGCAGGCCACGCGCACGCAGGAACCCATGGAACTCACCGGCCGCGTGCGCGCCGCGCTGGGCCGCGCCATCGTGCAGCAGCTGGCGCCGGGCCAGGGCGAACTGCCGGTCATGGTGCTCGATCCGCAGCTGGAGCGTCTGCTCGGCCAGACCCTGCAGGCCGGTCAGACCGACGCGGTCGGTATCGAACCCGGACTCGCCGAGACCTTGCTCACGGAGGCCGCGCAGGCGGTACGCGAGCACGAGGAGCTCGGTTTGTCGGCGATCCTGCTGGTACCCGAACGAATTCGCTGGCTGCTGTCGCACTTCCTGCGCCGATCCGTGCCGGCACTGCATGTGTTGTCGCACAACGAAGTTCCTGAAAACCGCAATCTGAAAGTGACCATCGTCATAGGAGGCAAGTCATGAAAGCCAGACGGTTCCTCGCCGCCACGGCCCGCGACGCATTGCGCAAGGTCAAGGAAGAGTTGGGCCCCGATGCCATCGTGCTGTCCAACCGAACCAGCGAGCGCGGCGTCGAGATCATGGCCATGGCTGCCGGCGATCTGATCGGTCTGCGAGCGGCCGAGCCGACGCCGCCGCAAACGACGCCGATGTCCGCAGGCGAGGCCGACACGTCGCCCGATTACCAGGTCAGTCTATCCACCGCTTCGGTGCGCGCGGCCGCTCCCGGC
The DNA here is from genome assembly GCA_022072095.1 of Rhodocyclaceae bacterium. Classification (GTDB taxonomy): domain Bacteria; phylum Pseudomonadota; class Gammaproteobacteria; order Burkholderiales; family Rhodocyclaceae; genus JAJVIJ01. Next base: position 15,029 of record JAJVIJ010000024.1, read on the forward strand.
ATCCAGCCCTGGCAGCCGGCGGCCGCGGCAGGTTCGGTCGCCCGCATGGCCAATCCGACGGTGCGCAGCACACCTCCAGTCCATGCACAGCCGACGCCACCACGGGCGGCCGAGCCTCGACCGGCCAGCGCCACAGGTCCGGCCGATGGGCGCGATGCGCCGCGCATGTCCGATGCATTGATGGATGAGCTGAAAGGATTGCGCACCCTGGTCGAGCGGCAACTGGCCGGATTCGCCTGGAGCGAGCTGGCGCGCGAGAATCCGATGCAGTCGATCCTGCTGGGCGAATTGCTCGACGCCGGCTTTTCGCCGCAACTGGCCCGCCGAGTCGCCGCACACGGCACGTCCGACAATCTGGCGGCGGCCCGCAACGAGGCACGTTCGGCCATCAATCGTGGCCTGATCACGCTCGCCGACGAGGCCGACATCATCGATCGTGGCGGGGTCTTCGCGCTGGTTGGGCCAACCGGTGTCGGCAAGACGACGACGACCGCCAAGCTGGCTGCGCGCTGCGTGGTGCGCCATGGTGCGCAGCATCTGGCGCTGGTGACCACCGACGGCTACCGGATCGGCGCGGTCGAGCAACTGCGCATCTACGGACGCATACTCGGCGTACCGGTCTATGCCGTGCGCGATGCGGCAGACCTGAATCGCTGCCTGGCGGACCTGGCCGACAAGCACATGGTGCTGATCGACACCGTCGGCGTGAGCCAGCGTGACCGTCAGGTCGCGGAGCAGGCCGCCATGCTGCAGGGTGGCGGCGACGTGCGACGCATCCTGTTGCTGAACGCGGCCGCACGCGGCGACATGCTCGACGATGTCGTGCGTGCGTATTCCGGCCCGGATCTGGTCGGTGCCATCCTCACCAAGGTCGACGAGGCCGTGAGCCTGGGCTCGCCACTCGATGTCCTGATCCGGCATGAGCTGGAGTTGTTCTTCGTGGCCAACGGCCAGCGCGTACCCGAGGATCTGCACCTGCCCAACAGGCCCTACCTCATGCATCGCGCACTGAAGAATCTGCCCGAAGGTTCGGCCCATCACCTGGATCTTCATGAAGCCGGGCTGCGCATGGCATCCGGCGATGGCACGGGGCGGGTAGGGATCGCTGCCCGGGCGGGAGCTCGCAGCCATGCTTGAACTGCGCCGCGACCAGGCCAGCGGGCTCAGACGCCTGTTTCGCAAGGCGCCGGTGACGCGCATCGCCTTTGCTGGTGGGGCACCGAGGGGTGACGGCACGGAGTTGGCGCTGGCCTGTGCACGTGCGCTGCGTTCCCAGGGGTTCGGGCTGATGTTGATCGACGAACGGACCGGCCCCGGCAACGCACTGGGCCGACTGCGGCAACGGCCGCGGTATGACCTGATCCAAGCGTTGGAGCGCTCGCTGCCCCTGCCGAGAGTCTGCCTGCCGGTGGGGCCCAGTCTAATGGTGGCTGCGGCCTCGCGCCTGGCGGCCCGCGGCCACGAGCTCGACGCGGGCATGCGACAGGCGCTGGCGGAGTGCATGGGAGCGTTCGACGAGGCCTGCGACGTGATGATCATCGACATGGCGACGGACGTGACGACGGCTTCGATGGGATGTTCGGCGCTCGCCCGCGAAGCCGATCATGTCGTCGTGACGGTGCGCGATCAGGGCAGGTCGATGACCGAGTCGTATGCGCTGATCAAGCAGGTCTGCACCTGGAGTGAGGTACCGGACGTGCACGTGGTCGTGGCCGGGCCGATGTCATCCGCAGCTGCCCACGCACTCTACGGCCGCTTTGCGGAGACGGTGGGCGCGTATCTGGGGATGCGGCCGCACTGGGGCGGGCATATGGGGCCGGACGTGGACGCGTCGACCTCCGGGCCGGACATGGCGGCGTCTCAAGTCGCATATGCCCTGGCCGAAAAGATTGTCGTTGCCCGCTACGACGCACCGGTGGCGGTGCAAGGCGGGACCAACCGATGGCTGGAATCGACGCGCTCGATGGCCAGTTGCTCTTGAGGATCGAAATCATGAAAGTCGCAAAAAGAGGGTCGTCATCGTCGGTCGCGGCAGCAAGCGGAAAGTGTGCGGACGAACATGCAAAAGCAGGGCGCGGGGCGCCGGCCAAGGCCGCCTTTTACCTGGCCAGCACCGGCAAGAGTGCCGACGACCTGGTCCGGCAGTACGCGCCGCTGGTCAAGCGCATCGCCTATCACCTGATGGCGAAGCTTCCGGCCAGCGTCCATGTCGACGACATGGTCCAGAACGGCATGCTCGGCCTGCTCGACGCCATCAACCGTTACCAGGAAGGACTGGGGGCGCAGTTCGAGACCTATGCCGTCCAGCGGATTCGCGGCGCCATGCTGGATGGACTGCGTGAAAACGACTGGCTGCCGCGCAGCCTGCGCCGCGACATGCGGCGTATCGAAGACGCCATTCATCAGCTCGAACATCGCAATGGTCGCCAGCCCAGCGAAGGCGAGCTGGCCTCGGCACTGGACATGCCGCTGGAGGACTATCAAAAAATGCTCCATGAGGCGCGCGGCTATCAGCTCGTCTATCTGGAAGATTTCAGCGGTGGCGAGGACGAGGATTTTCTCGAGCGGCTGGACATCGGCGGCGAGGACGACCCGCTCGACCGCCTCATCGACCGTGACCGACGCGAGAGCCTGGTCAGGGCCATCGACGACCTGCCCGAACGCGAGAAACTGGTCATGTCCCTGTACTACGAAGAGGACCTGAACCTGCGTGAGATTGGCGAAGTGCTCGGGGTGACCGAATCGCGGGTGTGCCAGTTGCACAGCCAGGCCGTGGCACGACTGCGTGCGCGCATGTTCGCGCGCGACAACGCGCATCGGCCCGGTCTTTGACGCGGGCGGCCGGGCGTCATGCAGGCGAGGTTCGATCGCATCAGCGTGGCAGGGCTGCTGCTGGGCGTGCTCGCGGTTCTGGTCGGGCAGTTCATCGAGGGTGCGAGCCTCACCGGGCTGGTGCAGCCGACGGCGTTCGTCATCGTCATCGGCGGGACGCTGGGCGCGACGATGCTGCAAAGTTCGCTGCCGGCGTTCAGGGAGGGGCTGCGGATGGCGGCGTGGGTGTTCCGGCCACCGTCGCTGCCACGTGACGAATACATTCGCCGCATCGTCGCCTGGGCGAGCGTTGCGCGCAAGGAAGGCTTGCTGGTGCTGGAGTCAGAGCTGGGAGGGATGCGCGATCCGTTCGTCAAAAAGGGTTTGCAGTTGCTGATCGATGGCGCCGATCCGGAGCGCGTGCGTGACGTGATGGAAGTCGAAGTCGCAAGCCTGGATGCGCAGATGCGACAGGCGGCACGTGTCTGGGAGGCGGCCGGCGGTTATGCGCCGACGCTGGGCATCCTTGGTGCCGTGCTGGGCCTGATCCATGTCATGGAAAACCTGGCCGATCCGGGCCGGCTCGGCCACGGCATCGCCACGGCCTTCGTCGCCACCATCTACGGCGTCGGGTCCGCCAATCTGATCTTCCTGCCCATGGCGCGCAAGCTGACGACCCAGATCCAGCGCCACCTGATCCAGCGCGAGATGGTCATCGATGGTCTGGTCGGTATCGCCAACGGCGACAATCCACGGATCATCGACAGCCGCCTGAATGGCTATCGATTCTGAAAAACCGGGCCCCGGATGATTTCGCGGGGCCCCATCCTCAGGCAGCTGTCGACACCTTGACGAGGCGCCTGCGGCGCAGGGCAAGACATCCCAGCATGCCCAGCCCGGACAGCCACAGCGCGTATTGACCCGGTTCGGGTACGGCCAGGGCGGGCGTGCCGTCGGACTGGAACCACCACGTCCCGCTCAGCGTCGCGGTGGTCGGGCCGCTGAAACCATCGTGGTAGATCTGGTCGATGCGCAGCGCGCCGTAGTAGCCATCCGCATTGCGCCACAGGACGAAATCACCGACACCGTTCGGGGCGCAGGCGGCATCGCAGAGCGGGCCGACGTAAGTGTTGGTGAAGGCGAATGACGACGCGTCGGTGAGCTGCGAAATGTGCGAAATACCGGCCGCGAATGCAACCTGATTGGGGGAGCCGTAAAAATATCCCTTGTGATTGGTGTTGATGCTCCAGTAGCCGGTGACCATGTTCGTGCCGTCGCCGAACGAGAACGTCTGGGAATCGAAGACGTCGGTGATCTGACCGCTCGTCACCAGCGCGTGCGCACTGCATGAGAGCGCCATGGATGAGGCGAGCAGGGTCCGGGCAAGCCGATTCGTGACCGATTTCGTAACCAATTTCATTCAGATGTCTCCATTGCGTCAAAGATGAGGAACCATATGTTGCAAAGCAAATGTGGTGCCACGAAGCATAGTGCTTGCAGATCATGCTGTTATGAACGCTGTCGCGGGCAGGGCCCGGCCAGGTGTAAAAAAGTCCGACACTTTCCTGGTTGTTTGCCTGCGTCAGCGCAACGCGACCAGTGTCTGTCTGGCGATCCATTCCGCACCGGGGGCGACCGGGAGCGGCCGGCCGACGTGGGCGGCCTCGATGCAAAGCATGTGACGGTAGCCATCGGGCGGCATGTCGGTCAATTCGCCGCAGCGTCGTCGCCACGGGTTCCAGACGACGACATCCGGAAATCCGGTGGCTTGGATCGCGAGCATGCGGCCCGGTTCGTCTAGCGTAAGCGTGCCCTCGACGTCGAAATAGATTCGATCCAGCTCGGATTCGATGTGCAGTTCGGAGGCTTCCTCGACGCCTTCCGTTGCGCTGACTCGATCCTGGTAGCGATGAGCGTGCAGCCCCAGGACGCGCGCCGTGTGGGTTTCCACGATGCGCAGGTAGGTGTGCAGCGCGCATTGGCAATCGAACATCTCGGCGCCGAGATTGCGGATGGCAAGCTCGGTGTCTACGCGATCGCCGCCGATACAGACCGATAGCTCGAGCTCCCAGGCATGGGGCCAGGCGCCGATCGGAGCCCCGCCGAGCCGGAGCACGCAGAGCGCGTAGTCATCTTCATTGCGGACCGTGTCGAGATCCCAGACGCGCTGCCTGACGAGGCCGTGTCGCGGTAGGGCAGGGTATTTCGCAGGCGAATCGGCAAAGCGGGGAAAGATGATCGGGACGCCGCCGCGTATGGGCTGGCTGCCGTCCAGAATGGCGCGTTCGCTGAGGTAGAGCCGTTCCCTGCCGCGCGCCGGTTGCCAAGACAGCAATTGGCCGCCGAGCCGGCTGAGCAGCGCACGCGCGCCATCGCCGCTTTCCAGGGCGATCAGGTTCTCGCCAAGATTTGCCCGCAATCTGGCGGTGTCGCTGCGTGCGCTCACGGGCGCGGTTCCAGGCGGGTATCGTAGCCGAGCAAACGGTCAGGGCGCAGGCTGTGGCTCGCAGACAGCCTGCGCGCCCAATATTCGTCGTCGAGGCGGTCGATGCGGATGTACTTGCCGCGGCTGCTGGGCGCATGCACGAATCGTCGCCCGCCCGCGTACAGCCCCATGTGCGCGTAGCGCTGGCCATCGATTTCGAAAAACACCAGATCGCCCGCTTCGAGTGCCGATTCAGGTATGGGTCGCGTCAGCGCCGCGATCCGCGCGGCATTGTGGGGCAGGCGGATGCCTGCCATCCTTTCATAGATGTGGCTGATCATGCCGCTGCAATCCAGGCCGCTGTCCGGGTTGCGACCTCCGAAGCGATAGTGGCGATCGACCAGGCTGAAGGCATACCAAACGGCGTCCGCGATTTTTTCGGGATCACGCACGCTGACCACTTCGCGCGGTACCGGGGGCGGCCGGCTTTCGGTCTGACGAACAGGTGGTCCAGCGCAGCCGGCGACCATGGCGACGACGATCAGCCACCATGGCAGGAGGCGGCCACGGCGTGCGCGCGCGACCATATGGCGTCGCCAGGCCTTACGCGGTCGGGGGTCCGGATTCCGCTCAGGAACCCAGTTCCCGGCGATAACGTTGCCAGTTTGCGACATAGCTCGCGGCATTCTTGTAGAGGTTGGCTACCTCCTGGTCCGTCAGCGTACGAATGATGCGGCCGGGCGAGCCCAGCACGAGCGAGCGATCGGGTATGACCTTGCGCTCGGCCACCAGGCTGTTGGCTCCGATCAGGCAGTTCTTGCCGATCACGGCGTGATTCATGACCACCGACTTGATGCCGATGAGTGTGCCGTCACCTATGGAGCAGCCGTGCAACATCGCCTGATGGCCTATGGTGACATCGCGGCCCAGGGTCAGCGGCACACCGGGATCGGTGTGCAGGACCGAGTTGTCCTGGATATTGCTGCCGGCGCCGACGATGATCGGTTCGTTGTCCCCGCGCAGTATGGAGCCGTACCAGACGCTAGCTTGGTCTTCCAGGACGACATCGCCGATGACGAATGCGCTTTCGGCAATCCATACCTCGCCTCGCAGCTGCGGCCGTTTGTCCCCGAGTGTGTAGATGGGCATTTACTGCTCCTATGAAGATTTTCCGGTATCGGATTCGACTGTCGCGCGAGATTACTTGGGGTAGGCGCCTGCGGCAAGTCGCGATCTGCCGCAAGCGAATGCTAAGCCAGCACGACGAAGCCGTAATCGGCGATGAGCCGATCGGCGATGCTCAGGTGGTCTCGAGCGAGCGCGGCCCGCAGGGCCGCGACCGGCTGCCTGCCCAACAGCGCGAGGCGCGTCGAGCCGCTGTGCGAGCCGCGCGCGAAGATGCGCGTGCCCCGGCTCAGCACACGCAGGCCGACGCGCTCGGCGAGCGCGTCGAGCGCCGGCAGCGTGTACAGCGCGACGTGTTCGGGGTTCCACATGTTCCAGCGATATCCGAGCGTGCGGAACGAACGCCCTGTCGCCAGCGGCACTTCGATGAAGAGCAGGTCGCCGGGTCGCATCGCCGCACGTACGCGGCTCACCAGCTCCAGCGGCGCGTCCAGGTGCTCGATGACATGCGCCAGCGAAAACACGCGGCCGGCACCCGCGTCCTGCTCCCGGTCCGGAATCAACAGGGCATCGAACGGCGTGTCGAACACCGGCTCGTCGATGCGCGTGCGCAGCCACGCGATCAGCGGCCGGTTGGTGTCGAAACCGACCGGCGCGAGGCCGTATGCGCGTGCCGCGATCAGCATTTCGCCGGAGCCGCAGCCGATGTCGACGAAAGTGCGATGGCTGGGGCGCAGGAAGGGCGCGATCAACGCGAAGCGACGGCGCGCGTTCACGAGCCGCCAGTGCATCTTGCCTGCGTCCGGTGCGGCCTGGCCGCCACCGTCGCGGTAGTCGAGCGCGTGCGTACCGAGGTTGTGCAGCAGGCCGCAGCGCCGGCAGCGCGCCGCAACGCCGGCCTCGGGCTCCAGCGCCCCGCCGCAAACGATGCATGTTTCGGGTCGTAGCGACACCGATGGCACCGCCTCAGCCTTCCCGCGCACGGGCATACCAGGCGGCCAGCCATGGCCACCGGTAGATGGCCAGCCGGCGGCGCAGCCAGCCGCCCGCGCGATCCTTGGCGACGATACGCGGGATGCTGGCCGGATCGGTGGCCGGCGTCGCCACACCGCGCCGTACCGAGTATAGATAGCGAAACCCAGCGGCCATGGCGACCTCCTGGTAGTCGCCATCGAAATATCCCTGGGGCCAGCACAGATGCTCGCTGGCTGCTCCCAGATTTTCGGACAGCGCGGCTCGCGAGCGCAGCAGATCGTCGTGCAGGCGCTCGCGGCGCTCGGTGGCGTCGGCAACGGTCCGGTCCCAGCGCGTGTGGGTATGCGTATGCGAGTGGAATTCGCCGCTGCCGGCAGCACGCATCGCTGCCAGCTCGGACCAGCGCAGCATGACGTCATCGGGCCGGCCAGCCTCGATACGGCGCATGCACTCGCGATGGTCGGGCGGATCGCTCTGCCCGGGTTTACGCGGCGGACCGTCGCCCAGCCAGCCGGTGACGACAAAAAACAGCGCATGCAGCCGGTACTCGACCAGCACCGGATGGGCATGCAGATAGTTGTCCAGATAGCCATCGTCGAAGGTGACCAGCACGCTCTTCGGCGGCACCGGCTGGCCGTTCAGGAAACCCGCGAAATCCGTCGACGACAGGGTGTGCCAGCCACGCTCGGCCAGCGTGCGCATCTGCGCGCGAAACCGCTCCGGCGTGATGGTCACGAGTCCCGGGTGCGGGCTCACGTGGTGGTACATCAGCACGGGTACGGCGCAGTTCATGATGTCCGGCGCGCGCCCAGCAGGCGGCGGTAGAGTGCCTCGGTGCGGTCGAGCATGGTCGCCAGGCTGTAGTGGGTACGCACATGCTCGCGTCCGGCCTCGCCCATGCGGCGGCGCAGCGCGGCATCGGCGGCCAGCGTCGCCAGGGCATGGGCCATGCCGACCGCGTCTTCGGGATCCACCAGCTTCCCGGACACGCCGTCCTCGACCAGCTCGGGAACGCCGCCGACACGTGTCGCCACCACCGGACGGCCCAGGCCCAGGGCCTGAGTCACGGCCTGGGGCACGCCCTCGGAACGCGAGCTGAGCAGCAGTACGTCGCTGGCGCCGATCAGTTCACCGACGTCGTTGCGCTCGCCCAGAAAGCGAGTCTTGCCGGCGATGCCCAGTTCGTGCGCGCGCGCCTCGATCCATGCGCGCATCGGCCCGTCGCCGGCGATCAACAGTCGCGCGGAGGGCAGTTCGGTGACGAGCCGCGCGAACGCCGCCAGCGCCACTTCATGGCGCTTGACCGCACGGATGACACCGACCATCAACACCACGAAATCATCGACCCCCAGGCCCAATTCGGCGCGCACGGTGGCCGGCATGCGCTGTGGCACCAGGCCCTCGAAGTCGATGCCGGTGGGAATGCTGACCACGCGTTCCGACGGAAAGCCGCAGCCTTCGACCAGGTTCGTTCGCATCCTATCGCCACAGGTGATCCAGGCGTCGGGCAGCCCATGCACCCAATTGAGCCCGCCGCGCTTGAGCGGCAGGTCGAGATGGCGCGTACGCACGAGCCGCACGCGCGCGAGCCTGGCGGCGATGCCACCCGCCCATGAATCGATGCTGCTGTGGGTATTGACCAGATCGATCCCCAGCCGCCGCAGCGCACAAGCGAGCGGCAGGATGGTGCGGAAATCGAGCTTGCCGCCGAAGGGATAGGTCAGCACCGCCAGGCCCAGCGCACGCGCCGCCTCGGCGATGCGTGCCTGAGGCCGCGTCGCCAGCCAGACGCGATGACCGCGCGCGCGCATGCCCTGCATGTCCTGCAGCACGCGCCGCTCCTGGCCGCCCATCCCGTCCGACCACTCGGTATGCAGGATCCGCCAGCTCATGCCGCGCGCACGTCCTTGCGCAGCTGGCTGTGGTACAGATCCGCATACAGCCCGCCGGCTGCGAGCAGGGTCGCGTGGCTGCCGCTCTCGACGATGCGGCCGGCATCGAGCACGACGATGCGGTCCGCGGTTTCGACCGTGGACAGGCGGTGCGCGATCACCAGCGTCGTGCGGTCGCGCATCAGTATCTCCAGCGCCGCTTGGACCTGCCGCTCGGATTCCGAGTCAAGTGCCGAGGTGGCCTCATCCAGCACCAGGATCGGAGCATCCTTCAACAGCGCCCGTGCGATGGCCAGGCGCTGACGCTGTCCTCCGGACAACTTGACGCCGTTTTCGCCGATCAGCGTAGCCAGGCCCTGCGGCATGCGTTCGATGAACTCCATGGCATGGGCGGCTCGCGCCGCTGCTTCGATCGCCTGGCGGCCGGTCCCGGCCAGTCGGCCGTAGGCGATGTTGGCCGCGACACTGTCGTTGAACAGCACCACGTCCTGACTCACCAGCGCAATGTTCGCGCGCAGGCTGTCCACGCGGATCGTGGCGATGTCGTGCCCGTCGATCAACAGCCGTCCGCCGCTTGCCGCGTAGAAACGAGGTATCAGGTTCGCGAGCGTGGTCTTGCCACTGCCCGAGGGCCCGACCAGCGCGACGGTCTCGCCCGGCGCGATCGCGAGATCGATGCCGGCCAGCGCATCGCGGGTCGCAGCCGGGTAACGGAAATACAGGTCCCGGAATTCGATCGCGCCACGCGCGCGTCCCAACACGACCGGCCCGCCTGCCGGCTCCGCAGGCTGGTCGAGCAAATCGAACACGCTCTCGGCGGCGGCCAGACCGCGCTGCAGGGGCGCGTTGACATCGGATAGACGCTTCAGCGGTGCCAGCAGCATCAGCATGGCGGTGATGAACGACACGAAGCCGCCCACCGTGGTGCGCTCGGCGGCGGCCTGATGCAGGGCGTAGCCGATGATCAAGGCCAGCGCCAGCGCCGCGAAGCTCTGCACGATGGGGCCCAGTGCTGCGGCCGCCAGCGTATAGCGCATGCTGTAGCCGCGCTGCGTGCGACTCGCGGCGTCGAACCGGCCGCGCTCGTAGTCCTGGCCACCGAACACCTTGACCACCTTGTGCGCCTCGATGCTCTCCTCGAGGACGTGGGCGATCTCGCCCATGGCCTGCTGCCCGCCCTGACTGGTATCGCGCAGCCGGCGGCCGAAGGCCTTGACCGCCAGCGCAGTCAGCGGCACCAGCGCTATCGCCACCAGCGTCAGCCGCCAGTTGAGATAGAGCAGCCAGCCGAGCAGCCCCAGCACTGCAAGCGAATCGCGTACCAGCACGGTCAGCACGTTGGTCGCGGCGCCGGTCACACCGGTGACATCGTAGGCAACCTTCGAAATCAGCACTCCCGAGGACTGGTCGTCATAAAACGAGGTCGGCATGCTTACCAGGCGATCGAACATGGCGTTGCGCAGATCGAGCACGACCTTGTTCGAGACCCAGGCCAGCGCGTAGTCGGCGAGAAAGCCCAGCCCTCCGCGCAGCATGAAAATGCCGATGATCGCGAGCGGAAACAGATAGAGATCACCGGTCGAGCGCGGCCCGAAGCTGCCGTCCAGCAGCGGCTTCATCAGCGCCGGGAACAGCGGCTCGGTCGCCGCCGTCGCCGCCATGCACAGCACGGCCAGCAGGAAAGCCTTCCAGTAGGGGCGGACAAAGCTCAGGAGCCGCAGATAAATGGTGCGGCTATCTCGATGGGACATGAACGGGAACCAGGGTGCCTCGGCTGGTGGGGGGTCGTGGTGGGGCGCCGGTGACGGCCCGCATTATCCCGGAAACGCGGGCCGACAAAAAAACGCGCGTGGCGCGACTACGAGGCCGGCTCGGGGTGCGCAATCCTCGCCGCCTCAGCACTCGTCGCCTTGTCGGCGCGGAACGCGACCACGTGATCCACGTCCAGACGGACACCTATTTCCTCGCCCAGCGCATGGTTGTGGTGCGAGGGCACGAGCGACAGCACCTCGGTGCCGGAAGGCAGGCGCAGCGTGTAGAGGATATCGGCACCGCGGAACGCCTTGTGCACGACACGGGCCGTGCGCGGGCTGGCATCGTCGTGCACGACATCGTCCGGGCGCAACAGGATGTCGACATGACAGTCACGCTCGCAGGCGGCACAGCCCTGGAAACATTCCATCGGCACTTCACCGGCGATTACGCCGAGTTCCATGCGTACGTGATGGCGATCGAGGACGACGCCTTTCACCAGCGCACCCTGGCCGACGAAGTCGGCGACGAACCGGCTCGCGGGCTGATGGTAGAGCTGATACGGTGTCGCCCACTGCTCGATGCGACCGTCGTGCATGACGCCGATTTCGTCGGCCAGCGCGAACGCTTCATGCTGGTCGTGCGTGACCAGCAGCGCCGTCACCTGCTCTTCGACGAGCAAGCGCCGCAGCTCGCCGCCAAGACGTTCGCGCATCTCGGCGTCGAGGCTGGAGAACGGTTCGTCGAGCAGCAGGATCTGCGGGCGTGGCGCGAGCGCGCGGGCGAGCGCCACGCGTTGCTGCTGGCCGCCCGACAACTCATGTGGGTAGTTCCGTTCGCGGCCGGTCAGGCCGAGCGCGGCGAGCAGACCGGCGACGCGTTCGCCGCGGCGCGCGCGCTCGACACCGCTCAGTCCGAATGCGACGTTCTCGGCCACCGTCAGGTGCGGAAACAGCGCATGGTCCTGAAAGACTAGCCCGATGTGCCGCGCTTCCGGCGGCACATGCACCGCGGGCGAACTGATCGTCCGCCCACCGACCTCGATGCGCCCGCCGGCGACGCGCGCCAAGCCTGCCACCAGGCGCAGCACGGTCGTCTTGCCACACCCCGATGGCCCAAGCAGACAGCCGATCCGACCATGAGCCAGGCGCAGTCCAAACCCGGACAGGACCATCCTTTGGCCATGCGCAAACGCGACGGCTTCAATCACCAGTTCGGCCACGCAAGCCCCCCTTTCTCCGCTTTGCTTTCCGCTGCGTTCCTGTATGGTGCTCGACCATGTCCTTGCCACCGCCGTCTTTCAACCCGCCGATCCGGCCGAGAGGCTGCGGGACGATGCCCGGCGCGGATCGCTACAATCGCCACTTGCCTCGCCGATATGCCCGGCTCCTACATATCACGCTGCCGGGCTTGGCATGAAACAGCGCCGATCGGACCAGACAAGAAAAAAGCCGGGCCCCTTGATTCAGGGCGCCGGCCTTGTACGGACTGCTGCGTATGCTTAGATGGTGCCCAGAAGAGGACTCGAACCTCCACGCCTCGCGGCACTAGTACCTGAAACTAGCGCGTCTACCAATTCCGCCATCTGGGCGCAGGGAGCGCGAATTTTAAGGGTATTCGTTCAGATGTCAATGAAAAGGACCATGAAACCCAAACCCAGCCCCTCCACGGTCCGTGCGCGTGACCCTGAACTCGAGCAGGAGACCGGGAAATATCCCAAGCCCTTGCCCTCCCGCACCTACATCATGCAGACGCTGGAGCAGCATGGCGTGCCCATGCCATTCGAACAGCTCGCGGCCACGCTGGAGCTCTTGCCCGACGAGCAAGAGTCCTTCGAACGGCGACTGCGCGCGATGGAGCGCGATGGCCAGGTCATGCAGAACCGACGCGGTGCCTGGCTGATTCCGGACAAGGCCGACCTGATTCGCGGAAGGGTCGCCGGCCACCCGGATGGCTATGGCTTCTGCATCCCCGATGCCGGGGGCGAGGATCTGTTCCTGCCACCGCGAGAAATGCGCAGCGTGCTGCATGGTGACCGCGTGCTGGTGCGGCGCGCCGGTGTTGACCGGCGCGGACGTCGCGAGGCGCGCATCGTCGAAATCATCGAGCGCGCAAACACCCGTATCGTCGGCCGTGTCGTGCGGGAAGCCGGTGTTGCGCTGCTGGTGCCGGAAGACAAGCGCATCAGCCAGGACGTACTCATCGAAACCGAGGGTCGTGGCAAGAAAAAGAAGGCGCTGCCGGAGGCCGGCACGATCGTCGTCGGCGAATTGCTCAGTCAACCGAGCACCAATGTGCCGCCCGTCGTGCGCATCGTCGAGATCCTGGGGCGTCATCTCGACCCCGGCATGGAAATCGAGATCGCACTGCGCAAGCATGATCTCCCATTCGAGTTCTCGCGTGCGGCGCTCGCGCAGGCGAGCCGTGTTCCCGAGCGCATCAAGAAGGCCGACCTCGCCGGTCGGGAGGATCTGCGGACGCTGCCGCTGGTCACGATCGATGGCGAAACGGCCCGCGACTTCGACGACGCGGTTTTTGCCCAGGCCGTCGCCGGTCGTTGCTGGCGCCTGATCGTCGCCATTGCCGATGTCGGCCATTACGTCGCGCCGGACAGCCCCCTGGATCGGGAGGCGTTCGAGCGAGGCAACTCGGTGTACTTCCCGCGGCGCGTGATCCCGATGCTGCCGGAAAAGCTCTCCAACGGGCTGTGCTCGCTGAACCCCGATGTCGATCGTCTGTGCCTCGCCTGCGACATGGTCGTGGGTGCCGCCGGCGCGATCCGCAGCTACCGCTTCTATCCGGCGGTCATGCGTTCGCACGCGCGCCTGACCTACACCGAGGTCGCGGCAGCGCTGTACGAGGGCGATGCCGATGCCCAAGCACGTCTGGGCTCGCTGCGCCCGCACCTCGAGTCGCTGAACCGGGTCTTTGGTGCGCTCGCGCGCGCGCGCAGCCGGCGTGGGGCGATCGACTTTGATACCGTGGAGACGCAGATCGATTTCGACGAAAACGGCAAGATCAGGCAGATCCTCCCCTACGAGCGCAACGATGCCCACCGGCTGATCGAGGAATGCATGCTCGCGGCCAACGTCTGCGCTTCGGATTTCCTCGAACAGAGCGCACACCCCGTGCTCTATCGCATCCACGCGGGGCCGAGCGCGGACAGGCTCGCGCGGCTGCGGGAATTCCTTGCCGGTTTCGGCCTGCAACTTGCCGGCGGCGACGGCCCGCAGGCCAAGCACTACGCGAAACTGTTGGAACAGATCGCGCAGCGTCCCGACCGGCAATTGCTGCAAACGGTGATGCTGCGCTCGCTGTCGCAGGCCGTCTATAGCCCGGACAACGTCGGCCATTTCGGCCTCGCTTACGAGCGCTATACCCATTTCACGTCACCGATACGGCGCTACCCCGACCTTCTGGTCCATCGTGCGATCCGTGCCGCCCTGGCCGGCCGCCGCTATGCCCCGGGTGACTGGGACGAGATCGGTCGGCACTGTTCGATGACCGAGCGGCGCGCCGACGAGGCGACGCGCGAGGTCATGTCCTTCCTGAAGTGCCACTTCATGCGCGACCGGATCGGCGAGCGCTTCAGCGGATCCGTCTCCAGCGTCACACCCTTCGGCCTGTTCGTCGCGCTCGACGACACCTTTGTCGAGGGCCTGGTCCATATTTCGGACCTGGGCAACGACTATTTCCACTATCACGCGGCCCGGCACGAATTGCTGGGCGAGCGCAGCGGTCGCCGCTTCCGTCTGGCCGACCGGCTGCACGTCGAGCTGCTGCGTGTCGACACGGACACGCGCAAGATCGATTTCAGACTGGTCGATGAAGCGGGTGCACGCAAGGGCAAGCGTCGTGGCTGAGCGTCGTCTGATCGCCGGCATCCACCCCATCCGCGTGCGCCTGCGCCAGCGTGCGGGCGCGGTCAAGGAGCTGTTCTGCGCACGCGAACGGGACGACGCCAGGATGCACGAGCTGATCCAGCTCGCCGAGCAACATTCGATTCCGGTGCGCTTCATCGATGCCCAGCGACTGGATGCGATGGCCGGCGGCGCGCGCCATCAAGGCGTGGTCGCGCGCGTCGACCCGCTAGACGCCCCGGACGACGTGCACGACATCCTCGACCGGCTCGAAGACCGCGCGACCAGTGCGCTGCTGCTGGTACTGGACGGCATCCAGGATCCCCACAATCTGGGCGCCTGCCTGCGCGTCGCCGATGCCGCCGGCGTACACGCCGTGATCGCGCCCAAGGACCGCGCCGTCGGCATCTCCGTGACGGTCGAGCGCGTCGCCGCGGGCGCGGTGGACAACGTCCCCTACCTGACCGTCACCAACCTCGCGCGCACGCTGCGCGAGCTCAAGGAGCGCAGCATCGTCTGCATCGGCGCCGACGACTCGGCCCCGACCGATCTGTGGCAAGTCGACCAGCAGGCATCGATCGCCTGGGTGCTGGGCGCCGAAGGCGCCGGTCTGCGCCGCCTGACCCGAGAGACATGCGACCGGCTCGCACGCATACCCATGTACGGCGCCGTCGAAAGCCTCAACGTCTCGGTCGCCACCGGCATCTGCCTGTTCGAGGCGCGACGGCAGCGCGAGCGGGATCGAGGGTGGCAGGTGTCCCGTGGTGCCGATTAGCGGGTCGCCCTGGCCATTACGTCCTGGATTGCATCCTGCGTTTGCAGCATCTCGGCCGACGTCAGAGTCGGATGCACCAGAAACATGAGGCTCGTTTCGCCGAGAAGCCTCGCGGTCGCGAGTCGGTGTCGCGGCCGCCAAGGGCTTTGCTCGAAGGCACGCTCCAGGTACACCTCCGAGCATGAGCCTTGGTAGCAGGGCACTCCGTGTCGATTGATCTCGTCGACGATACGGTCCCGGCTCCATCCATCGGCCAGTCTCTCCGGGCGAATTCGTACGTAGCACTTGTAGTAGGCGTGCTCACTGCCCTCCGGCAGCTCCGGTACATACAGGGCACGCTGCTGGCGACAGGTGTTCAGAATGGCGAGCGCGTGCTCTGTCCGGAGGTGTGTCCACGAGGGCATGCGACGAAGCTGAATCCTGCCTATCGCCGCCTGCATTTCGAGCATGCGCCAGTTGGTGCCGAAACTTTCGTGCAGCCAGCGAAAGCCGGGTGGATGTTGTCTTTCGTACACGGCAGCAAAGCTTTTTCCGTGATCCTTGTAGGCCCACATGCTGCGCCACATGGCTTCATCATTGGTCGTGACCATGCCGCCTTCGCCGCCGGTGCTCATGATCTTGTCCTGACAAAAACTCCAGGCGCCGATGTCGCCAATGCTTCCTACGCTACGCCCCTTGTAACGCGCACCGTGCGCCTGGGCGCAGTCTTCGACGACCTTGATCCCATGCCGTCCCGCCAGATCCATGATGGGATCCATGTCGCACGGCCATCCGGCCAGATGCACGCAGATCAGGGCTCTGGTGCGTGCCGTCAGCACCTGTGCGATGGTCCGCGCCGACAGGTTGCCGCTATCCGGTTCAACGTCGGCAAAGACCGGCGTGGCACCGGAGTTCACCACGCACGATACGCTCGCGATAAACGTGCGCGGCGTCACCACGACCTCGTCGCCCGGCCCGATGTCAAGGCCCTTCAACGCCAAGTCGAGTGCGACGGTGCCGTTGGCCAAAGCCACCGCGTGGCGAGTGCCGCACCAAGTAGCGAATTCCCTTTCGAATTCGCGTGCCTCACCACCTGTCCAATAATTGACTTTGTTGGACAACAGTACCTGCCGTACCGCGTGTGCTTCCTCTTCGGTGAAGGAGGGCCAGGGAGAAAAGTGGGTATTCAGCATCGGACCGTTACTTCCTTGACTTAGCGCGGTCGGGCCGGGTTACCTACTACGGTCAAGTTGTCGGCAACCGGGCCGACCACTACAGCACCCGCGCCGACCATGACGCGTTCGCCGATGACGACCCCCTGTTTGACTGTGGCCCCGACCCCGACCCAGCTACCGAAACCGACCTGAACGTTGCCGGACAGGTGAGCACCAGGGCAGATGTGTACCGCTGCTTCCAATCGGCAGTCGTGGTCCACCGTGGCGCCCGTGTTGATGATACCGGCCGGACCAACCACGACATCGACATTGACCACAGCGCCCGCCATCACCACCGTACCGGGTCCCAGTACCGCGTGTCGGCTTACCGACGCTGCGGGATGTACCACGGTCGCGAACTGCGCGCCAGCCTCCTGCAAAACCAGCTGCTTCTTCCAGCGGACCATGCAGTCGCCGATCGATACCACCACGCCGCCGAACTGGTCCAGTCGCGCAAGCAGCGCTGCGCCATCGCCGACCACTACCCAAGGGCCATTGCGCATGCGCCGTGGCCAGGCATCATCGAAGAACTCGACCGCTTCCCAGCCGACAAGCGCAGCCATGTCGGCCACCACCTTGCCATGCCCACTGGCGCCTAGCAGCGCAAGCCGCTTCAAGGTTTGTTCCCGGTGAATTTCGGCATGGTCGCCTCACCCTGAGCGCTGATACCTTCGCGCACCAACACCTTGCGTACCGTGAGCCACAGAATGCGCAGATCGAGCCGGAGTGTGCGGTGGTTGACGTACCAGACGTCGAGCTTGAAACGCTCATCCCAACTCAGAGCATTGCGACCATTGACCTGGGCCCAACCGGTGATGCCCGGGCGCACTTCGTGACGGCGTGCCTGTTCCGGGGAGTACAGCGACAGATATTCCATCAAGAGTGGTCGGGGCCCGACCAGACTCATGTCGCCGCGCAGCACATTCCAAAGCTCGGGCAGTTCGTCAAGACTGTTGGTGCGCAGAAAGCGGCCAAAGGGGGTAAGGCGCTGAGCGTCGGGCAGTAACGTACTATCCTGGCCGCGTGCATCGGTCATCGTACGGAACTTGACAAGCGTGAACGGGCGCCCATGCAAGCCTGGACGGGTCTGTCGAAACAGTACCGGGCTCCCCAGCCGGAGTCGGACCAGACAGGCCAGCAACAATAGCGGCAGGCACAGGACAAGCAAGGCCAAGCCGGCAAGCAACACGTCCATCAATCTCTTCATGTCGACAATGACATCAGGTCACGGCATGGCGCCCTATCATGCAACATTCCAGCCAGTCTACCCATTGGTCGGCAAGCAGGCTACGCTCGAACTGCCGCCGCGCCAGTTCGCGGCCCCGTTCACCCATCGCACGCAGAGCGATGCGGTCGTCTGCAGCCAACTCCAGCGCATCGGCAAAAGCCCGAAAATCGTCCGGTGGGACCGCCAGCCCGCAGCGGTGCTGCGCGATGAGTTCGGCCAGCCAGCCGGGGTAGTTGTTGAGTACAGGCAGGCCCGCAGCCAGGTAGTCGAAAAACTTGTTCGGCGAGGTTCCGTAGTAGAACGCTGGAACATTCGCGAGTATCTGTAGTCCGACGTCGCTTGCAGCCATCAATCCAGCCAACCTGGCCTTGTCTACCGGTTCATGAAAGATCACGTTATCCAATCTCTCCCCTAGCGCACGTGCCTCGAGGTGGGGCTTGAGCTGGCCTTGGCCGATCAGTAGCAGTTTGATGTCGCTGCGTCCGCGGCGCTTGAGTTCGGCGGCGGCATTGAGCACAGCGTCCAGGCCGTTCGCGAAGCCATGAGTGCCGGCAAATACGGCGAGGAGGTCGCGCGCATCCACCCCGTCGGGTCGCCAGGGTGTGGTGTTGGTAGCGAAGATGTCAAAGTCGCAGCCGTTGGGGACCAGGGTTACGCGCTCCCGCGGCACGCCACGGGCCACGATTCCTTCCACGATGCCCGGCGACAGCCCGATCAGGCGATGTGCCGAGCGATAACTCGCCCATTCCAGTAGCGACATCGCCGCCAGCACCAGCGGGTTGCGGATGACGCCCATTGCCCTGGGTAGTTCGGGCCACAGGTCACGCACCTCGAAAACGAAGCGCTTACGGCGCAGCCAGCGCGCGAAGATCCCGGGAATGCCGGCTGTCAGCGGTGTCGTCGTGGCAAACAGCAGGTCATACCGCTCGCTGAACACCAGCGTACTGCTGCGCAACGCAAACCTGGCGAAGGTCAGGGCACGCTTTACGAACCCATCGCTGTTGGAATATTTCAAGTCGAATTCGATGACGTCGATGCCGTCCGCGCGCCCACGTCGGCACCCGCGCACGAAGGGCTGAGCCAGCCCCGTTTCGCCCCCGCCGTAGCTGCCGCACACCATCGTCACCTGGTGCCCACGGGCCAGGAGGCGACGCGCCATCTCGTAAGACCGGATACCGGCCGAGCCGCGTGGAGTCGAAAAGTGCTGGTGGAAATATAGAACCCTCATGCGGCCAACCGATAGTGCGAAATCAGGACGCCAGGTTGATTGACCTCCACCTCCAGCACGGGCACTGCTGACTTATTCAAATAGAATCGAGATTCCCAGCCTTCGACAAGTTCGCAACGCACGATCGGCATGCTGGCCTGGACTACCAGGCTCTGTGTCCCATCGGTGATGCCGGTCCCGTCGAGTGTCCACTGGCCCGGTGCCAAGCGCCAGCGCAGAGTCGCCTTGTTCACAAAGCCACTCACCTCGTCTGACACGATCAGGGCAGTGTCGCTCAGTCGGATGCTGCGGCAGTGGTTCCCGCCCAGGCTGTCTCGGTAGCCGGCCGCGACATACAGTTCACCCGCGTGATCTGTCAGCGGCTCCAGTTTCGATGTCGCCAACCAATCGCCGAAAAGGAAGCGCCCAAGACGCGGCATCTGATCGCGGCCATCGAACTGTATGGTGTTATGGCTGGCAGCCCCGCTGAAATAGCGTAGGTACTGCGCACCCGCGTTGTAACCGTAGCTGCCCGCGTCACGCAGCAGGTTGTCACCGTCGTGCCAAAAATCCAGGTGCAACGCGTCGGCATGGCTAGGCCGGAACTGAAAGCGCGGATAGCGCAGCAGTACCATGAGCGGCCCCCGTCGTAGGATGACGTATCCGCCGGCGTCGGCCTGAATGCTGCCCGGCGGCGCGACCGACTCGTGCGGTAGCGGCAGGCCCAGCCATCGAAGTGCGTCGTCCCATGGCCCCGATTCCGGGCAGGCACGTTGACCGGCGAAAAGCACCGTCGCCAACTGCACGCAGGGTCGATAGTCACGGTAGGGTGTTTCAGTCAGCGGCAGCAGGTGTGCGCCATCGTTGGCGCCAAGGTTCGGCCCGTCGCCATTCGTCTGGTTGATCAGGTGCCGCAGCCAGTCTGCCGCGGCCCGCACGCGCGCCTGCAATCGCTCGCTAAAGTTCGGCAGGTCGAGGTGACGTCGCCAGATTTCTGCCATGCTGCAGGTATCCAGCAGTACGCGATGATAATTGAGCGAGTGCTGGCTGAAACTACCGTCTTCGCTGATCAGCCGCGCCGTGCGTTCCTCCAGCCAGCGACGGCCAAGCCGGGCCCAGCGCGACGCGCTGGGCACACCCTGAGCTTGCAGCCAGCTGCCTCCGATAAACAGTGCCGCCGCCTCCGAGGTTCCATGGTTGTTGTCCTGCCCGACAGCATAATGCAGCGTCGGCGCGATACGCCGCAGATGCAGATGCACGAGTTCACGCAGCGCCGGCGCGGGTCGGCCCGCCTGACCCAGTATCAGGGCAACCATGGCCAGATGCATGACGCGAATCGAGCACTCCTGGCCGCATTTCCAGTTGGGGCCCAGGTAAGGCGGATTGTTCCGGCACCAGTCGGTCAGCCAATCGTTGAGTCGTGCCAGCGACGCTGCGTCACCCTGGCGTGCGCGCTGGGCCCAAGCCAGTGCCCAATCCATGCGCGACAACTCCCAGACCACCTTGATGTCGCCGACGCCCGAGTCGAAGTCGGGGATCTGCCACCATGGCCGGTCAGCCCCCCTCACGCGTTGCCCGCTCAGCGGATCGGCATGCCAGTCTGGCGGCCGTGATCCGATCGGGAAAAGCCAGCAGCCGAACAGGCAGCCCGTACTCTGCCAGCCCGACACTGGAGGGGCTGCCACCGGCGAAAGTTCGGGCACAGCTGGCAGAAAAAACGGTCCTTGCGGGGTGGAGCCGCGCAGGCGTTGTACCGGGTGCAGTCTGAGTCTTAGCGCCATTCGGTATGCGAGCACACGCGCAATGCTGCGTGGTCCGAGCGCCCGCGCGGTGCGCGCCAAAGTCCGTAGTCGACTCATTGACGGCGCAGCAGGCTGTCCGCATCGAGCGTGGCGCGCGCCACCTCAAAGATCTCGTCTGAGGGGATAGCGGGGCGCCCCAGCCGCAAGGCCTGCAAGAACGCTGCCGCACAAGCCCGCTGTCCCTTGTCTTGCTTCCACAGGTTGTACGTGCGGAATCCTGGCCAGCCATATGCGCGCAGTCTGCGAAAGTTGTCGAGCTGCAACACGCGACCAGCTACGAATACCTCGACGCGCTCCTTCGGGAAGCTGGCCGCCCCATTGGCCAGATACAGGATGGTTCCGAAAGAACCGTCAGCAAATCCCAGCGTGATCGAAGCTTTGTCGAGCACCACGTCGACGCCTGGGGAGTCACCCATGCGGCGCGCGCAGACCGAAACGATGGGACTCCCGGCAAGGAAGCGCATCAGGTCGATAAAATGACACGCTTCGCCGATGATACGGCCGCCGCCCACGGCGGGGTCCTGCGTCCAATGGTCGGCCGGGATGGCGCCGGCATTCATCGTCATGATAAATGACTTGGGCTGGGATACTGTTTCCAGCAGGGCTTTCATTTTACGGACGTGTGGTGCGAAACGCCGGTTGAACCCCACCATCAGCTGCGGGCCTCGGCCGCCGGCGTGTGCCTGCTGGTACGCGGCCTGTACCTCGGCCAACTCGCCGATGTCAATGGCCAGCGGTTTTTCGACGAAGGCGTGCTTGCCGGCTCGAAGTGTCTGCGCGACCAGCCGGGCATGCGTATCATGCCGCGTCACGATGATCAGCGTGTTGACGTCGGGCTCTGCCAGCAGCGCCTGCAAGTCGGTTACCGCTTCCGCAAACCCGGCTTTGGCACCGTGGATCACGCTGCTGACACCGCCGGAGCTCGCGATGGTATGCAGTTGCCCGCCGGCTGCTTTGAAGGCGGGAATCAGGACGCGAGAGGCGTAGTTGCCGGCACCGACAAAACCCAGAACGGGTCGAGACAGGTCGAAGAACGAGTCGGGGCGCAGCGGCACACGTCTGGCCTCGCGCTGGCTCGCCGGCGCCGAATACTTCAGCAATATTCCCAGGGCACCGCGGTCGTCGGTGAGTCGCCGGTAGGCCGCCGGAGCGTCCTCGAAAGCGTAACGGTGCGAGATCAGCGGTCCGACATCGAGCTGTCCGGCGGACAGCATGTCCAGCACCGCTTCGAAATTGCGCTGCTCGGTCCAGCGCACGTAGCCAGGCGGATAGTCCTGCCCACGCTCCTCGTAGGCCGGCTCGTAACGCCCTGGTCCATACGAACAAGAAACCTGAAAACTCAGCTCTTTGGCATAAAAATCCGAGCGGTTGAGCTCCAGGCCCGTCACGCCTACCAGCACGATGCGCGCGCGTTTTCGGCACATCCGGGCGGCCTGCGTCACCGGCTCGCTGGACGGGGTGGACGCCGTAATCAGCACGCCGTCCACGCCCTGACCGCGGCTGAACGTCAGACCGGCGACCACGGGGTCTTCACCGCGGGAGGGATTACAGGTTTCCGCTCCGAAGCGTCGAGCAAGTTCGAGCTTGGAATCATCGAGATCGATGGCGAGTACCCGGCAACCGTGTGCACGCAGCAGCTGCACCGTCAGCAGGCCGATCAGGCCTGTACCGGTGACGACGAAGGCCTCACCCAGCGTCGGTTGTGCGAGCCTAATGCCTTGCAGACCGATGCTGGCTACCACCACGAAGGCGGCTGACTCGTCTTCCACATTGTCTGGAATACGCGCGCAAAGATTCTTTCCGACATTCACCACTTCAGCATGCGGTCCATTCGAGACGACACGGTCGCCGACCCGCCAGCCCTCGACTCCACGGCCTAGCTCCGCCACGACTCCGACGTTGCAGTAGCCCAGCGGCAACGGCTGTGCCAACTTGGATCGAACTGCCTCGACCGTCGTCATCACGCCATCAGTGCGAAGTTTGTCTAGGACCATGCGCACCTTTTCGGGTTGCTGGCGTGCCTTGTCCAGATATGAGGCACGGCCGAATTCGACGAGCATGCGCTCGGTACCTGCCGAAATCAGGCTAACCTGGCTGTGGATCAGCAGTGCATGCGGCGCAGCGGCGGGCGCCGGCGCTTCGGCGAGGTAGGTGCCGCCCTTGTCCATGTCCTGCAGAATCTGCTTTATCGTCGTCTCCCTGACATCAAGAAACCGCAAGGCCTGCCAAAGCCAACCAAGAAGTGCCCCGCCCGACACCAACGGTGAATGGCGTGCAGATGGCGACCATGCAGAGGGTATTACCGCAAACGCTCGGGGCGCGCGTAATTGATCAATACGGCCCGATACGGGCCCTTGAACACGAACATGCTGCCCGCGGCGGCTCCAACCACGCCTACGGTTTCGATCAGTTCCTGCATATGCGCGATCGTCCCGGCCCCGCCAAGTATGGTCAGCGGTTTCGACACACTCGTTCGCACTTTTCGCGCCAGCTCCAGATCGTAGCCCGACATCTCGCCGTCTCGATCGATTGAGTTGATCACGATCTCGCCCGCACCGAGCTCGGCGGCCTGCTGGCAAAACTCGAGAAGAGAAGCCTTCTGCTTGTCTTGCCCATTGCGGGTATACAGGCTGTACCCACCCAACAGCTTGTTTCGTCTTACGTCCAGCGTGATTACCACGCTCTGGCGACCGACGACCTCGGCCATCTCGCGGATCAGGGCGGGGCGAGCGAGAGCCGCCGAGCTGATCGACACCTTTTCGAAACCCAGTGCGATGATCCGTGCGGCCTGCTCCACTTCGGTGATCCCGCCCCCATAACACAACGGCATCCGCGACTCTACCGCCAGGCCGCGCAACAAGGAAAGATTCGGTGCGCGCCCTAGGGCGCTGGCATCGATGTCGAGGAACATCAGCTCGTCGACTTCTTTCTCATTGAAAATCTTCACCGCATTGAGCGGGTCGCCCACGTACTTGGGATCCTTGAATCGTCTCGTCTTGACCAGCCCACCGTCGTGCATCAACAGGCACGGAATGATGCGGGAACGCAACATGCTCACAGCTCCGCAAAACTTCGAAAAACCGCGACACCATTGGCATGGCTTTTTTCAGGATGGAACTGAACGCCGTACACGTTGCCTCGCGCAACTGCACAGGTGAGCTGGCGTCCGTACTCCACCGTTGCGGCCACGTCCGCAGCATCGGCCGCTTCGAAGTGATAACTGTGCAGAAAGTAGAACCCGCGTACCGGATCCACATCTTCGAAGAGGCGCGCACCGGGCCGCGGGGCTACCGAGTTCCAGCCCATATGAGGCAGGTGCGGTGCCGCAGGCAGCGTGGCGACGTCGATTCTGCGCACCTGCCCATGAATCCAGCCCAGCCCGGGCAGTACGCCCTCTTCACTCGAATCAGCCATGATCTGCATGCCAACGCAGACCCCCAACACCTTCTTGCCGCCCTCGAGAATCTGCTCGCTGAGCAGCTCCATGATGCCGGATGTGCTCAAGTAACCCATCGTCGCATCGAAAGCGCCGACGCCCGGCAGAATGTAGCGATCGGCAGCTTCCAGGTCGCGCAGGTCACCCGTGATCTGATGCGGAATCTTCAACTGCTTGTAGATATTGGCTATGGCGCCGACATTGCCGGATCCATAATCGACGATTGCGATCATCGCTTGATGGCTCTTTCCACACCAAGCCATTTGAGCGTCTTTGCGCCCAGATCGAACAGCCATGCCTGGTTGCGATAGTCCTTGTAGGTTTTGATTGGCATGGTGTGGTATTGACGCAGCTCTTCGGCCGATATACCGAGCTTGGTGGCGATGTATTCGAACTCCTCGTCGATCGTTTTCGGATCGTAGGCTGGCACCCTGAGTTTCTCCAGCGCTTCGGCGCGTGTCATCTGGCCCGTCAGGATCAGGCTGGAGAACTGCACACGGCGTGTGTCATAGCCGAATCGAGTCGGCAGCCAGTAACCCTCGTAGAACTTGGTGAAGCGTGACTCGAAGTGCTTTTGCGGATAGGGGCGCCAGCCATATTTCTCCGACAGCGTCCGGACCGCCAGCTCCTTGGTGTAGGGCAGCCAGTTCAGCGGCTTGACCACCGTTACCCCTCTGACATAGCGCAGATAGAACTTGTGGAATAGGATTCCGCTGAATGGGTAAGTTTTGAGTGGCCGCGTGCCGAAGCGACGGTGAATGTCGCGGATCTGCGCCATGTCGGTGCCGTAGTAGAGCCATTCCAGCGGATTGCGCACACACTCTGTGGCGTAGTTGCCGCCGTTGAGGATGTACTTGATGCGGTGCCTGTTGGCGAAGTGATAAAGCGTCGCGACAAATGCATGGTCCTGCGGAATATCCAGGTGTGGCACACCGGCCTTGAAGAAAGCCAGCTGGAAATCTCGCATCTCCTCCCAGTTGATTACCTCGGTATACAAATCCAGTCCGAGTTTGTCCACCAGCATCTGAATGTTGTTCACGGCGATGTCGGTGTTCCAGCCGCCGTCAACGTGAAACACCAGTGGTCGCAGACCGAACTCGGAAACGGCCAAGTGCAGCATGTATGAGCTGTCGAGTCCGCCGCTCATGCCTATGATGCTGTCGAACGGCTTGCCGCTTCCTTCGCGCCTTATCTTTTCCACGACTTCCCGAAACATGGCCTTGCCCTGCTCATCGGGGTGCCAGTTGGGCAGTACGTGGGCTTTGAAACCATTGCAGTGATCACAGACACCATTCTCGTCAAAGACGATCTGGCTATCGCTCGTGTCCATCACGCATTGACTGCATAGCTGATATGTCGAGTTGTCCTGCATCATTCAAGTCTCACTTGAGCAGACGTGCCGCCAAGGTCCGGTAATCGAGCAGCCTCTTGGCAATCGCCAAAGATTTTGATGCCATGGCATCCAGCACGCTTGGATCGGCAGAAATTTCGGCAAATGCGTTTTCCAGATCGGCGGGCTGTCTGATCAACCAGCCGTTGCCGGTCATATAGGGCGCGTGGCTGGGCACGTCATCAAGAATAACGGGGCAACGCGCACACAGACTCGTCTGCATTGTGGCCGACTGAGTGCCCGGCTGGACATAGACGTCCGCGCCGCACAGCAGGTCGCCGAGTTCCTCGGGCGATTTCCACCCGAGAAAGGCGATGCGTTCATCGGCAGCAATAATCGCCTCGGCTGCAGCGCGAAGCTCTTCATCAAACGACCCCGCCAACACGAAACGCAGATGGGTACCGGGAGTACGGGAGAAAGCCCGCAGGCTCTCCAGAACCCTCTTGCGCGGACCCATCTTTCCGGATTGAAGCAGCATCACTTCGTCGTCACTTACACCCGCATGACGTCGCCCACGCTCGCGGCGTTCCTGATATTCCGCATCATCAAACACGCGCCCGCCAAGAGGGTAAAACTCCAGTTGGTCCGCCGGCACACCGTAAGTCTGCTGCACAAAATCCATGGTCTCGAGAGACACGCACAATATCTTGTCGAAATGCCGACGACAGCGCCTGATGATCCATGCGTAGTAGAACCGGTGCAGCAGGTGTTTCGACCAGAAACCTCGAGCACTGTTGTGCCGATCCTCGTGGCTGTCGACGTAGAGCCGTACGCCCGGATGTTCGCGCTTGTAGCGCGCTGCCGCATACAACTCCCAACCACACAGGCCGTGAAACATGATGACTTCGGGCTGGATTGTCCGCAACAGATCCAGAACGCCCGGGTGCAGGCGCAATTTGCGCATCAGGCGGTGCGGCAGCAGCTTGCGATATGGCAAGCGGATGACCGGCGCGCCATCCTTACCGACGTACGAGGATGGCGCTATATAAGCCAGACGGCGATCCGCGCCAAACGTCTCCGTCGAAGCGATGACCGTCACCTCATGGCCATCGGCGACGTGCTGGCGAACCAGCTCGTTTTCCTGGTATCCGAACCCGTCAATATAGAAGCAGGACAGGCAAACATGCGCGACCCTCACAACCAGCCCTCATGCCGAAGCATCCTCTCCGGATCCTGAAAAAGGGGTCCAAGGCGCCGCAGCTCTTTGTCCGTCATGTTCCACCACTGCATTTTTAGCAACGCGCCCACGATTTCGGGTGCAAATCTCATGCGGATGAGACGCGCCGGGTTGCCCGCAACGATCGCGTAGGGCGGGACGTCCTTCGTGACCACGCTGCCCATACCGATGACGGCACCGTGGCCAATATTCAAGCCACCCTTGATCAGCGCAGCCTCGCCTATCCATACATCATGACCGATCGAGGTTTTCGCCCGCCAGACGTAATGATGGCGCGAAAACTTCGCTTTCACGCTGTCCCGGTGATCGAGAAAAACTGGGCTGGTGGACGCGTACTCCATGGGATGGCGCGCGCCGCCGACGATCACCCGCCCGGCAATGGAGCAGAACGCCCCAACATCGCAATCGATGAAGGTACAGTCGTACCCGCAGAATGAGTGTTTGTCGAAGCGGGTGCGCACGACGGTACTTCCCGACTCGACCTTGGATGTCGGATGAATCACGCTGTCGGCTATTGCACTGCCGCGCGCCTTTTTCAACACCCTGGAGATCACGTATCCCGGAGAGATCATGTTACACGTCCATTTGAATGCCAAGATTCATTTCACGCGGTCCGATCACCCGCCAGGGCGCTCTTGGCCGCGCCGGCGACGCGACAAGCGCGGTAAGTGAGCCAGGCATGAATCAGGAGGCTCAGCGACCACACGACAGCGAGCAGGACCAGGAATTGGCCGAATCTCAAAGAAAGATGGCGCACAGCCACCACAACGCATGTTACGGCGACCAACCGACCGACGTCCCAGGCCAACTGGGTACGACCGTTGCCGAGATACCCCAAGGTCATTGAAACGGGTGTCGTGGCGAAATCCATTACCAGCATCATCGACAATAGCGATGTTACCGTTCCGATATTGGCCCACCTCGCCCCGAAGAGCCATGTGCCCCACAGGTTCATCACCAGCACGAGGGCGCCGACCACGATCACGCCGAGACCCAACAGACGCGCGAGCATGGCCACATACTTCTGTGCAAGCAACTCGTCGCGACCACCCAGAAACGTACGGAACTCGGAGGCATACACCTGTGACACGGCCTGTCCGAGCAAACCCAGCGGCGCACCGCATACACGCATCACCAGGGCGTAGAGCCCAGCTTCATACAGACCGTAGATATAACCCAGGGCCAACACCGGAAAGTGCTGTGAGGCAAGATTGAACAAGGCCGCCGGCGCCAGCACCAGAGGGAATCTGCGGTAGCGCGAGAAGGTGTCGCGCAGACACAGGCCTTGCCGACGAATGGCCCTTCCCCAGCGAAACAGAGATCGGTGCAACCCGCTCCAGCCTCCGGCCAGATAGCCCAATGCCTGCGCCCAGATCAGGCCGGATGATCCGAGCGCAGCCCAGCCCAGTAACAGTTGCAGCAGCCCCGTTACCCCGCCCTGGTAGATTTTGTTCATTCCCACACTGCGATATGCGTGCTGTCGCAGCAACAAGGCATTCACCAGTTGGAAAAAGGCCAGGCTCGAAGCAATGACGGGAATGGCCATCAGCGGGAACTTCTGCCAATCGGGATCCTCCACGAGCCCCCAGGCGGACACCAGGCTGATGAGTGCGATCGACAGAGTCGAAGTCAGCGCAACTAGGACCGCCCCCAGCAAAGCAATCCGGATGGCATCAATACCTCGCCGAGCCACCGGAATCGCATGCTCCAAACGGCCTGTGCCCACCGACCCGACCAGGGCCCCTAGCCCCAGGATCACGCCAAAGCCGCCCACATCCTCGGGCCCATACAGTCGGGTGATCAGCGGCGAAATTGCCAATAGCAAGCCCTGAGCCAAGGCGGCGCTGGAAGCAAGCGTCAGATAGCTTGAGTATTTTTGTCGCATGCCCCGAGCGGATTAAGCGGTCTGTCCCCCGGGTGTCTGGTGCCTACTCCCGCGATACAGCCAGAGCAGCAGCACGGCCATCCCCAAACCGTGACTGAGAAGCGAAGTGAACAGGTCGCTGTCGGCAATCGCCGTGCGCAGCGGGCCGATGCTGAGCGCTGCCACCAGCCACAAGGGCACGCCCGAACGCACGATCGCGTTGAGCAGGCTCAGGGCCAGCCCGAGGATCACTGCATACAACAATACTCCCCAGTAGCCGGCCTGGGCATATCCCGAACCAATCATCCCGGTATTGGCGGCACTGTTCGATCCCGGCACGAGGTAATCCCCGACCAGCCTGGGGATATTGACCCGTACATAATCCCCGCTGGAAAACCGCGCAAGCAGTTTGTCTGCCCAGTAGACGTGCGGGTGAGTATCGAAATAGTCGAACCACTGAAACGTGAGCCCGGAGGGCACGAAAAAGGCACGCCGAATCATGATCTCCGGAATGGTTTCGTTCCCCCAGGCTTGATAGAGATACAGCGCGCACAGCAGCCCCAACGCGGCTGCAATGGCCATCGGCGCCAGTCGGTTGACCCGACCCAGGTAAAGCCAGACCCCGATGGTCAGCAAAGGCAGGAAAAGCACGATACGGTGGCTAGTCAAGCCGAAGAACAATATCTGGCATGCGAGTACAGGCAGCAGCCAAATGAAGCGCCGGTGCTGCAATAGCACGCACAGCAAAAAAATCGTGAATACCTTGTAGGTCCAGAGATTGAGATAGGCCAACAGCCCGACATCGAGCCGTTCGGCGGCCCTGTCTCTGAACTCATAGATGCGACTCAAATCGAAACTCAGGAACTCGACGGCGCCGGACAGGTAACCCCAGACAACAAGGTACAAGACGCCAGATGCGGCAAGCGCAACAGCCGCCATTCGCCCCCTCGGCATCGCGTGGAGCGAAAGCACATCCGGCATGCGGATCCGGGACACCAGGTCCACCACCAGCAAGGCCAAGGTGGCACAGAATACCGGCGCTGCCGGCCTTGCGGCATTCAAACCGTATTCGCTCGTCAGTGGCGCCACGACGAAAACCGAGGCCATGAACATGAACACATTCGTGACACTCGTGGAGCGCGACCGGATCACCGTCACGAACAAGGAAAAAATCAGCAGCGACAGAAGGTAGCGGTCGATCTCGACGGCATAGTGAAAGCTGATCGGTGTGTCGCTCTTGAAGACCGGATACAGAAAATGCTGATAAGCGACATCCAGTGCCAGCCTGAACATCAGCATGCCCAGCCAGAGAGCGCCGTCCCCTGCCAGAGGGCGGGCCGCGACATTCATGTTTGCAGTCAATTTCATGACTGGACAGGTCCCTTCAGGCAAGCCACCTCCGCCACGGGCGCATTGGGCATCTTGAGGGTACCTGGCTGTGCAAAAGCTTCACCGGATCGTCTCATCACATGGTCGTCTTGTAATCCAGCACTTGCTTCATCTGCCGTCTATATCGTCTTAACTCGGCGAGCTCCGGGACCGTGTCCGACACGGCGGACGCTTCGTGACCGGGGTTGCCCGGACGCGCGATCGTCGCATTTTCGTGTATGGCGATCATCGACACGCTTATGTCTCCGGAATATATCCAACGCATCCAAGGAGGCCGGACACAGAATTCCAGGGCCTCCCCTCTCCGCTGTCGCGATAGACAGTCGAACTCCATCTCATATGCACGAGCACCCTTGCCGACGCGATAGCTCAATCGGCAGGGAAGACTCTTCAAGGAAATGCCGTGGGGGTTTTCGAGGCGATACCAAATCCGCACTCCGGCCCCGACTGAGTCGGTCTCCATGTTCGCGAGTTCCCCGCATTGCCGATTCGCCGACCGTTCAGGGCTGTCGCCCGCGGTCATGTTCGCGGCTTCAATTCGCGTGATCACGGGCACATAGGTTTTCAGCAACTCGAGCGTCGCGAGTCGTACTCTCTCACTCTCTCGAATCTGCTCGTCCATTCCCCTGAGCCTTGCCTCGATGCTCGCGATCGATTTTCTTTTCGCATCGACAAATCGCACGACCTCCCCTACAACCACGTCCCGGACGGCAGGCGATGCCCCATACCGCGCGACAAAAGCATGGGCATCGAGTTGGCCGATTGCCCATTCGAATGCCTCGATTTGGGCCCCCGACATCTTGCTCGTGGCCTGTCGGATCGACGCGACAAAGCTCGGGTCGTCATAGCCCTTGCCGACATTGAGCCTGTGCTGTACGCCCGTGCCGGGACCAAGCACCGTCATGCCCCACAAGATCAGCAGCAGGCACGATACAGCAAAGGTCCTCAGCAAATTGCTGTCATTTTCCATCGACATCACTGCGCACCCCTCAAGATGGCCAATGCAAATGCCGGCGACCCGATTCGCCACTCGATGCCGTCCTCCGCATGCCGGCCGATCTGTCCTAGTCCCGACGCAGACCGCCAACGCCAAACACGCGCTCCCACAGTGCCAGCGAATAGAGGCGCCAGAGCATACCCCGATTCAGCTTCATCACCGCCAGGCTGCGCTGAGCATTCGTTCGGAAGATCTCGCGTAGCAGGTCCGACGACGCGATCGTTCGCTGAATGGCGGAATGGTGCCGTTCCATCCAGCGGGATTCGGGCGCTTCGAACCCGAACTTGTGCTTGCGCCAGACGATCTCCTTCGGCATCAGGTCTGCCATGGACTTGCGCAACAGGAATTTCCCCCAACCGTCACGAAGCTTGATGCTCGTCGCGACGGACGTTGTGTACTCGACCAAGCGATAATCGAGAAAGGGCAGGCGCGTTTCGATCGAGTGCGCCATGGAGTTCTTGTCCTCATAGCGCAGCAACGCGGGCAGATTGGAACGCTCGATTTCCTGCTTCTGCATCCCGAAAATGCTGGAATGGGTCCCGCTCGGCTCATTCGCGGCGCGCACCAATGGCTTGAAGTCGGGCCGAAAGAGTGTCAGCTGATCGTGTAGCGCAAGGCGACGGATCCCGGGGGCATGGAAATACAAGAGGTTCCGGAGCAGGGTTCGCAAGGCGCCGCGAGGGCCGTTGCGGTGCAATCCGGTCAATACCTGCCACATCGCCACGGGCCGCAATGTTTTCAGAGAGTGCAACAAATGGTCTGCAAAATAACGTTCGTAGCCGAGCAGCGTTTCATCACCGCCCTGACCGTCGAGCAGCACCGGGATGCCGGACCGCCGAGCTTCGCGCATGACGAAGAACTGCATGAAAATCGACGCGCTGGCAAACGGCTCTTCCTGCGCGCTGACCACGGCGTCGATGGCTGCCGAGAAATCCTCGTAGCCCGGCGTAATGGAAATCCACTCCAGCCCGGAGTTGTGGGCAACGCTGCGCGCAAACTCGGACTCGTCCGTAGCCGGATCTTCACTGATCGCCGTGATGGCAGAGAAAGCCTGGCCGCTATCCCGACGATAGGCTTCCGCGGCAATGGACGCTATGCTGGAACTGTCCAAACCGCCGCTCAGGCAGGTCCCTACGCGAACGTCGGAGCGCAGACGCAGGCGAATCGCATCCCGAAACAATCCGCGAAAGATCTCCATGGAATCTTCCAGGCTGAGCGCGGCAAACTCGGTGCGGGCCTCCAGCGTGTAGTAGCGCTGGATGGCGTACCGCCCCTTGCCGAGATCAAAAACCAGGTTGTGGCCCGGTGGCAGCTTGCACACGCCAGAAAAAAAACTGCGAACCGGATGTTCCGCGACGCGAGAAACCAGAAAGTCGAACAATATTCCGGCGTCTGCTTCGGAGCACGCCAGCAGCGGCAGCAGTTGGCGGATTTCGGAGCCGAACGCAAAACCGCCGGCTGGTTCTACGTAATAAAACGGCTTGACCCCGAACCGGTCCCGGGAGCAGAAGACAATGTTGTGCCGTGGGTCGTGGATTGCAAACGCCCACATGCCGTTGAAGCGTCCGACGCAGGACTGCCCCCAACAATCGTAGGCCTTGAGAATGACTTCGGTATCGGTTTCTGAAACGAAGCGATAGCCGCGCGCGATCAGTTGTTCGCGGAGTTCCAGGTAATTGTAGATTTCCCCGTTGTAGGTGATCCAGTAACGCCCATCCGGCGTCGACATCGGCTGATGCCCCGCCGGGCTCAGGTCGAGAATCGAAAGCCGTCGATGCCCGAGTAGTGGTCGCACTCGTTGAAGAGGAACCGGCCGCGTTCCTTGAGCCCCGAGTAATGGGGATAGGTCGCATGGAGGCGGCTCAGGAGGCCGGTGGGCAGCAGGTT
>JAJVIJ010000024.1:48223-57548 GCA_022072095.1 Rhodocyclaceae bacterium
GTTCCAGGTAATTGTAGATTTCTCCGTTGTAGCTGATTACGCATCCCGATTCGGCGTCCGCCATGGGCTGGTGACCCATATCTGAGAGATCCAGTATGGATAATCGACGATGTCCAAGCGCTACCTTTCCGCTCAGCCAGGTGCCAGTTCCGTCCGGGCCGCGGTGCGCCACGGCATCAGTCATGCGCTGGATCAGTTCTGAGGAGACCCCCGCATCGTTGGTCGCGATATAGCCGGCTATTCCACACATTTCAGGGCAGTTTCTGGCTCAGGATGTCACGTTCGGGATAATTGATCAGTACCGCCCGATGTGGCCCGACGAAAACAAACAGGCTTCCGGCAGCCACTGCCGTCGCATGCCCGACTTCCACGGCCTGCACGAAATCGTTGATACATCCCGCGCCGCCGCAGGCAATCACCGGTACGCTTACGGCCGAGCAGGCCTCCTGGACGAGCTTCAGGTCGTAGCCTGCCATGGTGCCATCCCGGTCCACCGCGTTGATCAGGACTTCACCGACGCCTGCGCGCTCCAGCGTGGCCAGATGTTCCCGTAGCCCGACGCGTTCGCGTGCCAGTCCCGAACGCGAGGTCAGTTCGTAGCGCCCTAGCAGCGTACGACGCACATCGACGCAGCCAACGATACTCTGTGATCCGAAGATGGCAGCGGCGTCGCTGATGAGACCCGCGTCGCCATAGGCCGCACTGTTGATGATGATTTTCTCGAAACCCAGCGCAAAGGCGCGTCGGGCCTGGTCGATGGTGGTGATGCCTCCTCCGTAAGCCATAGGCATGAACGCCTCGCCGGCAATGTCGGCCAGCAGGTCAAAGGGCGGCCCGCGACCCTCGACTGTGGCCGAAATGTCGAGGAAGATCAGTTCATCGACTTCCTTCTCGTTGAAGATGCGCACGGCGTTGATGGGATCCCCGACATACTTGGGACGCTTGAACCTGACCGTCTTGACCAGCCCACCGCCGTGCAGCAGCAGTACCGGGATCACGCGCGTCTTATTCATCCGACTGGAACTCGGCAAAAGCCCGCATCAGGGCCAGGCCGTGCCGCAGCGATTTCTCCGGATGGAACTGTGTGCCGAAGATATGGCCACGCTGCACGACACTGCAAAACTCCATCCCGTACATTGACGTACCCGTCATGTCCGTCGCGTCGGCGCACTGCATGAAGTATGTATGCACAAAGTAGTAGCGAGCATCGGTCGCAGCAGCATCCAGCAGAGGGCAGGGCCGTATTTGGCGGACCTGCGCCCATCCCATATGCGGTACCCGCAGATCAGGGGTATCCGGCAGGCGCAAGCAACGCATGTCAAGCCAGCCCAGACCGGATGCGCTGCCCTCCTCGCTGCTCCGCCCGAGCATCTGCGCGCCCAGGCAGATGCCCAGCACCGGGCGCTGAAGTTTCAGCGCAAATCGGTCGAGCGCGCTGCGCAGACCGGAGGCATCGAGCATCTTCATGCCGTAGTCGAAATGGCCGACACCGGGCAGCACCAATTTGTCAGCCGCCAATATCTCTTCCGGCTGGCCAGAGATCGATACCTTTGCCCCCGCCCTGCGCAACATGTTGCACACCGAGGCCAGATTGCCCACGCCGTAGTCGACGACAACCACCATGGTGTTCGATCCGCTCGCCATCTAGGCCTGGTTTCACGAGTTCGGGTGCAACGCCACCCCTTTCGACCGCAGCCACTCGCGCAGCGCCGTCTTGAAATTGAACAGCGCGAAATTTGAGGGGTAATCGCGAAATGTCTTGGGTGGTTGCGCCATGATTTGCCGGAA
Source organism: Rhodocyclaceae bacterium (assembly GCA_022072095.1). Taxonomy (GTDB): domain Bacteria; phylum Pseudomonadota; class Gammaproteobacteria; order Burkholderiales; family Rhodocyclaceae; genus JAJVIJ01. Next base: position 50,012 of record JAJVIJ010000024.1, read on the forward strand.
TTCGTCCTCGCTGATCGCGAGCTTTTTCAAGACGTACTCAGTGTCCGCCTCGGCTTGGCGCTCGCTCTCCGTATCTCCGTTCAACGTGGCGAGTGCCTGCCTGCGTGTCATCTGGCCCGATAGAATCAGGCTGGAGAGATAGGCGCGCCTTTCGTCATAGCCGAATTTGCGTGGGCGAAAATAAAGTTGCTGCCATTTGGTGAAGCGTGATTCGAAGTGCTTGCCGCCGTAATACTGGAACCCCAGCTCGCGTTCCAGCGTCGCGATGGCCTCGTTCTTCACATAGGGCAAGTAGTTGAGTGGGCGGATCACCCGCATGCGCCTGACGTAGCGGTTCCAGACATAGTAGCGAAAGAAACTCACGCGAGGGAACGTTCGCAGTCTGTGCTCTCCGAACTGCCGGTGCACCGCCTCGAGGTGGCGCAGGTCCATGGCGTTGTAGGCCCATTCTTCGGGCATCACCGACTCGGTCGCGATGTTGCCGCCGCTGAGTACGTAGCGCAGGCCATAGGCTTGAGCGTTGCCGTATAGCGCGGCAAAGAACGCGTGATCTTGCGGCACATCCTGATTGGCCAGCCCGGCGCGCAGGAAGGCGCGCTGCAGGTCGCGCATCTCTTCCCAGTCGACCACGTAGGTATGCAGGTCGATGTCGAGCTTGCGCACGACGTGCTCGATGTTGCGCGTCGCCAGTTCGGAATTCCAGCCGCCGTCCACATGTACGGCCAGTAGTCGCAGGCCAAGGGTCCTGCGCGCCACGAAAGCGAGGTAAGAGCTATCGACGCCGCCGCTAAGGCCAATCGCACAGTCATACGACTTGCGCTGCCCGTCCCGCTTGATCTTGGCGACGATTCGGTCCAGCAGGCGCCGCCCCACCTCGTCCGGATGCCAGTGCGGCCGCAGATCTTGGTCGAAATGTCGGCAGTGATTACAAACTCCAGCAGCGTCGAATTCGATATCAGGATCGCTGACATCCATGATGCAGCGGCTGCATATCTGGTAAAGCCTGGGCGGGGTATGTCCAATCGTCATGTGCTTCTCGTTGGCGCCTGGGCTAGCATGCCCGCTAACTCCTCGGCACAGACCTCTCCGAATCGGCCGAAATTGGCCCAACAGCGTTCGCGCTCTCGCCGGATGCGGTCTACCCATTGCGCTGGATTCTGTGCGATACGGGTGAGTCCGGCTACGACCGCGTCCGCCGATGGCGGCACGACCATGCCGATACGATTCCGTAGCGATAGCTCCAAAGGCATCGGTCCCAGGGTGCGCCAGTCAGGGTTGAGTTCCTTGGGCGGGACATCCACGTACAGGACCGGCCGCTCGCGAACGAAGGCAAACTCCATGGCAAATCCAGAATAATCGGCGATCATCATGTCGGCCGTCCATAGGGCGCGACTCTCCTCGACGGAGTTCTCCAGCGTGAACGCCGGGTGGTCACGCCAAGCCTGAATCAGCGGGGCAATCTGTGCGTCACCGAACATGAAGAAAGACGGATGGGGGCGCAGTGTCACTCGGTAGCCATCGGCCAACAAACGTTCCAATAGGGACGCCCCCATGGTTTCGAGAATATTGCCGGAACCCCATGACGGGCCGATCAGCACATGTCTGGGATCGCCTTGACTTGGTCGATGATCAGGTCGAGCCGACGCGAAGCATTCGAATTTGCCATAACCGATCAGCACCGGTCGGCGACCAAACAGCCCGTCATGATGGTTCATCGCCTCCACCTCGGCCAGGTGATGTGCACCACAGCAAAACACGTCGGTATAGCCGTCGAAGGTACCGGCCGGGTAGACCCTATGCAGACTCACCAACGAATGCGGTATCGCGACCCGACGTGCGCAACTCGGCATCCGAGCAGGTGTGAGGCCAGTGGTTGCAGTCACCATGATATGGGCGCGAGCAAGGCGTAGTGGGTGCACCGAAATGTCCAGATAGGGCGCTCCGGCCGGCACGGTCAGGCCAGGCCCCGCGAACATGCAGCGCAGACCACGCCCCACGCACGCGTCGTAGGCCGGGGTCACCCACTGCAGATCGACCTGACTGCCCGCTACGAACAGGATGTCCGGAGCCGGCTCTGCCCGATGGCGTAGCAGTGCGAGTAGGTCGCGACGGGCCCGGGGACCCAGGGCGTACCTAAGGGCGCGCCACAAACTCATGTCCAATTACGCGATGTTCGACGAGGACCTTGTTGATGTCACGCAGCAGCAGGGCGTAGCGCAGGCAGCCGAGCGCAGAAAACAGCACGAAGCCAACCCAGGCATTGCCGACCAAGACCGCCAGTCCGAAGGCCAGCACAGAAATGACAAAGTAATGAGCCTGGGTCTTGAGTTCGAAATGTTGTCGACCGAATACATTCAACGAGACCGATAAGGGCGTCAGATAGAGCATGGCAGCGAAAAATGGCGCGAATATCATCGCGATCCATCCGGCTGTCATCCATGCGGCCCCCAGCACATAACGAAAAGCCAGCGGGTATACCAGCGCCATGGCGAGAACGGCGGCCAGCGCTGCATAGCCTATGAAGCGGCGAGCACGCGCAAACTGACCGAGCATCGCATCGTTTCCGGTGCGCGCCGCCTCGGCCAGGAAGCCGTAGAACACCTGGTAAAGGGTTCCGCCCACCAGACCCACCGGTCCGAAACCGAAGCGTAGTACATAGGCATACTGAGCCGCCAGTTCGGGGCCGAAGCCATGGCCGATCACGAGCACTGGCGCGTTGTAGGCCGCCAGGTTCAGCAAGTTGGATGGCATCAAGTACAGCGGGGCACTCGCCGACTTGCGCAATGTCTTGCACATCTGCATCCAGCCGTGTGTGGTGCCCAGTCGCTGACGTGGAAGAGTCAGGATGGCATAGATCAGGCCGAGGAACAAGGTAAGGCCGGCCTGCCAGACGATCAGGCGATCGATGTCATGCCGACCATGCCAGGCGACAGCCACCAGCAACGTGGTCATCGCGAGTGGTGGGGCCAACCGCGCCGCAGCGATCCAGCGAAAGTGGTTGCGGCGCACATTGTGCATCTCGGTCAGGCGTAGGGTCGTCGTACCAGCCACCCACATGCTCACGGCCAATGCATGTCCGTAGGACACCAGTATCGACACCAGACCTATCAGCAAAATGATGGGTGGGATGAGCAGAAGAAGCGCCTGAAGGAAGGGCCCAAGATCCTCGTCGCTGGTGGTCGGGATCAGCATCTCGTAGCCCAGCAGAGCCACGGGCGCCAGTGTGCCGACGATGGCCAAGAATAAGGAGTATGTGCCCACCTCCGGCAGCGGATAGAGCTTGGCCAGCGCCACGAGATTGAGCAGCTGGATCCCTTGCGCCAGTGCCGTTCCGGAGCTCAGTGCCCCCACGCGACGCAATAGCGGTGAATCGCGCCAGTGCCGCAGCATGGCCACGAGCAGTTTCCGGGGCGCGAGCTTGCTGGCAGTGCTCATTTGCAGAGCCGCTCGAGCACGCGCGCGCGCAGGGAGGTGTGCATGGTGTAGTAGTGGCCACCACCCGGCTGTGCTGTCGCTTCCAGGCTATCTAGGTCCTGGAAGCGCGCCAGTCGCTTGAGGACGGAGATCAGCAGGGCGGCGCGTAGATGCGGGTCGTAACATTGTAGTAAAGCATGGTACAGGGCCGTGGGTGCGGCATACAGTTCTGGCCAGTGCGGTCGCGGGAATTCGGCGGTAGCGATCAACCGACCGGTATCGATGCCGGCATCCATGTAAAAGCAGCTGGCACCAGGGCGTCCACGCACCAGTAGCGACCACATCAAGCCGTCCGAGCCGCGAATGTGGGGCACGACGCCAGGATGGATATGCAGGATACGGAAGTCCTCTTTAAAAAAATGGGCTGGCACGCGACCACCCGAACAATACAAGAATGAGCGTACCCCGCAGCGGCGCATGACGTCGTGCAGGCGTGGGTCGTTGAAGCCATCCACGGTCAAGCTTACAGCTCTCTGCGCATTGGCGGCGTAGTCTGGCTCTCGTCCGGGCGTCAGTCGCACCGGCAGCCCCTCCTGCAAGGTGGCAGCCAGTTTGGGAGGCACGCGCGCCGCGAGGTTGCGCCGGACACGGAGCAGGTTTGCGGCGAGACTCGTCCCCACGCATCTGCGCAATTGTTGCGCCCGCACGCCATCACCTACATAGTCGATGGCGAGGATCAGCGCCGGCCGCATCCCGTTCCGGTTCAGGTAGGACAGGTAGGCCTCGGTGACGGGGCAACCCCCACGGAATACCAAGAGGGCCAGCGGAAGCGTTTTCATGCCGCGCCAAGTGCGGGTGGCACCAGTGCATCGAGCGTCAACGCAGCCAGCCTGCGCAAATCTTCCTGGAAAATGCCTTCGTCCTGATCAAGTATGCCATCGAGCAACTTGAGCGCCGAATTCAGATAGCGCATGTCGTTTCGGAGCAGCGCCGCCTTGAGCAGCAAGGCGCAAAGCCGCTGCAGCGCTTCGGGCGACAGTGGAGTGGGGTTGGCCGGGCCCGACATGTCGGGCAAATAATAGCGGTAAAGCTTGCGCACCACTTCGATTTTCTTGCGAAGTCGATCCAGATTCGCCTCGGCTTCGGCAGTCAGGTCGGCCCACGATTTCGAGCAGAGCGCCTCATCGAGATCTAGCGCCGACAGCGCGCCGAGCGGTGCTTGATGGGGTGGCGGGGAGCACGCTGGTGCAAGCCAGGCGTCGAGCAGCCCAATGAGCGCCGATGGACTCACGACTTCGATATCGCTCGCCACAGCGGGTCAGGATTTGCGGTACACGATCGCGACACGCCGCTGTACCTTGTCATTCGCGTCACCGCCCAGATAGAAAGGGTTTGCCCTGAAATAGTAGTGGGCGAACGGTCGCAGAGACCAGTGCAGGCTGTAAGGACCGTGGTCCCAATGGAAATGGCCCTCGTCGAATCGGGCGCATCGCCGCAAGTTCGCCGTTGCCGCTGCACCATCCAGGAAGTCCTCGGTGTATTGCCGCAAATAGGTGTAATCGTCGAACATCCAGCGCAACAGTACGGCCCGTGAAGCAGGACTGAATGACAAGTAGAGCATGCCAACGGGCGTGAGCATTGAAGACAGCTCTTGCATCAGCGTAGTCACGTCTTCGCAAAATCCAATGGCGAATCTGATGAAAATGAAGTCGAATGGTCCGCGTTGACCAACTGCCTCGACCTTGCTTGCGATATCGTCGGCATTGAAATCGTAGGTAAAGGTTTTCAGACCCAGCCGCTCAGACATGGCGCGCGCCACATCTTCGGCAAAGGCGGATACCACGACTTCAGCTCCGGCCTTCACCAGATCCTGCGCAAAGAAGCCTGGTTCGCCACTGATTTCGAGTACCCTGCATCCGACCCAGTTTTGAAGAAGGCCGGCACCGCGCAGTTCGGCGGTAATCATGGCAGATTGCCCGGCCCAAGGTCCGCGCTCGCCCGATGCCAGCTGATCGGAGTAGTAACGATAGAAGTCGACACCTTGCTTCTTTCTCCCCAGCGACTGCAGAAAGCCGTTCAGCTTGGGTACATGCCGGAACAACAACAGTAGAGCCGTAGCTACTGCCTCGAGTGCATACCGTGTTTTCTGCTTACGAGAATAGCCGTTGCAGCTCGCGCAATGAAGCCACGTAGACTTATAGCTATCGATCTCGCTCACCTTTCCGCTCTCGCCGCAGATGAGGCAGACAGCCTTGCGCGCCACAGGGCTATCCATCAAGCAGCATCCAACACGTTATAGAAGTCTGCGAGCGTGCCGTCGGTAGCCATTGCCTCGTAGTGCTGTAAATCACTGACACTATCGACCTCGAGCCAGCCGTTGTCGGTCTCGGCAACCCGTACATCCCAGCCTCGATCGATCAGGTACTGGATAAAGCTGGTCATGTACATGTTGTCAAAACTCTTGCCATCGTAAATCGCGGTTCGATCCATCGATGCATATTCGCTGATCATTGTTATCACATGATCAGCGCGTACCTTGATCAAGCCCATGTACTGCCCCTCGATCTCGCCGTAGTCACGTGGTTTCCTGCCGAGCTCCTGCAAGCGACCATCCGGGCCGAGCTTTAGCGTTTCGGCGTCGACTAGAGGGTCGTCCAGGCGAAGGCGCCAGTAGCGCAGCCATTGTCGATCGATCATGACGACCACGGGGGCGTCTACGGTGAGCAGTGCGGTCAGCACGCGGGTTTCATAGACTATATCGCCGTAAGCGATCAGCAAGTCCTGATCTCCATTCATCGCGTCGGCGGCACAAAAGAGGGTTGTGACCATATTGGTCGTTGCATAGTGCGGGTTCAGGCACGTTTCGTAGCCCAGTGCCGCGATCTGGTCAGCGCGGTAGCCTGCAACAACGGTGATGTCCTGGATGCCGGCACGGCGCAATATGGTGGCCTGACGCTCGAGCAAGCTTTTTCCGGTGAGTTCGACAAGGCACTTGGGCCGATCGTCCGTCAGCGGGCGTAGTCGCGTGCCCTGGCCAGCTGCAAGAATCAACGCTTTCACACTTCAAGTCCTCTTGATCACATACTCCGTGCCGGCATAGAGTCTCTGCCTTTCAGGCGTCGACTCGCCGCATAAGGTAGAGCTCGCGCGTACCCTTGGCCATTAGCCGCCGCTCATCCCAGGAGAAGTGGGTGCGCATCCCTTCCAGCGCTGCGTAGAACTCGGGATTGCCGACGTCGGCCGAATGCGATTCGAAAATCAGCAGGCCACCTTCGGCCATCAAGCCGTGAATGCGTAGCAGGTGGTCCTGCAGGCGCACGCGGTAGTTGCCATCGTCCGTCCAGTGAGTCGCAAACGAGAGCACGACCGTATATGGCTGATCCGGTTTGTAGCTCTGGAACGGCTGGGCGAGGAGTCGCACCCGCTCCTGCAAGCGCAGAAACTCTACACAATACCTTCCAATGTTGATCATGTAGGGGTTGATGTCGATACCATCGGCGCGGCAGCCGGTCCGGAAGGCAGCATACAAGGCCATGAAACCGCAGTTGCAGCCTATGTCCAGCAAGTGGTCGTCGCTCCGGATCATTCTCGCCAGATCATAGGCATCGAAGCGCTCCTCGGTACCACGTTTGCCGAAGACGTTGAGAATCGCGAGTGCCTGGTAGGGATAGCCGTAAAAATATGCGTAGCTATCGTATTCGCGGCGCTGAAGAGCCAGTTCATGGCGAATTCTCTGATGGAGTCTGGGCAAGCCCATGACAAATAGATCGGAAGTCGCGTCGATTGTGTGTCGCTCAGTGAGGCGAATCAGCCTGCGGGCCGTCACCAGCAGCTGGATGCCGCACCGATGAAGCCTGAACGCCAGCAGAAGCATCGCGCGTCGCGCCAGTCTTTTCAGAAGAGAGAGCGGGCGCTTGACCGCTATCGCAAGTACGCGCATTGCGAGGTATCTGGATTGAAAGTTAACGAAAACAAAAACGAGTTTGCGAGGACGAGTTAGGGAAACACTGAAAAAGTCCCAACTGCCGTGAACGATTGGCTTGTCATATGGTCAGACGAATGGTGTCGAGCACAGGGAAGGGAATGATGAAGCAAACGACATTGGCTGGCGGAAGGGGATTCG
>JAJVIJ010000020.1 GCA_022072095.1 Rhodocyclaceae bacterium
CTGCGTTTCCCACCGCCCGCCCACAGGTCGGCGGCTGCCCACACGCTCCACAGGCCCCATCCATCGGTTACAAATACAGCACTTCAAAACCAGAAGCTCAGACTCATACCTTCATTGGAATTGACTGACATCCAGGCCATGGGGCGTGACCGGGCGATCGCGCACTCGACTATCATGCTGCTTTGCCGATTCGAGCCGGGTCCATGGTGCGACACCGGTCACCCGTCCGTTCAGTCAAGGAGAGCTCACGTGAAACATGTCGCCTTCATGCTGTGGTGCGGTCTCGCCGCAATGTCCGCGACGGCGCAGGATGCCGGCGGCACGCTCAGAAAGATCAAGGATGCCGGGGCGATCACGCTGGGCATACGTGAATCGTCGCCGCCGCTGTCCTACCTCGATGAGCGCCAGCAGCCCATCGGCTACCACATCGACTTGTGCCGACAGGTCGTCGAAGCGGTCAGAAAGCGCCTGAGCCTGCCCCAGCTCAAGGTGCAACATCAACCGGTGACATCGCAGAACCGGATTCCGCTGCTGATCAACGGCACCATCGATCTGGAGTGCGGCTCGACCACCAACAACGAGGCTCGGCAGAAGCAGGTGGCCTTCGCGCCGACGACCTTCGTCACCAATGTGCGCATGGCGGTGAAGAAGAATTCGCACATCGCCAGCCTGACGCAGCTCGCCGGCAAGGCGGTCGCCACGACCACCGGCACGACCAGCGTGCAACTGCTGCGCGCGCACGAAAAAGCCAGAGGGGTGGATTTCAGGGAACTGTACGGCAAGGACCACGCCGACAGCTTTCTGCTGCTGGAGACCGATCGCGCGGTCGCCTTCGTGATGGACGACAACCTGCTCGCCGGACTGATCGCCAGCTCCAAGTCGCCTGCCGATTACGCCATCGTCGGCGAGGTACTCAGCGTCGAGCCGATCGCCATCATGCTGCGCCGCGACGACCCCGAGTTCAAGAAGCTGGTCGACGACACGATCAGGGGCCTGATGGCCTCGGGCGAGGTCGAGCGCCTGTACCAGCGCTGGTTCATGTCGCCGATTCCGCCACGCCAAACCAGCCTCAATTTTCCGATGAGCGAGCTGTTGCGTGAATTGCTGAAGAAGCCCTCCGACGCACCGGCGGAGTCCTACAACCGCAAGTCCTGAGCGGGCACGATGGGCTACGACTGGGATTTCGGCTTTCTGGTGTCCCGGGTCAAGAATGGCGATGAGACCTATCTCGACTGGCTGCTCCAGGGACTGTTCTGGACACTCTGCGTCGCGCTGTCCGCCTGGCTGATCGCACTCGCCATCGGTATCGTCGTGGGCAGCGCACGCACGCTGCGGTCGCGCTGGGTGGCAGGCCTTGCGGAAGCCTGGGTGGAGCTGCTGCGCAACGTCCCGCTGCTGGTGCAATTGCTGCTCGGCTACTTCGTCGTGCCTGAACTGCTGCCGCGCGAGCTCGGCCTCTGGGTCAAGCAGGACATGCCACCCGCGCTCACCGCGATCATCTGTCTGGGTCTGTTCACGTCGGCGCGCATCGCGGAGCAGACCCGTGCCGGCATCGAGGGACTGCCGGCCGGCCAGCGCCAGGCCGCGCTCGCGCTGGGCCTGACGACGACCGCTTGTTATGTCATTGTGCTTCTACCCCAGGCGCTGCGGCGAATCATGCCGACTTTGACCTCGGAGTTCATGAACATCATCAAGAACTCGTCGGTCGCCTTTGCCATCGGCGTGCTGGAGCTGACCTTCCAGGCCAGACAGATGCAGGAAGATTCCGAGCATGGCCTGGAGACCTATCTCGTGGTCACGCTGCTGTACGTCGCCTGCGCGCTCACCGCCAATCGCGGCATGGCCTGGATCGAGCGCCGCACGCGCATTCCCGGCTACCTCGGTTCGTCGCGCTGAGGCCATGGACGGTTTCGATTTCGCCGTCATCCGCGACAGCCTGCCGTTCGTGTGGCAAGGCTTCCTGTTCTCGGCCGGCCTGACCTTGTTCGCGACGATCTGCGGCCTGGCGTTCGGCACGCTGCTTGCGCTGGCGCGCCTGTCGGGGCATATCTGGCTCAGTCTGCCGGCCACGGTCTATGTCAACGCGATGCGCTCGATTCCGCTGGTCATGGTGATCCTGTGGTTCTTCCTGGCACTGCCGCTGCTCACCGGCAAGCCGGTCGGAGCCGAGCGCTCGGCGTTCGTCACGTTCGCCGCCTTCGAAGCCGCCTACTTCAGCGAGATCCTGCGTGCCGGCATCCTGGGCATACCGCGCGGGCAGCTACAGGCGGCGCAGGCGCTGGGGCTGGCACCGATGCAGACCTTCCGTTACATCGTCGGCCCGCAGGCGATCAGGCCGATGCTGCCCATTCTGCTCACACAGGTCATCGTGCTGTTCCAGGACACCTCGCTGGTCTATGCGATCGGAGCGAAGGACATGCTCAAGGCCGCGGAAATAAGCGGCAAGAACTACAACCGGCCGGTCGAGATGTACGTCTTCATCGGCCTGCTTTACTTCGTCATCTGCTTCGGGCTGTCGCGTCTGGCCCGCGGATGGTCGCGAGGCCGGTTCGCGGCATGATCGAGATCCGCAAGCTGTCCAAATGGTACGGCGACACAGCCGTGCTGCGCGACTGCGATCTGTCGATCCGCAAGGGCGAGGTGGTGGTCGTCTGTGGGCCCTCGGGCTCGGGGAAGTCCACGCTGTTGCAATGCATCAACGGCCTGGAACCCTTCCAGCAGGGGGATGTGGTCGTCGACGGCATCCACGTCGCCCGCGCCGGCCGCGCGCTGCCACGATTGCGTGCGCGCCTCGGCATGGTGTTTCAGCGTTTCGAACTCTTCCCCCATCTCGACGTGATGGACAACCTCTGCCTGGCCCAGCGACGTGTTCTCGGCCGTACACAGGGCGCGTCCGAGGACAAGGCACGTGTGCTGCTCGACAGGGTCGGCCTGAGCGAGCATGCCGGCAAGTACCCGGCGCAGCTTTCGGGGGGCCAACAGCAGCGGGTCGCCATTGCCCGTGCGCTGTGCATGGATCCGATCTGCATGCTGTTCGACGAGCCGACGTCGGCTCTGGACCCGGAGATGATCGGCGAGGTGCTGGAGGTCATGAACCAGCTCGCGGCGGATGGCATGACCATGGTCGTCGTCACGCACGAAATGGGGTTCGCACATCGCATCGCCCACCGCGTGGTCTTCATGGATGGCGGACGCATCCTCGAGGATACTGAAACCGCTGCATTTTTTTCCGCCCCGCAAACCGAACGCGCGCGACTCTTCCTCTCCCGCATCCTGTCCCATTGAAGCACACGCCCTTTGGCACGTGCTCGCTGCAACCCATGTCGGCGCATATCGACGGCCGGTCTGCACGCGGCCCAGCGCGGCCGAGATGGCAACGACCCGGGCAAGGACCCAGGTTTGACATGACGGCTGGTCTTGGGTATTTTCGGCCTCCCCGAAAAACGCCGGCCTGATCACGGTCGGCTTCTCTGGGCGGCGCCGTTCCGGATTCGTTGGTGTATCGGACACGGCATTCCGAACCAGATACTGACTGGGTCTGGCCTCGCTGCCGGACCGGTCGGAGCCCTCAGGGCAGGCCGCGAGGTCGAGCCGTATCCAGTGTGTCTGGAGCGGCAGCGCGCTGCCTGCATGTCGAAGCGACAGAGCGGTTTGCATGTCACCATGGACCGAAATGGCCGTGCACATCCGCAATGACGGGAGTGATCGATGAACGAGTTTCGGTTTTTCCATACGGGCGTGATGCGCGCAGGCCGCATTGCCGCCGCTTTCATTCTGCGCCTGTTGCATGGTGGCGTGGTCGTGATCGGGCTGATGGTGATCGGTCTGGCCGTGGGCTTGCTGATGATGAAGCCGACACCGGCGAAGATCGTCGATGGCGTCGAACGCTACTTCGGCGTCAGCGCCGTTGGCTCCGATGCGGACGGACCGTGGCCGGTCGCCGCCGAGATCGAAACGCCTGACCCTGGGCGCCAGGCGCTCGTCGACCACCTGGCTCGCCGCTATCGGGTCGCTGCGGCGGCGCTGCAACCCATGGTTGCCGAAGCCTATACGAGCGCGAAACGCTACGGGCTGGACCCGATGCTGCTCATTGCCGTGATCGCGGTCGAATCGCGCTTCAACCCGATCGCCGAGAGCGTATGGGGAGCCCGAGGGCTGATGCAGGTCATTCCGCGCTATCACCGCGACAGGCTGGGTGCGACCCGCGATGACGAATCCTTCCTGCACCCGGAAACCAATATTCGGATTGGCGCTCAGATACTGCACGAATATCTGAAGAGCGAAGGCAGTGTCGAGGCCGCGTTGCAGAAGTACGCGGGCGCTCTGGATGACCCGGAGGAAGGCTACGCGGCGCGCGTGCTGGCGGAAAAATCCCGGCTCGCAAGGATCGTGACGCGCCGAAGGGATGGGGGGAATCAGGCCTGACTCGGCCTGGTTCGAGTCCCGCGAGATCGGCTTGCCTGTAAGGCCAGACTGGTTTGACAGCGGGTGGGGGATGTATGTATAGGGTAAGAAGCTGTTTGGCCGGCCGGTCGGATTGGGATTTGGATTGGGACCGGCACTGGCTGCTAGAGATTGACATTCATGGCCCAAACCGCCGCAATCCGTTTTGACCGTTTCAATGTCCTGCAGGACGAGGAGGCGCATGCGCGTATCGTCAGCGCGCGCGCGAGGCTGGGTACACGCGCAGTCATTCTGTGCCACCACTATCAGCGACCGGACGTCTATCGCTACGCCGACCTGACCGGCGACTCGCTCAAACTGTCTCGTCTGGCCGCGGAGCAGGCGGCGCGCTATATCGTGTTCTGCGGCGTGCATTTCATGGCCGAGGTCGCCGACATCATGTCCGCACCCGAGCAGATCAGCATTCTGCCCGACCTGGCCGCGGGCTGTTCGATGGCCGACATGGCCAACCTGGCCAAGGTCGAGCGCTGCTGGCGCGAGCTCGGTCAGGTGCTGGGCAATGCCGAGGAAGCGATCACGCCCATCACCTACATCAACTCTGCCGCGGACCTGAAGGCCTTCTGCGGCGAGCACGGCGGCATCGTGTGCACATCCAGCAACGCGGAGGCGATCCTCAAGTGGGGGTTCGCGCAGCGGGGCAAGGCGCTGTTTTTCCCGGACCAGCATCTGGGCCGATGGTCCGGGTCCAAGCTCGGGGTCGGGCTGGAGGAAATGCGCGTATGGGACCCCGACCAGGAACTGGGCGGTTTAAGCGAAGACGAGATTCGCAGCGCCCGCATCCTGCTCTGGAAGGGACATTGCTCCGTGCACCAGATGTTCCAGCCCGAGCACATCCTGCGCTGGCGCACGCGCTATCCTGACGGGCACGTGATCTGTCACCCCGAATGCAGCTATGAAGTCTGTCGGCTGTCGGATCATGTCGGCTCGACCGAGGCCATCATCCGTACCTTGCGCGCGGCGCCGGCCAATACGCGCTGGCTGGTCGGGACCGAACTGAACCTGGTCAACCGTGTTGCCGAGGAGCTCCGGCCGGAAGGCAAGATCATCCAGTTCATGGCGCCGCTGGTGTGCAATTGCTCGACCATGGCGCGCATCGACCCGCAGCATCTCGCCTGGTGCCTGGAAAATCTCGCGGAGGACCAGGTGGTCAATCGCATATCCGTGCCCGCGCACGAAGCCAAGTTCGCCAAGCTGGCGCTAGCCCGCATGCTGGAGGTGTCCTGAAGGCCAGGGAACAAGGCCGGCCCGCTTCGTCCAGCCGCTTGCGGGTTGCCAGCTACAACATCCATAAGGGATTTTCGCAGTTCAACCGGCGCATGGTCGTGCATGAGTTGCGCGAGCGATTGCGCCATCTGCGACCCGACATCGCCTTCCTGCAGGAAGTCCAGGGGCGCCATCTGCGCAACGAGCGCCACTACCCGGACTGGCCCGAGCAGCCTCAGCACCAGTTTCTAGCGGAAGATGTCTGGCAGCAGGCGGCCTATGGCCGCAGCGCGCTTTACGATCATGGTCACCATGGCAATGCCGTGCTCAGCAGCTTCCCCATCGTTTCCGCGCAAAATCAGGACATTTCCGATTCCCGGCTCGAGCGCCGAGGACTGCTGCATTGCGAAATTCAGATGCCCGGGCTGCCCGTCGTCCATGGCATCTGTGTTCATCTATCGCTGCGCGGCCGAGGGCGCCGGCGGCAGATGTGTGACATCGCCGAGCGTATCGAGGCCTGCGTGCCGCGAGACGCACCGCTGATCGTTGCCGGCGATTTCAATGACTGGCGCAACCGTGCCGACAACCTGCTCGCCGAGCGGCTGGGCCTGACCGAAGTCTTCGGCGGCCGCGATGGACGGCCGGCGCGCACCTTTCCCAGCAATTTCCCCGTCCTCAGACTCGACCGGATTTACGTACGTGGCTTCGGCGTCGTGAGCGCCAGGGTGTGTTTCGGTCCACCGTGGTCGTCGATCTCGGACCACGCCGCCATCGTTGCCGAGTTGGTCATGGAAGCACGCTGATCGGTCACACTGCGAGCGATGATGCAAGGCATAGGGGAATTCCTGCCAGGCAACCACGTCGTTCTGTTGGAGAGCGGTCGCGAATATTTTCCGGCGCTTGCCGATTGCATCCGGCTCGCCGTAACCGAAATCTATCTGGAAACCTATATCTTCGAAGATGATGCGACCGGGCGATTTGTTGCCGCGGAGCTCGCGGCGGCCGCGCGGCGCGGCGTCACGGTGCGCGTGCTGGTCGACGGCTTCGGTGGACGGGCGTTCCCGGACACGCTGATGCCCGGCCTGCAGGACGCCGGCGTGCACGTGCTGATCTACCGGCCGGAAATCGGGCGCCTGCGCTTCAAGCGCCATCGTCTGCGCCGTCTGCACCGCAAGCTCGTCGTCATCGATGGCCGCACAGGATTCGTCGGCGGCATCAACATCATCGATGACATGCACACCCCGGGCCACATGCCCCCGCGCTACGACTACGCGGTCAGGGTAGAGGGTCCGCTGCTCGCTCCCATGCATGCGACGGTGCGCCGCCTGTGGGAGATCGTCGCCTGGGCGAGCCTGCGCTATCGACTGCATGACCCACATCGGCCCGAAATTCGGGCCGAGCCGCGCGGCGATGTCGAAGCGGCGTTTCTAGTGAGGGACAACATCGCTCACCGGCGGGACATCGAGGATGCGTACCTGTCGGCACTCGCCGCGGCACGCAGCGATGCCATGATCGCCTGCGCCTATTTCCTGCCCGGGCGGCGCTTTCGCCAGGCACTCAGGGATGCGGCGGAACGCGGGGTCAAGGTGGTCATGATCCTGCAGGGACGTGTCGAGTATCGGCTGCTGCATTACGCGTCCCGAGCGCTGTACGGCACGCTGCTGGCCAGCGGCGTACGCATCGTCGAGTATCACCAGAGCTTCCTGCACGCCAAGGTCGCCGTCGTCGACGGCGTCTGGGCGACGGTCGGCTCGAGCAACATCGATCCGTTCAGCCTGCTGCTGGCACGCGAAGCGAACGTCGTCGTGCGCAATGCACGTTTCGCGGCCCAACTGACCGCGAGCCTGAACCGGGCCATCGCCCGCGGTGGGCGCGAGATCCGCCACGATCGTTGGCGACGCCGCTCCTTGTTCGAGCGTGCGCTGATCAGGCTGGCCTATGCCGGCGTGCGTGTACTGATCGGACTTTCCGGCTACGGCGGCCGTCACTGAGGACGGGCCCGGCCAACTCCGTGCGCTCGCGCCGGCTTCGGCCGGTGTTCATCGTCCTTGACGCGATCTGTCAGGCGTCACGCGTGCATCGCTACCCCGGCGGAAGAATCCCAAGCAGATCGAGTGGCGCCTGAATGACGTGATCGGCGCCCCAGTCCTCGACGCGGCACTCCGTGCCCAGATAGCCATAGGCCGCGGCCACGGTCATCATGCCGGCGGCACGGCCCGCCTGAACATCGCGCAGATCGTCACCCACATAGATGCAACGCGCCGGTGATGCCTGCGCGAGTTGCGCCGCCATCAGCAACGGGTCCGGATGCGGCTTCGGCCGCGCAGCACTGTCGCCACTGACCGCACACCTGGCCGATTTCAACCGTGGTGTCTTCGACAGCAACGGTTCGGTGTAGCGCTTCGGCTTGTTGGTCACGATCCCCCAAGGTATGCGTCGCGCCTCCAGAACGTCGAGCAATTCCGGAATACCCGGGAACAATCGCGTCTGCACGCACAGCGTCTCTGCGTAATATGCGAGAAACCGGTCGGCCGTCTCGCGGTACTCCGGCGCGTCGCGACCAATACCCAAGCCTATCGCCAGCAGTCCACGAACACCACTCGACGTATGCGCACGCAATGTCTCGAGTGGCATCGGATCCAGGTCAAGGTCCGCGCGCAGCCTGTTCAGCGCGCCGCCCAGGTCCGGCGCCGTGTCGGCGAGCGTCCCATCCAGGTCGAAAAACACGACCTCAGGCGTCGCGCCGGCAGTGCACCAGATAGTTGACATCGACATCATTCCCCAGCTTGTAGCGTTGTGTGATCGGGTTGTAAGTCATGCCGATCATGGTCTGTACATCGAGACCGGCAGCACGGCAGCAAGCAGCGAGCTCCGACGGCCTGATGAACCGGGCATAGTCGTGCGTGCCACGTGGCAACAGACGCAACAGATACTCGGCGCCAAGGATTGCGAACAAATAGGCCTTCGGGTTGCGGTTGATCGTGGAAAAGAAAACCGAGCCACCCGGCCGCAACAGGCGCGCGCAGGCGGCAATCGTGCTGGCGGGGTCCGGGACATGCTCCAGCATTTCGAGGCAGGTGACGACATCGAACTGGCCGGGGTGCTCCTCGGCGTATTGTTCCGCGCCGACGAAGTGGTAGTCGACCGCATGGCCGGATTCGAGCTGATGCAGACGCGCCACCGCGAGCGCTTTTTCCGACAGATCGATGCCGGTCACCGCGGCACCGCACGCCGCAGCGCTCTCCGCGAAAATGCCGCCTCCGCAACCGATGTCGAGCAGGCGCTGCCCGGCCAGCGCGACCCGCCCTTCGATCCAGCCCAGGCGCAGCGGGTTGATGTCGTGCAGCGGCTTGAACTCGGACTCGACATCCCACCAGCGATGGGCGAGCTCACTGAATTTATCGAGCTCGGCGGTATCGGCATTGTGCTTCGTCATAACTGAGTTTCCCTCGGTTCCTCGTCATCCAAACCGAAGGCATTATGCCGCCAATTCCTTGGCTCTTCCGGCAAACCCTAGGTTGGTTGAGGGCAATCGCATTTGCCCCAATGGGGTGAGGCCGAGCAATGAAGCGCGATAGTCGGGCAGGCGGTCCGCGGTGTTGCGGCGGCCACGACAGTCGGCGATCGCACTGATCGGATCAGTCCAGTTTGATTCCAGCCTGCTTGATCACCTTGCCCCATTTCGCCATCTCCGATTTGAACAGTTGCGACAACTGCTCACCGGTCAGCGGCATGGGTTCGAGGCCACCGGCCAGCATCTTTTCCTTGACGTCCGGCAGTTCGAGGATGCGCAGGACTTCGTTCTGCATTTTCGTGGCGATTTCCTTCGGCACCCCCGCCGGCATCACGATGGCGAGCCATGAGTAGCCGTCGAAGCCCGGCACCCCGGATTCGGCCACGGTCGGCAGGTCAGGCACGAGCTGCGAGCGCTTGGGCGAGCCGACGGCGAGCGCGCGCACGCGGCCGGCCTTCATTTGCGGGATGGCCGTGATCAGGGGCTCGAACGTGAAGGCCACTTCGCCGGATACCACCGCCATCAATCCCGGAGCGGTGCCCTTGTAGGGCACGGCGTTGATGTCGACATGCGCGAGGCTTTTCAGCAGTTCGCCGACCATATGGACGGTCGCCGTGCCGGCCGAGTAATTCACCTTGCCGGGATTAGCGCGCAGGTAGGCGAGCAGCTCCGGCATGGTCTTGGCCGGGACGCTGGGATGGACCACGACGGCGAGGCCGGTGGTGGACAGTCCGACGACCGGAGTGAAATCCTTGATCGGGTCGTAGGGCAGTTTCGAATACAGGAAGGGATTGGTGGCATGCGTGCTCAGCACCGCCATAAACATCGTGTGGCCGTCCGGAGCGGCGTTCTTGGTGACTTCCGAGGCAATGATGCCGTTGGCACCGGGCCGGCTTTCCACGACCACCCCCTGACCCCAGGCTTCGGTCAGTTTCTGCCCGACCAGGCGGGCGACGATGTCGGTCGTCCCACCCGGAGCAAACGGAATAATGAAGCGGATCGGCTTGCTCGGGTAGCCTTGCGCCAGCGCAGCATGCCCGGCGAGCGCGATGAACATGCCCAGCAGGCCACGAACCCACAGGGATGAAATACGACCACGATTCATACTTGTCTCCTCGAGTTCGCGCGGACCCATTCCGCGCGCAAAACACTATTCGGCGCGAATGTTCGCCTCACGGATCACGGGCGCCCATTTGCGCTGTTCGGATAGCAGGAAGGTGGCGAACTCCTCGACCGTGCTCGCCGCGTTCTCTGCGCCCTGCGCCTGCGAGCGCTCGATATTGGCCGGTTCGCGCAGGATGCGTCGGATTTCCTGATTCAGCCGGGCGACGATTTCGCGAGGCGTACCGGCCGGTGCCATCAGCCCGACCCATGAGCTGACATCGAATCCGGGCACACCGGCTTCGGCGATGCTCGGCACGTCGGCCAGCAGCGCGGCGCGGCGCGCACTGGTCACGCCCAGCGCGCGCAGCTTGCCGGCGCGGATGTGGGGCACGGCCGGTGGCAGGTTGCTGAACATCATCTCCACCTGGCCGCCGAGCAGGTCGGTCAGGGCCGGGCCGGTACCCTTGTATGGCACATGGACGATTTCCACGCCGGCCATGCGCTTGAACACCTCTCCGGACAGATGATGCGACTGACCGATTCCGGAGGATGCGAAGTGCAGCGCGCCCGGTTTCTGCCTAGCCAGCGCCAACAGCTCAGCAACATTGCGTGCCGGCACGTTGGGGTTCACCACCAGCACATTCGGAAAGGTGGCGACGAGGATGACAGGAGCGAGATCGCGACCGACGTCATATGGAGTCCTTGTCTGCACGAGCGGACTGACGATCAGCGGCCCGATGTTTCCCATCAGCAGCGTGTAGCCGTCTGCCGCGGCCTTGGCGACATAATCGGTGCCGATCACGCCGCCGGCACCGGCGCGGTGATCCATGATCACCGGCTGCCCCCAGGCAGCCTGCAGCGCATCGCCGATCAGCCTCACGTAGGTGTCGGTGATACCGCCGGGGGCGGAGGGCACGACGATGCGTATGGGTTTGACTGGGTAGCTCTGGGCGGCGGCCGGGCCAGCCAGAGCAAACGTGCACAGCAGGATGACCGCAAAGGCCTTCAACAATCGTGGGAACATCACTTTCTCCTCCGGTTCGGCAAGCGGATCACGTTCGTCCCCCTGCGATGGATTTCATCCGTCCGGACAACGTGTGGGGTTTGACGACACCCTTTATATTCACGTCCGAACAGGTCCAGATTTTCGCGTCGATCGCACCCCCATCAACCGACATCAACAACCAGGAGACACCATGCAACCCCTGTCCGGAATTCGCGTGCTGGATGTTACCAGCGTAATCATGGGACCGTTTGCGGCGCAGATGTTGGGCGACATGGGCGCGGACGTCATCAAGATCGAGCCGCCCGGTGGCGATTCGGTGCGCGCGGTCGGGCCGGCACGGCATCCCGGCATGGGCCCGATGTTCATGCAGGCCAATCGCAACAAGCGCAGCCTGGTGCTCGATCTCAAGCACACCGCCGGGCGCGAAGCGCTGCTGCGGCTCGCGCGCACCGCCGATGTTCTGCTCTACAACGTGCGGCCGCAGGCGATGGCGCGACTGCGTCTCGCCGACGCGGATGTACGCGCCGTGAACCCGGAAATCATCCATGTCGGGGCTTTCGGCTTTGGGCAGACCGGCCCCTATGCGGCACGCCCGGCCTTCGATGACCTCGTTCAGGGGTTGCTGGCCCTGCCCTCGCTGTTCGTCCAGGCCGGTGGCGACATACCGCGTTACGCGCCGCTCGCGGTGATCGATCGCTACATGGCCAGCGCCGTCTGCAACGCCATTCTCGGCGCACTGCTGTACAAGCAGCGCACCGGCCGGGGCCAGGCGATCGAGGTCCCGATGTTCGAAACGATGGTCCAGATCATTCTCGGCGACCACATGGGCGGCATGAATTTCGAGCCGCCGCTGGGCCCGCCCGGCTACCCGCGCTCGCTGGCACCTGAGCGCCACCCTTACAAGACGCGCGACGGCTATGTATGCGTGATGGTGTTCACCGACCGTCATTGGGCGAGCTTTTGCGCGCTCGTCGGGGATCCGGACCGCGTGCGCACTGACCCGCGCTTTGCCGGCATCACGCAGCGGACCGAGCACGCACGCGCCGTCCATGCCTATCTCGAGGAAAAGCTCACGGCGCGCACGACGGCCGAATGGCTCGCGGCCTTTATCGAGGCGGACATTCCGGCGACGCCGCTGCACACGCTGACCTCCCTGTTCGACGACGAACACGTGGTCAAGACCGGCCTGATACAAATCGTCGAGCACCCGAGCGAGGGCGCGGTCCGGGTGGTCATGCCGGCCGCGACCTGGAGTCTGAGCCCGCCCGATATCCGGCGTCTGCCCCCTCGGCTCGGCGAGCACAGTGCCGAGCTGCTCAAGGAAGCCGGCTACGGCGATGCCGATATCCGCGGCCTGGTCGAGGCCGGCGTGACGACGCTGGGTTGAACCCCCACGGCGCGGCGCCGTCGGCCGTGTTGCTCAGGCTCCGGCTTCCGCGGCGTAGGTGAAGGAGTCGGCGAAGAATGCGTCGGCGGGCAGGCCGCGCTCCGCAAAATCCTGCCGGGCCGCATCGATCATCGCCGGCGCACCACAGGCATAGACCTCATAGCCGGACAGATCGTCGATGTCCTCGAGCACGGCTCGATGCACGAGGCCGGTGCGACCGCTCCACCCCGCATCCGGCGACACGTCCGATAGCACCGGGATGTAGCGAAAGCCGGCGTGTGTCTCCGTCCAGGATCGCGCCAGCTCATCCATGTACAGGCCTGCCTGGTCGCGCGCACCCCAATAGAACGTCATCGGCCGCGTGATGCCGCGATGGAAGGCGTCCTCGATCAGCGCCTTGATCGGTGCGAACCCGGTTCCGCCGGCGAGCAGCAGGATGGGACGGTTCGTGTCCTCGCGCAGGTAGAACGTGCCCAGCGGTCCGCGCAGACGCATGATCTCCTTGACTTTCATGCCCTCGAAAACATGGCGTGTAAAGTGCCCGTCCGGAACGAGCCGGATGTGCAAGGTGATCGAGCTGTCGTCATGCGGTGCGTTGGCGATCGAGAAATCGCGCTTCTTGCCGTCCTTCAACAGGAACTGGATGTACTGACCGGCCCGGAACTGCAAGCGCTCGTTGGCGGGCAGCTTCAGCGCGACCATCATGACATCGGACGCGCAGCGCTCCAGGCGCTCGACGCGGCACGGAAGTGTCTTGATCGGCATATCGCGCAAGGCCTCCGCCTCGCGTGCCTCGATGCTCAGATCGCTCCTCGGCTGGGCGCAACACAGCAGGATCTGCCCCATGGTCCGCTCCGACGCCGGCAGCGTCGCTTCCGGGGACGGCCCGTGCTCGACCTCGCCTGCGAGCAGCCGGCTTTTGCAGGCACCGCAGGCGCCGTTGCGGCAGCCATAAGGAAGGATCAGGCCGGCAGCTTCCGCCGACTGGAGGATCGGCTTGTCCGAGGCGGCGACGAATTGCCGGCCGCTGGGGCTGAGCGAAACCGTAAAGTTCATTGAACCTCCATCAGTATTATCAAGCCGGGGCCTGACCGGATCCGGGCGAGCCGCCGTCGATTACGGCGGGAAACGAGCGCGGTGGCTCGAACTCCGAGCCGGCACGAATCGCACACAGAATCGCACGGAATCGCACGCAGGCCGAGCGCCGGGATCGGCGCGCGCAGCCCTTGATGATACCCTGCTCAGCCACCCGCTTCCCCACCTCTCGGTCCGGGTTCCGGCCTTTGCCGTTTAGAATCCCCCTGGTCGTTGACCTAGCCTTTTCGAAGCACGTATCGGAGGACTCCATGGCAAAGAAGAAATCACGCACGGCGGATATCGACATCGGCATCGATGCGGCCGATCGCGAGCGCATCACCGAGGGACTTTCGCGTCTGCTGGCCGATACCTATACCTTGTATCTGATGACCCACAACTTCCACTGGAACGTCACCGGACCGATGTTCAACACGCTGCACCTGATGTTCATGACCCAGTACACGGAGTTGTGGAATGCGGTGGACCCGATCGCCGAGCGCATCCGCGCGCTGGGCGTGGCCGCGCCCGGCACCTATGCGGCGTTTGCCAAGCTCGCGACCGTGAAAGAGGTACCCGGCGTGCCGAAGGCCGAGGAGATGGTGCGCCTGTTGGAAAAGGGTCATGAAACCGTCGCCAGGACCGCGCGTGCGCTGGTGCCGGTGGCGGATGCCGCCAACGATCAGCCGACACTGGATCTGCTTACCCAGCGCCTGGACATCCACGAAAAGACCGCCTGGATGTTGCGGACCTTGCTGGAAGACTGAACCGATGCTGGGGCTGGGCCCGTGTCAATCGCCCTTGTAGCCATGCTCCACGGCCCAGACCGCTGCTTCCAGTCGGGAGCGGAAATCCAGCTTTTTCAAAAGATTCCTGACATGAACCTTGACCGTACCTTCGGTGATGTCGAGTTCGCGGGCGATCAGCTTGTTGCTCAGACCACGCGCGAGCGCGCCCAGGATGGCGCCTTCACGCTCGGTCAGCGATGCGGCTTGCCGGTGCTGACCCCGTGCCTCGTCGCGCAGGCCGCGCGCGAGCGCACCACTTAGACTGGGGCTGATGACCCATTCGCCGAAAAGCGCCGCGCCTATTCGCTCCAGCAGCACCTCCGGCTCCGTGTCCTTCAGCAGATAGCCGTCGGCGCCGGCGCGGATCGCGGCCACCAGATCTTCTGGCGCATCCGATACCGTCAGCATGACCACGGAGGTATCGGGTGCGAACTGCTTGATGGCGCTCAGCGTTTCGATGCCGGACATGCCGCGCATGTTCAGATCGAGCAGTACCAGGTCAGGACGCTGCGTGCGCACCCGATGCAGCCCTTCGGCGCCATTCGAGGCTTCGCCGACCCATTGCAGGCGCTCGTCCATGTCGATCAGCTGACGCACTCCCTTGCGGAACAACGGGTGGTCGTCGATCACGAGCACGCGATAGTCATCGGCGCTCGTCATTGGGCGACTCCGGTACCGATCGCGTCGACGAGCAATACGGACTCGGTACGCTGAGGTGATGCTTCGGCGATTGCCGACGATGGCGTGAAGATGAATGCGACGCGTGTGCCACCCCCGCTGCGCCGGCGCACGTCCAGTTGCCCGCCCAGTATCGCGGCTCGATCCTTCATGATCTCTATGCCGTAGTGATGGCGGTCACCATCCTCGCCGACAATGCCGATGCCATCATCGTCGACGGATAGCGTGATCCGCTCCGGCATGTCACTGACCAGGCGCACCCACGCATGGCGGGCGCGCGCATGGTGCTCGATGTTCGAGAGTGCCTCGCGCACCACCTGCAACACATGGATCTCCTCATGCGGCGACAGCTCTGGACCGACGAGGCGGTTGGTCAGGCGCAGGATGACACCGGTTCTGGACTGGAAGTCGCGGGCGGTGTCGGCGAGCGCCGCAGTCAGCCCGCGACCATCCATCTTCAGTCGGAATGTGGTCAGCAATTCGCGCAGCTGCCGGTAGGCATTGTTCAGCCCAGCGCGCAACTCGGCCAGGATGTCGCTGGCGGTACCGGACAACAGCGGGTCCTTGGTCGCAGGCAGGCGCGCGACCTGAATCTTCAGATAGGCGAGCGATTGGGCCAGCGAGTCGTGCAATTCACGCGCAATGATCGAACGTTCCTCCATCAGGCTCAGGCGGTGCCGAT
This sequence comes from Rhodocyclaceae bacterium, assembly GCA_022072095.1. Classification (GTDB taxonomy): domain Bacteria; phylum Pseudomonadota; class Gammaproteobacteria; order Burkholderiales; family Rhodocyclaceae; genus JAJVIJ01. Next base: position 15,901 of record JAJVIJ010000020.1, read on the forward strand.
CTTCTTCCCGCTGACGATGGGACAACGCAATCGCCAGGTGCCGCGCGACCGCCTCCAGCAATTGCGTCTGCCAGTCGCTCAAGGTGTCGCCGTGGCGCAGCCCGACGGCCAGCGTGCCATACGTCCGACCGTTGTCGATGAGCGGGATCGAGCGCATCCACATGATTTCGGGTTCGACCTCGACGTCATGAGGAAGGAAGGACTTCAGGCATTCGCCGCACCGCCCTGCCGCGCAGTAGTGGTCGAGCGCGTCGCCCTGCGGGCCATGCGCAACGACGTAGCCTCGACCCTGGCCATGGCCCTGGCCATGGGTACAAATCGTTGCGGCTTGGATGTCGGCCAATTGCGCCATGTCATCCAGGATCTCCTTGAACACCTCCTTCGTCGAGCGCCGTGCCGCCAGCTTGCTCGTGGTTCGATAGAGCAGCTCCAGCGATCTTCGACTGCGCGCCAGTGCCGCGGTCTTCTCGTTGACACGCGCCTCCAGCCCCGAATACAGCTTGGCCAGATCCGCGACCATGACATTGAACGCCTGCCCCAGCTGCCCGATTTCGTCGTCGCGGGTGTGCGTTGCGCGCGCGCCGAAATCTCCGGCGCGCACTGCCCGCGCCACGCGCAGCAGATCGGCGAGCGGTCGCGCGAAATCGGAACGCACGACATAGAACATCGCGAATGCGACCACGGCGATCAGGACCAGGCCGGCACCCTGTATCACGCGCAGCAACGCCACGCGGTTCTCGACCTGCTCTTCGAGCTGAGACACCATGCCATTCACTTCGCCGACGAAGCCATCGATTTCGGCCACCAGGCGTGCGCGCGGCATGTCGCCGCGCGCGGCGGCCAGCGCGTGCGGGCGAACGAGGTTGCGCCAGTTGGCGGTGATGCCTTCGTAGGTCGCGCGCAGCGGTTCGTGATGACCCTTAGGAAGTGCCGCGATCAGGTCCGGATGGTGCAGTCGACGCTCGAATTCGGCGAGCGAATCGTCGACCGCCGACAGGCGGCTTGACGACGATGCGCCGTCGATCGCGGCAACGGTGGCGAGCTGGTAGCTCTGCATGCGCAGCGAACCCGCTAGATTGATCGCGGCACCCTTGCCGGCGAGAAACTCGGACACCGTCACCGTGCCGACAATGACTGCTGTCGCCGTGAGGGTGACCAGGCTCATGCCGACACTGAGTCGGACCAATATGGACTGGCTCAAGCTGTGCAAGCGCTGCATGACTCCGCTCCGAATCGGTGGCGAGCGGGGCATGCGAGGCCGGTCCCGCTCGCGGCATTGGGAATACCTCCAAGGAGAACGCCAGTCTTGATCGAAGTCAACTGCCGCGGCGTCCAGCGTGATGCGTCGAAGGCACGCTCGCGACGCCATCTGGCGGGCTCTACCCATTTGGAGGTATGACTCATGCCAAACGATTGGCTTGCGCAGCAGAAGGCATCGCTGTTCATCGATAGACTCATGGTCGTTGGCAAGACACCACGAACGACGTCTAAGGGAGGTTCCATGAGCACACGCACGACACAGGCTTTCCTGGTCATGATCATGAGCACACTGGCCTTCACCGTGTGCTTCGCGGTGTGGATGATGTTCGGCGTGATCGGCGTCCCGCTCAAAAAGGAGCTCGGACTCAGCGCGACCGAATTCGGCTTGCTCACGGCCACGCCGGTTCTGACCGGTTCGCTGGTACGCGTGCCGCTGGGCATGTGGACCGACAAACATGGCGGCCGCATCGTGTTCTTCGTGCTGATGCTGGTGACGATCGTGCCGATCTGGCTGATCTCGGTGGCCACCGAATTCTGGCAGTTGCTGGTACTCGGACTCTTCGTCGGTCTCGCCGGTGGCTCGTTCTCCGTGGGGACGCCTTACGTCGCGCGCTGGTTCGACCGCAAACGTCAGGGTCTGGCGATGGGCGTGTTCGGCGCCGGCAACTCCGGGGCGGCGGTCAACAAATTCGTCGCGCCTGCAATCGTGGTCGCACTGGGCTGGCAGGTGGTTCCGCAGGTCTACGCCGTGGCGATGCTGGTCACCGCGATCGTGTTCTGGATGTTCACGTACGACGATCCGGGGCATCGCGTAGAGGCGAAGGTCACCTGGCGCGATCAGCTTTCCGCACTCAAGGATCCGGTGGTCTGGAAATACTGCCAGTACTACTCGATCGTATTCGGCGGCTACGTGGCCCTGTCCTTGTGGATGGTCCAGTACTACGTCGGTGAATTTGGTCTGGATATCCGTGTCGCGGCACTGCTCGCGGCCTGCTTCTCGCTGCCCGGTGGTGTGCTGCGCGCGGTGGGTGGTTACCTTTCGGATCGCTGGGGGGCTCATCGCGTAACCTGGTGGGTGATGTGGGCGAGCTGGATTTGCCTGTTCCTGCTCGCCTATCCGGCGACGCAATACACCGTGCAAACCATGAACGGCCCGGTGACCTTCACCCTTGCACACAACGTCTGGACCTTCACGGCATTGATCGCCGCCCTCGGCGTCGCCTGGGCATTCGGCAAGGCCTCGGTATTCAAATATATCTCCGACGAGTATCCGCACAACATCGGTGTCATCTCGGGCGTGGTCGGGCTGGCGGGTGGTCTGGGCGGCTTCGTGCTGCCGATCATGTTCGGCGCGCTGCTGGATCTGACCGGTGTGCGGTCCTCGGCTTTCATGCTGATGTACGGCGTCGTCTGGATCAGCCTGATCTGGATGTACTGGACCGAGATCAAGCGCACCGACGTCATTCATCACACGCTGCTCGACAAGCAAGGCAGCGTGCAAGGGCACTACTGATCGACATCAGTGCCCGCGAGGGCGAGTCAGCATAGGAGAGAGCGATGAGCACGATACGAACCGATGTTGTCGCACCATCTGCGCCCACGTCGCGAGCCGACATCTCGGACTGGCGCCCGGAGGACGAGTCGTTCTGGGAGTCGACCGGCCGGCGCATCGCCTACCGCAACCTGTGGATCTCGATCCCCGCGCTGTTGTGCGGCTTCGCGGTCTGGGGCATGTGGGGGATCATCACCGTGCAGATGCTCAACCTGGGCTTTCCCTTCACCCAGGCCGAGCTGTTCACGCTGACCGCCATCGCCGGTATCGCCGGCGCGACGATGCGCATCCCCGCCTCGTTCCTGATCCGCCTGGCGGGTGGGCGCAACACCATCTTCCTGACCACCGCGATGCTGCTGGCGCCAGCCATCGGCACCGGCATCGTGCTGCAACACAAGGATTGGCCGCTGTGGGCTTTCCAGCTGATGGCGCTGTGGTGCGGCGTGGGCGGCGGCAACTTTGCCAGTTCCATGTCCAACATCAGCACGTTTTTTCCGAAGCGACTTCAGGGCACGGCGCTGGGCCTGAATGCGGGCCTGGGCAATTTCGGCGTCACCACGATGCAGGTCGTGATCCCGCTGGTGATGACCGTCCCCTTGCTCGGTGCGATGGGCGGCGAGTCGATGACGCTGCTGAAGGACAGCGGCTGGATTTTCGGCAAGATCGCGGCCGGTACGCCGACCTGGATCCAGAACGCCGGCTTCGCCTGGGTGCTGTCGCTGGTGCCGCTGTCGCTGCTGTGCTGGTTCGGCATGAATAACCTGAAGACGATATCGCCGGATACCGGCAACCCAATCGTCGCCTTCGCGAAGATCACCTGGCTCTACACGCTGGCTTTCATCCCGTCAATCCTCGGCCTGCTGCTGTATCTGCCGCCGCCCACCGGGTTCGGCGTGATCAGCATGTGGGTCGCGATCCCGCTCGACGTCGCGAGCGCGTTGCTGATCATGAAGATCGCTGCCTTCGGCCCGATGAAGGAGAACGTTACCAAGCAGTTCGCGATCTTCCGCGACAAGCACACCTGGTCGATGACCGCGCTGTACATCGTCACCTTCGGCTCGTTCATCGGCTTCTCGATGGCACTGCCACTGGCCATCACGGTGATTTTCGGCTTCCAGCACGTTCCCGATGCCAATGGTGTGATGCAGCACACGCTGAAGAACCCGAATGCGCCGTCCGCACTGACGTACGCGTGGATCGGTCCGTTCGTCGGCGCGCTGATCCGCCCGGTGGGAGGCTGGGTATCCGACAAGGTCGGCGGTTCGATCGTCACGCAGGTGATCTCGGCGGCCATGGTCGTGGCCTCGGCAGCGGTCGGCTGGGTGATGTTGCAGGCCTACGGGTCTCCCCACCCGGAGGAATACTTCCTGGTCTTCATGCTGCTGTTTGTCGTGCTCTTCGCCGCCAGCGGCATCGGCAACGGTTCGACCTTCCGCACCATCGGCGTCATTTTCGACCGCGCCCAGGCCGGCCCGGTGCTGGGCTGGACCTCGGCCGTCGCGGCCTACGGCGCCTTCATCGCACCGGTGGTGATCGGCACACAGATCAAGGCCGGCACCCCACAGGCTGCGATGTACGGTTTTGCCGTGTTCTACGCGGTCTGCCTGTTGCTGAACTGGTGGTTCTACCTACGCCGTGATGCGTACATAAAGAACCCATGAAACAGCGGCCAAGGGTGCCGGCGTGCGGCACGAACCAGACATGCAAAGTGTTTCCGGAGACCTGACATGAGCAAATTTCTCGACCGGTTGCGGTTCTTCACGCACGAGCGCGAATCCTTCGCCAAGGGCCACGGCGTGGTCTCGCGGGAAGACCGCACTTGGGAAGACGGCTACCGCACACGCTGGCAGCATGACAAGATCGTGCGCTCGACGCATGGCACCAACTGCACCGGCTCGTGCAGCTGGAAAATCTATGTCAAGGGCGGCATCGTCACCTGGGAGACGCAGCAGACCGACTACCCGCGCACCCGCCCGGACCTGCCCAATCACGAGCCGCGCGGCTGCGCGCGGGGGGCCTCGTACTCCTGGTATCTGTACAGCGCGAACCGCCTGAAATACCCGCTGATGCGCACCGCTCTGTTGCGCCGCTGGCGCGAACTGCGTGCGGAGATGGATCCGATCGCCGCCTGGACGCGGCTGGTCGAGGATCCGGAGGCACGCCGCGCCTATACCGCGGCGCGCGGTCTGGGCGGCTTCGTGCGTGCCTCCTGGGAGGAGACGAACGAGCTGATCGCGGCGGCGAATCTGTACACGATCAAACGCTACGGCCCAGACCGGGTCCTCGGCTTTTCGCCGATTCCAGCCATGTCCATGGTCAGCTATGCTGCCGGCAGCCGCTACCTGTCGCTGATCGGTGGCGTCTGCATGAGTTTCTATGACTGGTACTGCGACTTGCCGCCGGCATCGCCGATGATCTGGGGCGAGCAGACCGACGTACCTGAGTCGGCCGACTGGTACAACTCGACATTCATCATGATGTGGGGTTCCAACGTGCCGCAGACACGCACCCCCGATGCCCACTTCATGACCGAGGTCCGCTACAAGGGCGCGAAGATCGTGTCGATCTTTCCGGACTACGCCGAGGGCGCCAAGTTCGGCGACATCTGGCTGTCCCCCAAACAGGGGACGGATGCGGCGCTGGCCATGGCCATGGGACACGTGATCCTGAAGGAGTTCCACCTTTCCGGCAGCTCGACCTACTTCCGCGACTACGTCCGGCGCTACAGCGACATGCCGATGCTGGTGCGCGTGGTGCGCCAGGGCGAACACTGGATTCCGGAGCGATTTCTCAGGGCCTCGGACCTGATCGATCGCGCCGGGCAGGACAACAACCCGGACTGGAAAACGCTGTGCTTCGACGAGACCGACGGCAGCCTGCGGGTGCCGACCGGTTCGATCGGCTTTCGCTGGGGTCAGACCGAGGGGGGCGATCAGGGCAAGTGGAACCTCGACGAGCGCGACGCCTCGGGACGCCCGCTGAACGCACAACTGTCACTCGCAGGCAGCCACGACGAGTTCAAGGACATCGCCTTCCCCTATTTCGGCAACCGCCAGAACGCCCACTTCACGCACACCGACCACCCCGATCTGCTCCTGCGCCGCGTGCCGGTGAAGCGCATCGAGAGCACGTCGGGCGACTGTTTCATCGCCACCGTCTATGACTTGGTGATGGCCCAGTACGGCATCGATCGCGGTTTCGGCGGCGGCCAGGTGGCGGCGAGTTACGACGACGACGTTCCCTATACGCCGGCGTGGCAGGAGCGCATCACCGGCGTGCCGCGCGCACAGGTCATCGCGGTGGCGCGGCAGTTCGCGGACAACGCCGACCGCACCCGTGGAAAGTCGATGATCATCATCGGCGCCGCGATGAACCACTGGTACCACATGGACATGAACTATCGCGGCATCATCAACATGCTGGTGTTCTGCGGCTGCGTTGGTGTGTCGGGCGGCGGCTGGGCGCACTACGTCGGCCAGGAAAAACTGCGTCCGCAGACGGGCTGGCTGCCGTTGGCGTTCGCACTCGACTGGCACCGGCCGCCGCGCCAGATGAACTCGACCTCATTTTTCTACGCGCACACCGACCAGTGGCGCTACGAAAAAATCGGCGTGCGCGAGATCCTGTCGCCGCTCGCGGACCCGGCACGGTATTCGGGCAGCCTGATCGATTTCAACGTGCGCGCCGAGCGCATGGGCTGGCTGCCCTCGGCGCCGCAGTTGCAGACCAACCCTCTCACGGTCTGCGCCGAAGCCGCGCGGCGTGGCATCGATCCCAAGGAATATGCCGCTGCAGCCATCCAGGATGGCAGTCTGAAGCTGTCCTGCAACGATCCGGACGACCCGGCCAACTGGCCACGCAATCTGTTCGTCTGGCGCTCGAATCTGCTCGGCTCGTCGGGCAAGGGCCATGAATATTTCCTCAAGCACCTGCTCGGCACCACGCATGGCGTGCAGGGCAAGGATCTCGGTGATGAAGGTGGCGAAAAGCCGGAAGATGTCACCTGGCACGACAGCGCCCCTGAGGGCAAGCTGGATCTGCTCGTAACGCTCGATTTCCGCATGAGCACCACCGCGCTCTATTCGGACATCGTCTTGCCGACCGCGACCTGGTATGAAAAGAACGACCTGAATACCTCCGACATGCACCCCTTCATCCATCCGCTGTCGAAGGCCGTGGATCCGGCCTGGGAATCGCGCAGCGACTGGGATATCTACAAGGGCATCGCGAAGAAGTTCAGCGAGCTTGCGCCGGGTTATCTGGGCGTGGAACGCGATCTGGTGCTGCAGCCGCTGCTGCACGATACGCCGTCGGAACTCGGGCAGGCCCTCGACGTCGCCGACTGGAAGCGTGGCGAGTGCGCGTTCGTCCCGGGCAAGACGGCGCCGAATTTCGCCGTCGTCGAACGCGACTATCCGGCGACCTACGCCAAGTTCACCGCGCTCGGCCCATTGATGGAGCGCATCGGCAACGGTGGCAAGGGCATTGCCTGGAACACCGAGAAGGAAGTGCATGCGCTCGCCGAGCTGAACCTGACCCAGCCCGGCAACGGGCCGGGGGCCGGGCGGCCACGCATCGAGACCGATATCGATGCCACCGAAGTGGTGCTGATGCTGGCGCCGGAAACCAACGGCGAAGTGGCCGTGAAAGCCTGGCAGGCACTCTCGCTCATCACCGGGCGGGATCACACGCACCTCGCGCGAGCCCGTGCCGACGACAAGATCCGATTCCGCGACATCGTCGCGCAGCCACGCAAGATCGTCTCCAGCCCGACCTGGTCTGGCATCGAGTCCGAAGAGGTCAGCTACAACGCCGGCTGGACGAACGTGAACGAACTGATCCCTTGGCGCACGCTGACCGGACGCCAGCAGATCTACCAGGATCACCCATGGATGCTGGCGTTCGGAGAAGGCTTCAACAGCTATCGCCCGCCGATCGACATGAAAGCCGTCCGACCGCTCTCGGGGCAACGCCCGAACGGGCATGCGGAGATCGTGCTCAACTTCATCACGCCTCACCAGAAGTGGGGGATACACAGCACCTACACGGACAACCTGCTGATGCTCACACTGAATCGCGGCGGCCCGGTCGTCTGGATCGCCGAGACCGATGCCCGCGAGGCCGGGATCGAGGACAACGACTGGATCGAGCTCTACAACCTGAATGGCGCCATCGCCGCGCGCGCCGTGGTCAGCCAGCGTGTCAAGCCGGGCATGTGCATGATGTACCACGCGCAGGAGAAGATCGTGAACACCCCGGGATCGGAAATCACCGGTACGCGTGGCGGCATCCACAACTCGGTGACGCGCACGATCGTCAAACCAACGCACATGATCGGGGGCTATGCACAGCAGAGCTACGGCTTCAATTACTACGGCACGGTCGGCGCCAACCGCGATGAGTTCGTCATCGTGCGCAAGATGCGCCGCGTCGACTGGCTCGATGGTTCCGGCGACGCACACACCGCAGACGAAGGAGTTCAGTCATGAAAGTCAGAGCACAGATTGGCATGGTCCTGAATCTGGACAAGTGCATCGGTTGTCACACGTGTTCCGTCACCTGCAAGAATGTGTGGACGAATCGCGAGGGCATGGAATACGCCTGGTTCAACAATGTCGAGAGCAAGCCCGGGATCGGCTACCCGAAGGACTGGGAGAACCAGGATCACTGGAAGGGCGGCTGGGAACTCGATGCACGTGGCCGCCTGAAACTGAAGCAGGGCGGCAAGCTGGGCGTGCTGTCGAAGATTTTCTCGAATCCGAACCTGCCGCAGATCGACGACTACTACGAGCCCTTTACCTTCGATTACGAGCATCTGCACAACGCGCCGCCGTCGCAGGCGGCGCCGACCGCGCGGCCGCGCTCTCTGATCACGGGCGAGCGCATGGAAAAGATCGAGTGGGGACCGAACTGGGAAGAGATACTCGGCGGGGAATTCGAGAAGCGCGGACGCGATGCCAACTTCGAGCAGGTGCAAAAAGCGATCTACGGGGAATTCGAAAACACCTTTCTGATGTACCTGCCGAGGTTGTGCGAACACTGTCTGAACCCAAGCTGCGTGGCCTCCTGCCCATCCGGATCGATCTACAAGCGGGAGGAAGACGGCATCGTCCTCATCGATCAGGACAAGTGCCGTGGCTGGCGCATGTGCGTGTCGGGCTGCCCGTACAAGAAGATCTACTACAACTGGAAGAGCGGCAAGGCCGAGAAGTGCATCTTCTGCTACCCGCGCATCGAATCCGGGCAGCCGACCGTGTGCTCGGAAACCTGTGTCGGGCGCATCCGCTATCTGGGCGTGCTGCTGTATGACGCTGACCGTATCGCCGATGCCGCCAGCGTCTCCGACCCCTGCGATCTGTATCAGTCACAACTGGATCTGTTCCTCGACCCGAACGACCCTTCCGTCATTGCCCAGGCCCGACGCGACGGCGTTCCCGAGGCTTGGCTCGAGGCCGCGCGTTCGAGTCCCGTCTACAAGATGGCGGTCGATTGGCGGGTGGCGTTTCCATTGCACCCCGAATTCCGCACGCTGCCGATGGTTTGGTACGTGCCCCCCCTGTCGCCCATCCAGGGCCGCGCCGAGGCCGGCGAGATCGGCCGATTTGGCGAGTTGCCGGACATCCGCAGCCTGCGCATTCCGTTGCGCTACCTCGCCAATCTGCTCACGGCCGGCGACGACGTGCCCATCGTCTCGGCGCTCGAACGTCTGCTGGCCATGCGCGCCTACCAGCGTGCGCGCCATGTCGATCGCGTCGAGCGCCCCGAAATTCTCGACCAGGTCGGCCTTTCCGTGAGCGAGGTCGAGGACATGTACCGGCTGCTCGCGATTGCCAATTACGAAGACCGTTTCGTCATTCCCACCACGCACCGGGAATACGCCGAGAACGCCTATGATCTGCGCGCCGAATGCGGATTTTCCTTCGGCAATGGCTGTTCGGAGGGCGCCGGCGAGGCCTCGCTGTTCGGCGGCAAGAAGCGCCGCACGATCCCGATCAAGCTTGCACCGGGCCGGCTGGCCGAGGGGGGCGCATGAAGAGCTATCAGGCGCTCGGCGCCTTGCTGCTGTATCCGGGTGCGGACGTGCTCGCCGCGCTCGATGACATCCGTTTCGTCCTCGAGCATGAAAACGTGGTGCCGCGGTCAGCCTTGCCCGGCGTGCGCGACTGCATCGCCGGGTTGGCCGCGGCGGACTCCTGGGCGGCGTGCGAGGCTTATGTCGCGACTTTCGATCGCGGACGAGCGACCGCGCTCAATCTGTTCGAACATGTACATGGCGAGTCGCGCGATCGCGGCCAGGCACTGGTCGATCTGGGCGCGATGTATGCGGATGCCGGGCTCAACTTCGATGCTCGGGAGCTTCCGGACTACCTGCCCGCCTACCTCGAATTCGTCGCCACCCAACCCGCAGACGTGGCGCACGATCTGATTGCGGAAATCGGCCATATCCTGCACAAGCTCGGTGAGGCGCTCGCCGAGCGCGGCTCGCCCTACGCCTACGTGATCGACGCACTGCTGGCGACGATCGGAGAACGCCTCGACGTCAAGCCCGCATCGACGCATCCGGCCTCAACCGGCGCCGGCGTATTCGAGGAGGTGGACGCCGAATGGCTGGATCCGCCCGTCACGTTCGGTGGCTGCGCCAGCTCCACGCCCGGCGCCGCGCAACGTGTCGACTTCGTGCGCCGGGGGCGGCCGGAACAACCCGCCTCAGGCAACACCCCATAACGGAGAGCTCATCATGAATAGCCTGCAAGCCTTCCTTTTCGGCATTTATCCGTATATCGCGATGGCGGTCTTTCTGGTCGGCAGCCTGTGGCGTTTCGACCGCGAGCAGTATTCCTGGAAGAGCGATTCGTCGGAGCTGCTGCGCCGGGGGCAGCTGCGTTGGGGAAACAACCTGTTCCACGTGGGCATTCTGCTGTTGTTCGTCGGCCACCTCTTCGGCTTGCTGACGCCGCCCGCGGCCTATCACGCGCTCGGGCTATCCACGGAAGGCAAGCAGGTGCTGGCCATGGCAGCCGGTGGCCTGTTCGGCAGCATGTGTCTGGTGGGTTTGATCCTGCTCGTGCATCGTCGATTGGCGGAGCCGCGCATTCGTGCCACCAGCACGCCGATGGACCTGTTCATCCTGTTCTGGATCCTGATCACGCTGCTGCTCGGGCTCGCATCGATTTTCGTGTCGATGGGGCATCCCGATGGAGCTCAGATGATCCTGCTGGCGAACTGGGCGCAACACATCGTCACCTTTCGCGCCGGAGCGGCCGACTTCCTCGTCGGCGCGCACCCCATATTTCGCATACATCTGGTGTTCGGTATCACGCTGTTCCTGCTGTTCCCGTTCAGCCGGCTCGTGCACGTCTGGAGCGGGTTCGGCAGCGTCGCCTACCTGTTCCGCCCACACCAGATCACGCGACCGCGCTGAAAAGCACCTCCCGACGTCGGTACCGTCGCCGCTACAACGTGTTCAGTGCCTCGTCCCGGGCCAGCGCCATGCCGACGCGCCGGTAGAGCCCAAACCGTTCGGCACCGAGTCCGGAGCGGCTCGTTTCGAGTACGAGCCGCCAGCCATCTGGCGTGCCAGTGGCACCATCCTTGAGGCGCCGCGCCGACACCAGCCACTCGCAACCCTGGCCTCGCGGACGGATGACGATTCCGGCATAGACCTGCAACCCGGCGATGTGCGTTTCGGTCAAGTTCCGGCCCTGCACGCACCCCCCCTGTGCCTGCACCAGGCGACCGATCGGCGCCATCAACTTACGGTAGTTCCGCCCTTGATCCACCCACGGCAGCCACAGCAGCGCGATCAGACACCAGACCAGCGACAACCCGGCCGCCCAGTGCATCGCGCCGCTGAGTGGCGACCGTGGAATTCGCCTCAGGCCGACAAGAAAAAGAATGGTCACGGCGACCGCGGCGACGATCGACCCGACCTGGAGCGGCAGGGTGTAGCCCGGCTCCAGTTTTGCAAAATTGCGCGCGATGGCCGGTGGCCAGCCCCGCGTCATCGCGACCCACCCCAACCACACCAGCAGCATGCCCAGCAGCCCGGTACAGATGGCGAACCAGTGAAACAGGTTTGCGGCACCACGCCGCAGGCTGACCAGACCGGGAACGGCAAGCAAGCTCAGTGGCAGTGCCAGCGGCAGCGCACTGAGCGGTCTGGCCGGTACGATCAGCGCCTGAACGGCGAGCATGGCCGCGAGCAAGGCCACGGGCAGCGCAATGGCCGGTTCGAACACGCGTCGCCGCGTCCGCCACAAGCCCCAGGCCGCGAGAAGCCAAGCCGGCCAGGTGTCCGTCAACAACAGGGCCAGATAGCCGAGCAGATTGTTGCCTGGACGTGAGACCGCGCCCAGCCCGCGCAGCGCGTTCGACCACCAGGCATCAACCCCCTGCGACGATGCGGCCAACCACCAGGCGGCATGCAGCAGGCCCGCCATTGCGGTCGCCACCACGACCCCCAGAACCACGCCGCGCCGGCGCCAGGCCGGCAGCGCGAGCAGGACTGGCGCAACCAATAACCCGGGCAGCGCTGCCGGCAGACCTGCGGACAGCAGACCGGCCCCGCCGCCCACGCCAAGCGCGATACTGCCCGCCAGTACTCGTTCCCGGGCCAGCGCTGCCCAAGCCCATGCCATCAAAGTCGAACTTGCCAGTGCCGCAACGGCCGGCTGCATTTCGTGCCCGGGCACCAGCAGACCGGCACAACCCAACCCGACCAGTAGCGCCAACCAGCCCGCAAGCGCATGTCTGGAAAGCGCACGTGCAGTCAGCATGAGCAAGGCCAGATGGAGGCCGACGAACAGCGTCGTGGCCAGCCGCGCGGCGTCATACCAGGCGAGCCACGAGGGTCGGATCGTGGCCAGCCCAGCTCCGAGCCAGTAATACAGCGGCGGGCGGATCACACCCGTTTCGGCCGCCAGGTGCGGCGTCAGCCACTCGCCGCCCGCAAGCATGTGCGCGATGACCGCACCGTGGACCAGGTCTTGGGATTTCCACGGTTCATGTCCCAGCGTCACCGGAAGGAGGTACAGTGCCAGAAGCAATACGAACCAGGGCAGGGCAGGCAGGGCCGCCTGCAACGCGGACGTCGCGGCCGCTCCCGGCCACCCTGGCAGACAACCAACGTGCGAGTGCTCGCGCGAGTCCGAGCTACCGATGCGGCTGTCCGCCTCCTGCGAACCGACGGCTGAAACAAAAAAGGCAGCCTGCGCTGCCTTGGTCCGGTGCCCGACCGAGCCGGTCACGCGGCGGTTCTGCTAGCGTATTTCTGGCGGAAGCGCTCGACCCGGCCAGCGGTGTCCACGATCTTCTGCTTGCCCGTATAGAACGGGTGACAGGCCGCACAGACCTCGATGTTCAATTGAGGTTTGGCAATCGTCGAGCGCGTCGAAAAACTGTTGCCGCACGAGCACGTGACGCCGATTTCCCGGTAATCCGGATGCCCTGTTTCTTTCATTTACCACTCCTTAATTTCCGGCCACTCAATAAGAATCATGGACGGGATCCGGGACCGCGTTCTCCCCAGGATACCGCTCCCATCTGACAGATTCTGGAACGGCGGTTGTTGGTCGGTTGAGTCGGTTGGTATTGCCGATGCCGAAGCCCGATCGCGAGCCGCGACCGGACCGATGCGCCACCACGCGTGAAACGCGCCCAAGCCCACCTACTGTAAATGTATAATTATCGCGCGCCCTGGAACTCGTCGCAAGTCCAGACTTTTCCATGTCCCGGTCAATTCCAACGAGATAGCGGTCTGAAGGGGTGTGGGACGCTGGTTCCAATGAGTACCTCCTTGTCCAGGCGCCCCAACAAAAAAGCCGCCCGCAGGCGGCTTTCTCGAAGAGCCCGGCCCTTCCTCAACGCTTGGAAAACTGCTTGCGCCGCCGCGCCTTGTGGAAGCCGACCTTCTTGCGTTCGACGCCACGAGCATCGCGCGTCACAAAACCAGCCTTCGACAGGACGGGCTTCAAGCTCGGGTCATATTCGATCAGCGCCCGGGTCAGGCCATGGCGGACTGCTCCGGACTGCCCGGATTCACCACCGCCCGTGACGTTGACCATGATGTCGAAGCTGTCGCGATGGTTCACCAGATCGAGCGGCTGCATCACCACCATGCGCCCGGTTTCGCGGCCAAAATACTGATCCAGAGACCGTCCATTCACGACAAAGCCACCGTTGCCCCGCTTGATGAACACGCGCGCAACGGATGTCTTGCGACGGCCGGTACCATAATAATAGTCACCAATCATCTTTTAGACCTCGAGTAACCGCGGTTGCTGCGCCGCATGCGGATGAGACGATCCCGCGTAACATTTGAGCTTCTTGATCATGGCGTAACCCAGAGGCCCCTTCGGCAACATGCCCTTGACGGCCTTTTGCAATACCCGCTCCGGGAAGCGCTGCTGCAACTTTTCGAAGTTCCGCTCGTAGATCCCTCCCGGGTAACCGCTGTGACGGAAGTATTTCTTGTCCTGGGCCTTGGCACCGGTCACCCGCAGCTTTTCGACGTTGACGACGACAATGAAATCGCCGGTGTCGACATGCGGGGTGTAGATGGGCTTGTGCTTGCCCCGGAGACGCTTCGCGATCTCGGACGCCAGGCGCCCGAGCACCTTGTCTGAAGCGTCGATCACATACCAATCGCGCTGCACCTCGTGCGGCTTCGCGGAAAAGGTCTTCATAGCCCTTGTAAGGTTCTAAAAAGGCGAGGATGTTATTTGTCCGAGGCGGCGCTGTCAACAGACATACTCGGATTGACGCGCGTCAAGGCTGCCCGCCTCGAGGCCGCTAAGATCGTCGCCGTACCCTTTGCACATCATGATCATGACCGTACTTTTCCAGTGGGATAATGACTTCAACATCGGCATCCAGGAGATCGACGAACAACACAAGGTCCTCGTCTCGCTACTCAACGATCTGCACAATGCAATACGCGAACATCATGGAAAGGCGACATCACGCGAGATCCTCGATCGCCTGGCAGAATATACGCGCACGCACTTTCTGCTCGAGGAAAGTCTGATGCGGCTCACGCATTATCCGGGCTTCGAGATACACAAGGCGCAGCACGAAGACCTGATTCGCCAGGTGCGCGACCTGCAGGAAAAGCTCGACAAGGAAAACATCACGATCACGTTTGAGCTGCTGCACTTCCTCAAGACTTGGCTCGCCCGCCACATTCATGACAGTGACAAGCGCTTTGGCGCCTATTTCCAAGAAACGAACCTCACGAAGTTTTCCCAATGGACCGACGAAGTCAACGAGGTTATGAAAAGGAAGAAATGGTGGTGGAAGTTCTGGTAAGGCACGCGCAGCCGGACACACCGTTACCCACGTCGGTCCGACGCGCATGAATTATTGAGCGGACTCTCGGTCATGCCCGGTTCATCGGCGGTCACAGGCCGCTCCCCTTCCGAGCCCGTCGCGCCGCGCACGGTCGGCCTGGCGCTGGGCAGCGGCTCGGCACGCGGACTGGCGCACATCGGGGTGCTGCGCGCCATACGGGAAGCAGGGATCGATATCAAGGTCATCGCCGGAACCAGCATGGGGGCACTGATCGGTGCCGTGCTCGCCGCCGGCGGGCTCGACAGCCTGACCGCGAAATTTCTCGGCCTCGACTGGAAGTACATGGTGTCGCTGCTCGACCCGGTATTCCCGCGCTCGGGATTGATCGACGGCCGAAAAATCGCCGACTTCGTACGCACGCTCGTGCCCGATACGGCAATCGAGGACTTGAACATCCCGTTTGCCGCGGTGGCGACCGACCTTGCAACCGGGCGCGAGGTGGTGATCGACCACGGCGATCTGACCGAGGCCGTGCGTGCGAGTATCGCCGTACCGGGCATCTTCACGCCGGTGCGGCGCGATGGCCACGTTCTGGTCGACGGTGGCCTGGTCGACCCGGTGCCGGTCAGCGCGGCACGCGCGATGGGCGCCGACCTCGTCATCGCGGTCGATCTCAACCACGACATCGTCGCCGGACGCAGCGCGCGCGTTGCGCCGTCGGACGATGGCAATGGCAATGGCCAGACGCTGGCCCGACTGCTGGAAAGTCTGCCCGGAGCCAAGAACACCGTGTCGCAGAATCCACTGCTGGCCCAGTTCAGCGCCTGGTTGAAAAAGGACGCTCTGCCCGGCATCTTCGAGGTGCTGCTGGCCTCGCTCTACATCATGCAGGCGCGCATCACGCAGTCGTCGCTGCGACACGATCGGCCGGACCTTCTGATCCAGCCGCCGCTGGGGGCGGTGCGTCTCATGGATTTCGGCCGCGCCGAGGAAATCATCGAAATCGGCTATCGCTGCGCGACAGAGCGGCTCAAGAGCTGGCCACAGGCCACCGATCGACCCCATCGGCTCGGGCGCGAATCAGCGTAGTCCACTGAGCCTGGCGTTGCCCAACATGCTGCGCCATTCCCTCAGCGTCCCAGCGCGGCGTCGATCGCCTTGGATGACAGTTGCGGCGCAAACCACTCGATGAAGTCGCGTTCGTAACGTCTGATCCAGGCATTCTTCGGCAGCCCGATGCGCGTCGTCGCGGACTCGAACAGATGCGACGCATCGATGGCACGCAGGCCGCGATCCGCGTCCGGATCGAAAGCCATGCTGGCGATGATGCCGACGCCGAAACCCAGCGCGACGTAGGTCTTGATCACATCGGCATCGATCGCCGTGAGCACCACGTTGGGAACGAGGCCACGCTGGGCAAACGCACGGTTGACCTGGCTACGACCGGTAAATGCAAAATCATAGGTCACGATCGGATAGCGGGCGACGGCTTCGAGCGACAACACCGGTTCGGCCAGCAAGGGATGATCCGGCGGGGTGATGATGCTGCGGTTCCATTGATAGCAAGGCAGCATGACCAGGCTGGGGTAATCGGCGATCGCCTCGGTCGCGATGGCGAGATCAGCGATGCCCTCAACAACCATCTGGCAGCACTCATTGGGGTTGCCCTGGTGCAAGGACAGGCGCACGTCCGGGTAGGCCGCGACGAAACGCTTCAGCACCGGCGGCAACACATAGCGCGCCTGCGTGTGCGTGGTCGCGATACTCAACGTTCCCCGCCCCGGCGAGGCATAGTCCGATCCCACCTGTTTCAGATTCACCAGTTCGCGCGCGATGCGCCCGCAGATCTCGACCACGACGTGCCCCGCCTCGGTCAGACCCGCCAGCCGCTTGCCGCGGCGAACGAAAATATCGACCCCGAGCTCCCCTTCCAGCTTCTTGATCTGGCTGGACACCCCGGGCTGGGACGTATGCAGCGCAATCGCCGCCCCGGAAATATTCAGATCCTGGCGGGCGACTTCGAGCACGTAGCGAAGTTGCTGAAGATTCATGCGATTGATGGTACGAATTTTCCGGCTTTACTTATATTCATATTTTATATCAAAAAGAAAAATAATTATTTCCTGATTTTATAGGTGCCGGCTATGCTCGCCGCCATGGATTTCACGTACTCCATTGCGGGCTTTTCAGTCGGACTGATCGTCGGACTCACCGGTGTTGGCGGCGGCTCATTGATGACGCCATTGCTGGTGTTGCTGTTCGGCATCAAACCTACGATTGCGGTCGGCACCGACTTGCTGTACGCGGCACTGACCAAGGCCGGCGGTACGATTACGCACGCCCGTCTCGGCCACGTCGACTGGCCGATGGTGCGCCGACTGGCATTCGGCAGCATTCCGGCGAGCCTGACGACGATCGCGCTCCTGGCTTACCTGCCCATCGACCAGCAGGTGCTGAGTTCGACGATCTCGCAGGCCCTGGCTGTCGCGCTGACCCTCACAGCGGGCGCGCTGGTGTTTGGCAAGCGGCTGCGGAAGGCTGCCGAAGCCATCCCTCCGCAGCCCTCCCCCACGCGCAGGACGGTGACGGTCGGCGCCGTGCTCGGTGTTCTCGTGACCGTCTCCTCGGTTGGAGCCGGCGCGATTGGCGTGGTCGCGATCGGTATGCTCTACCCCAAGCTTTCCGCGCACAGGATCGTCGGCTCCGACATCGCTCACGCCGTGCCGCTGACACTGGTCGCAGGGCTGGGTCACGGGGCCATGGGCCATGTCGATGTGCCGCTGCTGCTCAGCCTGTTGGCTGGCTCCCTGCCGGGGATCTGGCTCGGATCGCGTGCCTCCCGGCGCGTGCCAGAGCAAGTACTGCGTCGGATGCTCGCTGTCTTGTTATTGCTGGTGGGCGCCAAGCTCGCCGTTGTTTGAGGTCGGACATGCCCTATATTTACGACGAATTCGACCAACGCCTGCTCACCGAGCGCGTCGCGCAGTTTCGCGACCAGACGCGGCGGTTTCTCACGGGCGAGCTGTCGGAAGACGAATTCAGGCCTTTGCGGCTGAAGAATGGCCTGTATATCCAGTTGCACGCGCCGATGCTGCGTGTCGCGATTCCCTATGGGGAGCTGAGTTCGCGACAGCTGCGCACACTGGCCGATGTAGCACGCCGCTATGACCGCGGCTACGGCCATTTTTCCACGCGCCAGAACATCCAGTTCAATTGGGTGAAGCTGCCCGAAGTGCCGGATCTGCTGGACGAACTGGCCACGGTCTCGATGCATGCGATCCAGACCTCGGGCAACTGTGTCCGCAACGTCACCTCGGATCAGTTCGCCGGCATTGCGCCCGACGAAATCGTTGATCCGCGCCCTTGGTGCGAATTACTGCGTCAATGGTCGACCTTCCACCCGGAATTCGCCTGGCTGCCGCGCAAGTTCAAGATCGCGGTCAACGGCGCGCGTGAAGACCGTGCCGCCATCCGGTTTCACGACATCGGTCTCGATGTGTATCGCGACGAGCATGGCGAAACGGTGTTCCGTGTGTGGGTAGGCGGTGGCATGGGACGTACGCCCATGCTGGGCGTCGTCATCCGCGAAGCCTTGCCCTGGCAGGAATTGCTGAACTACTGCGACGCGATCTTGCGGGTCTATAACCGGCACGGCCGCCGCGACAACCTGTACAAGTCGCGGATCAAAATCCTGGTGAAGAGCCTGGGTACCGCGGAATTCGCCCGCCAGGTCGAGCAGGAATGGCAACGCATCGCCGGCGACTGCAATCGGCTCACCGTCGCCGAACGCGATCGGGTGGCGGCGCATTTCGTCGCACCGGCCTACCCGGCGCAACCGGCCGATGACAGTCTGTTCCAGGCACACCGGAAGAACTCGCTGCCGTTTTCCCGCTGGGTAGAGCGCAACGTGCATGCGCACCGCCAACAGGGCTACTCCGCGGTGACCATTTCGCTGAAACACCCAGGTCAGCCCCCCGGCGACGCCACCGCCTCGCAGATGGACGCCATCGCCGACCTGGCAGACCGCTACAGCCTGGGCGAAACCCGCGTCACGCACGAGCAGAACCTGGTGCTGCCCCATGTGCCGCGTCATCAACTATGGGCACTGTGGCAGGAGCTACGGGCACTGAAACTCGCCAGCCCGACCGTCGGCCTGCTCGCCGATATCATCTGCTGCCCTGGCAAGGATTTTTGCTCTCTGGCCAACGCGCGTTCGATTCCGGTCGCCGAGGCCATCCAGAACGAATTCTCCGATCTGGATGAGCTCCATGAGCTGGGTCCGATTTCACTCAATATGTCCGGCTGCATGAATGCCTGCGGGCATCACCATGCGGGACATATCGGCATCCTCGGTGTCGACAAGGACGGCAGCGAGTGGTACCAGATCAGCATCGGCGGCAACCAGGGCCAGCAAGCCGCCATCGGCAAGGTCATCGGCCCGTCACTCGATGCCGAACAGGTTCCACAAGCGATTCGTCGGCTGCTCGAGGCCTACCTGGCGCAGCGCGAGGGTGACGAATTGTTCGTGGATACGGTGCGTCGCCTGGGTATCGAACCATTCAAGCGGGCGGTTTATGGTGAAGCAGAGCGCACCCGAAGGGCCGCACATGCCTGAAATCCTCATGGATGGCCGGATCGTCGAGGACTGCTGGACGACCTGGATGCCGACATCCGGCGAAGATACGGCTCCGCCCGACCTGGCTCCCGATTCCAAGCAGGGCTTGATCCTGCCCCTTTCGGCCTGGACGAGTCGCAAGTCCGCCGATCCCGGCCTGGGTGTCTGGCTGGCCCCGAACGACGATCCGTGGATACTCGCCGATGCCGTGGACAGCCTGCCGGTGATTGCGGTGCACTTCCCGGTGTTTACGGATGGGCGCGGTTATTCCACGGCCGTCGTGCTGCGTAGGCATCTCGGTTACCGTGGCGTCCTGCGCGCATTCGGTGATGTCCTCGTCGATCAGGCCACCGAACTCAGCCGTTGTGGCTTCAACTGTCTGGTGCCTCGCGCAGGCCAGCAAGCGGCCGCGTTCGTGGCGCGGCTCGCCGACTTCACCGAACCGTATCAGGCATCGGTTCATCCATTGCAACCTCTCTATCGCCGCGAGCATCGCGGCAACGGAACCCTGCATGATGCCCAGTCTCACTGAAAGCACGCCCGTCCCAATGGACAAGGTCGCGGCCCTGAAAGCCGACCTGGCGCAGATCGCGCGCGATCATGCCCCTGTCGTGCTGGCCAACAGCCTGGGCGTCGAGGACATGCTTCTGACCGACGTCATCGCTCGCGATGGACTCGAAATCGGGCAGTTCCTGCTGGACACGGGACGCCTGCCTGCAGAAACCTACGCGCTGCTCGATCGCCTGGAGGACCGCTACGGCATCCGGCCGGAACTGTATTTCCCACGCCACGAGCTGATCGAGTCCTACGTGTCCGAACACGGTATCAATGGTTTCTATCGTTCCGTGGACCTGCGCAAGCGCTGCTGCGCGGTACGCAAGGTCGAGCCGCTCGCACGCGCGCTGTCCGGAAAGCGTGCCTGGATCACCGGCTTGCGCCGCCAACAGGCCGCGAGCCGCACCGGCCTGGCCGCGCGCGAGGATGACCACGAACACGGGCTGATCAAGTTCAACCCCCTTGCGGACTGGACAGAAGCCGAGGTCTGGGCGTACATCCGCGCCCACGACGTGCCCTATAACGCACTGCACGACCACTTCTACCCGAGTATCGGCTGCGCACCCTGTACGCGCGCGATCACTCCCGGAGAAGACGTCCGTGCCGGCCGCTGGTGGTGGGAAGAGCCCGGCGGCAAGGAATGCGGCTTGCACCCAGACCGGGGCGCCGCTGTCCCCATCGTACCCAAGCTAGGCTGAAATCCGTCATGAACGCCCACGATCTTGCCCACCTAGACTGGCTGGAATCCGAAGCCATTTACATTCTGCGCGAGGTGGCCGGACAATGCGCCCGCCCGGCACTGTTGTTCTCCGGCGGCAAGGATTCCGTATGCATGCTGCGCCTCGCGGAGAAAGCCTTCCGGCCTGGGCGCTTCCCCTTTCCGCTGCTGCATATCGACACCGGCCACAACTATCAGGAAGTCATCGATTTCCGTGATGCCCGCGCAGCCGAACTTGGCGAGCAACTGATCGTGCGCAGCGTCGAGGACTCGATCGCGCGTGGCACCGTCAAGCTGAAAGCGCCCACCGAATCGCGCAACCGTCACCAGTCCGTCACGCTGCTCGAAGCGGTTGCCGAGTTCGGCTTCGATTGCCTGATCGGCGGCGCCCGCCGGGACGAGGAGAAGGCGCGCGCCAAGGAACGCGTGATGAGCTTCCGCGATGATTTCGGGCAGTGGGATCCGAAAAACCAGCGACCTGAACTTTGGGATCTCTACAACGCGCGCGTGCACAAAGGCGAACACATCCGCGCGTTCCCGATTTCCAACTGGACCGAACTGGATGTCTGGCAATACATCGCCAGGGAAGCACTAGCTTTGCCGTCGATCTATTTCGCGCACCCGCGCCCGGTCGTCCGTCGTGGTGACACGCTCTATCCGGTCACACCACTGACACCCGCCAGCCCAGGCGACCAAGTCGAAACCGTCTCGGTCCGCTTCCGCACGGTGGGCGACGTGTCCTGTACGGCGCCGGTGGCCTCGGTCGCCGATACGCTGAACAAGATCATTGCCGAAACGGCGGCCACGACGCTGACCGAACGTGGTGCCACCCGGCTCGACGATCAGACCTCGGACGCAGCGATGGAGCAACGCAAGAAGGAAGGCTATTTTTGACATCATGTCCGCACGCGAACCCATTCCCGAACCTCAAGCAACGACGCTGCTGCGTTTCACGACCTGCGGTTCCGTCGACGACGGCAAGAGCACGCTGATCGGCCGCCTGCTCTACGACAGCAAGTCGTTGCTCGCCGATGCCCTGAACCACCTCGAGCGCACCTCTGCGAATCGTGGTTTCGATGGTCTCGATCTGTCGCTGGTGACCGATGGCCTGCAGGCCGAGCGGGAGCAGGGCATCACCATCGATGTCGCCTACCGCTATTTCACGACCGGTCACCGCAAGTACATCATCGCGGACGCACCCGGGCACGAGCAGTACACGCGCAACATGGTCACGGCCGCGTCGACCGCCGATCTAGCGATCATCCTGGTCGACGCCAGCAAGGGCGTGTCGCCGCAAACACGTCGGCACACAGCTATCTCCGCGCTGCTGGGTATCCCACAAGTCGTGTTCGCGATCAACAAGATGGACCTGGTCGACTGGTCACAGGCACGCTACACGGCGATCAGCGAGGCCTGCGGCGAACTGGCGGCACGCCTGGGGATCGCGGAAGCGGCCATGCTCCCGCTTTCCGCGCTGCATGGTGACCTCGTGGTCGAGCGCGGCGAGCGAATGCCCTGGTATGCCGGCCCAACGCTGATGGATCTTCTGGAGCGGGCTCACGGTGCCCACCCGAGCGGGAACGTCGGGCTGCGCTTCCCCGTTCAGTGGGTGAGCCGTCCGGACGGCCCGCAGGGGATGCGCCGGTATTCCGGAAAAATCGAAGCCGGGGAAGTCGCAGTCGGCGACGAAATTCAGGTCCTGCCCGCCGGTCACCCCGCCATCGTCCAAGGAATCAACCTTGGCAACCAGACACTCCAGCGCGCGGAGGAGGGACAATCAGTCATGCTTGCCCTCGATCGGGAGCTCGACGTCTCACGCGGGGACATGTTCGTCAGCCCAGACCAGCAGCCGCGCGTACTCCGAGACTTCGAAGCGGAACTGTGCTGGCTGGCAGAATCTCCGCTCAACATTGCCCGTACCTACCTGCTCAGGCACACGACGCGTGAGGTCCGGGCTAAAATCATCGCGATTCATCACACGCTGGATATCAAGACGCTGGAACATACTGCCGCAAGCGAGCTACACGTCAACGCACTCGGAAGGGTGAGCCTGCGGCTCGCTCAGCCGGTTGCCGTGGACACCTACACCCACAGCCGGGCGACCGGTGCATTCATCCTGATCGACGCTGACACCAATGCCACGGTGGCCGCGGGCATGATTCGTTGACCGGGAAGGTTTATCTGGTCGGTGCCGGCCCCGGGGCGCTGGACCTTCTTACTCTGCGCGCTGCAAGGCTGCTCGCCGAAGCGGACTGCGTGTTCCACGATGCACTGATACACCCGGACATGCTCGCGCTCGCGCCGCACGCCCGCCTGGTTTCGGTCGGCAAGCGAAGCGGCGGCCCATCCACGGCTCAGCAGGTCATCGATCAGCAGCTCGTCGACTCAGCCCGACACTACCAGCGCATCGTCCGCCTTAAAGGCGGCGACCCGATGCTGTTCGGCCGCGCCCAGGAAGAGATCGACGCACTCACTGCCGCAGGCATCGAGTTCGAAGTTGTTCCCGGCGTCACCGCAGCATCGGGGGCGGCGGCTGAACTGCAATGCCCGCTGACGCGAAGGAAAGTTGGACGGACGCTGCTGCTCGCCACGCCACGTGTCGCGAAAGGCGCGCCCGATTCGGAATGGGTGAGGGCGGTCCTGGCGTCGGACAGTGCCGCGCTGTACATGGCAGGCGACGGCCTGGCATGGGTCGCCGAGCAGCTGATGGCAGGCGGCGCCGACCCCGAAACACCGACAGTCGTGATCGAGGACGCCACCTTGCCCACTCAGCGCAGCGATGCGCAAACGCTGGCCGACTTGCGCGCCTGCCCGCCCAGAGGGCATGGTGGTCCACGCCTGTTGCTCATAGGCTCAGCCGTCGCCGATGTTCCTCGCCCGGCTAGGGCTCCTGGTCCCTCGCTGTCGCCAGCCAGCTAGGCGCGCCCGGTCCGCGACGTGCGCTCACCGTGAACCCCGCAGATCGCTACGCTCGCGAAACGATTCTGGATCGCCGGGACTGGGCGGATGGGCTGTTTTCGCTGCGCTGCTCGCGACCGGCGGGATTCCGCTTCACCGCCGGCCAGTTCGCGCGCATAGGCGTGGAAGTAGCTGTCGCAGGAGGGGGTAGCCCGGCAACCATATGGCGCCCCTACTCCCTGGTTTCGTCTGCCGACGACCCTTGCCTCGAGTTTTTCTCGGTGATCGCCCCACAGGGCGAGTTCAGTCCACGGCTGGCGGACATGCAAGCGGGCGATAGCCTGCTCATCGATCGCACCGCGTACGGCTTCTTCACTCTGGAACGCTTCGCCGACGGCCGCGACCTTTGGCTCATCGCCACCGGCACCGGTCTCGCTCCCTTTGTGTCGATGCTGCGCGATACGACCACCTGGAGCCGATACGAACGGGTGATCATCGTGCACGGGGTCCGCTACGCCGACAATTTTGCCTATGCCGACCAATTCGTCGCCCTTGTCAATGCAGGACGGGCATTGCGCTACGTACGGTGCTCGACTCGTGAGCGTGCAGCTGACGCCCTGCACGGCAGAATCCCGGTGTTGCTCGAGCAAGGGGAACTGGAGCGTGCAGCCGCCACCCAGCTATCGATCGAGCACTCGCGCGTGATGATCTGTGGAAACCCCGGAATGATTCGCTCGTTGCGGCAGCTGCTGGAAACGCGCGGCTTCCGGATCGGGCGCCGGGGCACCCCCGGGCAAATGGCGCTGGAAGCCTACTGGTGACAGTAACGGAGCCTCCAGCTTGGGGCGTGTGTTGCACGCTTGCGAGTCGGGCGGTCAGCCGACCGTAGGGTCGCGCGGACCACGTTCGCCGGCATCTTCAAGAGGCTTCTTCGTTCGCCGGCGTCGCGTAGGCTTCTTCCCATTGGTCGAAGCCGGTTGACCCTCCATCCTTTCGATTTCGGGGTCGGCCATTGAATTGCCCGCGATATCGGCTACGGATGCCGTTGGCAGCGATTCGAACAGTTCAGGCTGCGCAAACAAGCCGGGCACACCCCCGGTGTGCAGAAACAATACTGGCGCCGCGCGCGGGATCATTGCAGCGCGGGCCATCGAAATCAGCCCGGACATTGCCTTGCCCGTGTAGGTCGGGTCGAGCAACAAACCTTCCAGCGAGGCCGTCAGGAAAATGGCCTCACGCATGGCCTCGGTAGGATGACCATACCCCTCCCCGACAAAGCGGTCGTCCACACGGACTGCACGGCGAGGCAAGCGACGACCGCCGAGCGCGGCGACCAGCTCCTGCGCCTGCGTCCAGACAGACTCCTCCTTTTCTGCGCGCGTGCCCTCGACGGCTACGCCCAGCACCCGGGCCTTGCTTCCCACGCAGTGGAGTCCCGCCACCAGGCCGGCATGCGTGCCACCACTGCCGGTAGGCACAATGATGGTGTCGAATGTGACGCCGACTTGAGCTTCCTGGATCGAGAGTTCTTCCGCGCACAGCGCGTATCCGAAACCGCCGACCAGCGATGATCCACCGACAGGAATCAGGTATGGTCGCCGTCCATCCCTCCGCAGGATTTCGGCACGCTCCATCATGGCGTCCTCGCGCGAAGCGGGTGCGTCGATCAATTGTATGCGCGCGCCAAAAAGGCGGTCCAGGAGGACGTTCCCGGATTTCAGATAGGCCTCTCCCTCCTTTCGCCCCCTGAGCAATATCAGCTCACAGTGCAAACCAAGACGGGCACAGGCCGCTGCGGTCTGGCGAGCGTGGTTGGATTGGAGCGCCCCGACCGTCAGCACCGTATCCGCACCCTGTCGCAACGCATCGCCAAGCAGAAACTCCAGCTTGCGTATCTTGTTGCCACCCAGACCCAAGCCGGTCTGATCGTCCCGCTTTACATAAAGCGCATCGAGGCCGAGCACCCGCCCCAAGCGATCCAGAGGCACAACGGGCGTGGGCAAGAGTGCTAACGGCTGACGAACCAGTTTCTTCCCCTCCACCGGCTGCTGTCCATCGGTATGATGACTATCAAGAATGTCGAGATCGCTGGCCCCATTGACGCAAAAAAGCCGGGACTTGCCCGGCTTGCGACGTTCGACCACGCACCACTCGGGTCGCCCTACGACCCCGTATCGGCAGCCGACTCGTCGGCACGCTTTTCAGTGAGCTCAACCAGCGCCATCGGCGCGCTGTCTCCAACCCGAAATCCCCACTTCAAGATCCTGACGTAGCCGCCCGGGCGCGACGCGAAGCGCGGGCCCAACTCATCAAAGACTTTCACGACAATCTCCCGATCACGCAAGCGGCTGAACGCCAATCGTCTGTTCGCCAGACTGGGCTTCTTACCCAGCGTAATGATCGGCTCGACCACTCGCCGCAACGCCTTGGCCTTGGGCAGCGTGGTGCGTATGGCCTCGTGCCGAAGCAACGACACAGCCATGTTGCGCAACATCGCTTCGCGGTGCGAGCTGGTGCGATTGAGTTTGCTTAATCCATTTCGATGCCGCATGCTGACCTCACAATTTCTCTAGTCCGGGGGGTGGCCAGTTTTCCAGACGCATGCCCAGCGTCAATCCGCGTCCGGCCAACACCTCCTTAATTTCGTTCAGCGATTTCCGACCCAGATTAGGGGTCTTCAACAGCTCCGCTTCGGTGCGCTGTATCAAATCGCCGATATAGTAGATGTTCTCGGCCTTGAGACAGTTCGCGGAACGAACCGTCAGCTCGAGATCATCGACCGGGCGCAGCAGGATCGGATCGACTTGGGTTGGCTGCGGCGATTCGAGCGGCGCGGATACACCTTCCAAGTCGGCGAAGACCGACAGCTGCTCGATCAGGATGCGCGCCGCCCGACGGACCGCATCCTCAGGCTCGATCGCACCGTTGGTCTCGATGTCCATAACGAGGCGATCGAGATCGGTACGCTGCTCCACCCGGGCGCTCTCGACGACGTAGGAGACCCGCCTGACCGGGCTGAACGACGCATCCAGCACGATAGCGCCGACAGGTTTGCTCTCACTCACCCTCTGGGTCGCTGGTACGTAGCCCTGCCCCTGCTCGATCCTGATCTGCATCTTGAGGTTGGCGCCGGTCGCCAGATGCGCGATCACGTGCTGCGGGTTGACAATTTCGACATCATGCGACGCCTCGATATCTCCGGCGGTCAACACGCCTCCTCCCGATTTGGACACCTTGAGTAGGGCATCCTGTCGGTTGTGCAGCTTCAATACCATGCCTTTGAGATTCAGCAGAATGTCCACGACATCTTCGCGAACCCCCTCGATTGCGGAGTACTCATGCACCACACCGTCGATCAGAACTTCGGTCGGCGCATATCCAGGCATGGACGACAGCAGAATCCTGCGCAAGGCGTTCCCCAGTGTGTGGCCAAAACCGCGTTCAAACGGCTCCATGACCACCCGCGCATGCGCGGGAGAAAGATTCTGAACATCAATAATTCTGGGCTTCAACAATGCGCTAGCGTGCATTAACTATCCTTCCGATATACGCATCCAAATCAACGCGAATAAAGCTCGACGACCAGTGACTCGTTGATTGTGGATGGCAACTCCTCACGCTGGGGAAGCGCCTTGAAAACCGCCTTTCCTTCCTCGACGTTGACATCCAGCCATTCGGGAAAGCCACGGGAGGTCGCAGCTTCCAACGCCGCCTTGACCCTGATTTGAGCACGCGCGCCCTGAGTGAGCGCCACGACATCGCCCGGGCGCAGAGAATAGGAGGGGATATTGACCCTACGGCCGTTGACCAGAACACCGTTGTGCCTGACCAGTTGCCTCGCCTCAGAGCGGGATGCTCCAAAACCCATGCGAAACGCCGCCGTGTCGAGACGGCTCTCCAGTAGTTGCAACAGATTCTCGCCCGTACGCCCGCGGCGCCGCTCAGCCTCTGCATAGACGCGCCGGAACTGCCGCTCGAGCACACCATATATACGACGAATCTTCTGCTTCTCGCGAAGTTGCTGACCGTAACCAGACAGCCGCTGACCCGATTTCTGGCCGTGCTGCCCGGGCGCATAGCTCCGCCGATCAACGGCACATTTATCGGTGAAGCACTTTTCACCCTTCAGAAAAAGCTTTTCGCCTTCACGCCTGCACTGACGACATTTTGGGTCAAGATTACGTGCCACTATTTACTCCTAGACATCATATGCGGCGCCGCTTGGGCGGCCGACAACCATTGTGTGGAATCGGCGTTACGTCGGTAATGCTGGATATCTTCAGGCCAAGCGCATTGAGCGCACGCACCGACGATTCCCGCCCCGGGCCTGGACCCTTTACCCGCACCTCGAGATTTTTGACGCCACACTCCTGCGCCGCCCTCCCCGCCGCCTCGGCAGCGATCTGCGCAGCAAATGGCGTGCTCTTGCGAGAACCCTTGAACCCAGCGCCACCGGAAGTCGCCCAGGACAGCGCGTTGCCCTGACGATCGGTAATGGTGATGATCGTGTTGTTGAACGAGGCATGCACGTGCGCAATGCCCTCCACAACATTTTTCTTGATCTTCTTGCGAACCTTGGTTTGTGTCTTGGCCATATGCTTTCGCCCGGCAATGATTGCTCCATGTGCCAACCGGCACCCGAGCCGTGGTACTAATATGAAAGATATCCAGCCTACCCAAGCGCACGCGACTTCACCGACTACGGCGCGCCTCGCGGCTTCGAGTTATTTCTTGCCAGCGACGATAGCTTTGCGAGGTCCCTTTCGGGTCCGTGCGTTGGTCTTTGTGCGCTGCCCGCGCACCGGCAATCCACGACGGTGACGGACACCCCGATAACAACCGAGATCCATCAGTCGCTTGATGCTCATCGTCACTTCACGACGCAGATCACCCTCGACCGTGAACTTCGCAACCTCGGCTCTCAGCCTTTCCATATCGGCATCAGCGAGATCCTTGATCTTCGCCGACCTGGAGACGCCCGCAGCGTCGCACAGCAGCCGTGCCCGGCTCCGACCGACTCCAAAAATGGCTGTCAGCGCGATCTCGGCGTGCTGATGATTCGGAATATTGACGCCAGCGATACGCGCCATCATCAACCTCTAAAAGAAAAGCGGTGAATTATATTTGGTAAGCAATGCCAGATCAACCCTGGCGTTGCTTGTGGCGTGCATCGACGCAAATGACGCGTATGACTCGCTTGCGGCGGACAATTTTGCACTTGCGGCAAATGGGTTTGACAGATGCTTGAACTCGCATGGCGGCGCTCCGAATGAAAGCAGTTGGTCTGATAACCCTACTTGGCGCGAAAAACGATGCGTCCGCGCGTCAGGTCGTATGGCGTCAATTGAACCGTCACTTTGTCGCCGGGCAGGATACGAATGTAGTGCATCCGCATCTTGCCCGAAATATGGGCGAGTACGACATGCCCGTTTTCCAACTTGACCCTGAAGGTCGCGTTCGGAAGATTCTCCAGAACCTCCCCCTGCATATCGATGATGTCTTCTTTGGACACGCCCCGATTACCTCAACCCCGACAGTCCGGGGCCCTTGAAATTTGCCTTTTTTAGCAGGCTCTCGTACTGGTGAGACATTACATAAGCCTGGACTTGCGCCATGAAATCCATGGTTACGACCACAATGATCAACAAGCTGGTACCCCCAAAATAGAAGGGCACGTTCCACTTGACGATCAAAAACTCTGGTAACAGGCACACAAGCGTGATGTACGCCGCTCCAATCAGGGTCAGCCGCACGAGAATGCGATCGAGATAGCGAGCGGTCTGCTCGCCAGGTCGGATCCCGGGAACGAATGCTCCGCTCTTCTTCAAGTTGTCCGCGGTTTCCTTGGCGCTGAACACCAAAGCCGTATAAAAAAAGCAAAAGAAAACGATTGCCGCTGCATAGCACAATACATAAATGGGTTGTCCGGGCGAAAGCGCGGTCGCCAGATCCTTGAGCCAAACCATTCCTTCCGACGCACCGAACCAGCCAGCGACAGTTGCTGGAAACAGGATGATGGATGACGCGAAAATTGGCGGGATGACGCCAGCCATATTCAGCTTGAGCGGCAAATGAGAGCTTTGCCCACCATACACGCGATTGCCAACCTGCCGCTTTGCGTAATTTACAAGGATTTTGCGCTGTCCCCTCTCAACGAACACGACCAAAGCCGTGACTAGGACGACCAGCACAACGATAAACAAGGCCGAAACCGCGTGCATCGCCCCGGTACGGACCAGTTCGAACAAACTTCCGATCGCACTGGGCAGCCCGGCAACGATACCCGCAAAGATCAGGATCGAGATCCCATTGCCAAGGCCTCGTTCTGTAATCTGCTCACCGAGCCACATGAGAAACAAAGTCCCGGTGACCAATGTTGCCACGGCCGTAATCTTGAACAGCACGCCAGGTTGGAGCACCAGACCGGCCTGCTGCTCCAACGCCACCGCGATGCCGAATGCTTGAAACAGCGCGAGCACCACCGTTCCGTAACGTGTGTACTGCGTGATCTTGCGTCGCCCCGCTTCGCCTTCCTTCTTCAACGCCTCCAGAGATGGCAGCGCGACCGACAGCAGCTGCATGATGATCGATGCGGAAATGTAGGGCATGATCCCCAGCGCGAAAATCGTGAAGCGAGACAGCGCACCACCGGAAAACAAGTTAAAGATTCCGAGTATGCCCCCTTGCTGCCCTTCGAACAGGCGTGCGAGCTGGTTGGCATCGATTCCAGGAACCGGGATATGTGCTCCGATGCGATAGACGACCAACGCCCCCATCAAAAACCAAAGGCGCCTCCACAGATCGCCATACTTGGCGGACTTGCCTAACTGTGGTTTATTACTCGCCACCATGTCCCCAGCTCATCGATGCTCCCTGCACCACATCCTCGCCATCGCGTCCGACCCCTTCGATCCAAGCGCTTGGCGCGGCGGTCGCCACTTGGCCGCCGGCGGGCGTCTCCGTCATGACGCGGGGTGACGTTCCGAGCTCAGCAAAACCAATAGTCCCGGCCAAGACTAGCCCTCAACCGAGCCACCCGCTGCCTGAATGGCGAGCATGGCACCCTTGGAAGCCAGAATTCCTTTAAGCACAACGGGCCGCTCGATCTTTCCAGAGAGAATGATCTTTGCTGACTTGGCGGAACGGGAAACCACGCCACGCTGCTTCAGAACAGACAGATCGACCTCCCCCACCCCCAGACGATCGATCGCGTCCAACCGAACCTCCTCGACGTCGCCCTGCGTGAGTGAGGTAAACCCTCGCTTGGGAAGACGCCTTTGAAGTGGCATCTGTCCGCCCTCGAAGCCTACGCTCTTCCAGCCGCCGGAACGTGACTTCTGGCCCTTATGGCCACGGCCCGCCGTCTTTCCCAAGCCGCTGCCCATTCCTCGACCCACTCGACGCCGCTTGCTCTTCGCCCCGTCGGCAGGCTTCAAATCATTTAGTCGCATTTGCATCCTCGCAGCGGACAAGATAGCTGACCTTGCTAACCATTCCACGGACCGCCGGTGTGTCGATCAACTCGACCGACTGGCGCAATTTGCGCAACCCGAGGCCGCGAACCGTCTGCTTGTGATCATTGCGCGCTCCGATCGGGCTCTTTATCAGTGTGAGTTTCAGCGTATTCGCCATGGCTATCAGTCGGCTCACTCGGAAATTTCAGACACGGACTTACCGCGCTTGGCGGCCACATTAGCCGGCGTGGTCATACGTTCGAGGCCGTCAAACGTGGCCCGAACCAGGTTGTATGGGTTTGTCGAGCCAAAGCACTTGGCCAATACATCGGTTACGCCCATCACCTCGAACACCGCACGCATCGGACCGCCGGCAATGATCCCCGTACCCGGCGACGCCGGCTTGATGAGAACCTTCGAAGCACCGTGGCGCCCGATCACGGCATGATGAAAGCTGCCACTACGCAAGGGATAGCGCGTGATCTTGCGTCGCGCTTCGTCCATCGCTTTCTGAACCGCGACTGGAACTTCCCTCGCCTTGCCCTTGCCCATGCCGACGCCACCTTCGCCATCGCCAACCACGGTCAGCGCCGCAAACCCCAGAACCCGACCGCCCTTCACTACCTTCGTGACGCGATTGATCGCCACCATCTTTTCGCGCAGGCCGTCATCACGTTCTTCACGCTGCACCTGTTGCTGCTTCCGCTGCGGTTTCGCCATTCTTGCCTCGCTCAAAACTGTAGGCCGCCCTCCCGGGCGGCTTCCGCCAACGCCTTAACCCGGCCGTGGTACTTGTACCCGGAACGATCGAACGCCACGTGCCCGATACCCGCTTTCAGTGCGCGTTCGGCCAGCAGCTTGCCTACCACCACCGCCGCACCGACACAGCCCCCATTCGGCGAAAGCGACCGAACCTCGGGCTCGAGCGTCGACGCTGAAGCCAGTACGCGCGCACCGCTGATATCGAATATCTGCGCATAAATGTGACAATTGCTGCGATGCACAGAAAGCCTGACGGCCTTCAGCCTTGATTGACGCGCTCGGGTGCTGCGCGCTCTTCTCAAACGTGCCTTGATCTTATCCATGGCGAGCCCTACTTCTTCTTCGTTTCTTTGATGACCACGTGTTCATCAGCGTACCTCACGCCCTTGCCCTTGTAAGGCTCCGGCGGGCGATACGCGCGAATTTCCGCGGCGACCTGACCTACCCGCTGCTTGTCGATGCCCTTGATGACGACCTCCGTCTGCTGCGGGGTCTCGACCTTGACGCCTTCGGGCATCTGATGCACCACGGGATGCGAAAAACCGAGAGACAGCGAAAGTTTGTCTCCCTGCGCCTGCGCTCGATAACCGACGCCAACAAGTGACAGGCGGCGCTCAAATCCACGCGTAACACCTATGACCATGTTATTGATCAGCGCTCGCAACGTGCCCGACATAGGATGCGCGTTTGCGACACCACTAACCGGGGCACAACGCAATACGCCGTCCGCGTGCTCGATGCGAACGGACGAAGGCAAGCGTTGAACCAGCTGGCCCAATGGCCCCTCAATGCTGATCTGCTCGTCAGTCAAGGCCACACTGACGCCGGCTGGCAGAGCTACCGGGCTCTTTCCGACTCTGGACACGATTCGCTCCTACGCCACCAGACAGATGATTTCGCCGCCCACATTGACCGATCGCGCTTTCCGGTCGGTCATCACACCCTTCGGGGTCGATACGATCGCGACGCCCAGGCCATTTTTTACTCTGGGCAAGTCTGCGCTGCTCTTATACACGCGCAAGCCCGGCCGACTGACACGCTCTATGTGCTCAATGACGGGCTGACCCGCGTAATATCGCAAGCCGATGTCGAGGCGCAGCTTTTTTCCATCATCCTCAGCAACCACACCGAACTCGTCGATATAACCTTCATCCTTGAGCACTGTAGCAATGGCTACCTTGAGCTTCGACGACGGCATGCTGACCGAGTTCTTGCGCGCCATCTGCGCATTGCGGATCCGCGTCAACATGTCGGCAATGGGATCACTCATACTCATGGGATACCTCTACCAGCTGGACTTCGTCATACCAGGCACTTCGCCGCGAAACGCGATTTCCCGGAGCTTGTTGCGACATAGTCCAAACTTCCGGAATACGCCTCTCGGCCGTCCCGTGATCGCACAACGACTGCGCAGGCGGGTAGGATTGGCGTTTCTAGGAAATCTTTGCAACGCCAAGCGCGCCTGCCAGCGCTCCTCCTCTGGAAGAGAAAGATCGGCCAATATGGCCTCGAGCGCCGCTCGCCGCGCCGCGAACTTAGCGACAAGCTTGCGCCGCTTGCCTTCACGATTGATCAACGCCAGTTTCGCCATGGTTTCCTCAATTGCGGAACGGAAATTTGAATGCCTCCAACAAAGCTCTCGCCTCGGCATCAGATTTGGCCGTTGTCGTCACACAAATATTCAATCCCCGCAGGGCATCGATTTTGTCGTACTCGATTTCCGGGAAAATGATCTGCTCTTTCACGCCCATGCTGTAGTTGCCCCGACCGTCAAACCCCTTGCCTGAAATGCCGCGAAAATCGCGAATACGGGGAATCGCCACGGTAATCAACCGGTCCAGAAACTCATACATGCGCGGCCCCCGCAGCGTGACCATGCAGCCCACGGGGTAGCCATCGCGGATCTTAAATCCGGCGATCGACTTTCTCGCTTTGGTGACGACCGGACGCTGCCCGGCAATCTTTGTCAAATCCTGAACGGCATGCTCAAGAATCTTCTTGTCACCAACCGCCTCACCCACACCCATGTTCAACGTGATCTTGGTTATTCTCGGAACCTGCATCACCGATTTGTAACCGAACTTATCGATCAACCCCGGGACGATGATCTCGCGGTAATCCTGCAACAAGCGCGCCATACCTCAACCCCCTCTTCCGTAGCTCGCGTCAAGCATCAACCAGCTCGCCGGTCGACTTGAAGTACCGCACTTTTTTCCCGTCTTCAAGAAACCTGAAACCGACTCGGTCCGCCTTGCCAGTTGCCTTGTTGTACAACGCGACGTTGGAAATAGGCAGTGGCATGTCCTTCTCAACGATGCCCCCGACCTCGCCCCGCATCGGGTTCGGCCGCACATGTTTCTTGACCCGGTTGACGCCGCTCACCAACACGCTTTCACCAACGCACGACAACACCGTTCCGCGCCGACCCCGGTCACGTCCCACGAGGACAACGACTTCATCACCTTTGCGCAATTTCCGCATGACAAATTTCCCCGTATCCCGCCTCAAAGCACTTCCGGCGCCAGAGAAACGATTTTCATGAATCGCTCCGTACGCAGCTCGCGCGTAACCGGTCCGAAAATTCGGGTGCCAATTGGCTCAAGCTTATTGTTCAACAACACGGCAGCGTTGCCATCGAACCGAATCCGCGCACCATCTGGACGACGCACGCCGTTCGCCGTGCGCACGACAACCGCATTATAGATTTCGCCCTTCTTCACCCGACCTCTCGGCGTGACATCCTTAATGCTCACTTTGATGACATCGCCAATGCCAGCGTAGCGACGCTTCGAGCCACCCAGCACCTTTATGCACATGACAGTGCGGGCGCCGGTATTGTCGGCAACCGACAACATGGATTGCATCTGGATCATTGTTTCCTCCAACTTGCTCCGCAGTACGGAGCAGTTTTGGATCCCGTTCGGGACGCGAACTTCACGACTTCGAGCACAGATCTGCCCAAAAAGGGGACGGATTTTATCTCCACTCCCCATCAATTGCAAGGCCGAACTCTTAGCTTCCCGCGGCAGCCTTTATCACCTCAGTGACGCGCCACGCCTTGGTTTTCGACAACGGTCGACATTCCTCGATCTTTACCGTATCGCCAACCGCCGGAAGTTCGCCCTCAACATGTGCATGGTAACGCTTGGAACGAATCATGACCTTTCCGTAAAGCGGGTGCTTTACCCGACGCTCCACGAGTACCGTTACCGTCTTTTGCATCTTGTCGCTGACAACACTACCGACCAGCGTACGTGTGGTGCTAGCCATATCGTTAGTCATAGTCCTGTCGCCTTCTGGTGCAACACGGTCCGAACGCGTGCGATATCTCGGCGGACGCGCCGCAGTTGCATCGTGTTAGCCAACTGCTGGGTCGCCGACTGCATGCGAAGTGAGAATTGCTCGCGAAGCAGTTCAAGCAACTCATGACGTAAATCCGGAACACCCTTTGTTCGAAGTTCGCTAGCCTTCATGTTCACACCAAATGTCGTGTAACAAACGTCGTGGAGATTGGCAGTTTCGCTGCGGCTAGCGCAAACGCCTCGCGCGCGAGTTCGATATCGACACCGTCCATCTCGTACAGAACCTTGCCCGGCTGAATTTCGGCGACCCAGTACTCAGGACTACCTTTGCCGTTACCCATCCTGACCTCCGCGGGTTTCTTGGAAATGGGTTTGTCCGGAAAAATGCGAATCCAGACTCGTCCCCCACGTTTAATATGCCGCGTCATCGCTCGACGCGCGGATTCGATTTGCCGCGCCGTCAGTCGGCCACGCGCGGTCGCTTTGAGGCCGTACTCCCCAAAGCTAACCTTATTCCCCCGAGTAGCGAGGCCGGTATTCCGGCCTTTCTGCTCCTTACGATACTTTCTTCTCGCCGGCTGTAGCATCCGTCGCTCCTGATCTGCGTACTCGTTTCACTGCACCCTTATCGGCATCGGGAAGTTTCGCCGCAACACCGGGCGTATCGCCCGCGGCAATTCTGGCACCCTGTCCGGGCCGAGTGGGTTTGCTGTCGGACACATCACCTGCCCTGGTCGGCGCCCGACGCGCCCGCCTGGCAGGCTCGGCCTCGCCTTGGGAGTCCGCCGGGTTCAGAACCGAATCGCCCCGATCCACCTGCTCGCCCTTGAATACCCAGACCTTGATACCGATCACACCGTATGTGGTCTTAGCTTCGGAAAATCCATAGTCGATATTGGCACGCAGGGTATGCAGCGGGACTCGACCTTCGCGATACCACTCCGTTCGCGCGATTTCGATCCCATTCAGCCGCCCTGCGCTCATGATCTTGATGCCTTGGGCACCCAATCTCATTGCGTTCTGCATCGCCCGCTTCATGGCTCGCCGGAACATGATGCGCTTTTCAAGCTGCTGAGCAATCGAATCGGCGATCAATTGAGCGTCGACCTCGGGTTTGCGTATTTCTTCAATACCGACGTGCACCGGCACGCCCATGATTCCCTGAAGCTCCCTACGAACGAGCTCGATGCCCTCGCCTTTCTTACCGATCACGACGCCCGGCCTTGCGCTGAACACTGTGATTCTCGCGTTCTTGGCAGGGCGCTCGATCACGACCCGGCTTACTGATGCGTGGTTGAGCTTGCGCTTGAGGTACTCGCGAACCTTGATGTCCTCGATCAGCATCGACGCGAAATCTTTGCTGTTCGCATACCATCGTGACGACCAGTTGCGATTAACCGCGAGCCGGAATCCGGTCGGATGAATCTTTTGTCCCATGATGCTCCTCAGTCGCCCACGGTGATGAAGATGTGACAGGTCGGCTTGCTGATACGGTTGCCGCGTCCCTTTGCCCGCGCGGTGAACCGCTTCAAAACCATCCCCTTCTCGACATATATCTCAGCCACTCTCAGCGTGTCGATGTCCGCGCCATCGTTATGTTCAGCGTTGGCAATGGCCGATTCGAGAATTTTCTTTATGATCCCCGCACCCTTCTTGGGGCAGAACGCCAGGATGCTGAGCGCCTGATCCACGGGCTTGCCTCGCACCATGTCGGCGACGAGTCGACCCTTTTGCGCCGACAATCGAACGCCCCGCAATATCGCCTTGGTCTGCATCATCACCTCTTCATCGCCGCTTTCTTGCCACCCGTGTGCCCCTTGAACGTACGCGTCAGCGCAAATTCGCCAAGCTTATGGCCAACCATGTTCTCGGAAATGAATATCGGAACGTGCTGCCTTCCGTTATGCACGGCAATGGTCAACCCGATGAACTCGGGAATAATGGTCGATCGCCTGGACCAGGTCTTGATCGGTCGCTTGTCGTTACCCGTCCGGGCGGTGTCGACCTTTTTCAACAGGTGGCCATCCACGAACGGACCCTTCTTAACGGAACGTGCCATGATTTCTCTCTATTACCCGTTACCGCTTGTAGCGGCGCTGCACGATCATGCCATTCGTGCGCTTGTTCCGCCGAGTGCGGTATCCCTTCGTCGGCGTACCCCATGGACTCACGGGCGTACGCGCTTCCCCGGTTCGCCCTTCCCCACCACCGTGCGGGTGGTCGATCGGATTCATCGCAACGCCGCGAACGGTCGGGCGAATGCCCCGCCAACGCTGAGCACCAGCCTTGCCGATGGAGCGAAGATTGTGCTCCTCGTTACCGACTTCGCCGACGGTCGCTCTGCATTCGACATGAACGCGACGAATCTCGCCCGAACGCAGACGCAGCTGAGCATAGCTGCCATCGCGCGCCAGCAACTGAACGGACCCGCCCGCCGACCGCGCTAGCTGCGCACCTTTTCCGGGAATCATTTCAACGCAATGGACCGTAGTGCCCACCGGGATGTTACGGATCGGCAGCGCGTTGCCGGCTTTGATCGGAGCCCCGGGTCCGGACACGACCTGCTGACCCACCTCCATTCCGCGCGTCGCAATGATGTACCGACGCTCCCCATCCGCATAGCAGAGCAGCGCAATATGTGCGCTCCGGTTCGGGTCGTACTCGATGCGTTCTACCTTGGCCGGAATACCATCCTTCTGACGCCTGAAGTCGATTTGCCGATATAGTTGCTTATGGCCCCCGCCCTGATGCCGGGTCGTAATATGGCCATGCACGTTCCGTCCCGCGTGCTTTGCCTTGCTCGACACCAGCGGCGCATGTGGCCGTCCTTTGTGGAGCTTCGCGTGAACGACCTTGACGACCGCACGACGTCCCGCAGAAGTCGGCTTAACCTTGACGAGCGCCATTACAGTGAGCCTCCTTCAGCAAAGTTCAGTTCCTGATCTGGGGCGAGCCGAACAAACGCCTTCTTCCACCCGGACCGACGGCCTGGAATACGCCCGCGACGCTTGATCTTCGCGTGTGTGTTGGAAACCGTCACGCTCAACACTTCAATGGGCTTGTCCTTTCGTCCGAAAATCAATTCCACCGCTGCCTTGATTTCCGGCTTGGTCGCATCGGGCGCCACCCTGAAAATGACCTGGTTATGCTTGTCGGCGACAAAGGTCGCCTTCTCCGAAATCTGCGGCGCGAGCAAGACCTGCAAGAGTCGCTCTTCAGTGAAACGCGGCTTCATACCCAGAGCTCCTCCATGCGCGCCACGGCCGCTTTCGTGACCAAGACCTTGTCGAAATGCACGAGCGCGACCGGATCCGCGTGCGCGACGTTCAGCACGAGCACACCCTTGAGGTTGCGCGACGACAAATGAAGATTCTCGTCAAACTCATCCGTGATGACCATGACGGAACAGTCGATGCCCATGTCCTTCAGCTTCTGCGCCAGTAGCTTAGTTTTCGGTGCCGCCACCGAAAACCCCTCTACTACCACCAACCGCTCCTCGCGAGCGAGTCGCGACAGTATCGATGCCATGCCGGCGCGATACATCTTTCGGTTTATCTTGTGCGAAAAATTTTCGTCGGGTGAGTTAGGGAATATCTTCCCGCCCCCTCGCCAAATCGGACTCGAGGTCATGCCAGCGCGCGCGCGACCAGTGCCTTTCTGCCGCCAAGGTTTCTTCGTCGAATGCCTGACCTCAGCGCGATCCTTCTGTGCTCGAGTTCCCAAGCGTGCGTTGGCCTGATATCCCACCACGACCTGATGTACCAGCGCCTCGTTATAGTCGCGGCCAAACAGGCGATCCGAAACCTGGACCGTTGTCGATACAGCGCCCTGATCGTCGATTACATTGAGCTCCATTCCGAACCCCATCAAGCAGCGGATTTGACCGCTGGACACACCACGACATCGCCACCGCGTGCTCCGGGTACGGCGCCCTTCACCAAGAGCAGTTGCCTTGATTCGTCGATCCGTACCACTTCGAGGTTCTGGACGGTACGCTTCACGTTGCCCAGATGGCCCGGGAGCTTCTTCCCGGGGAAAACACGCCCCGGGTCCTGTGCCATGGAGATCGATCCGGGCTTGTTGTGCGAAACCGAGTTGCCGTGGGACGCCCGATTTGAGCCGAAATTGTGTCGTTTGATGACGCCAGCAAAACCTTTCCCTATCGAGATACCGCTGACATCAACCTTCTGTCCGATAGCGAACAGTCCGGCAGGAAGCACATCGCCGGCTTTGAACCGATCGAGTATATCGGGCTCGACGCGAAACTCGCGAAACACGTGGCCAGACTCGACCCCCGCTTTCGCCAGATGTCCCGCGACAGCCTTGGTAACGCGACTAGGACGCCGCTGGCCGAATGTGACCTGGATGGCCGAATAACCATCCGCCGCCACCGTTTTGATTTGTGTGACGCGGTTGTTCGAGACGTCCAGAACAGTCACCGGGATGGAAACACCATCGTCGGTAAATATGCGCGTCATGCCCACCTTGCGTCCGACAAGGCCGAGAGTCATGCTTGCTTCCCCGTAATTTAATATGTATCGCCCTGGATTTCGATTGATCCTGAGCGCCGTTCACTACACCGTCGTACCTACTGCCGATGCCCCAAAACGCCTAGTCCTAACCCATCGCTCACTGCAGCTTGATCTCGACGTCCACGCCCGCGGGCAAATCGAGCTTCATCAGCGCGTCCACCGTCTTGTCGGTCGGGTCGACGATGTCCATCAAGCGCAGATGCGTGCGAATTTCGAACTGGTCGCGAGACGTCTTGTTCACATGCGGAGACCGCAACAAGTCAAATCGCTCGATCCGCGTGGGCAGGGGTACCGGTCCCCTGACCACGGCCCCGGTCCGCTTGGCAGTATCGACTATCTCGAGCGCCGACTGATCGATCAGACGATAGTCGAACGCCTTCAGCCGAATGCGAATCCGTTGTCCGGAGCGTTGTGCAGTTGCTGTACTCATCACTCGATCACCTTGCTGACTACGCCGGCGCCGACGGTGCGGCCACCTTCGCGGATGGCGAAGCGCAACCCTTCCTCCATCGCGATCGGCGCGATCAGCCTGACCGTCACCGCAACGTTGTCGCCCGG
>JAJVIJ010000006.1:0-2266 GCA_022072095.1 Rhodocyclaceae bacterium
GGCGAAACGGCGCCGGCTGCGCGTCCCAGTCCAGCGTTTCCGGCCCGCGCGCGTAGGCCGCGAAGCGGTGCCTGGTGGCCTCGTGGTAGCGGATGACGGTGGCGCAGGCGTCCATGGCTCCTGCCACGCAATTTCAGTGCCGGGCTCTCAGACCAGCGGCAATTCTTCCCAGGCCGACTCGGGCGGGTCGGCCTCGACGCGAGCCGCCGCGTCCAGCACCCGCTGCCAGCCGGCGCGGTCGAAGGCGATGCCGAGTTCCTCGAAATGGTCGTGGGCGTTGCCGAGCGCGTCCTCGAGCGCCGCCTGCACGTAGCGCGCGGCGAGCGGCGAGTGCGCCAGATGCGCCGGCACGGCGACCTCGAAGCGCAGCACCGGATCGTCGGCCCGATAGCCGCCCATGCGCATGCCGCTGAAATC
The DNA here is from genome assembly GCA_022072095.1 of Rhodocyclaceae bacterium. Taxonomy (GTDB): domain Bacteria; phylum Pseudomonadota; class Gammaproteobacteria; order Burkholderiales; family Rhodocyclaceae; genus JAJVIJ01. The sequence continues at coordinate 418 of JAJVIJ010000006.1, forward strand.
GGGCTGCCAGCCCGCGGAAACGGCCGAAAACGCCACCTCCAGACCCGGCCCCGGCGGCAGCCGGCTGCGCTGGCGCGCCAGCGCCGCGGCGACGCGCACGATGGCCTTGTCGATCGGCGATTTCTCCAGCGTGTCCGACTTGTTGATGCTGATGAAGATCGAGCTCATGTCACCCTCCGCGGTGTGCGGTCAGCGCGGCTACGCCGCTACGGATGCGGAGCGCCGCAGGCGTTCGGTGGCCGGCGCCGGTGTCACAGGTCATCGGCCAGCACCTCCAGCGCTATCAGCTGCTCGCGCAGCGCCATGTGCGAATAGAAACCCTCGCGCCCCCGGTACAGCGGATCACCGTACAGCGCTTCGAGCGCGCTCTCGTCGCTCGGGTGCAGCCGACAGGATTGCAGCGGCGCGGCCAGCGCCGCCAGATGCGCGTGCAGCACGCTGACCGGTTCCGTCTGATACCGGCCCGGCTCCAGCAGCGCGTCGGCGCGGTACAGCGGCGTGTCCCAGCCGTGCCGGCCGGCCAGTTCGGCAATCCAGCCCGGCGGCTGCCCCGGCTCGGCGCCGCGCGCGGCCAGCAGTTCGCGCGCGCTGGCCACGGCATGGATGCACTGCCCGGCCTCCGTGCGGCGCACGCGAATCTTGCCGATCAGGTCGTCCTCGTCGAAGGCGAACCAGGCCAGCGGCCGGCCTTCCCACGGCACTTCCACCACGTGGATCACGGCACCGTCTCGCGGCCTGCGCACGGCTCATTCATCGATGCGCAACCGCAGGATCTGGTCCGCCGCGTGGCGCATGCGCTCGGCCACGGCGAACGGCGTTGCCTCGTGGGCGGCCCGGGCTGCATCCAGCGCCGCCTGGGCGCGGGCGGCCTCGTGCGCCGTCAACGGGATGCGGCCGGCCATGTGGGTGGCGTCCGGCGCGGTCTGCCAGATCGCCCGGCGGTTGGGGTGGCCGCGCACCGCGACCAGCGCGTCGGCTTCGCGCCGCCCGTCCAGGCACAGGTCGCGGCCGATGACCTCGACCCGCCTGCCGTCGTGGGTAAGGCGGATCAGGATCGGCCCTTCGGCCGCGTCGCGCGTGGCGGCCGATTCGATCGTCTCGCCTTGATTTGTCATGACGTTCATTGCTGCTCCGTTCGGTGTCCGTAAAATACTGAATGCATGCGCCCTGCCGGGCCTCCCGGCACGGTTCCGCCGCAGCCCGGGGCGCCTTTCGCCCTATCCCATGCAAGCGGCGCGCCAGCGGCCCATATCAAGCCGGTGCAGACCGCAGCCACACGCCACCGCACATGCGGACGGAGCCCACCATGTCGGGTTTGTCGTACAAACCACACGCCGCCGAGGCGTGCGGGCTATCGCGCGTTGCGCGCGTCGTGGGGAATGTCTTCCCGGTTGCGCATCCAGTCGGCCAGCCGGGCGAGCAGTTCGTAGATTTCTGCGCGCGCCCCACGATCGGCGACGGTTTCATCGAGCGCGCCACGCATGCACGACAGCCAGGCATCGCGCTCCTCGTTGCCGATCGGAAAGCCCAGGTGGCGCTGGCGCAGACGCGGGTGGCCACGCTCGGCGGAGTAGAGCTTCGGTCCGCCCATCCATTCGCCCAGATACCGTTTGAGCACATCCTTGACGGGCCCGAGGTCGGCCGCATGCATGGCTCGGATCGTCCGCGCCTCGGGCAGTGTGTCCATGCGCGCGTAAAACGATTCCACCAGCCTCTCGATGGTCGGCGCGCCGCCGATGCGCTCGTACATCGACACCGCCGTTCCGGCATTCGTCATGGCTCATCCTCCGTTCACTCTCTGTTCACATCGGGCACCGGGACGCCCCGCATCCACGCCGGGCAGCCGGAT
>JAJVIJ010000006.1:2366-9859 GCA_022072095.1 Rhodocyclaceae bacterium
ATCCGGGTCGGCGACGAGGCCAGCCGCGCCAAGGACGTGCTCGGCCGCGTCTACGAATACTTCCTGTCGCAGTTCGCCAGCGCCGAGGGCAAGAAGGGCGGCGAGTTCTACACGCCGCGCTGCGTGGTGAAGCTGCTGGTCGAGATGCTCGAACCGTACCGCGGCCGCGTGTACGACCCCTGCTGCGGCTCGTCCGGCATGTTCGTGCAGTCGGTGGAGTTCATCCGCGCGCACGCAAACGGCAATGGCAACGGCGGCAAAGCCCGCGCCGATATCTCCATCTACGGCCAGGAGAGCAACTACACCACCTGGCGCCTGGCGCGCATGAACCTCGCCATCCGCGGCATCGACTCGGGCCAGATCGCGCACGGCGACACCTTCCACCACGACCGCCACCCGGACCTGAAGGCCGACTACATCCTCGCCAACCCGCCGTTCAACATCTCCGACTGGGGCGGCGAGCGCCTGCGCGACGACAAACGCTGGCAGTACGGCACGCCGCCCGCCGGCAACGCCAACTTCGCCTGGGTGCAGCACATCGTCCACCACCTGGCGCCCGCCGGGGTCGCCGGCTTCGTGCTCGCCAACGGCTCGATGTCGAGCAATCAATCGGGCGAGGGCGAGATCCGCAAGAATCTGATCGAGGCCGACCTCGTGGACTGCATGGTCGCCCTGCCCGGCCAGCTCTTCTACTCGACGCAGATACCCGCGTGCCTGTGGTTCCTCGCGCGCGACCGCAGGAACGGCAAGTTCCGCGACCGCCGCGGCCACATCTTGTTCATCGACGCGCGCAAGCTGGGCCGCATGGTCGATCGCACCCATCGCGAGCTGACCGACGAGGACATCGCGCGCATTGCCGATACCTACCACGCCTGGCGCGGCGAGCCGGAGGCCGGCGAGTACGCCGACGTGCCGGGCTTCTGCAGGAGCGCGGAGCTTGCGGAAGTACGCAAGCACGGCCACGTGCTCACGCCCGGCCGTTACGTCGGCGCCGAGGCGCAGGCGGACGACGGTGAGCCGTTCGCGGAGAAGATGCAGCGCCTCACGGCGACGCTGCGCGAGCAGCAGGCCGAGGCGTTGAGGCTCGATGCTGCCATTGCCGCCAATCTGCAGGAGTTGGGGTTTGGAGCGCTGCGTTGACGATGCGTTCTTCCCGCCCCCATAATAAACACAGAGTTTAACAAAGAGCGCGTAAGTCACCGTGAACAACGCAAGTGAAAACATGGCTGCTCGCGCCGGGCGGTACATCCGCCAGCCCACGGGCTACCGCGCCTTCATCCCGGCGCCCTTGCCACCCGACCCGCCGCTCGACCTCACGGGGACTTTGCGCGACAAACTCTCCGCTGCCGACTACGCCTTGGGCCGCCTCGATGGCGCGGTGCTCACACTGCCCAACCCCGACCTCTTCGTGTTCATGTACGTGCGCAAGGAGGCCGTGCTCTCCAGCCAGATCGAGGGCACCCAGTCTTCGTTGCAAAACCTGCTGGCAGCGGAGGCGCAACTGTTCGATCCAGACACGCCCAAGGACGTCGCCGAGGTCGCCAATTACGTGCGGGCGATGAACCACGGCCTGGCGCGACTGGCTGACCTGCCCGTCTCCGTGCGCCTGATCCGCGAAATCCATGCCGAGCTGATGCGTGGCGTGCGCGGCGGACGCCTCACGCCCGGCGATCTGCGCACCAGCCAGAACTGGATCGGCCCCGCCGGCTGCACGCCGGCTACCGCCACCTTCGTGCCGCCGCCGCCCCATGAGGTGCCGCAGACGCTGGCAGATTTGGAGCGCTTCCTGCACGACGGTGGGCTGCCGCCGCTGGTGCAGGTGGGCTTGGCCCACGTCCAGTTCGAGACCATCCACCCCTTTCTCGACGGCAATGGCCGCGTCGGCCGCTTGCTGATCGCCTTCCTGCTCACCGAAAAACGGTTGCTCACGAAACCCGTGCTCTTTCTCTCCCACTACTTCAAGCAACACCGCAGCGAATACTACGAACGGCTGCAAGCCGTGCGCGACAGCGGGGACTGGGAGGGCTGGCTCGCCTTCTTTCTCGAAGGGGTCATCGAAGTCAGCCGGCAGGCCACCCACACCGCCGCCGCCATCCTGCGCATGCGCGAGGACTACCGCGCCCGCATCACCGAACACCTCGGGCGCGCCGCCGCCAACGGCCAGCGGGTGATGGATCGCCTCTTCGACCATCCCATCGTCTCTGTCGCCGTCGTGCGCGATTGGCTCGGTCTCACGCCAGCCGGCGCCAACCAGATCGTGAACCGGCTCGAAGGCATCGGTCTCTTGCGCGAAATCACCGGCTACGCGCGCAACCGGCGGTTTCGGTTCGAGCCCTATCTGCGGTTGTTCGAGGAGACGGGGGAGGAGACAGCATGAGCGAGGCGGCAGGCGCGGTAACGCTGCGCGAGCAGCAGGCCGAGGCCGCGAAGCTGGATGCCGCCATAGCCGCCAACCTGAAGGAACTTGGGTATGGCGGGTGAGTGGAGAGCTTCGACGTGGGGCGACGAGATCTCCTTGGAGTACGGGAAGGCGCTTCGCGGCCATGACCAGACCGAGGGTCGGTATCGCGTTTTCGGATCCAACGGCGCAATCGGTTGGACTTCAGAGCCACTTGCTGCTGGTCCCGGTGTGATCCTCGGGCGAAAGGGAGCCTATCGCGGGGTCGAGTACTCGCGCGAACCTTTCTTCGTCATCGACACCGCCTACTACGTCGTGCCGAAGACCGAGCTCGACATGCGGTGGCTCTACTACGCAATCAAGCATTACAAACTCGGCGAAGTGGACGACGGTTCACCGATTCCCTCGACCACTCGCGCCGCCGTCTACATGCTCGATGTCGATGTGCCGCCGCCGGCAGAACAACGCGCCATCGCCCACATCCTCGGCACGCTGGACGACAAGATCGAGCTGAACCGGCGGATGAGCGCGACGCTGGAGGCGATGGCGCGGGCGCTGTTCAAGTCGTGGTTCGTGGACTTCGACCCCGTCCGCGCCAAGATGGAGGGCCGCGACCCCGGCCTGCCCCAAGCGCTCGCCGACCTCTTCCCCGCCCGCCTCGTCGACTCCGAACTCGGCGAGATTCCGGAGGGGTGGGGGGCCAAGCCCATCGGCGGACTGGCAGAAATCGTCGGTGGGAGCACGCCGAAAACCGAACGGGCCGAGTATTGGGAGGGCGGCACACACCACTGGGTCACCCCGAAGGACCTGTCCGGGCTTTCAATGCCGGTGCTGCTCAACACCGAACGCAAGATCACCGACGCCGGCTTGGCGCAGGTCAGTTCCGGCCTGCTGCCTGCAGGAACCGTTCTGCTTTCGTCGCGCGCACCAATCGGCTACCTCGCCATTGCTGAAATGCCGGTCGCGATCAATCAGGGATTCATCGGGATGAAACCGCGACCCGGAATATCCAACCTCTTCCTGCTTCGCTGGGCCGCGGCAGCGCACGACGAAATCGTGAGCTACGCCAACGGCTCCACTTTCCTGGAAATCAGCAAGTCGGCTTTCCGCCCCATTCTTGCCGTTGCTCCCCCCACTTCGATCATGGACGCCTTCGACCGGCTGTCGCGTCCGATGTATCGAAAGGTCGTCGAACACGAGCGTGAATCCCGCACCCTCGCCGCCCTGCGTGACACCCTGCTCCCCAAGCTCATCTCCGGCGAGCTGCGGGTGACTGAGGCCGAAGCGTTCCTGAAGGCGCGCGATCCATGAAGCCAACGGCTGAAATCATCATTTACGAGAGCAGCGAACGCCGGTGGAGTGTGGCTGGCCGCGAGTTTGGATATGGCCGGTATCATGAGTAATATTGCTCATCATGCTGAGTAATTTGTAATGACCTATCAGCGCCCGCAAGCCGCCGTCCTCGCCCGCCGCCTCGCGGAGCCGCGCCGCTTCGTCCAGGTGGTTGCCGGGCCGCGTCAGGTGGGCAAGACCACGCTGGTGCAGCAGGTGGTCGAGCAGGTGCGGCTGCCGGTGCAATTCGCAAGTGCCGACGAGCCGACGTTGCGCGGGCCGGAGTGGATCGCGCAGCAGTGGGAGGCGGCGCGGCTGATGGCGGATGCGGACGGCGCCGTGCTGGTGCTCGACGAGGTGCAGAAGATCGGCGGCTGGTCGGAGGCCGTGAAGCGGCTGTGGGACGAGGACACCCGCAAGCGGCGGCCGCTCAAGGTGGTGGTGCTGGGTTCGGCGCCGCTGCTGATCCAGCGCGGCCTGTCCGAAAGCCTCGCGGGGCGCTTCGAGGTGCTGTACCTGCCGCACTGGTCGGCGGCGGAGATGCACACGGCGTTCGGCTGGACGGTGGAGCAGAGCATCTTCTACGGCGGTTATCCGGGCGCGGCGGCGCTGGCGGAGGATCATGGGCGCTGGGTGCGCTACGTGCGCGACGCGCTGATCGAGACCACGCTCGCGCGCGACGTGCTGCTGCTCAGCCGCGTGGACAAGCCGGCGCTGCTGCGCCGCCTGTTCGAACTCGGCTGCCGCTACTCCGGGCAGATTCTTTCCTACACCAAGATGGTCGGCCAGCTTCAGGACGCGGGCAATACGACGACGCTCGCGCATTACCTCGATCTGCTGGCGGGCGCGGGCATGCTGGCCGGGCTGCCCAAGTTCGCGGGCGCGGCGGTGCGCATGCGCGCGTCGAGCCCGAAGTTGCAGGTGCTCGATACCGCGCTGCAGTCGGCGCTGGCCGGTTACACCTTCGACGAAGCGCGCGCCGACCGCGAGTATTGGGGGCGGCTGGTGGAGTCCGCCGTCGGCGCGCATCTGGCCAACGCCGCGGCGGCCTGCGGGTGTGAGCTGTTTTACTGGCGCGAGCGCAACCGCGAGGTGGATTTCGTGGTGCGCGCCGGGCGAAGGCTGACCGCCATCGAGGTGAAAAGCGGCCGTGCCGCGGAAGCCCTGCCGGGCATGGCGGCGTTCGCCGCCGCCTTCAAACCGCAGCGCAAGCTGCTGGTCGGCGGCGACGGCATACCCGTGGACGAGTTTCTGGTTCGCGACGTGGCGCATTGGGTGGGGCCGTGAGCACGTTCACCGGGTCCACTGCTCGGAACCGCAGCGACGGGCGGCTTGCGCGACGAGGAATTCCTGGATGAGTCCTCCGGACGCCACCCCCGGCGGCGAAGTGCTGGTCTACGAAGCGGCCGACGGCTCGGCACGGGTGGACGTGCGGCTGGAGCGGGAGACGGTCTGGCTGACGCAGCGGCAGATGGCCGACCTGTTCGAGACCACAACCGAGAACGTGCTGATGCACCTGAAAAACATCTTTGCGCAAGGCGAATTGGACGAGCCAGCAACTGCTAAGGATTTCTTAGTAGTTCAAACCGAGGGTAAGCGGCAGGTCCGCCGCAGCCTCAAGCACTACAACCTGGACGCCATCATCTCGGTGGGCTACCGCGTCAACTCCAGACGCGGTGTGCGCTTCCGCCAGTGGGCGACCGGCGTGCTGCGCGAGCACCTGACGCGCGGTTTTTCGCTGGACCGGGAGCGCATCCGGCGCAACGCCGCGGAGCTGGAAACCGCGCTGCAACTGGTGAAAAAGGCTGCCGCGGGCGAGGCACTCACCACGGACCAGGGGCGCGGGCTGGTGGAGGTGATCGCCCGCTACACGCAGACCTTCCTGTGGCTGCAACGCTATGACGAGGGCTTGCTGACCACCCCGCCCGGCAGCCCGGGCGGGGTATTGCCGACGCCGGAGGAAGCTCGCGCCGCCATCGCGCGGCTGAAAGCCGATCTGATGGCCCGCGGCGAGGCATCCGAGCTGTTCGGGCGCGAGCGCGGGGACGCCTTCGCCGCCCTCCTGGGCAATCTGGAGCAGACGGTGTTCGGCGAGCCCGCCTATCCGACCGTCGAGACCAAGGCCGCGCACCTGCTCTATTTCGTCATCAAGAACCACCCGTTTTCGGATGGCAACAAGCGCACGGGCGCGTTCCTGTTCGTGGATTTTCTCGCCCGCAACGGCCGCCTGCTGCGCGGCGGCGAGCCAGTGATCAACGACGTGGGGCTGGCGGCGCTGGCGCTGCTGGTGGCTGAATCGGGCGCCCAGAACAAGGACGTGATGATCCGCCTGATCGAAAACATGCTGGTGGCACCGAGCCGATGAGTGCCTTCACCGAATCCGTCGTCGAGCAGGCGGCGCTGGCGTGGCTGGAGAGCGCTGGCTCGCGGGTCCGCCACGGCGTCGCAATCGCCCGCGACGAACCTGCCGCCGAGCGCGAAGTGATGCTGTCGCAGTGGCGGAGCCGATCGTTCAAGGCGGCGCCGCGATGACACTCGACCAGATCGTCGCTCTGGCCGCCGCCGGCGAATCGGCTACGCTCGAGTTCAAGAAGTCCACCGCCGAGAAGGACCGCGCCTGCCGAACGCTCTGCGCCTTCGCCAACGGCCAGGGCGGGCGGGTATTGTTCGGCGTCACGCCGGCAGGCAAGGTCGTCGGCCAGACGATCGCCGACCGCACGCTCGAAGACCTCGCGCAGGAGTTTCAGGGCTTCGAGCCGCCGTTGTTCCCCACGGTCGAACGGGTGCCGGTCGAGGGCGCGCGCGAGGTGCTGGTGCTCACCGTGGACCGCGGGGCGCGCGTGCCGGTGGCCTTTCGCGGCGTGGCCTACGAGCGCGTGCTGAACACCACGCGCACCATGCCGCGCGAGACCTTCCAGCGCCTGCTGCTGGAAGAGATGCACGCCACCGAGCGCTGGGAGAACCGGCCGGCCTCGGGTTGGGACGTGAGCCGGCTGGACCGGCGCGAGCTGGTGCTGACGCTGGAGGAGTCCATCCGCCGGGGCCGGGTCGACGACCCGGGCACGCGCGAGCCGCTGGAGATCCTGCGCGGGCTGGGCCTGCTCGTCGATGGCGACCGGGTCTCGCGCGCGGCGGTGGTGCTGTTCTGCGCCGACGACGTGCCGTTGCCGGACTTTCCGCAGCTGCTGCTGAAGGTGGCGAGGTTCAAGGGCCGCACGCGCGACGAGTTCCTGGACAACCGCCAGTTCCACGGCAATGCCTTTGCGCTGATGCGCCGCGCGGAGCGCTTCCTGATCGAGTCGTTGCCGGTGGCCAGCCGCATCGTGCCCGGGCGCATGGAACGCGAGGACACGCCGTTGCTGCCGGTGGAAGCCCTGCGCGAGGCGCTGGCCAATGCCTTCGTCCACCGCGACTATTCGATCGGCGGCGGCTCGGTGAGCGTGGCGCTGTATGACGACCGGCTGGAGATTATTTCCATCGGCGAGCTGCACTTCGGACTGACGCCCGAGGCGCTGTTCCGCGAGCACGAGTCCAAGCCCTGGAACCCGATGATCGCGCGCACCTTCTACCGGCGCGGGATCATCGAGACCTGGGGCCGGGGGACGCTGAAGATCGCGCGGCTGATGCGAGAGCGCGGGCTGGAGCCGCCGGCGATGGCGGTTCGCGAGGGGGCGGTGGTCGTGACCTTCGCGGTGCCGGCGGAAGTGACAGGGAAACCGACAGGGAAAACGACAGGGAAAACGACAGGGAAAACGACAGGGAA
>JAJVIJ010000006.1:9959-56028 GCA_022072095.1 Rhodocyclaceae bacterium
CGACAGGGAAAACGACAGGGAAAACGACAGGGAAAACGACAGGGAAGCCCGCAGCCAAAACGCCCGCCGCGGTTCTTCAGATGCTGGCGGAGGACCCCAGCCTGACGGTCCCGCAATTGGCTGCCCGTCTGAAGAAGTCGGAACTCACGATTCATCGGGCCATCCGATCCCTTCGCGAGTCCGGCCGCCTGCAACGCATCGGCCCCGACAAGGGCGGCCACTGGCAGGTGATCGAGTGAACGGCTTCACAGAATCTGTCGTCGAGCAGGCCGCGCTGGCGTGGCTGGAAGCGGCTGGGTGGCAGGTCCGCAACGGCGCCGAGATTGCTCCCAGTGAACCCACGGCCGAGCGCGACGACTACGGGCAGGTGGTGCTGGCCCAGCGGCTGCGCGATGCGCTGGCGCGGCTGAACCCGGCGCTGCCGGCAGAGGCGCTGGACGACGCCTTCCGCAAGCTGACGCGGCCCGAAGGAGCGGACCTGATCGTGCGCAACCGCGCGCTGCACCGCCTGCTGGTGGACGGGGTGACGGTGGAGTACCGCGACGCCGACGGCAGCATCCGCGGCGCGCAGGCGCAGGTGATCGACTTCGACGACCCGGCGGGCAACGACTGGCTGGCGGTGAACCAGTTCAGCGTGGTCGAGCAAAAACACAGCCGCCGGCCGGACGTGGTGCTGTTCGTCAACGGTCTGCCGGTGGCGGTGCTGGAATTGAAGAACGCCGCCGCCGAGAACGCCACGATCTGGAGCGCCTTCCAGCAGCTCCAGACCTACCAGGCCGAGGTGCCGGTGCTGTTTGCGCCGAATGCGCTGCTGGCGGTGTCCGACGGCGTCGAGGCGCGCGTGGGTACGCTCGGCGCCGGGCGCGAGTGGTTCAAGCCGTGGCGGACCATTGCGGGCGAGACGCTGGCCAGCGCGCATGTGCCGGAGTTGCAAGTCGTCATCGAGGGTCTGTGCGCGCCGCGGCGCTTTCTGGACCTGCTGCGCGACTTCATCGTGTTCGAGGACGACGGCGGCCGGATCGTGAAGAAGATGGCCGGCTACCACCAGTTCCACGCGGTGCAGGTGGCGGTGACCGAGACGCTGCGGGCGGCGGAGCTGCACCGCACGGCCGGTGGCGTGGCCGACCCCGAGGGCCACTACGAGGCCGGCCGCAAGCCGGGCGGCCAGCCGGGCGACCGGCGCGTGGGCGTGGTGTGGCACACGCAGGGCTCGGGCAAGAGCCTGACGATGGCGTTCTACGCCGGCCGCATCATCCGCGAGAGGGCGATGGGCAACCCGACGCTGGTGGTGCTCACCGACCGCAACGACCTCGACGACCAGCTGTTCGCCACCTTCGCCCGCTGCCGCGATCTGCTGCGCCAGCCGCCGGTGCAGGCGGAAAGCCGCGCGCACCTGCGCGAGCTGCTGGCGGTGGAAGCGGGCGGCGTGGTGTTCACCACCATCCACAAGTTCTTTCCGGAGGAGAAGGGCGACCGGCACCCGACGCTCTCGGAGCGCCGCAACATCGTGGTGATCGCCGACGAGGCGCACCGCAGCCAGTACGACTTCATCGACGGCTACGCGCGCCACATGCGCGACGCGCTGCCGCACGCCTCGTTCATCGGCTTTACCGGCACCCCGATCGAGCTGGCGGACGCCAACACGCGCGCGGTGTTCGGCGACTACATCAGCGTCTACGACATTCAGCGCGCGGTGCAGGACGGCGCCACGGTGCCCATCTACTACGAGAGCCGGCTGGCAAAGCTGGCGCTCCTTGATTCCGAGCGGCCGAACATCGACCCCGGTTTCGAGGAGGCCACCGAGGGCGAGGAGGTCGAGCGCAAGGAGAAGCTCAAGACCAAGTGGGCGCAGCTCGAAGCGGTGGTCGGTGCCGACAAGCGCCTCGCGCTGGTGGCCCGCGACATCGTCGAGCACTTCGAGCAGCGGCTGGAGGCGCTGGACGGCAAGGCGATGATCGTCTGCATGAGCCGGCGCATCTGCGTGGCGCTGTACCGCGAGATCGTGAAGCTGCGCCCGCAGTGGGACGGTGCCGACGACGAGCAGGGCGCGCTCAAGGTGGTGATGACGGGCTCGGCGTCGGACCCGGCCGACTGGCAGCCGCACATCCGCAACAAGCTGCGGCGGGAGGCTTTGGCCCATCGCTTTCGCGATGCCAACGACCCGTTCAAGCTGGTGATCGTGCGCGACATGTGGCTCACCGGCTTCGACGCGCCAAGCCTCTCCACCATGTACATCGACAAGCCGATGCACGGCCACGGCCTGATGCAGGCGATCGCCCGCGTGAACCGCGTGTTCAAGGACAAACCCGGCGGGCTGGTGGTGGATTACCTGGGCCTGGCGCAGGAGCTGAAGGCCGCGCTGGCGACCTACACCGAGAGCGGCGGCACCGGGCGCACGGCGCTGGACCAGGACGAGGCCGTGGCCGTGATGCTGGAGAAGTACGAGGTCTGCGCCGGTCTTTTTCACGGCTTTGACCGGGCAAAGTGGACCACCGGCACGCCGGCAGAGCGGCTCGGCCTGCTGCCGGCCGCGCAGGAACACATCCTTATCCAGGAGCGCGGCAAGGAGCGCTGCCTGGGCGCGGTGCGCGAGCTGTCGCAGGCCTTCGCGCTGGCGGTGCCGCACGAGGCGGCGCTCGCCATCCGCGACGACGTGGCGTTCTTCCAGGCGGTGCAGGCCGTGCTCGCCAAGCGCGCGCCCGGCGACGCCCGGCCCGAGGAGGAGATCGAGCACGCGGTGCGGAACATCATCTCGCGCGCCGTGGCGCCCGAGGGGGTGATCGACATCTTCGCCGCGGCGGGGCTCGCCCGGCCCGACATCTCGATCCTGTCCGACGATTTTCTCGCCGAGGTGCGCGGCATGCCGCAGCGCAATCTCGCGGTCGAACTGCTGCAAAAGCTGCTCAAGGGCGAACTGGCCACGCGCCGGCGCAGGAACCTGGTGCAGGCGCGCTCGTTCGCCGAGATGCTGGAGCAGACCATCCGCCGCTACCAGAACCGCGCGATCGAGGCGGCGCAGGTGATCGAGGAGCTGATCGCGCTGGCGCGGGACATGCGCGAAGCCCAGGCCCGCGGCGAGGCGCTGAAACTGTCGGACGACGAACTCGCCTTCTACGACGCGCTCGAGGTGAACGACAGCGCCGTGCAGGTGCTCGGCGACGAGACGCTGCGCGACATCGCCCGCGAGCTGGTTGCGACCGTGCGCCGCAGCGTGACCATCGACTGGACCCTGCGCGAGAACGTGCGCGCGCAGCTGCGCGTCATCGTCAAACGCATCCTGCGCAAGTACGGCTACCCGCCGGACAAGCAGGAGCGGGCCACGCAGACGGTGCTGGAGCAGGCCGAACTGCTGTCATCGCAGTGGGCGGCCTGAGCCGACCCCGAGAACACCCGCCCAGGATCAGGATGCGCTGGCTCGATGCCGTCGCGCGCGCCTTTCCATATCACCGGACGCGGTGTCGGCATTGTGCGGCGTGCCACTGCTCCGCCCGCAACTCCGGCAAGCGGGACATGCCGCCGACCAGGAAGGGGTTGATCCCTACTGTGCGCCCAACTCACGCGATCACCCCTGTCCGGAAGCGGACAAACACGACATCCGCCGCTGATTCGACAACCGTCAGCCCATGCAAATCAATCGATTGGGAGCAGGTATCGTTCTTGCACTGCACCAGAAGCCGGCGCCGTGCCGGCGTTGCGAGTGGCGATGCCATGCCCATCTTCGACTTCCGCTGCGAGGCTTGCAGCCAGACCTTCGAACTGCTGGTGCGCAGCCAGGAGCCGGTCTGTCCGCACTGCGGCAGCCGGCGCCTCGCGAAAATGCTGTCCGCGCCGGTTGCTCCCGGCAAGGCCAGGGAGATCATCGTCAGCGCCCGTCGCCAGGCGGCGCGCGAAGGCCACTTCAGCCACTATTCACGTTCGGAAAAACCGCGCCGCTAGCCCGGGTCGCAGCATCCCATGCCGTCTTGGAGGCACCATGTCGACACAAGAAGCCTACGATTTGCCCGCCGTCTTCCGCCACCATGTGTTCTGCTGTCACCAGCAGCGGCCGCCGGGCCATCCGCGCGGAAGCTGCGGTGCGAGCGGCGCGGCACCCCTGTGGGATCGTCTCGGCAGGCAGTTGCAGGCAAAGAATCTCGCCGACGTCGGCATGGCGGCGACCGGCTGCCTGGGCTTTTGCAGCGCGGGACCGCTGATGGTCGTCTACCCGGCCGGCGTCTGGTATCAGCCGAGGTCCACCGAAGACATCGACGAGATCGTGCAGACCCATCTGGTCGGCGACGGCATCGTCGAACGGCTGGCGGTGATCCTGAAGCGCTGAGCGCATTCACCGCGCTCCTCCATCCGTCCGAGCCCTCCTCCCCTTGCCGGAGGTTCGCCCGTCCCATCCGCAGGACAGCGCCGGGCGGGTACATGTTCAGCCGCCAGCGCCATGCCTACGGGTTGGCCGCCGGGCTGGGGGGAGGCGACTTGATTCGGATCGCTTTCCTCGACCGCGAACGGCCCACCGGGTTGAGGCAGCAAAGCTGCCCCCCGTAAGACGGAAATTTTCATTGCAATTCCGGAGCTACGATCCACAATTGCAAGCGTGATTGCCCGCAGACTCACCACCGAACTGCTGCCCGCCCTGGCCGAAGCACCGGCCGTGGCGCTGCTCGGGTCGCGTCAGGTCGGCAAGACCACGCTGGCGCTCGAAGTGGCCAGCACGCGACCGGCCGTGTACCTCGATCTGGAATCCGAGGCCGACCGCGCCAAGCTCGCCGAGCCGGAGCTCTACCTCTCCCAACACGAAGACAAGCTCGTCATCCTCGACGAAATCCAGCGCACGCCGCAGTTGTTCCAGAGCCTGCGCGGGCTGATCGACGCCGGCCGGCGGCATGGCCGGGGCACAGGCCGCTTTCTGGTGTTGGGTTCGGCGTCGATCGATCTGCTCCGGCAGTCGAGCGAGTCCCTCGCCGGGCGCATCCGCTATCTGGAGCTCGCCCCGCTCGACGCCGCCGAGGTCGGGCGCGAGCAGCAGGATGCGCTGTGGCTGCGCGGCGGGTTTCCGCAGAGCCTGCTGGCCGCCTCCGACGCCGCGAGTCTGCGCTGGCGCGCGGATTTCATCCGCACCTACCTCGAGCGCGACATCCCGCAGCTCGGCCCGCGCATCCCGGCCGAAACGCTGCGCCGGCTATGGACCATGCTCGCGCACAGCCAGGGCGGACTGCTCAACGCGGCCGCGCTCGCCCGCGCCTTGGCGGTCGACGGCAAGACGGTCGCCGCCTACCTGGACCTGCTGGTGGACCTGCTGTTGGTGCGTCGCCTCGCGCCCTGGCACGGCAACGTGCGCAAGCGCCTGGTCAAGTCGCCCAAGGTGTACGTGCGCGACAGCGGCCTGGTGCACGCGCTGCTCGGCATCGGTGACCGCGAGGCGCTGCTCGCGCACCCGGTGGCAGGCGGAAGCTGGGAGGGCATGGCAATCGAATCGCTGATCGCCGCCGCCCCGCGTGGCACCGACGCGTATTTCTTCCGCACCGCGGCCGGCGCCGAGATCAACCTGCTGCTGCAACTGCCCGGCCGGCGCGCACCCTGGGCCATCGAGATCAAGCGAGGAATCGCCTCGAAAATCGAACGGGGCTTCCACGCCGCCTGCGAGACCGTGGCGCCGGAGCGCTGCTGGGTGGTGTATGGCGGTGCGGAGCGCTTTCCGATCGCCGCGGGTATCGACGCCATAGCGCTCGCCGGCCTGTGCGGGGAGCTGGCTGCGGCGTGAACCCGTTCGCCTTCCGCAAGCAAGAATGGACTGCCCGCTCGATGCGGCGGGTGCGCCTGTCGTCGGTCCCTGGGATGCGCCGGCATGACAAGACCCTGATCACCGCGCTTGCCGGGACGACCGCGGCACCGCGAAGATGCCCGAACACCAAACGGACCCAACCGCAATGAAGCCAACCCAACACACAAGCCCAGCATGATCACCGGCGACATCAAGGCCCAGATCGACCAAATCTGGAATGCCTTCTGGTCCGGCGGCATCGCCAACCCGCTGGAGGTGATCGAGCAGATCACCTACCTGCTGTTCATCCGCCGCCTGGACGACCTGCACACGCTGGAGGAAAACAAGGCCAACCGGCTGCGCCAGCCGATGGCGCGACGCATCTTTCCGGAGGGTAACGACGCCCGCGGCCGGCCTTACAACGACTACCGCTGGTCGCGCTTCAAGCACTTTGCCCCGGCCGACATGTTCGCCCTGGTCGGCGAGCACCTGTTCCCGTACCTGCGCGCGGACCTCGCCCGACAGCTCGGCAACGGCGATTCCACCTACGCGCACCACATGAAGGACGCGCGCTTCACCATCCCCACGCCGGCGCTGCTGGCCAAGGTGGTGGACCTGCTCGACGCCGTGCCCATGGAAGACCGCGACACCAAGGGCGACGTGTACGAGTACATGCTCGGCAAGATCGCCAGCGCCGGGCAGAACGGCCAGTTCCGCACCCCGCGGCACATCATCCGGCTGATGGTGGAGCTGACCGCGCCCGAGCCGCTCGACGTGATCTGCGACCCGGCCTGCGGCACCGCGGGCTTTCTGGTGGCGGCCGGCGAGTACCTGCGCGAGCACCACCCCAAGCTGCTGCACGACGCCGCACTCAACGAGCACTTCCACCACTGGATGTTCCACGGCTTCGACTTCGACAACACCATGCTGCGCATCGGCAGCATGAACATGCTGCTGCACGGCGTGGACAGCCCGGACATCCGCTACCGCGACTCACTCGCCCAGGACCACGCGGGCGAGGAAGAGAAATACACGCTGGTGCTGGCCAACCCGCCCTTTGCCGGCAGCCTCGACTACGAGAACACCGCCAAGGATCTGCTGCAGATCGTCAAGACCAAAAAGACCGAGCTGCTGTTTCTGGCGCTGTTCCTGCGCCTGCTCAAGGCCGGCGGCCGCGCCGCGGTGATCGTGCCGGACGGCGTGCTGTTCGGCTCCAGCAAGGCGCACCGGGAACTGCGCCGCATGCTGGTGGAAGGCCAAAAGCTGGATGCCGTGGTCAAGCTGCCCGGCGGCGTGTTCCGGCCCTATGCCGGCGTCTCCACCGCCATCCTGCTGTTCACCAAGACCAACTCCGGCGGCACCGATCACGTCTGGTTCTACGACGTGCAGGCCGACGGCTGGAGCCTGGACGACAAGCGCAATCCGCTGCTGCCGGAAGACAAGCTCGGCCCCGTGCCCGCCCGTCATTCCGGCGCAAGCCTGGCGGATCGTCATTCCGGCGAAAGCCGGAATCCAGTGTCTTTGACCCCCGACGAACACGCCAAGAACAACCTCCCCGACGTGCTCGCCCGCTGGGCCGAGCGCGCAGGCACCGAGCGCGAGCGCCCCCGCACCGCGCAGAGCTTCTGCGTGCCCAAGGCCGACATCGCCGCCCAGGGCTACGACCTGTCCCTGAACCGCTACAAGGAAGTGGTGCACGAGGCCGTCGAGCACCGCCCGCCGAAGGAAATCCTGGCCGAACTGGCGCGGCTGGAGGAGGAGATACAGCGGGGGATGAAGGAGTTGGAGGGGATGTTGGGATGAGCAACCCAGCTCCGCTAGTGAGGCTTCAGGATGTGGCCGACTTGAACCCGGCGCTCGGTGCGATCCCGCCCGGTGATGAGGTTGTGTCCTTCCTGCCGATGTCGGCAGTGGAAGCCGATTCAGTGGATGCCGTCGATGTTGAAACGCGTCGCTTCGGCGATGTGGGCAAGGGTTACACCCCTTTTCTTTCGGGCGATGTCTTGGTTGCCAAAATCACGCCGTGTTTCGAGAACGGGAAAATCGCGCTGGCGAAGCCGACGCGCCGATTCGGCTTTGGTTCGACTGAGTTTCACGTTGTTCGTGCACATCGCGATCGACTCGATGCCCGCTATCTTGCTCATTTCATGCGGCAGCCGAGAATTCGGCTGGAAGGCGAGCGAAAAATGACGGGAAGCGCTGGGCAACGCCGCGTTCCAGAGCATTTCCTTTCAACGCTTGCAATTCCACTCCCACCCCTCCCCGAGCAGCGGCGGATTGCGGACATCCTGGACAAGGCGGACGCGCTGCGGGCCAAGCGCCGCACCGCCCTCGCCCAGCTCGACACCCTCACCCAATCCATCTTCCTCGACATGTTCGGCGACCCCGCCACGAATCCGAAGGGGTGGCCGAACATCGCGCTCGGTGATGCTCTCATCGCCATACGCAATGGGACAAATGCCGAGCAGCAGGAGGATCCGGCCGGCTGGCCCATCACACGGATTGAAACGATTGCGGCTGGGACGATTAACCCGGACCGAGTTCGTTGGGTTTCAGCGGACCCGTCACTTGTCGAGAACTTTCAACTGGCGCCCGGAGACATCCTGTTCAGCCATATCAATAGCGTTGACCACATCGCCAAGACAGCCTTGTATTCCGGAACACCTACGCGACTGATTCACGGCATCAACCTGCTGAGACTGCGTCCGAGGCTGGAGTGTGTTGAACCAGTGTGGTTGTTGCATTTGCTGAAGCACGAAGCTGTTCGCACGCACTTTCGGACCCGATGCAAGCGCGCTGTGAACCAAGCAAGCCTGAACCAGACAGACATCAAGAGCCTCTCGACGTACCTGCCACCGTTGTCTCTTCAGCGTGCTTTCGCTAATCGCATCACGGCCGTGGACAATCTGAAGCTAGTGCAAAGCGGATCTCTCACGGCGCATGAGTGCCTCTTCGCCACCCTCCAGCACCGCGCCTTCCAGGGAGAGCTTTAGCCATGCGCGGCGAGTGCATCGGCGTGTGGTCCGAGACCTGGCGCGAAATATGGCTGCCGCTGATCGACCATGAAGACGTCGCCGAGGACATCTTCTGCGAGCTGTACCGCGAGCTGGCCCGGGCGCTGAAGAACGAGCCGTCGGTCGAAGCGCTGGCCGACGTCATCGACAACCCTGCACAGAGCCGGGAGGCGTTCGAGCACACCCGCACGGAGGATATCGCCGGAGAACGGGCACTCGTCGGCTTCTTCGAGACCGCTCACGCCACGCTGGAAGAGTTCGAGACCCCCGGCGACGATGCGCTGACCAACCGCTATTTCAACCTCCTCGCCGCATTCATCGAAAAATTCAGCCTGCGCTACGACCTGCGTCGCCCCTGCACGCTGTGTCCGACGCTGCCCGGCGTGTTCGCGAGCCTGGTGCGCGATCTGCGCGCGCTGACGGGCCAGGATGCGCATCTTGATGCGCTGATGAATGACTTCGAGAACGCGGTGCGCGACCTGCGCCACGACAGCACGGATGGCCGCATCAAGACTTGCATCCAGAAGCAGGTGAACCTGCTGGAGGCCATCGGGCGGACCACTCCGGGGGTGACCGAGGCCGAGTTGGGTGGCATCTGCAACCAGGTCACAACTTGGCCGCACGGTGCGATCAAGGCCGCATTGAGAAACCTCTACGGTTTCGCCAGCGACTATCCGGGGATTCGCCACGGCGGCAACCCCGCAGGCGCGCTGCGCGCGGTGGACATGCGCGACATGGTGGCCATGTCGATACTGCTCGCCGGCTTCACGCCGTATTTGAGCAGCGCGCTCGACGCCGACGCCGTGTACCGCGGCGGCTGAGGCGGCGTCATGCAAACCACGCCCGAACAACTCCAGCACTGGCTTGCCGAGCCCGAAGGCGTCCGCCTCGAATTCAAGGAGGCGAAGCAGAACTTTCATTTCGACAAATTGGTGCAGTACTGCGTGGCCCTGGCCAACGAAGGCGGCGGCAAGATCATTCTCGGCGTGACCGACCGGCGCCCGCGCCGGATCGTCGGCACGGCAGCGTTCGCCGAGCCGGGACGCACCGAGGCGGGTCTGCACGACCGGCTGTCGCATCGCATTCCGGTGGAGGAGGTGCGAACGGCCGACGGCCGGGTACTGGTGGTCCATGTCCCGGCGCGACTGCCGGGCACGGCCTGGCAGATCGACGGTCGGTATCTCAAGCGGGCGGGCGACGAACTGACCGGGCTGAGTGATGCGGAACTGAAGGCCATGTTCGCCGAGACGGGACCGGATTTCTCCGCGGAGGTGTGTCCCGGCGCGAGCTTGAGCGATCTGTCGCCGGTGGCGATCGCGGCGTTTCGGGACCGGTGGGCCATCAAAACGCACGACGAGCGCAAACGGCTGTGGACAGACATGCAAACACTGACCAACGCGGAACTGTTGGTGGACGGGCAACTGACCTACGCGGCGCTGGTGTTGTTCGGTACGCGGTCCGCGTTGGGTCGCTGGCTGGCCCAGGCCGAGCTGGTGTTCGAGTACCGGTCATCCGAAGCATCCGGGCCAGCGGCAGACCGGGAGGAATACCGCGAAGGTTTTTTCCTGTGGCACGACGCCATCTGGCACAGGGTCAATCTGCGCAACGACCGGCAGAGTTATCAGGACGGGTTGTTCCGGGTGGAACTGCCGACCTTCGACGAAGTGCCTGTCCGCGAAGCGCTGCTCAACGCCGTGGCGCATCGGGACTATCGGCTCGGCGGGTCGGTGTTCGTGCGGCAGTATGCACAGCGGCTGGAGGTAGTGAGCCCCGGTGGCCTGCCGGCGGGGATCACCCCGGCGAATATTCTCGACCAGCAGAACCCGCGCAATCGGCGGCTGGCCGAGGCGCTGGCGAAGTGCGGGCTGATCGAACGCTCGGGTCAAGGCATGAACCTGATGTTCGAAAGCGCAATCCGGCAGGGCAAGGCGCTGCCAAGCTTTGCCGGCACGTCCGAACATGAGGTACGTCTCACTCTCGACGGCGCGATCGCCAGCCCTGCGTTCGTGCGTTTCATGGAGCGGCTGGGGCAAGAGCGCCTCAAGTCGTTCTCCACGCACGACTTCCTCGCGCTGGACTGCTTACGGCGGGAAGGGGTGCTGCCCGATTACCTCAGGGCACGCCTGCCGGGACTGATCGCTGCGGGGGCGGTCGAGTCCATTGGGCGGGGCCGAGGCACGCGGTACATGCTGACGCGCAGCCTCTACGCTGCGCTGGGAAACAAGGGAACCTATACACGCAGGAAGGGGCTTGATCGGGAAACCAACAAGGCGCTGCTGCTCAAACACATCCAGGAAAACTCGGCGGCCGGCGCCCGCATGGAGGAGTTTCGTCAGGTTCTGCCCGCGCTGGGCAAGAGCCAGATCCAGGTGCTGCTGCGCGAGCTGCGCAAGGATGGGCTAATCCACAACGTGGGCGTCACCAGGGGGGCGCGATGGTTTGTGGTGGGCCGCCCTTAATTGCAACCAGAACGTCGGAGCCCATGCCGTGACCGTGATAGCAAAATGCCATGATCGAAAATAACTATATGAATATCATGGACATTCATGAAAAAAGAATTGCAACCACGGAGCCGGTCGGTTGCAATCTATTAGCAATCAAATGGCAGAGCTTAGAGGGATGGACTCACCCGTGAGCCAGTTCGCCTTCCTCCACCGCGAATGGCCCGCCGTGTTCGAGGCGGCGACAAGCGCCGAGGGCGCGGTCCATGCCGATCCGCGCACGGCGTGCTTCTACGCCCGGCGCGCGCTGGAGCTGGCGGTGCGCTGGGCGTACAAGGCCGATCCGGGCCTGAAGCTGCCGTACCAGGACAACCTGTCCGCCCTGATCCACGAGCCGAGCTTCAAGCAGACCGCCGGTGAGGCGGTGTTCGGCAAGGCGCGGATGATCGTGACGCTCGGCAACCGCGCGGTGCACAGCCACAAGTCGGTGCCGGCTGCGGATGGACTGGCGGCGGTGCGCGAGCTGTTCCATTTTTGCTACTGGCTGGCGCGCACCTACGGGCGCACCGGCCGGCCGGCGCCGGACCTGGCCTTCGATGCTGTCGCGCTGCCGCCGCCGGCGCGGGCGGCGGCGCAGACGGCCGAGCAGTTGCAGGCGCTGCAAGGCCGCCTGCACGAGCAGGACGAGAATCTCGCCGCGCTGCTCGCCGACAAGACCGCGCTCGATGAGGAACTCCAGCGCCTGCGCGCCGAGGTGGCGGCGGCAAGGCAGGCCGCCGCCGCACAGCCCGACACGCATGACTACTCGGAGGCGCAGACCCGCGACGCCTTCATCGACCTGCTGCTCCGGGAGGCGGGCTGGCCGCTGGATCAACCGCGCGACCGCGAGTTCGAGGTCGCCGGCATGCCGAACACGCAGGGCACGGGTTTCGTCGACTACGTGCTGTGGGGCCACGACGGCAAACCGCTGGCGCTGGTGGAGGCCAAGCGCACGCGCCGCGATGCCCGCGTCGGCCAGCAGCAGGCCAAGCTCTATGCGGATTGCCTGGAGCAGCAGTTCGGCCAGCGGCCGCTGATCTTCTACTCCAACGGCTACGAGCACTGGCTGTGGGACGACACCCGCTACCCGCCGCGCCGGGTGCAGGGCTTTTACAAGAAAGCCGAGCTGGAACTCGCCATCCAGCGGCGCGGCACGCGCCGGGCGCTGGCGCAGGCGCCGATCAGTTCCACCATCGTCGAGCGCCACTACCAGACGCGCGCCATCCGCCGCGTGGCCGAAGCCTTCGAGCGCGACCACGAGCGCAAGGCGTTGCTGGTGATGGCCACCGGCGCCGGCAAGACGCGCACGGTGATTGCGCTCAGCGACCTGCTGCTGCGCTGCAACTGGGCCAAGCGGGTGCTGTTTCTGGCCGACCGCGTGGCGCTGGTGACCCAGGCGGTGAACGCCTTCAAGGCGCACCTGGCGGATGCGTCACCGGTGAACCTGGTCACCGAGAAGGACAAGGAGGGCCGCGTCTACGTCTCCACCTATCCCACCATGATGGGATTGATCGACGACGCGGCCGACGGCCAGCGGCGCTTCGGCGTGGGGCACTTCGATCTGGTGATCATCGACGAGGCGCACCGCTCGGTGTTCCAGAAGTACCGGGCGATCTTCGACTACTTCGACGCGCTGCTGGTGGGCCTGACCGCCACGCCCAAGGACGAGGTGGACCGCAACACTTACGGCCTGTTCGATCTCGAAAACGGCGTGCCGACCGACGCCTATGGACTGGAAGTAGCCGTGCGCGACGGCTACCTGGTGCCGCCGCGGGCGGTATCCGTGCCGCTGCGGTTCCAGCGCGAGGGCATCCGCTACGACGAGCTGTCCGAGGACGACAAGGACCAGTGGGACGCGCTGGAGTGGGGCGAGGACGGCAATGTGCCGGACCGCGTCGAGGCGGACGCCGTCAACAAGTGGCTGTTCAACACCGACACCGTGGACAAGGTGCTCGCGCACCTGATGACACACGGGCTCAAGGTGGCGGGCGGCGATCGCCTCGGCAAGACCATCGTGTTCGCCAAGAACGAGGCGCATGCGCAGTTCATCGCCGAGCGCTTCGACGCCAACTACCCGCACCAGAAGGGCGCCTTCGCGCGCGTTATCACCTTCAAGACCGAGTACGCGCAAAGCCTGATCGATGCGTTCTCGCAGCGAGACAAGCCGCCACACATCGCCATCTCGGTGGACATGCTCGACACCGGCATCGACGTGCCGGAAGTGGTGAACCTGGTGTTCTTCAAGCCGGTGCGCTCGAAGACCAAGTTCTGGCAGATGCTCGGCCGCGGCACGCGCCTGTGCCCGGACCTGTTCGGCCCGGGGCAGCACAAGGAGAGCTTTTTCGTCTTCGACTACTGCCAGAACCTCGAATACTTCAGCCAGGATTTGCCAGGAACGGAAGGCGCTATGGGCGCCTCGCTCGGCAAGCGGCTGTTCGATGCGCGGCTGGAGCTGATCGGGCAGCTCGACGCGCGGCTCGCCGCGGAAACGAAGGCGGCGGAACCCGTGCTGCCGCCGCCGGGCCATCCCGCGTCGGACGCCGAGGTGCGCGCGCAGATCGCCGCGCTGCTGCACCGGGAAGTGGCGGCCATGAATCTCGACAACTTCGTGGTGCGCCCGCACCGCCGCGCGGTGGAGAGATTCGCCAAGCCGGAAGCCTGGACCACGCTGGCGCCGGACGCGCTGGCCGAACTGTCGCATGAGGTCGCCGGGCTGCCGGCCGAACTCGACGCCGAGAACGAGGAAGCCAAGCGCTTCGACCTGCTGGTGCTGCGCCAGCAGCTCGCGCTGCTGCGCTCCGAGCCCGGCTTCGAACGCCTGCGCGAGCGGGTGGTGGAGATCGCGGAGCTACTGGGGGAAAAGGCGGCGATCCCGATGGTGCGCGCGCACCTGGAACTGATCCAGGACGTGCAGACCGACGCCTGGTGGGAGGACGTGACCATCCCGATGCTCGAAACGCTGCGGCGCCGGCTGCGCGCGCTGGTGCAGTTCATCGACCGCCAGCAGCGCAAGCCGGTCTATGCGGACTTCGAGGACCGGCTCGGCGATGAAGCCGAAGTGAACCTGCCCGGCTTCGCGGCCGGCACCGATCAGGCCCGCTTTCGCGCCAAGGCGCAGGCCTTCCTGCGCCAGCATCTCGACCACGTGGCCATCGCCAAGCTGCGCGGCAACAAACCACTGACGGCGAGCGACCTTGCCGAACTCGAACGGATGCTGATCGACGGCGGCATCGGCGCGGCCGATGACATCCGGCGAGCCGCCGACGCGGCGCAGGGTCTGGGTCTATTCGTGCGGTCGCTGGTGGGCCTGGACCGCGAGGCCGCTAAGGCGGCCATGACTGACTTCATCACCGGCACGACGCTTTCCGCCAACCAGCTTGAATTCATCAATCTGGTGGTGGACCACCTCACCGAGCATGGCGTGATGGACCCGGTGCGGCTGTACGAATCGCCGTTCACCGATCTCACGCCGCGCGGGCCGGATGGTCTGTTCCGGCCGGCGGAACTGGACGAACTCGTGCGCCGGCTGGACGCCGTGCGGGCATCGGCAAAGGCGGCCTGAGGGGCGCCGATGGCTTCGGCGCTTACGTCGCAGGTCGCTTCACTGGCTGCGTGCCACAAAAAAAGGCCGCAGGAACCACTTCCCGCGGCCTTTCCGTCACCGGCGTCGCGCCTAGCGAATGATGTCGTAGCTGTAATCCGTTTTGGCTGGCACGATGGTGTGCTTGCCGATATCATCGAGTTCCGGAACGCAGTTGGCATAGGTTTCTAGCATGTGGCGCAGTGTCTGTTTCTTGCAGACCAGCGCATCACGGGGCCTGCAAGAACGTCTCGGCGTCGATACCTGCCTGCTTGAGAATCGCCCGCAGCGTTCCCTCGGGCAGGTCGCCAGGGTGATTGGGAATGGTGGTGTAGCGGTTCAATGCGGGGTTGAACCAGATTTCGTGGCTGCCAGCGGCTTGGCGGTGGAATTCCAGGCCAAGCGCTTTCAGCCGCTTGACGACGTCCCGGTACCTGAAGCCTGCAAGCGCCCCCATCAGGTGGCAACGATCAACGGATAGTCGAAGGCCTCGCGGGCCGGCGGCAATGGCGGCGTGCTCTCGCCCGACTGAGCCTCGATCAGCTTTTTGGCGACATCGCGCGCAATCTCGATGGTTTCCTGAATGGTGCGGCCTTGAGCGACGAGCCCCTGCACCTCCTCGCTGGTAGCGAGGTAAACGCCCTCGGGCAGCTTCTCGATATGCAGCTTGATCACATGTTCCATCGTAGATACTCCTTGTGGACCGGACGGCTTCGCTCACCTGCCGGGACGTGTCGGCTTCGGTGCTGCGTGCCTGCAGGCGCGCTCGATGACAGCGGCCATTGGCTTCTTGAAACCAACCGAATCGAGCAGCTTGTGTGCACCGGTTGAACAAGGCTGCGACCGCTCCGTTGCGCGTGCGGTCATTATGCACCGATGGATTCCAGCCACAAAAAAAAACCGGCCGCCGGGCTTACCCCCGCGGCCGGCATTCGCTCAGTGCGCTGATCAGCGAATGATGTCGTAGCTGTAGTCGGTCTTGGCCGGCACGATGGTGTTCTTGTCGATCTCGTCGAAGATCTTGTCGAG
This sequence comes from Rhodocyclaceae bacterium, assembly GCA_022072095.1. Classification (GTDB taxonomy): domain Bacteria; phylum Pseudomonadota; class Gammaproteobacteria; order Burkholderiales; family Rhodocyclaceae; genus JAJVIJ01. The sequence goes on from JAJVIJ010000006.1 coordinate 25,815, forward strand.
GATCCACACCAGCACGTTCATCGCGCCCTGGTAGCCCCACACCGGGTAGCGGTGGTGGTGGTGGCGGTCGAACACCGGGAAGCCGATGCGGATCAACGGGGTGCCGGTGTCGCGCTCCAGGTACTTGCCATAGGTGTTGCCGATCAGGAAGTCGACCGGCTCGGTGAACAGCAGCGAGCGCATGTGCCACAGGTCCTTGCCGGCGTAGGCGTGGCAGCCCTTGCCGAAGGGCGAGCCGTCGAACAGCGCCTGCATCTTCTGCGCCCACTCCTTGTTGCCGTTGGTGGCGAGCACGTGGGTCGGCTCCGCGCCGAGCTCCAAGAGGAACGCCGCCAGGCCGTAGCAGAGATCCGGATCGCCGTAGATCGCGAACTTCTTGCCGTGGATGTGGGCGTTGGAATCGGCGATCGCGTCCACCAGCCGGCCGCGCTCTTTGGCCAGCGCGTCCGGGATCGGCTTGCCGGTGAGCTTGGAGATGGCCATCAGGAACTGGTCGGTGGCGGCGATGCCGACGGGGTGGTTGAAGGCCAGCGTTTCCTGGCCCTTGCTGGCGCAGAACTCCAGCGTCTTGGGCGTGCAGTATTCCTGCATGGAGACGGTCGCCTTGGCGTTCAGCGCGGCGGCGGCGTCGGCCAGCGTGGTGCCGCCGTCGTACATCCGGAACTCGCCGTCGGTGGGCGTATCCCACACGTCGGAGGCGTCGCACAGCAGCGTGTACTCGACGCCCATCAGGTCCAGCATGCGACTGACTTCGCGCTGATTGCCGACGGTGTAGCCGTCGAAGCCGCCGACGAAGTTGATCTTCTCGTTCGGCACCCGCTCGGGCACCGGCACGGTGCCGGCCTTGCCGTCCCAGAAGTGCTTCAGCACGCCGAGCAGCGCATTGTCGTAGCCGGTGATGTGGCTGCCGACGAAGGCCGGGGTGTGGGCGAAGGGCACGTCGAAGTCTTCGGGCACCGAGCCCTTTTCCTTGGCGTTCTTGATGAAGGCGTTGAGGTCGTCACCGATCACCTCGGCCATGCAGGTGGTCGACACCGCGATCATCTTCGGCTTGTACATCGCATACGCGTTGGCGAGCCCATCGATCATGTTGTTGAGGCCGCCGAACACCGCCGCGTCTTCCGTCATGCTGGACGACACGCAGGAGCTCGGCTCCTTGAAGTGGCGGCTGAAATGGCTGCGGTAGTAGGCGACACAGCCCTGAGAGCCGTGCACGAACGGCAGCGTGCTCTCGAAGCCGACCGCCACGAACACCGCGCCCAGCGGCTGGCAGGCCTTGGCCGGGTTCACGGTGAGCGCCTCGCGGGCGAAGTTCTTCTCGCGGTACTCCCAGGTCTTGGTCCATTCCCGAGCCTGTTCAACCTTGTCGGCCGGCTCGGCATTCTCGAAATTCTTCTTCTTGTTTTCGAACAACTCGACATATTCGGGTTGCCGAAACAGGTCAAAGTGATCGAGCACGTGTTCTGCGTTCTGGCTCATTGCGCTGCTCCTTGTTCCTGTATGACGATGGCGCCGACGGGCGTCACGCCTGCTGTTGCCACGGCGCCTTGGTCAGCGACCACACCGGGTTGTTGATGGCCATGTCCATGTCGCGGGCGAAGATGGCGAAGCCGTCGTAGCCGTGATACGGGCCGGAGTAGTCCCAGGAGTGCATCTGCCGGAACGGGAAGCCCATCTTCTGGAACACGTACTTCTCCTTGATGCCCGAGGCCACCAGGTCCGGTTGCAGCGCCTCGACGAACTGCTCGAACTCGTAGCCGGTGACGTCGTCGTAAATCAGCGTGCCGTCCTTCACGTAATGGGTGGTGCGCTGGTAGTCGTCGTTGTGGCCGAACTCATACCCCGTGCCGATGACCTCCATGCCGAGATCCTCGTAGGCGCCGATCACGTGCCGCGGGCGCAGGCCGCCGACGAACAGCATCACCTTCTTGCCTTCCAGACGCGGGCGGTACTTGTCGATCACCGCCTGCATCAGCGGCTGGTACTTGGCGATGACGCGCTCGGCGCCTTCCTTGATGTTGTCGTCGAAATGGCTGGCGATCTCGCGCAAGCTGGCAGCGATCTTGGACGGCCCGAAGAAGTTGTATTCCACCCATGGAATGCCGTACTTCTCTTCCATGTGCCGGCTGATGTAGTTCATCGACCGGTAGCAGTGCAGCACATTGAGCTTGGCCTTGGGCGTGGCTTCGAGTTCGGCGATGGAGCCGTCGCCGGACCACTGCGCAATCACGCGCAGACCCATTTCCTCGAGCAGGATGCGTGACGACCAGGCGTCGCCGCCGATGTTGTAGTCGCCGATGATGGCGACGTCGTAGGGCGACGGCTCGAAGCGGGGTGGTGCATCCTTGTCGAGCTTGTCGAATACCCAGTCACGGATGGTGTCGTTGGCAATGTGATGCCCCAGCGACTGCGACACGCCGCGAAAACCCTCGCAGCGCACCGGCACGATGGTCTTGCCGGTGTACTCCTTCGATTTCGCTTTCGACACCGCCTCGATGTCGTCGCCGATCAGGCCGATCGGGCATTCCGACTGGATGGTGATGCCATGATTCAGCGGAAACAGCACTTGGATCTCGTCGATGATCTTGGCGAGCTTCTTGTCACCGCCGAAGACGATGTCCTTTTCCTGGAAATCCGACGTGAACTGCATGGTCACGAAGGTGTCGATGCCGGTGGTGCCGATGTAGTAGTTGCGCCGCGCCGCCCAGGAATACTGGCCGCATCCCACCGGCCCGTGGGAGATGTGGATCATGTCCTTGATCGGGCCCCACACCACGCCCTTGGAGCCGGCGTAGGCGCAGCCGCGGATGGTCATCACGCCGGGAATCGACTTGATGTTCGACTTGACCCCGCAATCCGATTTGCCATCCTCATACACTCCGAGGTGCTTGGCGCGCTTCTTCGCGGTTTTGTCCGGATAGACCTTGAGGACTTCCTCGACCAACTGCTTGTTGCGCTGTGTGTTTGCTTCGACGGTCAGACTCATTTCACTCTCCAGGAATCGGCGGGCGACGACCTCGACGCCCGCCGGGACATGCGCGGCCTCAGGCCGCCAACTCTTCTGCGGTCTTGCCGACCAAGCTCTCGTCGATGGTCTTCATCACGCCGTGCTCCATCAGCAGATCTTCGAGTTCGTCCATGGTGATGGGCGTGGGGATGATGCCGTTGCCGGCGTTGGCGTGGATCTTCCTCGCCAGCGTGCGGTACTCCTCGGCCTGCTTGGATTCCGGCGCGTACTCCATCACCGTCATGCGCCGCAGCTCGGCGTGCTGGACGACGTTGTCGCGCGGCACGAAGTGGATCAGCGTGGTGCCGAGCTTGGCGGCCAGTGCCTCGGCCAGTTCCAGCTCCTTGTCGGTCTGGCGCTCGTTGCAGACCAGGCCGCCCAGGCGCACGCCGCCGGAGTTGGCGTACTTCAGGATGCCCTTGGAGATGTTGTTGGCCGCGTACATGGCCATCATCTCGCCGGACATGACGATGTAGATTTCCTGCGCCTTGTTCTCGCGGATAGGCATGGCGAAGCCGCCACACACCACGTCACCGAGCACGTCGTAGGACACGTAGTCGATGCCCTCGTAGGCGCCTTCCTCTTCCAGGAAGTTGATCGAGGTGATCACGCCGCGGCCGGCGCAGCCGACGCCCGGCTCCGGACCGCCGGACTCCACGCAGCGGATGTCGCGGTAGCCGACCTTCATGACGTCCTCGAGCTCGAGGTCCTCCACGGTGCCGGCGGCAGCGGCCAGCGACAGGATGGTGTCCTGCGCCTTGGCGTGCAGGATCAGGCGGGTCGAGTCGGCCTTGGGATCGCAGCCGACGATGAGGATGCGCTGGCCCATTTCGGCCAGGGCTGCCAGGGTGTTCTGCGAGGTGGTGGACTTGCCGATGCCACCCTTGCCGTAAAAGGCGATCTGCCTCAAAGACATGTTCGTATCTCCTTGCTGAGTCAAACTGAGTCGATTGGAAAAGCCCCGTGGATCAGCTTCGATCCTCACCGGCATGACCCGGCCAGCAACGCATATGGTCTTCGTATCGGTTACAGCCCCGGCGAAACATTTTCGGTGCACCCTTCACGTAGCAACGGGCGTGCCACCTGCGGGTCCTGGCGCGCTGCCCTCTGTACGAGCCGATGCGAAGGCGCCTCGAGGCGCGCTCGTCGCGGTCGGGCTGTTGCAAACCGCACAAAGGCCTCACAAAGCGCCCACGGTGCGCCGGCAAATCTGTACGAAACCGCACAGCCCCCACCCCCCACCCCCCAACACCCAACCCCCGCGTCGCACGCCACCGCCTGGGAGGCGTCGCTTGCGACGAGCGGGAACGGCGATTGCTTGCCACGACGGCGTGTGCAGCCATCATCGGGAGAATGCCGTGCAGATTGGAGTGGAAGCGCAGCGCGCCGTGGAAAACCGCCGGGTGTTCGTCGTGGAATCCGACGAGGTATGCGGCATGGCCCTGCAGTTCATGCTGGCCGACGACAACGAGACCCATCTGTTTGCCGACGTCGATGCCGCGCTGGCCAAGGGGCAAGACTGGCCGCCGGATCTCGTTCTGATCGCGTCGGCCCTGCTCGACGACGGCCCACCGCAAACGGCGGGCGCGCTGGCACGCATTCGGTCGATGGCAGGGACCGCACGCGTGCTGGTGATCTGCGATCGCGAGGACGACGCGCGTGCGCAATCGGCCCTTGCCCAAGGAGCGGCGGGCACGCTGCTGCGACCTCCGCGGCTGGAGACGGTGCGGCGCAAGGTCGACATGCATCTCGGCCGTCGCGTCGCGATCGGCATCCAGGTGGCACGCGCGCAATGACTGCGCCACCCACGCATCCGCGCAGGACGCTTTCGGTGCCCGCGACGGTGGCCCCGCCGCAGCCGGCCGCGGCGCCTGCAGCAGGCGCCAATCCACACTTCCGGCTACTGGGTGGCGAGCCCGCCGTTCGGCAACTGGTGGCGCACTTCTATGACGCGATGGATCAGCGCTCCGATGCCATGTTCATTCGCGCGCTGCATCCAGCCGATCTGGGGCAGGCGCGCGAGCGCCTGTTCCAGTTCCTGAGCGGCTGGCTGGGTGGCCCGCCGCTGTATGCCGAGCGCCACGGCCCGCCCAGGCTGCGCCGCGCGCATGCCGCATTCGCGATCGATGCCGCGGCGCGCGACGCCTGGATGGCCTGCATGGATCAGGCACTGGGGGCCGTCGTCCGCGACCCGGGATTGCGCGACGAACTGCGTGCGGCCTTCATGAAGGTCGCGACGGCGCTGGTCAATCGCTGATATCGGCCCGGCCGCCTGGCCACGCGCTAGGCTGCGGCCACTGCCGATGCCTGGGTCGCTTGCGCGGCGAACGGATGTTCGGCGAATGCTTGCTGGGCGAACAATTGCTCGACAAATTGCGCGAGCGGCAGATCGATGCGCGTGATGCGCTGTTCGGCGAGAAAGCGCGCCTCCTTCGGACTCAGGTCGCCGGCGATCACGGCCCAGTGCCGATCGCCGGAGCGCTTCATGATCTGACGTGCGAAGGTACGCGGCAAGGGATCGTTGAAGCGACAACCGAGAAACAGGAAGTCTCGACCACTGCGCAGCCGCTTGACCGGTTCGGGGATCGGCAGCTGGATGTCGATCACGGTGAGCACCTCGACATAGTCGGTGTCCGAAACCAGGTAGTTGCCGGCCGGCGACACGCCGCCGATCGGCTTGTACAGGAGCGTGCGCCAGTGTTCGCTTGCGGCATCCTCGACGGGCTGGCCGGAAGCGTCATAGGCACCCGTCCAGCGGCCGAAATGTTCCGTCTGCGACAGTCCCTGCACCTGCCCCCAGCCCTGTCCACGCTCCTGTCCACGCTCGCCCGCGGCGCACCCCTCGCGCAGCGCCGCTTCCATGACCTGGTCGTACCAGGTGTCGACGATGAGCGGCGGCGCGACCGCGGCCAGGCCCAGGTGCAAGGCCGTCGGCGGCCAGTGCGTGGCGAAGGCCTGCGACATCAGCCCGGTGAGCGTCTTGCGGTGTTTGTAGTTTTCGATGTATTGCGCCGTCGCACTGAGCTGCGAACGCGCGCGCAGCGGCACGGTGACCTTCGCATTCAACATGCGCGCGAGCGCTTCGCTCGAGGCGGGCAAGGCCTGCGCGCCAGCCTGCAATTCGAGCAGGCCGGGTCCGAGGTATGGGATCAGACGGCCGGCGGCAAGCGCCGCGCCGATCGCCGCGATGTGCGCACGGGGGTCTTCCATGATCGCCTCAGTGTATCGAGCGCTGCTTGAGCGCGACGAGCGCTTCGGGCTGCACGCGGAACAGGCCACGGCCACCGGACAGCGGCTGATAGTGCTGCCCGGCCTCTTGGGTCAGCAGATTGAACCATTGCTGCGGCGACAGGGCCGGCGGGCGTTCGCCGATCTCGGTCACGGTGCCGTTGGGCGCAAAGCGCACGTGGATCATGGTGGTCGGGTTATCCATGTCGTTCTCTCTGGTTGTCAGGATTGCGTTGGGGTTGGGGTCAGCCTGGGTCGACGGGCGGGCCGCTTTCAGATACCGGGTTTGACACCCAGCAGTTCGACCACGATGTCCGCGTCCCCGAGCACGGCCTGGCAGGCGAGCCGGGACTGCGAACCGACGCCGACGATGGCGTCGAGCTTGTCGTTTTCGACGCGCTGGATTTTCGACAGGCTTTTGGCGCCGTCGTGCACATAGATATGACACGAGCCGCATTGCGCCTTGCCCTCGCACTTGTGTGCGATCGATAGCTTGGCTCCGAGCAGCGCCGCGAGCAGCGTGACGCCCGGCTGGGCGGTGAACTGGGTACCGGTGTTCTGGATGGTGATGGCTGGCATGATGACTCCCTGGTCAAAGGTAGATCGCGGATCCGGCGCCGACATTGATCGACGCGTCTTTCGCGGTCTGGACGATGAATGCCACCTGCTCGTCGCTGAGATGGGCGTGGAACGGCAGGGCAATGGCGCGGTCGGCGATCTTTTCGGCGACGAACAGCTCGCCCTTGCGATAGCCGAGATCGCGATAAGCGTTCTCGGCATGCAGCGGCCGGAACATGGCGGCGGCCTCGATGTTCTCGGTGGCGAGGTCGTCGATGATGGCGTCGCGCGCCGAGCGGGTGAACCGCGTGCCCAGATGCACGAGATACAGGAACCAGTGCACCTCGGTGACCGCCGGTGACACATAGGGCGGCTTGATGCCTTCGAACGACTGGATATGACGTTCGTACAACATTTCGATGGTCTTGCGGCGCGCGAGCAGTTCGTCGATGCGGTCGAGCTGTGCCAGCCCGATCGCAGCGGCGATATCGCTCAGGCATGCCGCGAGCGGCGGCACGCCCGCAGCCGTCGAAGAGGCTGGGCCGACCGACTGAGGCTCGCCCTGACGCGGGTTGCGCAGCCTGCGCAGGCGGCTGTCGAGCTCGGGATCATCGGTGACCACGATGCCGCCTTCGCCGCAGCAGAGCACGCCCGGCTGGGAAAAGTCGAACACCGACAGCGCGCCGAAACTGCCGACTGCACGCCCCTGATAGCGGGAGCCGATCGCCTCGGTGGAGTCCTCCAGCAACATCAGGCCGCGGCGCTCGGCCAGCTCCTGCAATTCGGCCCAGGCTGCCGGATGGCCGTTGACATTGCCCGCGATCAGCGCGCGCGTGCCCGGGCCGACGCGCGTGGCGGCCTTGTCTGGAGCAATGGAGCAGGTCCAGTAGTCGATGTCGGCGAACACCGGCCTGGCGCCGACGTGGCGGATGGCGTGCGCCGTCTGATGCCAGGCCAGCGGCGCGGTGATGACCTCGTCACCGGCGCCGATGCCTGCCGCACGCAGCGCCAACAGCATGCCGATGCCGCCGCTCGCGACCGCGACCGCATAGCGGCGGCCGACATATTCGGCGAAGGCCGACTCGAACGCCTCGACGATCGGACCGGCGGACAGACGCGGCGCGCACAGAACGCGGTCGGCCGCACCCAGTTCCGCGGTGCTGACGTCCGGATCCGACAGCGGGATGAAATCCTGAGCCGGCACGTCGTCGCTCATGACCGGGCTCCATGGCTGGCGATGAGCAGGCCTCCGGCGCGTGCCGGATCCCCGGTCACGCGCCAGCAATGATCGGAGGTGTCCACGAGATACAGGTCATGCTCGCCGACGCGCGCGTAAGGCTGTTCTCCGCACAGGTCGCGGGCGTCGCAGCCCGTGACCTTCAGGCCGGGATAGTCGCGCCGCAAGCGCTGCACGGCCTCGTCGCCGGCCGCGCAGCCGGCCAGTGCCGCAATCAGTTCGTCGAGCCGGACAGCCATCGAGTCCATGTCACTCACCCATGCGACGCGCTTCGACCGTGACCGGCAGCCGCGTGTCGGCGGCAAGTGCCGGCAGCTCGAGCACCCAGCCGTTGGCGAGCGTGACGCAGCCGCCCCAGAGCGTGTCCTTCTCGCTCGCGACGATGGGCTCTTCGAGATCCTTCTTGGGCACGTAGGCCGAGTAGGCGCCTTCGCTGTTCTTGCGGATCATCACTTTCATGGTTTGCGTCCATTGATGGCATTCGAGCAGGGTTGATGGGTTTGATGGGGGTCGAGCAGCCCCGATCACGCCCGCAGCGCGAGCCGTTCGCGGCCGGCGAGCGATGTGAGAATGCCGTCGAGCGACTCGACGACATGGGCGATCTCGTCGGCGCGCGTGTAACGCGACAGCGACAGGCGGATGGAGGCACGCGCCGCGGCCGGCGTCGCGCCCATTGCCAGCAGCACATGCGAAGGCTCGGTACCGCCGCTGACACAGGCCGCTCCGGACGAGGCTTGAATGCTGGCCCGCGCCAACGCATCGAGCATGACTTCGCCATCGATGTCGCCAAACCCGAGAAAGCTGGTATTGGGCAGGCGCTCGGCGGCATCGCCCCACACGCGCACCCAGGGCCAGCGCGCGCGCACGGCCCCCTCCAGTTCGGTACGCAGCGCCGCCATGCGCGCAACATCGCCGCTCAGACCGTCCGCCGCGAGCCGGGCCGCCACGCCCAGCGCGACGATGCCGGGGACATTTTCCGTACCCCCCCGACGGCCGCGCTCCTGATGCCCGTGGAGCAGCGCCGGCAACTTCACACCCTTGCGCACGAACAGGCCGCCGACCCCCTTGACCGCATGCAGCTTGTGTCCGGAAAAGGACAGCAGATCCACCGGCACCGTGGCCATGTCGACGGGCACGCGCGCGAGCGCCTGCGTGGCGTCGCAATGCATCAGCACGCCGGCCGCCCGCACTCGCTCCGCGATGGATTCGATCGGAAACAGCACACCGGTCTCGTTGTTCGCCCACATCAGCGACACCAGCGCGGTATCCGGACGCAGGGCCGCCTCGACCGCTGCCGCATCGAGCCGGCCTTCGCCGTCGACCGGCAGATAGCTGACGGCTACGCCGCGCGCCTCGAGCGCGCGGCACAGGCTCAGCACGGAAGGGTGCTCGACCTGGCTGGTCACCAGGTGACGGCAGCCCGGCCGCGCTGCCAGTGCGCCGAGAATGGCCTGATGATTGGCTTCGGTCGCACCCGACGTAAACACGATCTCGGCCGGTGCCGCACCGATCAGCGCGGCGCAGGCCGCTCGCGCCGCATGGACAGCCATGCGTGCCGCGTCGCCCGCGGCGTGCTTGCTGGACGGATTGCCCCAGTTTTCGCGCAGGCAGTGCAGCATCGCCTGCACGCAGTCCTCGGCCGGCGGCGTCGTGGCGTTGTGGTCCAGATAGACGCTCATTGGACTCATTGCCAGAAGCGCCTATCCGGATCGCGATTGATCAGCGCCAGCGCCTCGCTCAGCCGCGCGCATTCGGCTTCCTCGTGCCACTGGCCCAGCTTGTGATCCTTGGCCAGCACGCGCCAGGTGCCGGCGTCGGGGCACGGTCGCAGCAGCGCGATCTCGATCGGCCCGCCCTCCGCATCGATGTTGCGCGAGCAGCAGGGCGCGACGATCAGGTAGCCGCCCGCGACCGGCTCGACGCAGGGCGTGACATAGCGATAGCGGCTGCGCGCAGCCAGCGCCCGCAGGATGCGTCGCACATCGAGTTCGTTGGGATGCTCCGCCTCTGCGCCGGTGATCGCCGTCGCCGTACGCCCGGCCGGCCGGGGTCGCCCCTCGATGCCATGACGCAACGCGGTGACCGGATAGTCTGGCGTATTCATCGTGGCCGGCCCCTCGCCTACACCGCCGGTGCCGCAGGAGCCGGGTCGCGTGCGGCACCGGCAGGCATGATTTCTTCTTCCAGGCAGCCGAGTACCGTACCGCCGGCGAATTCGACCATATAGATCGGCGTGCGGCTGTCGACATGCATGCCCACCTGGACCACGATGCCGCGCCGGCCCGCTTCGACCAGCAGCACGTTGTCGCCAGCACCGGGATAGGAGCCGTCGTTAAGGAGATCGCTCAGCGCGACCACCTCGTCGCCCTCGCCGTAGCGAGCCGTGCGCAGCGGCATCATGAAGCCTGCTCCGCGGATGTGCCACCCACGCCCGCCGCCGTGTCCGCCGGCGCGGCGTCCTCCGGCTCGACATCGAGCGACTCCAACTCGCGCCCTTTCATGCCCACGCGGTAACCGCGCTCGACGAAATCGACGCCATATATATAGAACTGCTGCAGAAAGGTGCCGATGTTGCTCACGTAGCCGATATCACCTTTCTTGACCAGCACTTCGCCGATCTCCTTGCCGTTGAAGGTGCCATCGTTGCGGATGACCTTGCGGCTCTTCACCTTTTCACCGAAGTTGAAGCGCGGCGGCGCGGAAAGCTCGTTCACGTCGCTGTCGCGACGGATGTCACCCATGGCGAACCTCCGTACCATCGCGGCCGTCACCGGCTGCGGCCGTGCCCGCGTGGCCGCTCAGACGCGCGTTGATCAACGCCCGCACCTCGGGCTCGGGATCGTCGGCGAACAGACCGAGCAAACCCAGCGGCAGCCGAGCCGCCGCCGCGTGGCGCACACACCAGTCCGGGTCGTGCACGAAGCGGCCCAGACGGTCCGGGGCCAGCCGTGTCAACACTTCCTGGCGCACGCCGGCATCCGGGTCGCCCGACATCGCATCGAGTCCGGCCGGTCCGATGCGCCGCGCGACGACCCGACGTACCTCGACATCGGTGTCCCGCGTCATGCGCGGCAGCCATTTCACCGGCAGACGGCGGGCGACGATCTGGCGCACGAAGTAATCGGGATCGCCGATCATCGCGAGCAGCTCTTCGGCGGGCAGACGTCCCGCGACGCGAATGCGCACTTCGCGGTGCGGGTCGCTGCGCATCGACCGCAACCTGGCCGACGCGGCAGGAAGGTGTTGGGCGACACTCTGCCGCACGGTCTCGTCCGTATCGGCGGCGAGCCGGGACAGATGAAACACGTCCAGATACTTGGCGGCGACCGCGCGCACCTCGAAGTAAGGATGCTCGAGATAGTCGCGCGCCAGTTCCGGATGGCGGCTGAAGAAGCGATCGATGCGGCGTGCGTAGCGGTCGTGTACGCAGGCATGCCCCGGTACGCAGGTACCGCTCACCGCCAGCGCGTAGCGCTCGCAGCGCCGACAGTCCAGGTTGGCACCGCGGAAATCGCGAGCTTCCTCGATCTCAGTCATCGTCGCCATGTTCGTGGCGTGTCAGCACGCCGAGCAGCAAGGCCGCGCCCAGACGATCGTCCGGATCCAGTTCGAGCATCTTGGCGAGCGCCGCGCGCCCCTCTTGCAACTGCCCCAGACGCAACAGCAGATAGCCGTAGGCACGCAGCGAGAACAGATAGAAGCGCCCCAGCAGATCGTCATACCCGGAAAGCGCCGTACCGCCGTGACGGGCCTGGCGCCAGTCTGCCGGCAGACCCAGTACGCGGGCCGCATCGACGAGACAGCTGCGCGCGACGCCCAGAGCCTCGGCGAGCCGGTTCTTGTAGAAATAGAAGCGGTAGAGTCCGATACGCACCGCCGGATGCCCTGGGGCCAGGACTTCGGCACGCTCGAGCAGCGCGAGCGCGAGCGCTTCGTCGTGGTAGGCCGCTGCCGCCGCGCTCAGCGCTTGCTCGGCTGCCGCAGTCAACCCGCCCCCCAACAGGCTGGCCGCGATATGCCAGGGATCGGCCTTCACCGACGCTTCCCCGGCGTACGCCACATGCGTCATGGCCCGGGCCGCCGGATGGTGTTGACGGCCACCGCCACGACAGCGGCCGGCGCCTGGCTGCCACAGCAGCTGGCCCCACCGTTCGGGTTGTGAAACGTGAAACCGCTCTCGGTGCGCGTATCGGCGACACCGATCGTCACGCCCTCCAGCAACAGGCGGCTCTCGGCCGGCAGGAACACGCGCAGACCGTCCACGTCCAGCGTCGCGTCACCGGGCCAGGGCGCCGCCTCCACGGAAAACTCCGAGGCGAGCCCGGAGCAACCGCCCGGCGTGACCACGAGCCTGAAACCGGCGGCGGCATTGCCGCCGAAGCGGACCATGCGGCGCATGAACTTTTGCGCTTCGGCTGTCAGCGTTATGTTCATCGCACGCCTCACGCCGCCTGGTAGCGCGGGTAGCCGGTATCGATGATGCAGGTCTTGTCCACCGGGCAGGCCGCGACACATTGCGCGTCATCGAAATAACCGATGCACTCGGTGCACTTTTTCGGGTCGATGACGAAGACGCCGTTCTTCTCGAATATCGCCTGGTTGGGGCATTCCGGCTCGCAAGCCGAACAGCCGGTACATTGCGATGCAACGATTTTGTAAGCCATGATCAAGGTTCCGTTCGGGTTGGAAATCAGGCGGCGATGAAGGCACCCTGACGGATGTCGGCATCGCCGCGACTCTGGTGGGTGATCTCGCCGGCGCGCACGCGGCCGACGTAGTCCATGAAGTAGGCAATCACCGACTGCTCGATGTGCTGGTGGGCGTACTTGTCCACCGGGTCGATGCCGGCCTTCTTGAGGTCGTCCTTCGGGCAGCCACCGATCTTGGCCACGAACACGGCGTGGCAGTCGTTGATGGCGCGGATGACGGTTTCGAGCGAGTCCTCCTCGCCGTAGCCGCCCTGGCAGTAGAGGTCCACGCGGCGGTGGCCGACGAACTTCGAGCCCTTGGCGTCGACCTCGTAGATCTGGAACTCGCTGGCGTGGCCGAAGTGCTCGTTGACCTTGCCCTGGCCCTTGGTGGCGACGGCGATCAGCAGCGAAATGCCCTCGGCGTCGGCGAGCTTGGCGAGCTCCGACTTCTCGGCCTCCTTGGCCGCGACCGTGGCCTGGCGCTCCTGCTCGACCAGCTCCTGGTAGGCCTTGCGCGTGTCGGCGTCGTAGACCACCTCCATGGCGTCGATCTTGTCGGTGGTGAACTCGGCGCTGCGGTCCTCGCCGAGCAGGCCGACGGCATCGGCGCGGCACTGGCGGCAGTGGCGCATCATGTTCATCTCGCCCTCGCAGGCGTCCTGCAGGGCCTTCAGCTCCTGCGCGGTCGGGCCGCGCTGGCCGTTCAGGCCGAACACGGTGCCGTGCTCGGGCGCCGAGATCAGCGGCATGATGTTGTGCAGGAAGGCGCCGCGGCTCTTGACGGCCCGGTTCACCTCGACCAGGTGCTGGTCGTTGATGCCGGGGATCATCACCGAGTTGATCTTGCTGAGGATGCCGCGCGCGGTCAGCATCTCCAGCCCCTGCATCTGCCGCTCGGTCAGGATCTTCGCGGCGTCGATGCCGGTCCAGCGCTTTTTCTTGTAGTAGATCCACGGGTAGATGTGCTGGCCGACCTCGGGGTCGACCATGTTCACGGTGATGGTGACGTGATCGACGTTGAAGTTGGCGATGGTGTCGACGTGGTCGGGTAGTGCCAGACCGTTGGTCGACAGGCACAGCTTGATGTCCGGCGCGGTCTTCGAGATCAGCTCGAAGGTCTTGAAGGTCTTGTCGGGATTGGCCAGCGGATCGCCCGGGCCGGCGATGCCGAGCACCGTCATCTGCGGGATGGTCGAGGCCACCGCCAGCACCTTCTTGGCCGCCTGTTCGGGCGTGAGCTTCTCGCTCACCACGCCGGGGCGGGATTCATTGGCGCAGTCGTACTTGCGATTGCAGTAGTTGCACTGGATGTTGCAGGCCGGCGCCACCGCCACGTGCATGCGCGCGTAGTGGTGATGCGCCTCCTCGCTGTAGCAGGGGTGGTTCTTCACCTTCTCCCACACCTCGGGCGCCATGTCGGCCGGACCGTCCGACGAGCCGCAGCTCGCCTTGCCGCCGTCGGACGAGGTGCCGCAGCCCTTGTGTTCGGCGATTTCATTCAATAACCGGTCCAGTTGTTGCGCTTGTCCGGTACGCTGGATCTGCTCGATCCCGACATAGCTGCTTGGCTGCATTACAGACTCCCCGATCGTCTCGCGTGGCCACCCGATGTGCCCTTGCCGATCACTACAGCCAGAATCGTGCCAGCCAATTACACGTTACTAATCATGACGTTATGCCAGACAATCTCCATCCAACCGAACATCAATGGAGACAAACTGGACGAGAGGTCTGCGCTTTGTCGCAAAGCCGACAAGCGGCCCATGGCCGCGCAGGCCGGCGAGAAGACCACGGGCAGGGTGCCGCTGCTAAACTCGGCCACACGACTCCAAGCTTGGGAAGCACGAGATGCTGGCAATCATCGGCGGTAGCGGACTGACGCAACTCGCCAATCTGGACATCGCGCGCCACGAAGTCGTCCGTACGCCTTACGGCGAGCCATCCGGTCCGCTGACCTTCGGTTCAGTCGCCGGCAGCCCGCTCATCTTTTTGGCGCGACACGGCTACGGGCACACGATCCCGCCACACAGGGTCAATTACCGCGCAAACATCTGGGCTCTGCGCGAGGTCGGCGCGTCAGGCGTGGTATCGGTCGCCTCGGTAGGCGGGATACGGGCCGACTGTGTGCCAGGTCGTCTGATCGTGCCCCACCAGATCATCGACTACACGCACAGCCGCGCCTCCACATTCCACGATGGCATCGACTGCGCGGTGATCCATGTCGACCTGACCCATCCCTACGACCACACCAGCCGTGCAAAGCTGCTGCGTGCCGGCGAACTCGTCGACGAGGCCTTGATCGATGGCGCCGTGTACGCGGCGACCCAGGGGCCCAGACTGGAGACCTCAGCCGAGATCGACCGGCTGGAGCGCGACGGCGCCGATATCGTGGGCATGACGGGCATGCCCGAGGCGGCACTCGCGCGCGAGGCCGGCCTGCCCTATGCAGCCATCGCCGTGGTGGCCAACTTCGCCGCGGGCCGCGGCACCAGTGGCGCAGCGATCCAATTCGAGGATATCGAGCGCACGCTGCTGCTGGCCATGGTCAGGGTGCGTCGCCTGATCGAGGCGTATTGTCGTCTGCAATGAAGAAGCACGGGGCGCCCGTGTCTCGCGCCTTGGATCATACGAGGTCAAGGAGCCGTTGACATGTCAGAGATCACGAACCCGGCCACCGATGACGAGTCCGCGGGGCCCCCGTCGCCCTGCGTCGGGGTATGCCGGATGTCGGATCAATACCGCTGGTGCGAGGGCTGCCTGCGCACGTTGCCGGAGATCGCCGTTTGGGGCCGGGCGACGCCGGAGCACAAGCTTCGCATTCTCGACGAAATCAAGAAGCGTGAAGCCAGTCTGTACTCATGACCAGGCTTCCCGATGAAATCGTCGTGCTCGAGCGCGGCTGGCTGTCGTCGAACAATGTATTGCTGCTCGACCCTGACACGGCCACACTGATCGACTCCGGATACGTGGCGCACGCCCCGCAGACGGTGGCTCTGGTGCGCGCACAGCTTGGAGGACGGTCACTGGCCCGCCTCATCAACACCCATTGCCACTCCGACCACATGGGCGGCAACGCCGCGATCCGGCGCGCATTCGGTGCCGACATCATCATCCCGTCCGGCTACGCGCCGACGATCGAGGCGTGGGACGAAGTGGGTCTGCAACTCGCCGGCTCCGGGCAACGTGCCGAGCGCTTCGGTTTCGACGCGGTGGCCGATGCCGGCGATCGATTCCAGCTGGCCGGCCTGGAATGGGAGGCACTGTCCGCACCCGGGCACGATCGGCACGCGCTGATCTTCCATTGCGCCGAACGCCGCATCCTGATTTCCGGTGATGCGCTCTGGGCGAACGGCTTTGGCGCGATGTTCGATTCCGTGCTCGGCGTAGGTGATGCGCTGGCCGAGACCCGCAAGACGCTGGACCGCATCGCCCTGCTCGCGGTCGACATCGTCATTCCGGGCCACGGCGCCCCTTTCACTGACTTCGCCGCAGCGCTCGAGCGCGCCTACAAGCGGATCGAGGCCTTCGAGGAGGACCCGGTGCGCATGGGCAAGAACGCGTTGCGCGCCTGCTTCACGTTCGCCATGATCGAACACCAAAGCATGGCCCGGAAGAGCCTGCCGGACTACCTGGCCGCCACCGACTTGTATCGGACGCTCAACGAGCGTTATTTTCGTCTTCCCTACGACGTACTGGCGCAGCAGCTGGTAGCGGATCTTGTCCGAGCGGGCGTGCTGGAACAGGACGATGATCGGGTTCGGGTACGGCCTTCTTCCGCGCCCGCCCGGGGCGCTGTATTCGCAGGTAACGCATGATCGGGCTCCTCTTCTCGGGTTTGGCCGGAGTTGGTGACGCCAGCAGGGCGCGGCGACATCCCACCAACCGACCCCGGTTAGAGCAAGGGCGCAGCGAATGGTTCGTGCGCGTGGTCAGCGGTAACGGACAGGTGGTCCCTGCACCGCTGGCATCGATGGAGTCGATATGCAGCTCGTTTTGATCAGTGGGCTTTCCGGTTCCGGCAAAAGCATCGCGCTCAATGCACTGGAAGACGCCGGCTACTTTTGTGTGGACAATCTGCCGGCGCCACTCTTGCCCCAATTAGTCGGTCAGTTGCGCGAAACCGGCCATACGAAGGTCGCGGTCGCCGTCGATGTGCGCTCGGGAGCGAGTATCGATGCCCTGCCGCAACTCATCGGTGTGCTGAGGAACGGCACCGACCTGCATTTCGTGTTCCTGGACGCGCGTGACGAGACGCTGATCCAGCGGTTCTCCGAGACACGCCGTCGCCATCCGCTCGCCACGGACACGGATACGCTCGCCGAAGCCATCGGGCGTGAGCGCGAGGCCCTCGCCGACATCGCACAGCTCGGCCATCACATCGACACCAGCGACCTGAAGCCGGCGACCCTGCGAGGCTGGATTCGCGGATTGCTCGATCTCGGGGTCGCAGCCCGACTGACGCTGCTGTTCGAATCGTTTGGCTTCAAACATGGCATACCGCTCGATGCGGACATGGTGTTCGATGTCCGCTGCCTGCCCAACCCCCATTACGATCCGGTTTTGCGGCCACTGACCGGGCGCGACCCCGAGGTCATCGCATTTCTCGAAGAACATGAGGATGTGGTGCGCATGCGCGAGGATATTCGCCGATTCATCGCCGACTGGTTGCCGTGCTTCACGCGTGATGCGCGCAGCTACCTGACCATCGCGCTGGGCTGTACCGGCGGACAGCACCGTTCCGTCTACCTCACCGAATGGCTGGCGGCACAATTTTCGGGGTGGGCGCGCGTGCTCGTTCGCCACCGGAGCCTTGCGGCATGATGCCGTGGTCGCGCTGGCTGCGCCCCGGCGACTGGTGCGTCGTGCCGGGCGCACTCGCGCTGTGCCTGTGGGCGGCCACCGCATCGTTTCGCGAAGGGGTGGCGAGCTCGGCGGTGGTCCGGCGCGACGGCGCTGTGATCGCGAAACTGCCTCTCGATCGGCACGCGCGCATCGGCGTCACCGGCGCACTGGGCGAGACCGTGATCGAAGTGGCACCCGGGCGCGCACGGGTTGCCGCGGACGCCGGCCCGCGACAATTGTGCGTGCTTCAGGGCTGGCTGACCCGCCCCGGAGCGGTGGCGATCTGTGCCCCCAGTCATCTGAGCCTCGAACTCGAACAGCTCGGCCCGGGCCATGACAGTGTCGCCTATTGAACGCGCCCGGGATGTGCGCATCGCGCGCTACGCGGCCATTGCTGTCGGCCTGGCCATGGCCGAGGCGGCGCTGCCCAGCCCATTGCCGGGAATCAAGCCGGGGCTGGCCAATGTGGTCATCCTGATCGTGCTCGCACGCCACGGTTGGGCCGAGGCCGCGTGGGTATCCGTACTGCGCGTGGTGGTCACGAGCCTACTGACCGGGCAACTGTTCGCCCCCGGCTTCTTTCTGGCCGGGGGGGGTGCGCTGACCAGTCTGGTCGTGCTGTGGGTCGCCGCACGCCTGCCAAGTCAGTTTGGCCCGGTCAGCCATGGCGTGCTGGGGGCTTGCGCCCATGTCACGGGCCAACTGGCTCTGGCTTCGGGCTGGCTGGTGCCAACGCAAAGTATCGCGGTATTGGCGCCCATCCTGTTCACGGCGGCGGTGCTTTCGGGGCTCGCGACCGGCATCGCCGCGGCCGAGCTGTTGCATCGCGGACGACATCGACTGGATCTGGCCCATGACCGATGATGCCGGGCGTGCGCGTGCCGCAGTGCGGACCGTCGCGCTCGCGTGGACCGGGGCGTCCGGGATGCCCTACGGCTTGCGTCTGCTGGAATGCCTGCTCGGCTCGGGGGTACGCGTGCAGCTGCTGTATTCGCAGGCGGCCCAGATCGTGGCCCGCCAGGAAATGGGGCTCACGCTGCCCTCGCGACCTGGTGACATGCAAGGGGCCCTATCGGCGCGCATCGCCGTTCCGGAGGGGCAGCTCGAGGTCTTCGGGCGCGAGGAATGGTTTGCGCCCATCGCATCGGGATCCAACCCCCCCGACGCCATGATCATTTGCCCATGCAGCATGGGCACCCTGGCGGCGATCGCCGCCGGTCTTGCGGACAACCTGATCGAGCGCGCCGCGGACGTCGTGCTGAAAGAAGGGCGGCGCCTGATCCTGGTCCCGCGCGAGACCCCCTACTCTATCTTGCATCTTGAAAACATGCTGCGCCTGGCACGCGCCGGCGCGGTCATCCTGCCGCCCAACCCGGGCTTTTATCATCGTCCGCAAACGGTGGCCGACCTGGTCGATTTCGTCGTCGCGCGGATAATGGATCAACTTGGCATCGCCCATGACTTGATCAGGCGCTGGGGAGATCCCGAGGACAGGGATCCACCCGCATGAGCGTTCGATCCGTCGTCATGCCGAGCAACAACCGGCGAATGGGGGCGGGCAAAGCCCGAGCGGACAAGGCCTCGCGATGTTGCCAAACGAAGCGGGGCTCTTCGGCGACGTGGGGCCACAGGTTGATGACGGTCGCCACGAGCGGAATCAGGTTCATACGGAAATGTGTCAGCTCATGCCGCATAACCGGCAGCTCCGAGACCGTGTCAATCTCGCAGCCCAGCGTCCGTGCACACCAGTCGGCGATATTCAGCCGGCCGGTTTCGGGCAGTTCCGGCAGCGACATCAGCCCGCCCCAGACCCCGGTGGGAGGGCGATGCTCCAGCAGCACCCTGTCGCCATGCCATAGACAGACGAGGTAGTGGTTCTGCTCGGGCCGCTGGCGCGGCGGTCGGGGGCAGGGCAGACTGTGCGTGCGGCCTTCGCAATGTGCGAAGCATCGCTCACCGAGCGGACAGGCCGCGCAGTTGGGTGCACGGCGCCGACAGACCGTCGCCCCCAGATCCATCAAGGCTTGCGTATAGACGGCGACATCGTGCTCCGGCAACAGCGCATCGGCGATCGCCCAGAGCCGGGCCTCGATCGCCCGGGTTCCCGGGTAGCCTTCGATGCCGAAGTAGCGGCTCAACACACGCTTGACGTTGCCATCCAGGATCGCGGCACGTTCGCCGAATGCCAGCGCGGCGATCGCTCCGGCCGTCGATCGACCGATGCCGGGCAAGTCGGCAATATGGGGCAGATCCCGCGGAAACACGCCACGGTGTTCGCGAACCACGATTTGCGCGGCGGCATGCAAATTGCGCGCGCGCCGGTAGTAGCCCAGCCCGCTCCAGCTCGCCAGCACGTCGTCGAGATCGGCGGCCGCCAGACTGGCCACATCGGGGAAGCGCTCGACAAAACGCTCGAAATAAGGCATCACGCTCGCGACCTGGGTCTGCTGCAGCATGATCTCGGATACCCATACCCGGTAGGGATCTCGGGCGCGCTGCCATGGAAGGTCGTGACGGCCATGGCTTTTGTGCCAATGCATCAATCGCTTGGCGAACTGCGGATCATAGGGCTCGGTCATGGTCGGAAGGGGATGGGGCCGTCGCCCGGCAGGAGAGTGGCGCCGGAGCAAAGCATGCCTTGAGGGCGCCTGCAAGTGCGCCCTGCCGAAGCAAGTTGCTTGACATCGATCGCATTGGCTAGTTAAATTTCGCGTTTTTGTCAATCAAATGTTCGTTAGAAAGAGACGGGGGCGACAGCCCGGCATCTCGGGTGGAGTGCGGTCTCAGGTCAGCGAACAGCAGGACAAGTCTGAGTAAGTTTGTTTGGGTGTTTGGTCCGCAGGAATCAATATCAAATAAGCGCAGCCAAGTGCGCCTGCGGGGTTAGAAGCCCGGGCTGACCACATCCCAGTGGAAGGCCCGGTCACAATCATTTCGGGATAGCCATGAAGGTACTGGTAGGTGTCAAACGCGTCATCGACGCGAATGTGAAAGCCCGCGTCAAATCGGACGGGACGGGTGTGGAAACCGCGAACGTCAAGATGGCCATGAACCCATTTTGCGAAATCGCGACCGAGCAGGCCGTGCGCATGAAAGAGGCCGGGAGCGTGACCGAAATCATCGCCGCCTCCTGCGGGCCGGCCGCCAACGTGGAGACGCTGCGCACCGCTCTGGCGATGGGCGCGGACCGCGGCGTGCATGTGCAGACCGACGCGGAATTGCAACCCTTGGCGATCGCCAAGCTGCTCAAGTCGGTGGCCGAGAAGGAACAGGTTCAACTCGTGATCCTGGGCAAGCAGGCCATCGATAACGACTTCAACCAGACCGGCCAGATGCTGGCGGCGCTGCTCGGCTGGAGTCAGGCCACGTTCGCCTCGGCGATCGAGGTGGCCGGCGAGTGGCTCAAGGTCACGCGCGAGGTGGACGGCGGACTCGAGCACGTCGAGGTCAAGCTGCCGGCCGTGGTCACGGCCGACCTGCGTCTCAACGAGCCGCGGTATGCCTCGTTGCCGAACATCATGAAAGCGAAGAAGAAGCCCATCGATACCCTGACGCCCGATGCGCTCGGCGTCGACGTCACGCCCCGGCTCAAGACCTTGAAGGTCTCCGAGCCGCCGGCGCGCAAGGCAGGGATCAAGGTGGAAAGCGTCGCCCAGTTGGTCGACAAACTCAAGAACGAAGCGCAGGTGATCTGATGTCCATACTATTCCTGGTCGAACACGATAACGAATCGCTCAAATCGGTTACCTTGCGGGTCGCCTCGGCCGCAGCCAAGGTCGCCGCGGTCGCCGGCGGTGAAGTGCACGCCTTGGTAGCTGGCAGCAACTGCGCTGGAGCCGCCGCCGCGGCCGCCAAGATCGCTGGCGTCAGCAAGGTGCTCAAGGCCGACGCCCCCGCGCTCGCAGGCAATCTCGCCGAAAATGTCGCACCGCTCATCGCGAAGCTGGCTGCGAACTACACGCACGTCGTGGCCGCGTCGACCACCGTCGGCAAGAACATCCTGCCGCGTGCCGCGGCACTCAGCGATTCGCAGCCGATCTCCGAGGTCATGGGCATCGAGGCCGCCGATATTTTCGTGCGCCCGATCTATGCCGGCAACGCGCTCGCGCGGGTGCAGTCGTCGGATGCCAAGAAGTTCATGACGATCCGCGGTACCGCCTTCGAGGCCGCAGCCGCCGACGGGGGCTCGGCGACCATCGAGGACGTCGCCCCGGCTGGGGACGCCGGCCTGTCGAAATATATCGGTTCCGAGCTCACCAAATCGGCGCGGCCGGAACTGACCGCTGCACGCGTGATCATCTCGGGTGGCCGGGGCATGCAGAGCGGTGACAATTTCGTCATGCTGGAACGCGTCGCCGACAAGCTCAACGCAGCAGTCGGTGCCAGCCGCGCGGCGGTCGATGCGGGCTTCGTGCCGAACGACTACCAGGTCGGTCAGACCGGCAAGGTGGTCGCACCGGAGCTGTATATCGCGGTCGGCATTTCCGGCGCGATCCAGCATCTGGCCGGCATGAAGGATTCCAAGGTGATCGTCGCCATCAACAAGGACGAAGAAGCGCCGATCTTCCAGGTGGCCGACTACGGGCTCGTCGCCGACCTGTTCAAGGCGGTTCCTGAACTGGAAGTCGAGCTGGACAAGGCCTTGCAGCAGAAATGAACAAACCGGTTGTTTCGGTTTGAAGGGGCCACATGGATCTTTTCATGTGGCCCCTGTTCTTTTCTCGGCGTTACGAATTTCCCGCGATCCTGGCTTCGAGATCCTGGTAGATCTGGCCCTCGGGCCGGAAGATATGGCAGGTGTTGGCGATGCTCTTCAGCTCGCCCTGCGTCATCGGCCGATCTCCGATCATGGTCATGACGCCCTGGATGACCGCAGGAGCCATCTGCTGTATCAGCGTGGTGACGTGCGCACAGCCGCGGAACGATCCGATGCGCTCGAGGGCAGCGCGATTGAAACCGCGCGCGACGGAAAGCCCGACCAGCGCCTGGTAAGCGCCCTCGATCTGCACGCAGGGCTCGCCCGGGGTGTTTTGCATCTCCACTCGTATCGAGCGGATGATCAGGGTGCTGTCCACATCCATGGTCACGCGCATGGTATGCATGTTCCCGCCCGCCGGAACATGCTTCCCGGCATAGGTAGAGCCCGGCAGACTCAGGTCATCGAGCAGCAGCCCGACGACGCGCATGCTGCCATCCGGACCGCCGAAACATTCCGTCACGATACTGCGGCGGTGCAGGTGTTGCCAGGGACCATCCGGTCCAGGATCGGCCGGGGTGGGAAATTGCGGGTAGGCAGCTCTGGGGGAAGACATTTCTGGAACTCCTGTTTCGATTCTATTCAACAGCGCCATGGCATGACCGATCGTGACCGTGCCCACCGGAATCTAGGGGAGGGGCCACGGAGCGTCAAGCTTCGGGCACGGTGCGCGCCTCGATTGTCCGTACAATCCCCGTACAATCATGTTCATCCGCGCCCAGACGCGGCAACCACGAGGAGAGAGGCTGGCATGAATTTCGGACTGTTCGCACGGACGTTTTGGGGGGCCGCTGTCGCGACCCTGCTATGGGCAGGCATCGCTCACGCACAGACTTGGCCGAGCAAGCCCGTCAAGCTGATTGCGCCGTTCGCGGCGGGCGGTTCGACGGACCTACTCGCCCGTGCCGTCGCGCTGAAGCTGTCGGAAGCCTTGGGACAGCCGGTGCTGGTCGAAAATCGCACCGGCGCCGGCGGTAGCCTGGGCGCGGAGATTGCGGCGAAATCCCCAGCCGACGGCTACACGCTGATGCTGGGCACCAGCGGCACGCTGGCGATCAATCCCAGCCTTTACGCCAAACCCCTCTACGATCCGGCGCGAGACTTCGTCCCCGCGGCGCTGATTGGTACGACGGCCTTTTTCCTGCTGGTGCACCCCGGCGTGCCTGCCAACAACCTGCGCGATTTCATCTCCATGGCGAAAGCGAAACCGGGGCAGGTCAATTACGGCTCGGCAGGCAATGGTTCGACCGGGCATCTGGTCGCGGAGTATTTCCGGCGCAGCGCGGGGGTCGAGATCGCCCACGTCCCTTACAAAGGCCAGGCACCGGCCATGAATGACCTCATCGGAGGACAGATCCAGGCCCTGTTCGAACCCGTTGGAACCGCGCTGACGTACATCAAGTCGGGCAAGGTGCGTGCGCTGGCGATCACCGGAAGCGCGCGTTCGGCCCTTGCGCCGGACGTGCCGACGGTGGCGGAGTCCGGAATCCCGAATTACGATGCGACGGCCTGGTTCGTGATCGCCGCGCCCATGGGCACGCCGAAAGAGGTCATCGACCGCTTGAATTCGGAAATGAGCCGAATCATGCGCTCAGCGGACATGCAGGCGCGTCTGGCGACACTGCAGATCGACCCCGCACCGCCGATGTCCCCGGATCAGATCAGCGCGTTCATGCGCGCCGAAATCGTCAAATGGGGAAAGATCGTGCGCGATTCGGGCGCGCGCGTCGACTGAGCGGTCCTCGCATTCTGGCGGACCCGATCAATCGGGTGGCGATCTGCCTGATGCGGGTTCGTCAGGCTGCCGCCAGCGCCGCAGCAGCTTGATGACGGCAACGGAGTCTTCCTCGCCGAGACCGCTGCCCGACATCGCGTTGAACAGTTGCGCAGCCACCGCGGCGCTGGGCAGAAACAGGCCGTTGCGATGCGCTTCCTCCATGACGATGCGCAGATCCTTCTGGTGCATCCAGGCCTTGAAACCGGGACGGAACTCCTCGGCCAGCATGCGTGCCCCGTGGTTTTCGAGGATACGCGAATAGGCGGAACCGCCGAGCAGGGCCGTGCGCACACGCTCCGGATCCACACCATTGGCACGCGCCAGTTCGATGGCCTCGGCCACGGCCACGACCCCGACGCCGGTGAGGATTTGATTGCACGCCTTGGCGACCTGACCGGCGCCGCTTCCACCGACATGGGTAATCGTCGTTCCCAGACAGGCGAGGACCGGCCTCACGCGCTCGAAGGCCGCATCAGAGCCACCGACCATGATCGTCAGCGAGGCGTTGATGGCACCGGTCTCGCCACCCGAGACCGGTGCATCGAGCATCGTGACCCCGCGTCCCGCGAGGCGCGCGGCGATGTCGCGCGCCGCGGTCGGCGCGATCGTGCTTAGATCGACAAGAATGAGGCCTGGGTGTGCCCCGTCTGCGACGCCGCCGTCTCCGAGGGCGACAGCTTCGACATCCTGGGCATCGGCGACGACCGTGAGCACGATCTCGGCGTGTGCCGCCACTTCCGCGGCGCTGGCCTGTACGACGGCACCCGCATCCACCAAGGGCGCCAACGCGCTTGCGCGGCGCGCCCAGACATGCACTCGATGGCCGGCACGCAGCAGATTGCATGCCATCGGCCGGCCCATGAGCCCCAACCCGATTACGCCGATCTCCACGCCCCCTCCCACTGCTCCGATATGAGTAGGGATGTTAGCGCGATACCGGGCCGCCGACGGGCCGGCTTCGTATTCGGCTCAGTGCATGTAGTCTTCGCCTTCGCGCTCCAGCTTGCGCATCAGCGCCTTCCACTCCTTTTCGCCCTCGGGAGAGAGCCCACCTTTGGAGTAGAGCTGCTGTCCGATCTTGATGCTCTTGTCGATGACCGACTGCGGCAACGGATACAGCTCCTGGCCGCCCGACTGGGCCGCAATCTGCATGCGACACGCACGCTCGATCCGGTACATCAGCACGAACGCCTCGGCCACCGAGCGCCCTGCCGTCAGCGTGCCATGGTTGCGCAGGATCATGATGCGTTTGTCGCCCAAATCTGCGACCAGGCGCTTTTGCTCGTCGAAATCCAGCGCCGGTCCCTCGTAGTCATGGTAGGTCACCTGGTCATAGATGACCAATGCATGCTGCGTGACCGGCAGCAGCCCGCATTTCTGCGTCGCCACGGCATTGCCATCGCGCGTGTGCAGGTGCATCACACAATCGACATCCGGGCGCGCGACATGGATGCAACTGTGAATGACGAAGCCCGCGGGATTGATCATGTAGTCGGTATCGCTGAGGATGTTGCCATCCTGATCCACCTTGACCAGGCTGGATGCCGTGATCTCCTCGAACAGCATGCCGTAGGGGTTGATCAGGAAATGATCCTCGGTATTCGGGATGCGCGCAGACAGGTGCGTCCCCAGCATGTCGGTCCAGCCGAAGTGTGCGACCAGGCGGTAGGCGGCCGCGAGGTCGCAACGCATTTTCCATTCTGCATCGGAAATACCACTGGGTACTTTCGAGCCTCTTACGGATTGCAGCGGGGTGGCGCTCATCGGTAGCTCCTTTTACAGTCGTTGTCTCAATTAATTGGGAGGTCTTGTTATGCTGCCGCTTTTATTGCGGGCTCTTCTCGATAGAATCGTCCGCTCGGTGTTCCCAGGATCGTGATGCGGTGCATCAGCCGCGGCTCGCCGGGCGTGTAGTCCGCCGGTGCCATGTGCATGGCACAGCGGTTGTCCCACATCAGCAAGTCGCCGACTTTCCATTGGTGCCGGTAGGTAAACTCCGGGCGGATCGAGTGCCGCCACAGATATTCGAGCAAACCCCGGCTCTCGGCCTCGGTCATGCCGACGAAGCGAAATGTCAGCGCTTCACTGACGTAGAGGGCTTTCCGGCCGGTTTCCGGATGAACCCGAACGACCGGCTGGGCGACCGGCGGATTGATCCGGTACATCTCCGCGATCTGCTCCTGATTGCGCGTGCGAAATGGCGCATAGGTCGTGATGTCATGAATCGCTTCGAGCGGGTCGAGGATGCGCTTCAGCGTGTCGGACAGCGTGTCGTAGGCCATGTACATGTTCGTGAACAGCGTGTCACCACCCACGGACGGGATTTCCCGACAATACAGCGCGCTGGCCATGGTCGGATGCGTCGTGAACGAGTGGTCCGAGTGCCATAGCCGGCCAGTGTCCTTTGTCTCCGAGGGCTTGCCGCCGACATTCTTGTTGGTGATGAGAAAAATTTCCGGATGGTCCTGAAGCCGATAGAAGGGCAGGCTCTTGTGGTCGTCCAGGGTTCCGAAATGACGGCCAAAATCCACCTGCTGCGCCGGCGTAATGTGCTGGCCACGAATCACGATGACCTGGTTTTCCAGCCAAATTTTTCTGATTTCCGCCGCGGTCGCCGCATCGAGCGGATTTCTCAAATCCAGCCCGGTTATCTCGGCACCCAACCCATAAGACAATCTTCTGACCCCTAGCGCCATGTTCCTCTCCTCTCGTCATCTCATCAAAACGGTTATCGTCTCAGCGCTTCACCCCGAGCACTGCGCTGGACGGCACCACAAGACCCCGCAACACAGACCGCACGCTAGTTGATCTTTGGAATATTCGCGTTCTTGATGATGCGTGACCATTTGGCCGGCTCCGACTTCGCCGCCTCGGCAAGCCTCTCCGGCGTGCTGGTCACGGCTTCCATTCCAAGCTGAGCAAACCTTTCCCTGACCGCAGGCATGTTGACGATCTTCAAGATTTCGCCATGGAGCTTGGCGATGATCTCCTTCGGTGTGCCCGCCGGCGCATAAATGATGGCTTCGACACTGGTATCGAAACCCGGGAAGCCCGATTCGATGACCGTCGGCACACTGGGCAGAACCGAAGAGCGCTGACTGGCCGCAACGGCCAGCGCCTTGACCTTGCCGGCCCGGATCTGCGCGATCGACGACGGGACCGGTTCGAACAAGGTGTCGAGCTGCCCGCTAGTCAGATCGACGAATGCCGCACTGGCATCCTTGTACGAAACCGTATTGATGTCGATCCCGGCGATCTGCTTGAGCCACTCGACCCCCAGTTGTGCGGTCAGCGACTTGTGGGCCATGGTGCGCTTACCCGGCTCGGACTTCGCCATCGCCAACAGATCTTTCAATGTGCTGGCAGGAAAATTCGCGCCCGCGATCAACACGAAATCGGTGTTGCCGAGCTTGCTGACCGGGACCAGATCCTTGCCCGGATCAAAGCTCATCTGGCTGTACAAGCTGGGGCTCGCATAGAGCGTACTGGGCGTCATCAGCAGCAGCGAATAGCCATCCGGGGCAGCCTTGGCGACGACATTGCTGCCGATCAGACCATTGGCACCCGGGCGATTCTCGACGATCACCGGTTTGCCGAGACTTTCGGAAAGATTCTGCGCGACGATACGTCCGAGTATGTCCAGCGTGGCGCCTGCCGCGAACGGCGCGACCAGTCGAATGGTCTTGTTCGGGTAATCCTGGGCTTGGCTTTGAGGGACGATACCCAATGCTGCGAAAAGCACGGCAAAGATGCTTCGAAACATGACTCCTCCTGTTGGGCTGGACATTATTATGTTTTCATGAATCGTCTTGGCCACCCCTCTTGTGGACCGGGGGCTGGGCCCGTGCAGCTGCGTCAGTGCAATCAGCGTGGTGGCGTATCCCCCTCATAGCTACGGCCACACGGAGTGCCGAGCACCGTCAGCCTATGCATGTGGCGTGGCTGATCATGGGTGTAATCGGCCAGAGCCTTGTGCATCGTGCAGCGGTTGTCCCACATCAACAAATCGTTCACCTTCCAGGCATGGCGATAGGTGAATTCCGGCCGCACCGAATGCTCGAACAGGAACTCGAGCAGAGCCCGACTTTCCTCCGACGTCATGCCGACGAATTGGGTGGTCGTGCCCTCGTTCACGAAGAGAGCTTTCCGGCCTGTCTCCGGGTGCACACGCACCACCGGCTGAGCAACCGGCGGCGACAGTTTTTTCATTTCGGTCAATTGCCCGGTGTCCCGATCCCGGAAGTACGGGTTATTCGCATGGTAGTTAGCGACGTCGTGCACGGCCTCCAGCCGATCCAGCACCGTCTTCATGGCATCGGAAAGCGATTCATAGGCCATGTACATATTGGTCAGCATGGTGTCGCCGCCCACCGACGGAATCTCCCGGCAGTAGAGCATGGTTGCCATGGTCGGCCGGGTCGTGAACGAATGGTCCGAGTGCCACATGCGGCCGGTATCCTTGGTTTCGGAAGGCCTGCCGCCGATCTTGTGGTTCGTGATCAGGTAGATCTCTGGATACTCGGGGTGGCGATAAAACGGCGCAGCTTGGTGATCGTCCAGCGGGCCGAAACGCTTGCCGAAAGCGATCTGTTGTTCCGGCGTCAGCACCTGATCCGGAAATACGACAACCAAATGATCCAGCCACGCCTTGCGGACATCGGCCATGGTGGCGTCGTCCAGAGGACTTCGAAGGTCTACCCCCGTGATCGACGCTCCCAGGCCGTAGGACAGTTTCCGAACCTTGATTGCCATTACCGTGTCTCCTCCATGATGGGGTATCCATGCCGATTGTCTCGGTCTAGGTATGTTCGAAAATGCTGCTCGATGAGCGGCTATGTCCGTACAAAGGCATGATGCGCCGACATTCAAAGCGCTGTCAAGCAGAGGGCTTGTGGCCGATGGCGGTCTTGCCGGGATCACCTCTCGCGGCAGCCGGTACCACTGCACGCATCGACATCGTGCCAAAAGCAAGAGCCGCTACCCGAGGGGGAAATCCAATCTCTGATAATGATAATGATTGCTATTACGTAAACAACTTGATAGATTTACGGTCACCCTCATAACTTCGCATCGCGGCCCTGTCATGAACTCTCGTACCCTGCTGGTTCTATTGGTCTCCCTGTTGGCTTACCCAGCTGCAGCCCAGGACACGCTGAACCTCTACTCAGCCAGACACTATCAGACCGACGAAGCGCTCTATGACAATTTCACCAAAGCCACGGGTATTCGAATCCAGCGCATCGAAGGCCGCGAAGACGAACTGATCGAGCGCATCAAGAATGAAGGCGCGAGCAGCCCGGCCGACGTGTTCATCACCGTGGATGCGGCCAGGCTGGCGCAGGCCGACGCACTGGGCCTGTTCGCCCCTATCCGCTCCAAGCTGATCGAAGCGCGTGTTCCGGCGCATCTGCGCAGCACGAACTGGGTGGCGTTCTCGACGCGCGCGCGCGTGATCATTTACAACGAGGTGACCGTCACCCCAGACCAGGTCCGAACCTATGAGTCGCTGGCCGAGCCGGGGATGAAAGGGAAGGTGTGCTCACGTTCCGGCTCGCACCCGTACAACCTGTCTCTGGGCGCGGCGTTGATCGCGCATTGGGGCGAGGCGAAAACCGAGGACTGGGCGCGGCGACTGGTCGCCAATTTCGCGCGGCCACCAAAGGGCGGCGACACGGACCAGATCAAGGCCGTCGCGGCCGGTGAATGTCAGGTCGCCATCTCCAACACCTACTACCTGGTCCGACTGATGCGTTCAAACAAGCCGGAAGACCGCCAGACCATGGAAAAGGTCGGCGTGGTCTGGCCCAATCAGGCGAGTTTCGGCACGCATATCAATGTCTCCGGCGGCGGCATCCTGAAGACCGCTCCACACAAGGACGCCGCCGTCCGTTTCCTCGAATACCTGAGCAGCGATGAAGCGCAGGTCCATTTCGCCAACGGCAACAACGAGTGGCCTGTCGTCAGGACCGCGATCATCAAGAACCCGGAACTGGCGTCGCTGGGTCAGTTCAAGGCCGACACACTGAACATCGGCCAGCTCGCCCAGCACGTCGCGACCGCACAGAAAGTGTTCGACCGCGCCGGCTTCCGCTGAGCTCGTGATGAAGTGTCAGCCGGT
>JAJVIJ010000016.1 GCA_022072095.1 Rhodocyclaceae bacterium
CGGTGCCGGTGCCGGGCGGGCACAGGATGTCGCGCCGCCGCCAGAGCCAGTGGTCGGGGTAGTGCGCTTCGCCCGAGGTGCATCCGTTCCAAGTATAGAACGTGCTGGTGACGGTGAAATGATCGGTGGAGTTGTCCCATTCGATCTGACCGTCCCACAGGTACTGCGGGTGGGTGTAGGCGTGCGGGGGAAAGACGGTGGTGCAGGCGTGATTGACGTCGTGATGCCGCTTCGCGACGAGGTCGATCAGCTCGCCTTCGGACAAGGTGACGTCTCCGAGCCCAAGGTCAATGCCTACGATGTGATATCGCCACGGGCCGATCTGCGGGGCCACGCAGCGAGCGCCGGCCGGGCAGCCGGCCCCGGCGAGCAGCGGCAGGAGGAGGAGGGTGCAGGCCATGCCGCCGATGCGCCGGCGCCGGCGCCACACGGCCGAAGGATCGGCATCGACCCGGCCCCCGGCCTTCATCGCAGCCCTCACCGCGCGCGCCAACGCCATGATGTGGCTCATGTTTCAACCCCCGCCTTGAAACAGGGATTGACGTTATCATGAGAACGGCTTTACGACAAGGGAATTGAAGCAGGCGGGCCGGCAGGGACGACGGGCAGCAGGGGGTTTGGCGCGGGGGCCTCGCATTCCGCTTGTCGGCCATTCGTCCTTCGGGCGGTCTCCCGCCTCGGTCGGTCAAATCGTGCCGGCCGCGGTCGTCCCGTCCTCGCCGCCCAGCCAGGCCGAGAGGAAGGCTGCACCCCAGGCGACACCGAAGCCGGTGGTGTCCGCGGCCACGGCACCCAGCCCGCCCTTGCACTGCGCGGCGGCGAGGTCGACGTGCACCCACGGCAGCTTGGCGCGGAAACGGGACAGGAAGCAGGCCGCGAGCACATGATCGGCTTCACCTTCGAGCGTGCATTGCTTGATGTCGGCGACCTTGCTCTCCAGCGCCTCGGCATAATCCTCCGGCCAGGGCATGACGGCGACGCGCTCGCCGCTGTCCTCGCCCGCGCGCGCGGCCAGATGTGCGAGCGCCGGTTCGCTGGCAAAGACACCGCTCATGCGGTTGCCGAGCGCGACCACCATGCTGCCGGTGAGGGTGGCGAAATCGATGATCAGGTCCGGCTCCGCGCGCGCCGCCAGCGCCAGCGTGTCGGCGAGCACCATGCGACCCTCGGCGTCGGTGTGCACGATCTCGATGCGCGTGCCGTCCAGCGCGGTGACCACTTCGTTCTGGCGGTAGGCGGTGGGCGATATGTCATTGCTGGCGAGCGCCAGCCAGGCATCGATGCGGCAATCGAGCCCGCTGGCCTGCGCCCATTCAAGGATGGCGAGCGCGACGGCCGAGCCGGCCATGTCCTGATGCATGCCATGCATGTAGCGGGCCGTTTTCAGATTGTGACCGCCGGTATCGAAGCAGATGCCCTTGCCGACCAGTGCGATGCGTCGGCCTGCCTTGCGTGCACCGTAACCGAGATGCACGATGGCGGCATCATCGTGCGGCGAACCGCGGGCAACGGCGAGAAAGGCGCCGGCGCCGAGCTTTTCCAGTCGCTCGCGGTCATACTGCTCACATGTCCAGCCATGCTCCCGCGCCAGGCTGGCCAGGTGCGCGCGGTAGGCACGCGGCGTGAGCACATCCGGAGGCAGGTCGATCAGCGCGCGTGCATGGCGGTTGGCACGCGCCAGAAGCAGACCGTGCTCGCCCGATCCCTGCGGGGCGCCGAACAGGTCGATGGCCGAGAGCCGCTCCGGCTTCTTGCGCGCGCCAGGCGCGCCAGCTTTGCGGGTGTCATCGGCATTCACCTGCAGCACGTAGCTCACCATGTCCGCGATCCCGGCGCGCTCCGCGGGCGGGTTCAGCAGCAGCACAGCCAGCCGCCGGGGCGACTCCTCGAGCAGGCGCATCACCGCCTTGCGCAGCGCGCTCAGCCGTTCGTAGATGGAACGGCCGGCATCGACGACGACGAAGGCGTACAGCCTGCCGTCCGCGGCCTGCACGGCGACGGGCGCCTCGCGCAAGGAGTCGACGGCCGCACGGCGGCGGGCGAGCGACGCGACCAGCGCGGCCCGGCCCGGCGACTCCGGCAGCACCTGATCGAGTGCGCCGTCGTCGGCGAGCGGCGGCAGCACGTACAGGACATGCGCGACGCCGGCCAACGCGCGCTCGTCGACGCGATCGGGCGCATTCGGCCGGCGATGGAGACGGAGGGCGGGAACCTGCACTTGTTCCAGCGGTTTTTTCTTCATAAAGTAGCAAGTTCCCGAAATGAGTTCGATTGTCGCACCGCACCGCGTTATGCTCGGCGACGGGACAAGCGTCGCCCTCATCACCAGCCCGGACACCCCTATGCAAGCTTACCTGCAGCTGATGCAGCACGTGCTCGATCACGGCACCGACAAATCCGACCGCACCGGGACCGGCACCAGGTCCGTGTTCGGCTGGCAGATGCGTTTCGACCTGTCGCAAGGTTTTCCGCTGCTGACCACGAAGAAACTGCATTTCAAGTCCATCGCCTACGAGCTGCTGTGGTTCCTGCGCGGAGAGACGAACGTGCGCTGGCTGCAGCAGCGGGGGGTCAGCATCTGGAACGAGTGGGCCGACGCCGACGGCGAGCTGGGTCCTGTGTATGGGCGCCAATGGCGCCGCTGGCTGGCGCCGGACGGTCGCGAAATCGACCAGATCGCAGAGCTGATCGAGGGGCTGCGGCGCGATCCGGATTCGCGCCGACACCTGGTGACGGCGTGGAACCCGGCCGACGTGCCGCAGATGAAGCTGCCGCCCTGTCATGCGCTGTTTCAGTTCCATGTCGCCGACGGACGACTGTCCTGCCAACTCTACCAGCGCAGCGCCGACATCTTTCTCGGTGTGCCGTTCAACATCGCCTCGTATGCCTTGCTGACGCACCTGATCGCACAAGTGTGCGGCTATCGTCCGGGCGAGTTCGTGCACACGCTGGGCGATGCGCATCTGTACAGCAATCATCTCGACCAGGCCCGCTTGCAATGCGCACGGACGCCGCGGCCGCTGCCCACGCTCCGGGTCAATCCCGACGTGCGCGAGATCGACGCATTCCGCTACGAGGACTTTAGCATCGAGGGCTATGAGCCGCATCCGCACATCGCGGCCACGGTCGCCGTCTGACATGGTGCTGGCGGGCGACATCGGCGGTACGAAGGCGCTGCTGGCCCTGGCCGAGCCGGGGGCGGACGCGCCCCGCATCGTGTTTCAGCGCCGTTATGCCTGTGCCGAGTACGCGAACGCGGACGCGCTGCTCGGCAACTTCCTTGCGGACGTCGAGGCGGCCGGTCTGCCATTGCCGACCGTCGGCTGCCTGGGCGTGGCCGGTCCGGTGCGGAATCAGCGCGTGCGCTTGACCAATCTGCCCTGGGAACTGGATGGCGATCAGCTCGCTCGTCGCCTGCGCCTGTTCTCGCTGGTCCTGATCAACGATTTTGTCGCCGCGGCCCATGGCCTGAGTTTCGTGCAGGCCGCCAACCGCGCACCGGTCTGGCCCGCCGAACCGGACCCACACGCCCCGGCCGTGATTCTCGGGCCCGGCACCGGCCTGGGCGTCGCGGTGATCCTGCGTGACGAACACGGCACGCCCCGCGTGTTGCCGGGCGAAGGCGGCCATATGGGCTTTGCGCCGCGCGATGCCAGACAGGCCGGCCTGCTTCAGTGGCTCGCCCGCCAGCACCCACGGGTGACGGTGGAACGCGTGCTGTCCGGCCCGGGTCTGGTCGCGATCTATCGCTTTCTCGCCGAGCAGACGCACACCGCCGACCTGCCCGACCCACTCAAGGCGGCGGACGCGGCCGCCGCGATCGGCACGCTCGCGCAGTCACGTCCCGGTAGCCTCGCGGCGCAGGCCGTCGCACTGTTCGCCGACGCGCTGGGTGCGTTTGCCGGCGACCTGGGGCTGCTGCTCGACGCCCGCGCCGGCGTATTCATTTGCGGCGGCGTCGCCGCCCGGCTCGCCCCCATCCTGACCGAGCCGCTGAAGAACGCCTTCCTGGAGAAGTCGGAGCACGACGAGCTGATCCGCGCCATGCCCTTGTATCTGGTGCGCGAAGAGCGTCTCGGCCTGTTCGGCGCCGCCTCGATCGGCATCGCGCGCGCCTGAACGCACGCGATGGCCGGGGGCGGAGCCACGTCACACGGCTTGAAAATTCGCGCGCAGACCCAATGTCCACACATCGATTTTCAGTACCGACATCGGCATATCGGGGGATAACACCATGAGCGTCACCGAGCAACGCGAGACCCTGGGATTTCAGACCGAGGTGAAGCAACTGCTGCACCTGATGATCCACTCGCTCTATTCCAACCGCGAGATCTTCCTGCGAGAGCTGATCTCGAATGCATCCGACGCCTGTGACAAGCTGCGCTTCGAGGCGCTCGAGAACGGCGCCCTGTTCGAAACGGACAGCGCGCTCTGCATCCGTGTGCGTTACGACGCCGCGGCGCGCACGATCACCGTGTCCGACAATGGCATCGGCATGTCGCGCGACGAAGTGATCCAGCACCTGGGCACCATCGCCAAGAGTGGCACGCGCGAGTTTTTCGCGAACCTGACCGGCGACCGACAGAAGGATGCCAACCTGATCGGCCAGTTCGGCGTGGGCTTCTACTCCTCGTTCATCGTCGCCGACCAGGTCACGGTCGAGACCCGCCGCGCCGGGCTTCCACCCGAGGCCGGCGTGCGCTGGCAGTGCAGCATGGCCGCGGAGGATACGGGTGAATACACGGTCGAAGCGATCGTGCGCACGCAGCGCGGCACCGACGTCACGCTGCATCTGCGCGAAGATCAGGCCGACCTGCTGTCCGGCCTCAGCTTGCGCGGCATCATCCGCAAGTACTCCGACCATATCGTGCAGCCCATCCTGATGTTCAAGGAGGTCTGGGACAAGGACCGCAGTGCAGAAGTCCTCACCAGCGAGGACGAGACCGTCAATCAGGCGAGCGCGTTGTGGACCCGGCCGAAAGGGGAGATCAGCGACGAGCAGTACGGCGAGTTCTACAAGCACATCGGCCACGACTACGAGGCGCCCCTGGCCTGGGCGCATGCCAAGGTCGAGGGCAAGCACGAGTACACACAGCTGCTCTACATCCCGGCGCATGCACCTTTCGATCTGTGGGACCGCCAGCGGCGGCACGGCCTCAAGCTTTATGTCCGCCGGGTGTTCATCATGGACGATGCCGAGCAGTTGTTGCCGGCCTATCTGCGTTTCGTGCGTGGCGTGGTCGACTCCAGCGATCTGCCGCTCAATGTCTCGCGCGAGATCCTGCAGGAATCCAAGGACATCGAAACCATCCGCGCGGGCTGCACGAAGCGCGTGCTCGGCGTGCTGGAAGACCTGGCCGAGAACGATCGCGACAAATATGCCAAGTTCTGGGGCGAGTTCGGGCAGGTGCTGAAGGAAGGCATCGGCGAGGACCACGGCAACCGCGAGCGCATCGCCAAACTGCTGCGCTTCGCCACCACTCACACCGACGCCGCCGACGAGACCGTGTCGCTGTCGGATTATGTGGCACGCATGAAGCGCGGCCAGGACAAGATCTACTACATCACCGCCGAGACCTTCAACGCCGCGAAGAACAGCCCGCACCTGGAAATCTTCCGGCGCAAGGGCATCGAGGTACTGTTGCTGAGCCAGCGCGTAGACGAGTGGGTCGTCAGCCACCTGTCCGAGTTCGACGGCAAATCGCTGCAATCGGTCGCCAAGGGCGGACTCGATCTCGGCGAGCTCGCCGACGAAGCCGAGAAGGAGGCCGAGGCGCGCGAAGCCGACAGCTACCGCGAACTGGTCGACCGGATGAAGCGCTCGCTGGGCGAGCGTGTCAAGGACGTACGCGTCACGCACCGGCTGACCGAATCGCCCGCCTGCCTGGTCGCCGACGAGCACGATCTCTCGGGCAATCTCGCCCGCATCATGCGCTCGGTCGGTCAGCAGGTGCCCAGCGCCAAGCCGATCCTCGAAATCAATCCGCAGCACCCGGTGGTGATGCGGCTGAAGGACGAGACCCCGCGCTTCGACGATTGGGCCGCGGTCCTGTTCGATCAGGCCCTGCTCGCCGAAGGCGGCACGCTGGACGATCCGGCGAGCTTCGTGAAGCGCATGAACGGGCTGCTGCTGGAGATGGCGGGCGAAGGTTCGCGCATCATTCTGCCGAACTGAAGCCGGTGGCGGTCCGTCATGCCGGTGACCTGTACGGGGGCCGAACGTATCGCGAGCGCCGGTCCCCGCCGGCGCGCTCAGCCGAATTTGAACAGGATGCCGAAGCCGCCCCGCGGATATTCCCAGGCGACGTTGCGGTGCTCGGTGCAGATCACGCGACAGGTGCCGCATTCCAGGCAACCATCGGTGATCAGCGTCACGCGGCCGTTGCCCTCCTGCGTATAGCAGCCCGCCGGGCAGCATACCGTGCAGGGCTGATCGCACTGGTTCGTACACAGCTCCGGATTCTTGATGCTGATGTGAGGCCGACCCGCATCCACGCGATAGCGGTTCTGGAACAACTTTTCCTCGACTTTGTTGGCGCTCATTCGAAAGCCCTCCACATCTTGAACGCGTCCCCGAGCAAACCGAACCGCGATCGCCGCGCGACGAAACTGCGCCGGATCGCGCGCTCCTTGCTCTTCTTGTCCTCGCCGTCGACGCGCAACAGTGTCTGCGCCGCCTGACTCAGCAGTTCCGGATAGGCGGTGAAAAACTGCGGATTGCGATGGAAGACGGACGGCAGCCGCCGGTACTTTTTCAGATCCTTCATGACGAAGGATTCGTCCAGCTTACGTCGGTAGCGGGCGAGATTGCGTGCCGTGTAGGGCAGTCGCGCCTGCGCCAGCTCGAGCAGTGTTTCCGCGGCCAGGCGGCCCGAGGTCATCGCCAGATTGGAGCCCTCGCGATGCACGGCATTGACGAACATGCCCGAATCGCCGACGATGACCCAGCCCTCGCCGGCGATCTTC
Source organism: Rhodocyclaceae bacterium (assembly GCA_022072095.1). Taxonomy (GTDB): domain Bacteria; phylum Pseudomonadota; class Gammaproteobacteria; order Burkholderiales; family Rhodocyclaceae; genus JAJVIJ01. The sequence goes on from JAJVIJ010000016.1 coordinate 6,967, forward strand.
GGCACCGCGTTGTAGCCGCCCTCCGGAATCAGGTGGGCCGCGTACTCCTTCATCTCGCCGCCGGCGATCAGCGGTGCGATCGAGGGGTGTGACTTCATGTTCTCGAGCAGCTGGCTGGGTGTCATCTTCTGAGACTTGAAGTCCGACAGCATGCAACCGACACCGATGGTCAGCGACTCCTTGTTGGTATAGAGAAAGCCGGTGCCCATCATGCCCTGCGTGATCTTGCCGAACATTTCGATCACCACACCGGCATCACCACTGAGGTTGAAGCGCGCCTCGATCGTTTCGGTCGGAAGAAAATGGATCTCCTTGACCGCGAGCGCGACATCGGCCGGGTTCAACTCGGGTCGAAAGCCCGCCTTGCGCGCCAGCAGCGAATTGACGCCGTCCGCCAGCACCACGACGTCGGCATAGATCGCGCCGCCCTCCCGATCGGTCTGCACGCCGATCACACGCTCGCCATCGAGCAGCAGGTCCCTGACCGTGGTCTCGGTGATCAGCAGCGCACCGGCCTGCCGCACCTTGCGTGCAAACCACTTGTCGAATTCGGCGCGGATGATCGTATAGCGGTTGTAGGGCGGCTGGTCGAAGTCGGCCGAGCGGTAATGCGTGCCGATATACGAACTGTCATCCAGCATCCACATGCGCTGTTCGATGACATGGCGTTCCAGCGGCGCATCCTCACGAAAATCGGGAATGATGCGTTCCAGCGCATCAGCATAAAGAATGGCCCCCTGCACGTTCTTCGAGCCCGGGTATTCGCCGCGCTCGATCTGCAGCACCTTGAGCCCGCCTCGCGCGAGCGTGTACGCCGCGGCATTGCCGGACGGACCGGCTCCGACGACGATGGCATCGAATTTCTCGGCCACGATGTTCTCCCTAGCTGGCGACGCGCGCCATGGCGATGTGTTGCCTGAAGGCCTCGGTGAGGGCCGGCAGCAGCGTCATGGCATTGCCGACGATGCCATAGGTGGCAAAGTCGAAGATGGGGGCGCCGGCATCGTTGTTGATGGCCACGATCACATCGGCGCCCTCCATGCCCACCCGGTGCTGCACGGCTCCGGAGATGCCGGCAGCAATGTACAACTTGGGTCGCACGGTCTTGCCCGATTGGCCGACCTGACGATCGGCCTCGACCCAGCCGGCCTGCACCACCGGCCGCGACGCGCCGACTTCGGCGCCGAGCACCATGGCGAGATCCCAGACGAGCTGGAAGTTCTCCGGCTTTTTCAGGCCACGCCCACCGGCGACGATGATGTCGGCAAATGGCAGCTGCGGCGTATCCTGACGGTTGTCGGGGATGTATTCCAGCACCTTGGTGACGATGTCGGTCTCGATCATGCCGAGCGGATGCTCGGTGATGGTGCCGCGCCGGCTCGCGTCGCGGTCCGGCATGGCCATCACGCGCGGCCGCACCGTGGCCATCTGGGGGCGGTAATTGAGCGTCAGGATCGTGCACAGCAGGCTGCCGCCGAAGGTAGGTCGCGACGCGGCCAGACCGCGGTTCTCCGGATCGATCGCGAGGCCGGTGCAGTCGGCCGTCAGCCCGGTCTTGAGCGTGGTGGCGACGCTGCCGGCGAGATCGCGCCCCTGTGTGGTCGCGCCCAGCAACAGAATCTCGGGCTTGAAGGTCTCGACCAGGCTGGTCAGACCGCGTGTAAAGGGCTCGTTGCGATAGTTGGCGAGGACCGCGTCCTCGATCAGGTAACAATGGTCGGCGCCGTGGAAAAATGCCTCTTCGCAGAAGCGGCGCGTGGGCAGGCCGGGGGCACCAAGCACGACGCCGGACAGGGGCACGCCGAGCTGATCGGCGAGCTTGCGCCCCTCTCCGATCAGCTCCCACGAGACCGGATGGACCGCGCCGCGCTCATGTTCCACGAACACCCACACGCCCTTGTAGGACTGGAGACGTTCGTCCAGTTCGTATTTGCCCTTGCCTTTCCGGGCCGGAGTACCGGGTTCGCTCATGGGGGGACCTCGCCGTTCAGGACGGCTGCGCGACGATGGCGTCGCGCAGCTTCGGGTTACGGGTAAACAACTTGTTGATCAGCGTCAGCGCCAGATCGCGAGGCGCATCGCCCTCGGCCTCGATGAGCTCGGCGCGCCGCGCCCGGGCTTGCGGCGCGAACACCTTGGACACGACGGTGGGCGATCCTTTCAAGCCGATCTTGCTGACATCGCTGATGCCGGCGGCCTCCCTGTCCCAGATGCGCACCGCGCAACGCGCCGCGCGGAACATGTTGTCCATGCTCGCGAAACGCATCTCGTTGGTGCCCTCCAGCATCGTGATCAGGCAGGGCAGGCGCGTCTCCAGCACCTGCACGCCGCCTTCGGCGCGGCGCTGGACGCGCAGCCGGCGCTGGGCGATGTCCACCTGCTCGACCCGGGACACATAGGTCAGCAGTTGCAGGTCGAGCCGCTTGGCGATTCCCGGCCCGACCTGGGCGGTGTCGCCGTCTATCGTCTGCTTGCCCGTGAACACCAAGTCGACCGCCGCGTCCCGATCGATATTGCGGATGGCTGCCGCCAGCGCGTATGAGGTGGCGAGCGTATCGGCACCGGCGAAGGCGCGGTCCGTCACCAGGATCGCCTCGTCGGCACCGAAGGTCAGGCATTTGCGCAGTGCATCCTCGGCCTGCGGCGGCCCCATGGTCAGCACCGTCACGCGCCCGCCGTGCCGGTCCTTGAGGCGCAGGGCCTCTTCGAGCGCGAACAGGTCATAGGGATTGACGATCGCCGGCACGCCCTGGCGCATGATGGTATTGGTCACCGGATGCACGCGAATCTGTGCCGAATCCGGGACCTGCTTGATGCATACGACGATGTGCATGTCCGCTCTCCTCTTGCAGCCGATGGCGCCCTCGATCAGTCGGCCCGGGCGGACAGTGTGGCGCGCAGCGTATCGACGCTGACGCGGTGCTGACCGCCGACCTCCTGAAACACCTTGAACACCTTTTCCTGCCCGGGCGTCGAGCGCAGGAAATCCTCGTAGGCGCGCGCAAGCAGCATGCGGTAGTGCTTGAACACGGCGGTGTCGTCCTGCGCCCCCGGCGCCTCGTGGCGCAGATACTGATAGAAGCGCTTCAGGATGTGCAGGCGGCAGACGTCGACCACGCGCTCCTCGTATGGAATGCCGAAGAAATCGAGAAAATCCTCGGCAGCGGACAGTTCCGAAAGTTTCTGCGACAGGCTGGTCATGCTGGGGCTCCAGAATGCGGATGGCGATACCCGGACGACGGCCCGGGCAGGGTTTGCGGCGTTGCGCAGCGTTCCAGCACATCTTCGGAACAGGCATCGGTGCAGTTCATGGCGCGCGGGTGTCCCGGGCGCTCGTGCGTGTCGTCGAGCGTCGCGATCACGCGCGCCTCCAGTGCCGACACCCGTTCGAGCAGACAGCCGAGCGCGTGGCCCACCGGGTCCGGTACCAGATGATGGTCGAGGTCGATGCCCTGAGCGGTGATGCGGCGCGCCGAGCGCGGCACGACGTTGCGACCGGGGATGCCGACGACGGTCGTGTGGACCGGCACATCGGCGATGACCACGGAATTGGCCGCAACGCGCGCGTCATCACCGACGCGGATCGCCCCGAGTATCTTGGCGCCGGCACCGACGACGACGCGGTCACCGAGTGTCGGGTGGCGCTTGCCCTGCGTCCACATCGTGCTGCCCAGCGTCACACCATGGTAAAGCGTGACGTCGTCGCCGATCTCGGCCGTTTCGCCGATGACGACACCGCAGCCGTGGTCGATGAAGCAACGCCGCCCTATGCGGGCGCCGGGGTGGATATCGACCTGTGTCAGCGCACGCGCGAAGAACGACAGCCAGCGTGCCGGGTAACGCCAGCCGCGCCGCCAGAGTACGTGCGCAACGCGATAGAGCGCCAGCGCGTGGACGCCCGGATAGATCGTGATCACCTCGAAGCGATTGCGCGCCGCCGGATCGCGCGCGCGCACGCAGGCGATGTCCTCGCGGATCAGGCGCCAAAGGCCGGGGCACGGCCCGTCCGCGGGATGGTCGGCGAAGATGTGCTCGCGCATCACGACAAGGCTCCGCCCGGACAGGCCTGGGCCAGATAGAAGTGCTTCAGCTCCGACGGCCCGGGCGTGGACTTCGTGCGCACCGCGAACTCCCGGATCATCGCCAGGATGAGCGCCGTCTCGTGATCGGACAGTTGCAGTCCCAGCAAGGCATAGGCCGCGCGCACGGCATGCGCGCCGGAATGCTTGCCGAGCAGCGTGCGCCGCTCGCGCCCGACCTCCTCCGGTGAAAAGCTCTCATAGGTGGCCGGATGCTTGAGCAGGCCGTCGACGTGGATTCCGGATTCATGGGTAAACACGGCCTCGCCGACGATGCTCTTGTTCGCGGGGACCGGCCGGCCCGAGGCCGAGGCCACGAGCCGCGATATCGCCAGCAGGCTGCGCGTGTCCACGCGCGCGTCGACGCCATGCACGTGGCGCAGTGCCATCACCACCTCTTCCAGCGGCGCATTGCCGGCGCGCTCGCCCAGGCCGTTGACGGTGGTGTTGGCATGCGTGGCGCCGGCCCTGAGCGCGGCCAGCGTGTTGGCCGTGGCGAGGCCGAGATCGTCGTGGGCGTGAATCTCGATATCCAGATCGGTCGCGGCACGCAAACGACGTATGAATTCGTGCGTAGCAAACGGGTCCAGCACCCCCAGCGTGTCCGCGAACCGCAGCCGCGAAACGCCGGCGCGCTGGCTGACTTCGGCCACGCGCAGCAGGAAGTCAGGGTTGGCCCGCGACGCATCCTCCATACCCAGGCACAGGCAGGCGGCGCCCCGATCCAGCGCCTCGGGCACCAGCCGCTCGATGCTCGCGATCACCCAGTCGCGCGTGCGCCGCAGCTTGTGCTCGATATGCAGATCGGAAACCGGGATGGACAGGTTGACGAGCGCCGTACCGCAAGCCAGCGCCGCTTCGAGATCCTCCGCACACAACCGGCCCCAGACCATCAGCCGAGCCGACAATCCGAGCCGCGCGATCGTGCACAGCGTGTCGCGCTCGGCCTCGCCCATCGCCGGAATGCCGATCTCCAGCTCAGGTACGCCGGCGGCATCGAGTGCGATGGCGATGGCGATTTTCTCGTCAGGGGTGAAAGCCACTCCTGCGGCCTGTTCGCCGTCGCGCAGCGTGGTGTCGTTGATGACGATCATCGGAGTCCCTCTGTTGCGGTCGACCCCTCCTCAGCAAACCCTGTGCCACCCGTCACATCTGGCACGAAAACGGTTTCAGTTCAAAAACTTACATGACAGCTTCGGATGCTCACGCAGCGATGACCCGGCGCAGCTGTCGCGTTTGTGTGGTTTGCGACAGGGGAGGCGCGGCTACCAACCAGCCGGCGCCTGGTCGGCAAGCGGATCGAGCAGTCCGCTCACGCGCCAGGCGGCAAGCTTCCGCTCGAAGGACATCGCCGCATGCGCCGGGCTAGTGGACGGCAGGCGGTGGTGTGGCAGGATAGGCGACGCGAGTCCCGGCAGGACATGGCGTCGAAAACTCGCTTCCGCCGCGGCGCCGTTGAAGTAGATCCGGCGGATCGCCGTGTGGGTTCGGAAGAAGGACGCGAAATCGTTCGCGATGACCGAGCCGGGCTCGATGCCGGCATCCAGGCTGCCGCTGCGCACACAGCTTGCGAGCACGTCCCACAGCGCGATCCCGTGCGTCCTCAGCAAGGCCACCCGCACGGCGTAAGGCAAGGCTGGCGCAGCGCCGATCAGCGCACCCATGATCGGCCAGAACGCGTTGCGGGGATGGGCATAGTACTCACCCGCGCGCAACGACGCCAGGCCAGGCATGGAGCCGAGGATCAATACGCGCGCGTCCGCGTCGGCGATCGGAGGAAAGCCCTGTATCCGTGACATGACGTCTGATTTGCAAGCATTGTCTGAAGTGGTGATGGCCGCGATACCCGACTATCGTCGCTGGCGAGGGCGTCCGTGACGCTTCGCGGTATGCGCGGGACGATGGGATGCAACCGTCCCTGCCGCCACATCGTATCCTGGGGCCAGCCCCGGGGCCGTGTCGGTGCGGCGATTCCATGATGAAGTTCAATCCGCGCCCGGCCTCTCGGCCGGGTGATGCCCCCGCGAAAAAGGCCGGGTGAGCGGTGCCATGCCACTTTCAATCCGTGGGCAAAAGCGGGGCGAAATGGGGTCTGACCCCCATGGCACTACCTTAAGCTACCGGCATTGGTGGAAACGGGAAAAGAAGAAGGCTGAGAGCCCCGCTTGTTAAGGTCGTGGTGTCTGAAGTCACGTTCGATAACAGGAGGATCAGCCATGGTGGATGCTAGCAAAAAAACGCCTGCGCAAAGGGGTTGAGCAATTCCGGCGGCAATTTGGCGACCAGAGTTGATGCCGCAGCTCGAACCTGGTGACATCGTTCGGGCCGACCGCTATCACTGCAACGACTTCACCGCTGCGCTACTCGTAAAGCGCGGCGTCGATCTGGTCACGCGGCAGCACCAGCGTCGAGGCCGCCCGTCGCGGTGAAGGGTTCACCCGGCTGACTGCGGTCCAAGGCAGCGCGACACCAGCGCTATGCAGGGCGTGCCCGAGCGCTACGCCCTGCGATGACGCTTGCGTCAGACGCTGGCGATCGTCAGGTCTGCCTTGACGACGCCGACGCGGCCGTCCTCGAAACGCACCTGCGTCTCGATCGGGCAGTGCGTTTTGCCGCCATAGAGTGCGTCGACGAGCACGGCGTATTTTTCGGCGATGATCCGGCGCCGGACCTTGCGCGTCCGCGTCAGCTCGCCGTCGTCGGCGTCGAGCTCCTTGTGCAGGATCAGGAAGCGCTTGATCTGCGAGCTGGCCAGATGAGGGTCTTCGGCGAGATCCTTGTTGACCTGCTGCACACAGCCGCGTATCAGTTCATAGACCTCGGGCCGGCCGGCCAGATCCGTATAGCCGGTGTAGGCGAGATTGCGTCGTTCCGCCCAGTTGCCCACGGCATTGATGTCGATGTTGATGAAGGCCGTGACCTCGTCCTTGCCGTTGCCGAAGGCGACCGCTTCCTTCACGTATGGAAAGAACTTGAGCTTGTTCTCGATGTACTTGGGCGCGAACATGCCGCCATTGCTGAGCTTGCCGACATCCTTGGCACGATCGATGATGCGCAGATGCCCCTTCTCGTCGAAGAAGCCGGCGTCGCCGGTACGCAGGCGGCCGTCGCTGGTCTTGACCTCCTCGGTCGCAGCGGCATTCTTGTAATAAGAATGAAAGACCCCGGGGCTTTCGATGATGACCTCGCCCTCGGCGGTCAGTTCGAGTTTGACACCGGGGACCGGCAGCCCGACGGTACGCGGGTCGATTTCGCCGTCGGGCTGCATGGTGACCAGCGCCGACGCCTCGGTGGCGCCATACAGCTGCTTGATGTTCACGCCGATCGAGCGAAAGAAGATGAACAGGTCCGGTCCGATCGCCTCGCCGCCGGTGATGGCCTTGCGCAGCTTGCTCATGCCGAGCACGTTGCGCAGCGGCCCATAGACCAATACCTCGCCGATCGCGTAGAGCAGGCGGCCAACGAGCGACACCGGTTTGCCATCGAGAAGCGGGGGTCCGATGCGCTTGGCGACGCCCATGAAGTAATGGAACATGTTGCGCTTGAGCCAGCCGGCATCCTCCATGCGGATCATCACCGACGTCAGCAGGTTCTCGTAGACGCGCGGCGGCGCCAGATAGTAGGTGACACCGATTTCCTTCAGGTCCGTGAGCATGGTGTCGGCGCTCTCGGGGCAATTGACGCAGTAGCCGGCGATATGCGCCTGGCTGTACGAGAACAGGTGGTCGCCGATCCAGGCCATGGGCAGATAGCACAGGATTTCCTCGTCAGCGCGCACCTGCTCGCTTTCGATGGCGGCACGGCTGGTCGAGATCAGGTTCTTGTAGGTCAGCACGACGCCCTTGGGCACCCCCGTCGTGCCCGAGGTGTAGAGAATGACCGCGATATCGTCGAGTGCGCCTTTTGCGATTTCCGCGAGATAGTGATCGGGATGCTCCTGGTCCCAGATTCGTCCCAGCCCCTGCAGTTCGGCGTAGCCTTGCAGTATCGGTTCGTCGTAATTGCGCAGGCCGCGCGGATCGTCGAAGACGATCAGCTCCACCTTGGGCATGCGTTCCGACATTTCCAGCAGCTTGTCGACCTGTTCCTGGTCTTCTGCGACCACGAAGCGGATGTCGGCATTGTCGATGACGAACACGATCTCTTCGGCGACGGCGTCCTGATACAGCGGCACCGGTATGGCGCCGAGCGCCTGCGCGGCCGCCATGGCCCCGTACAGGCGCGGGCGGTTGTCGCCGATGATGCCGACCTTGTCGCCGCGACGCAGCCCCTTGGCGGCGAAGCCGCAGGCCAGGGCACGAACTTCCCGCTCGTATTGCGACCAGCTCAAGGTCTGCCAGATGCCGAGATCCTTTTCCCGTATCGCCGGCGCATCCGGGCGGGTCCTGGCTTGGTGCTGAAGGAATTTAGGGAACGTATCGAGCTTGGATTCGCTCATCGGTACCGTGTCAGCCATGTGCCCTCCTCGTGAATGTGCCCGGTTCCTTCAGGCTGGTCCTTCTTCGTGCCCGCATGCGCCCGCCATCTTTCCGGGCGAGCGAAACTAACCAATCTTCGCGCAAATGGCAAGCGGGAGTGCGCACCCGTTCATTTCCCGCTCCTGCTCACTCGCTCAGCTCCGGCCGGTCGCGAAAATGGTCGAGTGCCTCAGGATTGGCGAGCGCCTCGACATTTCTTACCGGCTCACCATGGACGATGTTGCGCACGGCCAGCTCGACGATCTTGCCGCTCTTGGTCCGCGGGATGTCGGCCACGGCGAGGATTCTTGCCGGCACGTGGCGCGGCGTCGCGTTGTCGCGGATGGTCTTTCTGATGCGTGCCTCGAGCGCGGCATCGAGCCTCACGCCTTCGCGCAGTTTCACGAACAGCACGACGCGCACGTCCCCGGCCCAGTTCTGCCCGATGGCCAGCGATTCGACGATCTCCGGCAGGCGCTCGACCTGACGATAGATTTCCGCCGTGCCGATGCGCACGCCGCCAGGGTTCAATGTCGCATCGGAACGCCCGTGAATGATGTAGCCGGCATGCTCCGTGCGCTCGCAGAAATCACCATGGCACCAGACGTCCGGGAAGCGCTCGAAATACGCGGCACGGTACTTGGCGCCGTCGGCATCGTTCCAGAACGCGATCGGCATCGACGGAAAGGGCCGCGTGCACACCAGCTCGCCCTTGCCGCGTGACAAGGGGGCGCCGTGCTCGTCCCAGACATCGACGGCCATGCCCAGACCGGCACATTGAATCTCGCCACGCCAGACTGGCAGCAGAGGGTTGCCGAGCACGAAGCAGGAGATGATGTCGGTGCCGCCGGATATCGATGCGAGCAGCAGATCCTTCTTCACGTGGTCATAGACGTAATCAAAGCCTTCCGCAACCAGCGGGCTGCCGGTGGACATCATCACGCGCACCGTCGACAGATCGTGGCTCGTCGCCGGGGACAGCCCCATCTTGGCGATGCTGTCGATGAATTTGGCCGAGGTGCCGAAATGGCTCATGCGCTCGCTCTGCGCTAGATCGAACAGGATGCGTCCGTCGTCGAGCGTGGGGGCGCCGTCGTAGAGCAGCAGCGTCGCGCCCGAGGCGAGTCCCGAGACCAGCCAGTTCCACATCATCCAGCCACAGGTCGTGAAATAGAACAGACGATCGCCCGGCCGGACGTCCGCGTGCAGGCGATGCTCTTTCAGGTGCTGGAGCAACGTGCCGCCGGCGCCATGGACGATGCACTTGGGGATGCCGGTCGTGCCGGACGAGTACATGATGTAGAGCGGATGGTCGAACGGCAGCTCTGCGAATTCGATGTCGTCGGCGCCGGCATGCGGGGCGACGAACGCCTGCCAGCCGAGCGCACGCGGGCCCAGACCGGACAGGTCCGGCTCGGTGCCGAGGTAGGGCACGACGACGATGGTGGCCACGCCATCGAGGCGCGCGCCGATGTCTCGCAGTTTCGCGAGCCCGTCGTGCGCCTTGCCGTTGTAGTGATAGCCGTCGGCCGCGAACAGAATGTTCGGTTCGACCTGACCGAAGCGGTCGAGCACGCCCTGCACCCCGAAATCCGGCGACGCCGACGTGAACACCGCGCCCAGGCTGGTCGCGGCGAGCATCACGATCAGGGTTTCCGGCATGTTGGGCAGGTACGCGGCCACACGGTCGCCAGCCTGGATGCCGCGCGCGCGCAGCGCGCTGGCGCAGGCGGCGACCGCGGCATAGAGCTCGGCGTAACTCATGCGCCGCCGCACCTGATCCTCGCCCCAGAACACCAGCGCCTCGGCGTCGTCGCGGCGGCGCAGCAGGTTGCGTGCGAAGTTCAGTCGGGCGTCCGGAAACCATTTGGCGCCGGGCATGCGTGCGCCATCCACCAGCACACGCTCGCCACGCGTGCCCTGTACCTCGCAATAATCCCAGACGAGCGGCCAGAATTGTGCTGGCTGGGAGGTCGACCAACGCCACAGGCTGGTGTAGTCGTCGATACCGGGGCCGTGCCGGGCCTGGGCTGCGCGCAGGAAGGCGCTCATGCCGGTCTGGCCGGCCGAGCCCGGATCGGGTTGCCACAATGGGGAGTTTGCGGGCGGGGCGCCATCCGCAGGAACACCAGCTGGTGTGCCGGCAGCGGGCTTGGTTTCGGTGGAAGTTGGCGGGGGTGAGGCAGGGCGCTGAGTCATGGTGTACTCCCGAAGTCGGCGCGGTCGACCGCGCATATCCTGGTCTTCACCTCCTCCGGGATCGGCCGGGAGCGTCCGTTCGCTGCGGACATCCAGACCAGTTTGGCGACACCTCGCGCCCACACGCGCGCATCTCCGGCCATGGCCATGTCGTAGTGGGTGGCGAGGCTGCTGCGCCCGAATTCGCTGCGATACATGCGTATCCTGACCGTACCGGGATAGACCAGCGGGATCAGGAAGTCGCAGGCCGCGTGCACCACGACGAAGGTGTCGATGGTCGGGTCGATGCGGCTGCCGATGCGCTCGAACCAGGCCACACGCGCCTCGTCCATGTAGCGGAAGTAGTAGGTGTTGCTGACATGGCCCATCATGTCCATGTCGCCCCAGCGTAGCGGTATCGACAGCTCGAGCTGCGCGATGCGCACACCGGTCACAGGCGATGTGTGCGCGGTTTCCTGCGCGGCGGAGCGGGAAGGTACTTCGGTAGACGCCATCGGCTTCACGCGGTGTCGGTTTGCAGTGTCGGCTTGCATCGGCCGGCCGCCATGGGGTGCCGACGGGGCGTCCTGCCCGGCATCGGCACCCCACGAGGGGGCCATTTCCGGTCGATTATAATCGCGCACTTTATGTCGAACTACACCGCGACCTTGGAATCGAGGGGGAGATATGCAGCGCGAATCGATGGAATATGATGTCGTGATCGTCGGCGGCGGACCCGCCGGGCTCGCCGCGGCGATACGCATCAAGGAACTGGCCCAGCAGGCGGGCAAGGAGATCGGCGTCTGCCTGATCGACAAGGCGTCGGAGATCGGCGCGCACATCCTGTCCGGTGCGGTCATGGACCCGAGGGCGATCACCGAGCTGCTGCCGAACTGGCGCGCGGACGGCGCACCGCTCCATACCGAGGTCGGCGAGGACCGCTTCCTGTTCCTCTCCGAGCAGGGCGGGTTCAAGGTACCGAACGCCCTGTTGCCGGACAGTTTTCTGAACCATGGCAATTTTGTCGTCAGCCTTGGCGAGGTGGTGCGCTGGCTGGGCACGCAGGCCGAGGCGCTGGGCGTCGAGATCTACCCCGGATTTGCCGGCGCCGAGGTGTTGTATGACGAAGGCGGGAGCGTGCGCGGCGTCGCCACCGGCGACATGGGTGTCGGGCGCGACGGCCAACCGACGGATGCCTACCAGCCCGGCATGGAGCTGATCGGGCGCTATACCTTGTTCGCGGAGGGCTGCCGCGGCCATCTCGGGCGCCAGCTCGAAGAAAAATTCGATCTGCGCGCGGGCGCCGATCCGCAGACCTACGGCATCGGCCTGAAGGAGCTGTGGGAGATCAAGCCCGAGATGCACAAGCCGGGTCTGGTGGTGCATACCGCTGGCTGGCCGCTGGCCAGCGACACCTACGGTGGCTCCTTCCTGTATCACTGGGGCGAAAATCTGGTTTCGGTGGGCTTCGTCGTCGGTCTGGGCTACAGCAATCCCTATCTGTCGCCGTTCGAGGAGTTTCAGCGCTACAAGACGCATCCGAAGATCCGGCCGTTCTTCGAGGGCGGCAAGCGCGTGGCCTACGGCGCGCGCGCGATCGCGGCCGGCGGCTTGCAGTCGCTGCCGAAACTGGTGTTCCCTGGCGGTGCGCTGATCGGTGACGACGCCGGCTTCCTCAATGCTTCGCGCATCAAGGGCTCGCATGCGGCGATCAAGTCCGGCATGCTGGCCGCCGATGCGGTCGTGGCCGCGCTCGCCGAGGGACGGGCCGGCGACGAGCTGACGGCGTATCCGGAAGCCTTCCGCCAGTCGTGGCTGCATCAGGAGCTGCACCGTGCGCGCAACTTCAAGCCGTGGATGAGCAAGGGCCTGTGGCTGGGCGCCTTCATGTATGGCGTCGATCAGAAGCTGCTGGGCGGCAAGGCGCCCTGGACCCTGCGCAATGCCGCCGATCACACCAAGCTGAAGCCGGCTGCGGAATGCGAGCCGATCAGCTATCCGAAACCGGACGGCGTCATCAGCTTCGACCGCCTGTCCTCGGTGTTTCTGTCGAACACCAACCACGAGGAAAACCAGCCCTGCCATCTGACGCTGAAGGACCCGTCGGTGCCGGTCGACCACAATCTGAAACTCTATGACGCGCCGGAGCAGCGCTATTGCCCGGCCGGGGTGTATGAAATCGTGCGCGAGACCGATGGCAGCAAGCCGCGCCTGCAGATCAATGCCCAGAACTGCGTGCATTGCAAGACCTGCGACATCAAGGACCCGACGCAGAACATCGTCTGGGTGGTGCCGCAGGGCGGCGAAGGGCCGATCTACGCGAACATGTAGCGGGTGTGGGGGCCTGGAAAACAAAAAAGGGAGGCTGAGCCTCCCTTTTTTGCGAGCAGTTGCTGGCTTAGCGATTTTCTGTCTTCATGATCTTCGGCGGGATGCTATCAGGTGCGACGCCCGTGCAGACGATCTTGGTGCCACTGCCATCGACCACGCACTGTGCATTGTAGACGTAACTACCCACTTCGGGCGAGCCGGTAAAGTTAATGGTCATCGAACCTGCGGCACCCGTCAGCGTGACGGCGCCACCATATCTGGGGGTAGGCAGTGCATTGATGCCATAGGCACCAAGCTCGGCAGCCGCCGCCGAATCGCACAATGTACCGTCCCCGGCATTGGTCTGCATGCACAGGCCTATCGCGGTTTTCAACGCGCTCAGCCCGGCGACGTTGTCCGACCATTTCGACTTGGTCACGTAATCCTGGTACTGGGGAATGGCGATGGCCGCCAGGATGCCGATGATGGCGACGACGATCATCAGTTCGATCAGCGTGAAGCCTTTCTGCCCGGCTGGCGCCGCATTCATTGCTTGCATGGTCCGCTCCTTCAGGAAGTTGGAAATGGGCGCACTCTGCGCTCGGCAAGCTATCGGCAATCGCCGTGCCAGTTTTAGCCTGAATTTATAAGCGACTGATTCATAGGTTAAAAAACATATCATCGACGGCCGGCTGGTCAGACAGTGCTGCGATCGGGCGCGCGCGTGGCGTCGCTAAGTGACGCATTTCGTCAGTGGCGGTCGGTGCCCGCCTGCCAGTCGTAACCGGGAATCTCCGACTCGTCGACGGCGTCGATCTGCTCGCGGTCGAGAAAGGCGTCGGCGTAGCGCAGATAGACCTTGCGCCGGACGAAGACGTCGAACAGGTCGGGATCGATGTGCCCGTTCAGCCGGAACTTGCCGAGGATGTGCAAGGCTTCCGAAAGCTTCATCGGCCGCTTGTAGGGGCGATCCTTCGCGGTCAGCGCCTCGAAGATGTCGGCGATGCCCATGAGCCGCGCCGGCACCGACATTTCGTCACGGCGCAGCCCTCTGGGATAGCCCTTGCCGTCCATGCGCTCGTGGTGGCCGCCGGCGTATTCCGGCACGTTCTTCAGGTGCTTGGGCCAGGGCAGGGCCTCGAGCATGCGGATCGTCGACACGATGTGATAGTTGATGATCTCGCGCTCGGCAGCGGTCAGCGTGCCGGCCGGGATGGTCAGGTTTTCGATCTCCTCGGCGCTGAGGAAATCGCCTTCCCTGCCGTCCGGGCCGCGCCAGCGGTAAGTGGTGGCGATGCGGTGCACACGCTCGATCTCGTCCTGGCTCATGCGTTCGACGCCGACGTTGGCGTGGTGCAGAAAGGCGCGATCGGCCTCGATGCGTGTGATGCGGTCGGCGAAATGGCGTTCCAGCTGCGCGATGCGCTCCGGGTCGGGGTGGCCGGCGAGCGCGAGCTTGCCGGCCAGCAGTGCCAGCTCGGCATCGCGCTTGAGGACTTCGAAGCGGGTGTCGACGAGTTCGATGCGGTCGAAGATGGTCTGTAACTTCGTGCCCTTGTCCACGACATGGACCGGGGTCGTGATCTTGCCGCAGTCGTGCAGCAGGCCGGCGATCTTCAGTTCGTAGCGGTCGCGCTCGCTCATGCGGAAGCTCGCGAGCGCGCCCGTATCGGTTTCGTGGGCGGCTTCGGCGAGCATCATGGTCAGCGCCGGCACGCGCGCACAATGCCCGCCGGTATAGGGCGATTTTTCGTCGATGGCGTTGTTGATCAGCGTGATCAGCGATTCGAACAAGGCCTCGAGCTGATCGATCAACTGGCGATTGGTCAGCGCCACGGCCGCCTGCGAGGCGAGCGATTCCGCGAGCCGGCGGTCGGACTCCGAGAAGCCGAGCACGGCACCGCTGTGTGGATCGAGCGCGTTGATCAGCTGCAGCACGCCGATCACCTCGCCTTCGTGGTTTTTCATCGGCACCGTCAGGAAGGATCGGGAGCGGTAGCCGGTCTGGCTGTCGAAGGCGCGCGTGCCTGAAAAATCGAAGCCCTCCGCGCTGTAGGCGTCAGGAATGTTGACCGTGGTCTGGCCGAGCGCGCTGTAGGCGGCGACCATGGCGTTGTTGGGGGCGCCCTGCCCGTCGTACAGCGGCAGCGGCGGGAAGCCGATCGGGCGTCCGGTGGTGCCGCCGAGGGCGATGCCGAGCGAGTCGGTGCGCATGATCTCGAAGCGCAGGCTGCGTCGGTCCTCGCTCACGCGGTAGAGCGTGCCGCCATCGGCGCGGGTGATGGTCTTGGCGGCGACGAGGATGTCTTCGAGCAGGCGGTCGAGATCGCGCTCGCTGGACAGCGCGGCGCCGATCTTGTTGAGCTCTTCCAGCCTGACGAACAGGTCCTCGAGCTTGTCCATCATCGCCTCTTCACTTGATGCATACGGCGCGTACCTGCTTGATGTCGGTGAAGCCGCCCAGCACCTTTTCGATGCCGTCCATCTTCAGCGTGCGCATCCCTTCCGCAAGTGCGGTGGCCAGCATGAGCGCGACGCGGTCGTGCTCCTGGATGTGTTTCTTGATGGCCGGCGTGCCCAGCATCAGCTCATGCAGGCCGATCCGGCCGCGATAGCCGGTGTTGCTGCAATCCCCGCAGCCCTTGGCGCGGTAGAGCGTGAACCGGCCATTCTGGGCATGAGCCCGGGTCCAGTCGTCGATCAGTGTTCGCGTCGCGGCCTCGGGGTCGGCCTTGAACGCGGGCGTCTCGCGCAGTTCCTCGCAGTATTCGCTGGCCAGGTGGCGGATTTCATCGTCGTCGGCGACATACGCGGTCTTGCACTGCTTGCACAGACGCTTGGCCAGACGCTGGGCGAGCACGCCGAGCAGCGCGTCGGCGAAATTGAACGGGTCCATGCCCATGTCGAGCAGGCGCACGATGGACTCCGGCGCACTGTTGGTGTGCAGCGTCGAGAACACCAGGTGGCCGGTGAGCGAGGCTTCGATGCCGATGGTGACGGTTTCCTTGTCGCGCATCTCGCCGACCATGATCACGTCCGGGTCCGCGCGCAGGAAGGAACGCATGATGGCGGCGAAGTCCAGCCCGGCCTTGCGGTTGATCTGCACTTGGCGCAGGCCTTTTTGCGTGATCTCGACCGGATCCTCGGCAGTCCAGATTTTCGTTTCCGGCCGGTTGATGTAACCGAGCACCGAGTGCAGCGTCGTGGTCTTGCCCGAACCGGTGGGGCCGCAGACGAAAAACAGCCCGTAGGGTTTGGTGACGACCGATTTCAACCGCTCCAGATTGTGCGGTGTCAGCCCCAGCTCGTCGAGCTTGATCGGTTCGCCGGACGCCAGAATGCGCATGACCACATCCTCGACACCGCCGGCCGACGGGACGGTCGCCACACGCAGCTCGATGTCGAGCGGGCCGTACTTGCGGAACTTGATCTTGCCGTCCTGGGGCTTGCGGCGCTCGGAGATGTCCAGGTCCGACATGATCTTCAGGCGCGTGACCATGGCATTGCGATAGCTCGCCGGCACCTCGATGTAGGGCATCAGCGTGCCGTCCTTGCGGAAGCGGATCAGCGTTTTTTCCTTGCCCGGCCGCGGCTCGATGTGGATGTCGGAGGCACCCTGCTGGTAGGCGTCGACGATGACCTTGTTCACAAGTCTCACGAGTTCGTTGTCGGCGGCGGCGGACAGCTCGTCGCCCAGGCCTTCGATCGCCTCGTCCTCGGCCTGATCGAGATCGGAGAGCAGGTCGCCGACGCTGGTGGCGTCGGCGTCACGGCCGTAGAACTGATCCAGGGTTTGCGCAAATTCGCGCACGGTCGTCACGCGGAAACCGAGCCGGGCCTTGGGGAAGATGTTGTCGACGACGCGCGAGCTGCGGATCTTTTCCGGATCGAGCGCTACCACGATCACGCCTTCGCTGCCTTCCTCGACCGGAATCCACTGCGCCTCTTCGAGGTAGTCGCGTTTCAGATTGCGGATCAGGTTCATGGGCTTGATCCGGTCCGGCTTGAACGGCTCATAGGACACGCCGAAGTACTTGGCGAGCGCCTGCCCGATGGCTTCACGCGTCACCTGGAAATCGCGTTGCAGCACCTCCTCGATGTCCATGCCCTTGCGCCGCGCCGAGCGCGACGCCAGTTCGAATTCGGCCGCGGAAATGATGGCATCGAGGATCAGATGGTCATACTTCGACTTGATCGGGGGCTGGCTGCGCGTGCGCTGCTTGAACGCCACGCCCAGCGTCTGCGCGAGGCCGAGCAGACCTTCTTCGGTAAAACTGGAGAAGGCCACACCGGCCTTGTTGTTGATCAGCTGCACGACGCCCATCAGCTCGTTGCTCTGCGTATCGATGATCGGCGCCACCAGCATCTGCTTGGTGCGATAGCCAGTACGCCGATCGACCTCCTTCAGGAAGTGGAGTTTGGGCGCGTGACTGGTCAGCTCGGCATCGTCGTAGACATCGCGCAGGTTCAGCAGCCGTCGGTTCAGCGCGACGAAGCCGGCGATGCTTTTTTCGGTGATCGGCAGCTTCAGATCTCTGAACGAATTGAGCCCGGTCTTGACCTTCGAGACGATGGCCTGACCATCGTCGCTGACCGTATAGATCGTCAGGCGGTCGGCATTGAAAACTTCCGAAATATCCTGCGACAGCTCGAGGATGATCTCATCGATGTTGCCGGCGCCGTGTATGCGGTTGGTCAGCGTCTGCAGCTGCTTGAAGAAGGCCAGGCGCGCGCCAACATCGGCATTGGCAGCGCTATCCTTGTTGTCGGCGACGGTACTCATCGATCGCTCACCTCACGAGCGCTAAGCGACAGGGGCGGGTGCGGCTCCCGCCCATGCTACCAGTCGAACACCTGGTCCTGCTTCAACATGCGCGGTGCGCGCGCGCCGAACAGGGTCTGGATCTCGCGCATGGTCTCATCGCCGCGGCCGGGCTTAAGGTGCGTGATGAAGACCTCCGCGTCGACCTCGAGCTTGCCCAGTTCCTCATGCAGCATGCTCGGGCACAGGTGCTTGGATACGGTCGCCAGCCTGCGGTCGCGGTTCGAAAACGCCGTTTCGATGATCACATAGCGCACGTTGGGCAGACGATTGACCGCTTGCCACAATGCGTCGCAGTGCCCGGTATCGCCCGAGAACACCAGCGTGCCGCGCGGGCCTTCCAGACCGTAGGCAACCGCGGGTACGGTATGGTCCGCTGGCAGCACATGGATGCGTCGCCCCTGACCAACGTCCACCGCGTCGCCCACGGTGAGCGATCGAAACGCGAGCATCGGGCGGTCGGCATCCGGTATCTCACTGAAATCGGGCCATATCGCCCAATTGAATATGTGCCGTTTCAGGATGTTGCGAGTCGGGCGGGTGGCGTGGATGAGCAGCGGCGTGGCGCGGACGTCGCCGACCGTGTCGACAATCAATGGCAGACAGGCGATGTGGTCGAGATGCGAATGGGTCACGAAGATATGGTCGATACCTGCGAGTTCGGCTTCGCTGAGATCGCCCACGCCAGTGCCGGCATCGATCAGTATGTCGGAGTCGACCAGCAGGGACGTGGTCCGCTGATGCGCACCACCAATCCCGCCACTGCATCCCAGAATACGTACGCGCATGCGGTCGGGCCTACTTGGTGGTGAAGGTGGTCACGCCGTCCCAGTCCGGGCCGGGTGGGTGGCTGCGATAGCGCTGCACGCGCTCCTGATAGAGCTCATACAGACCGGAGGCCGGTGCCATGCGGTTCAGATTGAACAGCTGCAATTCCGCCTGGTCCCAGTCCTGCGCACGATAGGCGCGCAAGGCCTGGTTCCAGAGCTTCAGCTCATCGTGGGCGGCGCGTGTGAGCTCACCGTCCAAACCCAGCGGCTCGAATATCGCCACGGGCTCGGCCTTGCCCTTGGCCCGCACCCGGTCGACCTCGCGGAAAACGATGTCGCGCACCGCCTTGCGCGTCGGCTCGCCCACCAGAACGCCCACGCCATACTCCTTAGTCATTCCCTCCAGCCTGGAGGAAAGATTCACCGCATCGCCGAGGACAGTATAAGCCTTGCGCACCGGGGAGCCCATGTCCCCCACGGTCATCGTTCCGGTATTAATGCCCACTCCGATGCGCAATTCGGGGAGGCCACGTGCGCGCAGCGACTGGTTCAGCTCACGCAGCCGCAGTTGCATGCTCAGCGCCGCCAGCACGGCGTGACGGGCGTGCTCGGCATCGGCGACCGGCGCGCCCCAGAAGGCCATGATGGCGTCGCCGATGTACTTGTCGAGGGTGCCGCGCTGCTCCTGAATGACGTCGGTCATGCTGCCGAGATATTCGTTCATGAGCGCGGCCAGTTGCTTCGGCTCCATGCCTTCCGAGATGCTGGTGAAGCCGCGAATGTCGGAGAACAGCACCGTGAGTTCGGCGCTCTTGCCTTCCATGCTGTAATGCTCGGGATTGCGGCTCATTTCCTGAACCAGTTCGGGCGGAACGTACTGGCCGAACAGCTCGGCAAACTGGCGCTTCGAGCGCGACTCGATGAAATAGCCCCAGGACATGTTGAACAAGAACAGGCCTATGGTGAGAAGAAAGGTCGCCGCCATCGGCAGCACGAACTTTGCCCCGACCCAGAAGCCCAGATTGATCGCGACCAGGCACGCGATCACGGTCAGCGTCGTGATCGTCGCCATCACCGGCGAGAGTCGCGGCAACAGAAAGAGCATGATGCCCCCAACCAGCACGATGAGGCTGACGTCCAGACCGATCACATACTGGGGTTTCGAGCGCAGCGTGCCGTCGAGCATGCCGGTGATCAGATTGGCGTGGATCTCGACCCCGGGGTAGGTCGCCCCGACCGGGGTCGCACGCAAGTCCAGTAGCCCTGGGGCGGTGGTGCCCAGCAGCGCGATGCGGCCCTTGAGCTGATCGACCGGGGCGCGTTCGGACAGGACGTCGGCCAGCGAGATGTAGCGGAAACTGCCCTGGTGACCGCGATAGGGAATGAGCGCGGCGACGTTCTCGTCGACCGGGATGCGCACCGTTCCACGCGCCGATGGCAGATCAAGCCATTCGAGCCCGCCATAGTCACGCCCGCCAAACTTTCCTTCCGAACGCGTGTCGCTGGGCAGCACCTTGGGGTTCCCGAGCAACAAACGGAGCATCGCGAGCGACAGCGATTCGTAATAGGCGCCCTTGTATTCCGCGATCATCGGTACACGGCGCACGATGCCATCGAAATCGATGAGTGGGTTGAAATGGCCCGCGCCGGCGGCCGCTGCCTGCAGCGCCGGGAGGTTGCCACCATAACTAGGGAAGCTTGCAAATGGGATGTTCCGGCCACGGAAACTGCCCGCCGGCAGGATCGGGGGCGGCAGCGCACCGGTGCTGGTGCCGCCGGCCCGGTCGGACAGGTAGTAACCCAGGATGACCGGCCGGCCCTTCAACGCGGCGACGAACTGGCCGTCGAAATCCAGCTCCGGCCGCAGTCGCTCCAGCGACTGCTGGAATGCCGCATGCCCGCGCAGCTCGCCAGACGCGAGCCGCTCCATGGTTTTCAGGCCCGAGCTGTCATCCGGCTCGGCAAACACGATATCGATCCCGAGCACGGCGATGCCGTAGCGGTCGAAGAGTGTGTCGGTCAGGCGCGCGAGCTTGTCCCGGCTCCAGGGCCAGCGTCCGACCTCGGCCAGCGAGCGCTCGTCGATATCGAGGATGACGACGCGCTCATCGACTCCGCCGGGCAGCGTCAGCCGCGTCTTGACGTCGTAGAGAATCGCGTCCAGATGATTCAGGAAGCTCAGCTGGTACAGCCGCGCGGCATGGCCCAGCATCAGCAGGATCAGCACCGCACCGAGCAGGTAGCGAGCGAGTGCGGGCTTCAAGTGTCAATCTGCCGGAAAGGAGGTCGTGGTTGGCTAACGCTACGGGGGCGCTTCGGGTGCGCGCAGGTCGTGTCAGGTGCGCAGAAAGAACTCCATCTTCACGCCGGCAATCTCGATGACGTCGTGATCGGCGAGAGCGTGCGCCTGTGCATCCAGTGTCTTGCCGTTGACCACGGGAAACTGCGCGCCTTCGACGTGGGTGATGAAATAGCCATGCGGGCGGCGCGTGATGACCGCGACCTGGGTACCGGGCTTGCCCAGCGTCGTCAGGGTCTTGACCAGTTCGAGCTCACGCCCTGCGCTGGCACCATTGAGAATCTGGATGACGCCGATGCCGCTCTGGGCAACGGGCGCGGGCTGGGTTGGCGGCACCATCGACGGGGTCGTGGCTGGCGCCGCGGCAGCGGGGGCGGCAGGCGCGAACGTGGGCGGCGTGGGTGGCGCGGAGGCGGCGCCGGCCTGCGTGCTCGGGCCCGCTTGTGTGGCGAGGCCGGGCATGCCTGCATGGGTGTCGGCCGCAGTGCGCGTCGCGGCGGGGGGAGCGGCTTCGGGCGGTCGGGCGAGTGCGCCCGGCCGCAGCACCATGGTCTTTTCGAAATCGGCCGCGGCGGCACCGGTCGCGCTCTCGTTCAGGTATTTCAGCCGGTACTTGCCCAATTCGATGACATCGTTGTTCTGCAGGAAGTGCTTCTTGACCGGCTGCCCGTTGACGTAGGTGCCGTTGGTGCTGTTCAGATCCTCGAGGAAGGAGTCGTTGAGGATGGTCACGATCACCGCATGCTCACCGCTGATGGCGAGGTTGTCGATCTGGATGTCGTTGTGCGGCTTGCGGCCGATGCTGGTGCGCTCCTTCGTCAGGCCGATCTCCTTGAGCACCAGGCCATCCATGCTGAGTATCAACTTCGCCATGATCGTTTTCCCAAGTTTGCCGCTTATTTCAACCAGGCCAGAAACCGCTGCAGCCAGCCGCGCGGTGCCGGAAACGCTTGCAGCACACGCACCAGTATCACCGAAACGTTGTCCCGACCGCCGTTGTCGTTCGCCATCTGGACCAGTTGCGCCGCTGCCAGCTCGAGGTTCGCGGACAGGGTCTGCAGCGTCAGTGCGATTTCGGCGTCGCCCACCATGTCATTGAGCCCGTCCGAACACAGCAGATAGACATCGCCGGCCTGGGTCGGGTAAGCATGGATTTCCGGTTCCACTTCGGGATCGACCCCAACCGCCCGAGTCACCAGATTCTTGTTGTGCGAAAGCTTGGCGTCCTCCGCGCTAATCATGCCGCTGTCGATCTGCTCCTGCAACAGGGAGTGATCACGCGTCAGCTGCGCGAGTTGCGCGTCGCGGAAACGGTATAGCCGGGAATCGCCGACATGGGCGACGGTGACCGCGTTGTCGAAGAACAGCGCCGCGACCAGCGTCGTCCCCATGCCGGAGTACTGGGGCTGGCTGTGCGCCGCCTGATAGATCGCGGCATTGGCGCGGCCGATCTCCTGAATCAGGACCTTTTGTGCAGCCTCCGCGGGGTTCGGGCCGAACGGGTTCAGCGGACCATTGTCCAGGATGCGCTCCAGCTCCGAACCGATCAGCGCCGTCGCCATGCCCGACGCGACCTCGCCGGCGTTGTAGCCGCCCATGCCATCGGCGAGCAGCGCGACGCCTAGGCGCGGGATGACATACACTGCATCCTCGTTGTGATTGCGCACCATGCCGGCATCGGAATGGTGCGCGAAGGACAGGACCGAAGACAGATCTAGGCTCATCGTGTCGTTATATGCTGATGTCGACCTGGGTGAGCGAGGTCGCACACTGGCGCAGGTCCGCGGCCATATCGGTACCGGTCTGGTAGCGGGTGGTGACATCTTTCTGCAGCGCGCGATCGATCACCGCGACCAGGCAGTCGGGGATGTCCGGCCGCAGCGTGGTGATGTCCGGATGCGGTTCGTTGGCGATCTTGTACATCAACTGCGCCATCGACTCGCCCTCGAACGGCAGCTTGCCGGCGACCATCTGGAACAGCATCACGCCCAGCGAGAACAGGTCGGACCGGCCGTCGATCTTCTTGCCGGCGAGCTGCTCGGGCGACATGTAGGACGGCGTGCCGAGCACCATGCCGGTCTTGGTCCGGCTCGAATCGGTGATGCGCGCGATACCGAAGTCGGTGACCTTGACGGCGTCGCTGTCGGGCTCGTACATGATGTTGGCCGGCTTCACATCGCGATGCACGACGCCGTTTGCATGGGCATAGGCGAGTGCCTCGGCGATGCGCGCGACGATCTCCATCGTGCGCGTGATCGGCAGGGTCTGGCCGGGCTTGGTGTGCGGAACCAGGTCCTTGCCCTTGAGGAACTCCATCGCGATGTAGGCGAGGTCGTGCTCCTCGCCGGCATCGTAGATCGTGACGATATCCGGATGCGTCAGCCGCCCGGCCGTCTCGGCCTCGCGGAAAAAGCGTGCCTTGACATCGGCCAGTTCGTCTTCCTCGAATTCCTGCGACAAGGCCATGGTCTTGATGGCGACGACGCGATTGATCTTCGGATCGCGGCCGAGGTAGACGACGCCCATCGCCCCTTTGCCCAGTTCCTTCTCGACCTGATAGCGCCCCAGCATCGGCTTTTCGATCTGGCCGTCGCCGAGAATCATCGTGCCGGCCGCGGTCGTGCGGGCCGCCGCAGAGCCGAGCATGACCGTTTCCGACATCGCCTTGGCGCGATTGGCTCGGGACTCGAGATCGCGGAACTTCGGGTCGAAGTCCATCATGTGACGGAATACCGCCTCGGCCTTGTTGAACTGGCGCTTGCGCTCGAAATCCAGCGCCAGGTTGTACAGGTTTTCCATCAGCGCCGCGCCCATCGGGACCTGCCGCAGCTTGTCCCAGGCCATGTCCAGCTGCCCCTGTCCCTGGAAGGCGAGGCCGAGCATGCGATTGCTTTCTGCCGACTGCTGATCCGATTTGGCCTTGCCGCGCTCGGTGGCGAAGAAGCGCTTGGTGGTGAGCAACAGATGCCCGATCACCAGCAACATCGCCGGCAGCATCAATTGCAGCCAGACCAGCTTGGACGTCATCAGGACGAAGTGGGTGGCGACCAGTATCACCAGCATGGCGGCCGTGGTTGCGGCCGCCGGGCCGGCCTTCAGTCGCGGCAGCAACAGTGCGAGATAGAGCGCGACGAGCAGCAGCACTGCCAGTTCGGCCAGCGAGGCCCAGCCGGGCACGACGAAGAAATGCTCCTGCAGGATGCTGGAGATGGCGTGCGCCTGCATCAGCACGGAGGGGGTCGCCGGCGATACCGGCGTGACGAACTGGTTGGCGACCCCCGCTGCGGTCGCGCCGATCAACACGATCTTGTCCTTGTACTTGTCCAGCGGAATCTTGCCGCTGGCGACGTCGAAGAAGGAGTCGACGGGGAAGGCCGGAGCCCCATCGCGATCCTTGTAGTAGAAGGTATAGACGCGTAGCGCCGGATCGGTCGCGATCCGCAGGCGACCGAGCTGGACGCCCTCCCCAAATCGGACCTGGATGTCCTTGCCGGTCAAATTGAGGCTCTTGGCCGCAACCATCAACGACAGCGAGGGATAGATGGCATCGAAATGCGACAGCACCAGCGGCTCGGTCCGGATCGCGCCGTCGACGTCGGCGACCGAGTTGAGGTGTCCGACGGTGCTGGCGCGGGATCCGATGGTGTCGACGATGCCGGCATCCAGATCCATCGTCGGCACCGGTTGCGCGTCGCCGGGGACGATCTGCGTCAGTGCGGTCTGTGCGATGAAAGGGGGCAATTCCCGATTGGGGCGGCCCTGCGGCGCACCCAGACGGAACAGGTAAGGCAGGGTAACATTGTTCGCGCGTGCGATGCTTTCCGCCAGCTGGCGGTCCGTATTCAGTGCGCGCTCGGCCTCGGCCAGCAGTTCGCCGAATCCAGATGGCACGCCGGCGTCGGCGGGGCGCTGGTTATACACGGCGATCAGGCGATTGATGTAGGCCAGACCGGGGTCGATTTGCGGCTCGGAAAAAAATACCGTGCTGGCGATGACCTTGGCCTGCGCCTTGGACAGCGCATCGATCATGCGCGCATGAATTTCGCGCGACCACGGCCAGCGGCCGATGTTGTCCAGGCTGGTCTTGTCGATGGCGATGACGGCGATGCGATCGCTGGGCGCGCGATGGGTGGCGACGGCACCCAGATCGTAGGCCTTGCGTTCCAGGCTCTGGATCAGGCTGCTGCCGCCGAGGACGAGCATGACGATGCTCACCGCCGTACCCAAAAACCAGTCGGTCTTCCAGAAGCTGGCCTTCACCCGAATCCCCCTAGTGTTCAGAATGACTGCCTGGTTATTGCCTAGGACAGACCCTAGTGAATGCCCAGTAATCAGCAATCTGGCGATGAATCTTGCAGCCTGACTTGAAGTGTGTCAATGAGTGTGTCAATGCATCTTGCGTGCTTCCTGCCCAGCTCAGAGATCGAGCTCCTGACCCAGGCCGCGCGCGCGCGCGGCCTCGAGCACGCGCGCGGCCAGCGCGATGTCCTGCATGCCCATGCCGTGTGACTCGAAAACGGTGATGTCCTTCGTCTCTTGCCGGCCGGGGCGGAGGCCGGCAATGACCTCGCCGAGCTCGACCAGCTGGGCTTCGTGCAGGCGTCCTTTTTCCAGCAGCGGCAGGATGTCCCCGCACTCCTGGCGCGCCACCGCCCGGCTGTCGACGACGATACGGGCACACCGTCCCAGGGCTTTTTCGTCGAGTTCGCGGCGGACGAGCGAGTTCGAGCCGGCGGCCGTGATGTGGGTCCCGGCTGACAGCCAGGCACCCTCCAGCACCGGTGTCGCGGACGTGGTGATGGTGACGACGATATCCATGTCTCGTACCGCCGCCTCAGCCGAGTCGGCGGGCACGACCTCGATACCCGTGCGCGTCCGCATCGACGCGCAGAACGCTTCGAGCGGCTCGCGCCGACGGGCGAACACGCGGACATGCTCGATCGCGCGTACGCGGCACAGCGCCTCGATCTGGCTCTGCGCCTGAAATCCGGCACCGATGACGCCGACCGTGCGCGCATCCGGTCGCGACAGGTACTTGGCGGCGACGGCTCCGGCAGCGCCCGTGCGCACCATGCCCAGCGTATCGGCGCCCAGGATGGCCACCGGCAGGCCCGTGGCCAGATCGAAGAGGTGCACCCAGAAACGCGCGCCGGCGCGGTTCGACGTGTAGAGCTTGCTGCCGATCAGGCCCAACGAGGGCACCGCGGCCTGGAGCGAATGCAGTGTGGACTGAGCTGTGCGCGTGCGCTGCCTGGGCATGTCCACGACCTCGCCCAAGCCATGTTCGCGATGCACGGCCTCCACGGCCTCGATGGCGGCATCGACATCCAGAAGAGACCGGACCGTGGCCTCGTGAAGCAGCACGGCCTTCATAAGACCGTCCTCTCCTCGGCGGGCGCGGCGCGTGCGCGCCACTTGCCGATGGCCAGCACCAGCACCGCGCCGATCGCGCCGGCGATGTATTGCACGGATTTTTCGGTGCCGAACCAGCTCTGCGCCGCCGCGTCGGTGACGAGCATTTCCCCGGCCACGAACCCGAGCAGGCAGGCCCCGAGCGTGATGATGATAGGGTAGCGCTCCATCATATGCAGCACCAGCGTCGAACCGAAAATGATCAGCGGAATCGAGAGCCCCAGCCCCAGTATGAGCAGCAAGAGCTTGCCTTCCGGCGGGCCGCTTTCCGCAGCGGCAGCCACGGCGATGACGTTGTCCAGGCTCATGACCAGATCGGCCACCAGAATCGTGCGGATCGCGCCGACGAGGCTATCAGCTTCGTTGATGTCGTCTTCGCCATCATCGCCCGTGGCGAGCAGCGACACACCGATCCAGACCAGCAGCAGGCTGCCGACGAGCTTCAGGTAGGGATACTGCAACAGCTGCACCGCGAACACCGTCAACACCACCCGCAGGATGATGGCTGCCAAGCTCCCGAACAGCACGGCACCCTTCTGCTGTTTGGGTGGAAGCTTGCGCGCCGCCAGCGCGATCACGACGGCGTTGTCGCCGGACAGCAGGATGTTCACCCAGATGATTTTCAGAAAGGCAGTCCAGAACAGCGGGCTCTCGATCAGCTCCATGGCGGCTCCTCAAATGATTGAACGCAATAACTTGCCCATCTCCGACGGGTTTTTCGTGACCTTGATGCCGCACGCATCCATGACCGCGAGCTTCTCCTGCGCCGTGCCCTTGCCTCCGGAAATGATCGCGCCGGCGTGGCCCATGCGCTTGCCGGCCGGCGCCGTAACCCCGGCGATGAAACCGACGACCGGCTTCCTAGCATTGGCCTTGTACCACTCGGCGGCGGCCTCTTCGTCACTGCCGCCGATCTCGCCGATCATGATCACGGCGTCGGTGTCGGGGTCGTCCATGAACATGCTGAGCACATCGACATGCTTCAGGCCATTGACCGGGTCACCGCCGATGCCGACCGCGGAGGACTGACCCAGGCCCAGTTCGGTGACTTGCGCGACCGCCTCGTAAGTGAGCGTGCCTGAGCGCGACACGACGCCGATCCGACCCTTGCGATGGATGTGCCCGGGCATGATGCCGATCTTGATTTCCCCGGGCGTGATCACGCCCGGGCAGTTCGGCCCGACCAGCTGCGTCTTGCGTCCTTCGCGGCGCATCCGGTCACGCAACTCGAGCATGTCGCGAACCGGTATGCCTTCGGTGATGCAGATGACGAGATCGAGGTCGGCGGCCACGGCTTCCCAGATGGCACCGGCCGCGTAGGCCGGTGGCACGTAGATCACCGAGGCGGTGACGCCCTGCGCGGCCTTGGCTTCGGCCACCGTTTCATAGATCGGGATGCCTTCGAAATGCTCGCCGGCCCGACCGGGGTTGACGCCGGCGACGAAACATTGTGCGCCGTTGCCGTATTCGCGGCACATGCGCGTGTGGAACTGGCCGGTCTTGCCGGTGATGCCCTGGGTCAGTACGCGGGTGTTTTTGTCGATCAATATGGACATGACTGCCTCACTGTCCGCGCACGGCGGCGACGATTTTTTCGGCGGCGTCCGCCATGGTGTCGGCGGCGATGATGGGCAGGCCGGAGTCGGCCAGAATGCGTTTGCCCAGGTCTTCGTTGGTCCCCTTCATGCGCACCACCAGCGGCACATGCAGATGGACTTCCTTGGCGGCCGCGACGACGCCGGTGGCGATGGTGTCGCAACGCATGATGCCGCCGAAGATATTGACCAGAATACCCTTGACCTTGGGGTTCTTGAGCATGATCTTGAAGGCCTCGGTGACCTTTTCCGTGGTCGCACCGCCACCGACGTCGAGGAAATTGGCCGGCTCGCCGCCATAGAGCTTGATCGTGTCCATCGTTGCCATGGCCAGGCCGGCGCCATTGACCAGGCAGCCGATATTGCCGTCGAGCGAGATGTACGACAGATCGAACCGCGAGGCCTCGATTTCGGCGGGGTCCTCCTCGTCGAGGTCGCGCAGCGCGGTGATCTCGGGGTGCCGGAACAGCGCATTCGCGTCGAAGGTCATTTTCGCATCGAGGGCGACGATGTCGCCCGCGCCGGTCACGATCAGGGGATTGATCTCGACCAGCGAGGCATCCGTTTCCCAGAACGCGCGATAGAGCGCTTGCAGTACAGCGCGTGCCTGCATGATCGAGCCTTCGGGCACACCGATCGCGCGCGCGACGGCCTCGGCCTCGGCCTCGGTGAGCCCGGTGGCCGGCTCGACGAAAACCTTGTGGATCTTCTGCGGCGAGTGGGCCGCCACCTCCTCGATATCCATGCCGCCCTCGGAACTGGCCATCAGGCACACTTTCTGTGTTGCGCGATCGACAACCAGCCCGACATAGAGCTCCTGGCGGATGTCGGCGCCGTCCTCGATCAACAGGCGACGCACGGTCTGGCCCTCGGGACCGGTCTGGTGGGTCCTGAGCTGCATGCCGAGCACGCTACCGGCGAGTGAGCGGACTTCATCGATCGAGCGGGCGAGCTTGACGCCGCCACCCTTGCCCCGGCCGCCCGCGTGGATTTGCGCCTTCACGACCCATACCGGGCCGGGTAACTGCTGTGCGGCGGCGACCGCCTCGTCGACGGAAAAGCACGGGACGCCGTGCGGCGTCGGCACGCCGTACTGGCGCATCAGCGCCTTGGCCTGGTATTCATGGATCTTCATGCGTGTCCTCGGTTGCAATGCCGCCCGGGGTTGACCCGGGGCGGCGGTTCATCGGGCGGCTTTTTTGGCCTCCGACAGAGACACCACGTCTGGCATCGACAGACGTGGTCGGTCGGGCGACGCTTCGGTCAGCGGCGCCACGGCTTTCATCGTGGCCATGCAACGGCGTGCGAGCTGCTGGTAGGTGGCCGTGCCGCGACGTTTCCACGCGACCTCCTCGTCGCCGAGCTCGCGCACCACCTTCGCGGGCACACCGGCGATCAGCGTTCGCGCGGGTGCGACGAAACCCGACTTGACGAAAGACGAGGCGGCGACGATCACCGATTCGCCCAGTTCGGCGGCATCCATGACCACGGCATTCATGCCGACGAGGCCGTTGCGGCCGACCCGGCAGCCATGCAGAATGGCGCCGTGGCCGATGTGGCCGTTCTCCTCGACGATCGTGTCGGTCCCGGGAAACCCATGCATGACACAGGTGTCCTGGATGTTCGACCCCCCCTCGACGATCAGCCGTCCGAAATCCCCGCGCAGGCAGGCCGCCGGACCGATGTAGCAGTCTGGGCCTATCCAGACGTCGCCGATCAGTATCGCACCCGGGTGCACATAGGCGCTCGGCGCGACCACTGGCCGCAAGCCATCGATTTCGTACACAGTCAGCATCTCGTCTTCCTGGTGTTGGGATGGGCAGCAGCGGGTCCGCCGGCAAAACCGGGCGCGAACCGGCGCAGGTGGCTCAAGTACGGTGGCAGACGGCCGAGTTTATCAATGCGCACGAATTGCCGCTGCCCGTCGTACAGTTCACGGCTTCTTTCGGCCGGTCGACGCGATCGCGGCGACCGAACGCTAGAATGCGGCCCCGAACAGGCTTGGGCTCAATTTTACGGAGGATTGCGGGTTGGACCTACACAAGGACGAGGTGGTGTTCCGGGACGTACTGGGCGTATTGGACGACGTGCTCACGCTGGGTGGGCGCGCGCAACGCTTCGATCGTGCGACGCCGCTTCTGGGCAGTCTGCCCGAACTGGATTCGATGGCGGTCGTCGGTCTGATCACCGGCCTGGAGGAGCGCTTCGGTTTCATCGTCGAAGACGATGAGATCGATGGCCAGGCCTTCGCCAGCGTCGGCACCCTCACCGATTTCGTCGAGCGCAAACTCGCTGCATGAGCTTGGCGGCCAGCGCGGTCGAGGCACGCCCGTTTTTTCTCACGGTAGGGAGCCACGCGTGCTTTTGCATGCTCTGGCAACCCGCGCAACGCCCTCCCAGCGCAGGCATGGTGTTCGTGCCGCCCTTCGCCGAGGAAGCCAATCGCAGCCGACGCACGGTCGCACTGTGTGCCCGGGCGCTGGCCGAGAAGGGCTGGGCCGTGCTGGTTCTGGACCTGCACGGCTGCGGTGACAGCTCAGGGGAACTGGCCGACGCGGACTGGTCGAGCTGGTGCGACGATGTCCGTGCCGCCGAGGACTGGTTGCGCAGCCATTGCGGCAGCGCGCCGTGGCTCTGGGGCCTGCGCAGTGGCTGCCTGCTGCTCGCCGAGCACGTTCAGGCGCAACCGGCGCCCGCTCGCGTGATCTTCTGGCAGCCTGTGCTATCGGGTGACGCCTACCTTGGGCAGTTCCTGCGCCTGAAGGTGGCGGCCCAGGCGCTCGCGACCGCGGCCGAGCCCGGCGTGCGCGCCGACACCCGGGCCTTGCGTGATCGGCTGGCGGCGGGCGAGACGCTGGAGGTGGCCGGCTACGCGCTCACCGCCGCGCTCACCGATGGCCTCGCCCGGGCACGCCTGGAACTGGATCCGGCGCGCATCGAGCGACTCGTCTGGCTGGAGGTCGGACGCACCGAATCGGGCCTGATGCCGGCGAGCCGAAAGTGGCTGGAGGGCATGCCGGCCGAGCGTACCGTGGCCGAGGTGGTCGAGGGGCCGGCGTGCTGGCAAACGCAGGAGACCACCGAAAGCCACGCCCTGATCGCGGCGACCCTGTCCCGCCTTGCGGAGGCCGGCTGTTGAGTGCGGTCGAGACGGCGCACGCGTTCGCATGCGCGGGCGAACGCCTGTTCGGCCTCATCAGCCACCCCGACGAGCCCGGCCGCTGGGGCGCCGTGATCGTCGTGGGTGGGCCGCAATACCGTGTCGGCAGCCATCGCCAGTTCGTGTTGCTCGCGCGCGCGCTCGCGAGGGACGGCATCCCGACCCTGCGCTTCGACTACCGCGGCATGGGCGATGCGACCGGATCCAGACAGCCTTTCACCGATATCGATGCGGACATCCGGGCAGCGATCGATACGCTGCACGCGGCCTACCCAAATCTCGACGGGGTCGCGCTCTGGGGGCTGTGCGACGCGGCGTCGGCCCTCTGTTTTTATGCCGCGGCGGATGCGCGCGTGCGCGGCCTGGCACTCGCCAATCCATGGGTACGCACCGAGCAGGGGCAGTCTCAGGCATATGTGAGCCATTACTATCATCAACGCCTGTTGAGCAAGTCGTTCTGGACCAAGCTATTTGCCGGCGGCATCAATCCGGTGCGCGCCATCACCGAGTTCTTTCGACATCGAGCGCGCGCACGGACCCGGCGTGACGAGGGCGCATTGCCCGATCGGATGCGCCAGGGGCTCGAGCGCTACGCCGGGCCCATACTCATCATGCTGTCCGGAGATGATCTGGTGGCGGCCGAATTCAAGGCCTTGATCGGAACCGATCCAGGCTGGATGACGCTGGCCCGTCGCTGCGAAATCCATGCCGTTCCCGAGGCCACCCACACGTTCTCCTCCAGCGTGTGGCGCGACGAAGTCGCCCATCAGACCCGTGACTGGATAAGACGCCTGGGTGTGCAATGATCCGGCGCAAGCCGACGAAGGAGACCCCTGTGAGCCGCCATCGCACCACCCTCATCGCCGTCGCCCTGTCATGGATTGCGGCACCGGCGCTGGCCCAGAGCCTTTGCCCGGACCCGATCACGGACAACCGCCTGCCCGGAGGCCCCGACTACCGCAAGACCACGCCGGCACAACGCAAGGTCGTCGAGGCCGTGCATTTTCCGCCCCACGTGGAAAATCTGGTCCGGGGTGCCACCGGCTCATTGATCGCTGGCGACATCGCCTACACGCTCAACATGTATCCCAATCACCACCGCGCACTGCTGGCCCTGTCCAGGCTGGCCGAGCGCGACAAGACCGTCAGCCCGCCGGGTGCGCGCTATAGCCTCGGCTGCTGGTTCGAGCGCGCCGAGAAATTCGCGCCCGATGACGGCACCGTGCGCTTGCTGCATGCGCTGCACCTGATCAAGGAGCGGAAGCTGGACGACGCACGGGCGCAGCTCGCGCTCGCGGTCGAAGACCCGACCCTGACCTCGAGCGGAAACCTGAATTACAACCTCGGGCTCGCGTATCTGAAGCTGGGTGACTACGACAAGGCGCTGGAGTACGCGCACAAGGCCTACGGCATGGGGTTCCAGCTTCCCGGGCTGAAGAACATGCTGGTCGAGGCCCGGAAATGGCGCGAACCCATGCCCGCAACACCTGCAACCGAAGAGCCGGCCAGCCCGCAAGTGGGCGATGCCGCGGCCGAGAGCCCGCAGGCGGTGGACGGGGCAGCTTCGGCGAACGAGCGCGCGCCGGCTGCCGGCTCGTCGCCCGCCGCGGCCAGCGCGCCCGAGATACCTAGCGTCCCTGCTGACGGGCCAGGAAAATGAGCCGCTCGAACAGGTGCACGTCCTGTTCGTTTTTCAGCAGCGCGCCGTGCAAGGGCGGGATCGTCTTCTTCTGATCCTGGCTGCGCAGCGCTTCCGGCGGAATGTCCTCGGCCATCAGCAGTTTCAGCCAGTCCAGCAGCTCGGAGGTCGAGGGCTTCTTCTTCAGTCCCGGGACGTCGCGCAACTCGAAAAACACTTCCAGCGCCTCGCGCAGCAGCGTCTTCTTGATGTCCGGAAAGTGCACATCGACGATGCGCTGCATCGTCTCGCGGTCCGGGAACTTGATGTAATGAAAAAAGCAGCGGCGCAGGAAGGCGTCCGGCAGCTCCTTCTCGTTGTTCGACGTGATGAACACGATCGGCCGGTGTTTGGCGCGCACCAGCGCATGGGTTTCGTAGCAATAGAACTCCATGCGATCCAGCTCGCGCAGCAGGTCGTTCGGGAATTCGATGTCGGCCTTGTCGATCTCGTCGATCAACACCACGGTGGGCGTGTCGGCGTCGAACGCCTCCCACAGCGAGCCCTTGACGATGTAGTTGCTGATGTCATGGACGCGGGCATCGCCGAGCTGCGAATCGCGCAGTCGCGAGACCGCGTCATACTCGTACAGACCCTGTTGCGCCTTGGTCGTGGACTTGATGTGCCATTGCACGATAGGCAGCCCCAGCGCATTGGCCACCTCTTCCGCGAGCATGGTCTTGCCGGTGCCGGGCTCGCCCTTGATCAACAGCGGTCGTTGCAGCGTGATCGATGCGTTCACTGCAAGCATCAGGTCCGGTGTTGCGACGTAACCGGCACTACCTTCGAAGCGCTTCATAAGACTAACTCCGGCCGAATGGGATCGGCGCCGATTATAGCCCGCGCCCCGACCGCCACCCGAGCTCGCATCGGATGACCGAACCCGACTGGCGTCCGGCCGAAAGCCATCTTGCACAGGATCCGGTCATGGCCGCGTTGATCCATGCGTTCGGTCCCTGTGCGCTGCGCCCCGAACCACGCCGCACTCCATTCGAGGCGCTGGTCCGCGCGATCGCCCACCAGCAGCTGTCCGGAGCCGCGGCCGCGACCATACTCCGACGCTTTCTGGCGCTGTTCCCCGCCGGCCGCTTTCCGCTGCCCGCCGAAGTCTTGGCGCTGGCACCCGAAGCGCTGCGCGCAGCCGGGTTCTCCAATGGAAAAGTGCTCGCCCTGCGCGACCTTGCGGAAAAGACCTTGAGCGGCATCGTGCCGACACCGGCGGCGATCGGAAGGCTCGGCGACGAGGCACTGATCGAACGTCTGGTCGCCGTGCGCGGCGTCGGGCGCTGGACCGCAGAAATGCTGCTGATGTTCACGCTGGGGCGCCCGGACATCCTCGCTGCCGACGATTTCGGGCTGCGGAGCGGCTACCGCTACGCCTACCGGGTTGCGCAGCTACCCCGCGCCGCCGAGCTGCGCGCCCACGGTGAAGGCTGGCGCCCCTACCGCAGTGTCGCCTGCTGGTACCTCTGGCGAGCCCACGAGCACCGCGGCATCCCGGGCGCCGGTCACGCCAGTTCGCGCTGAGCCGTGGCACGCGCTCGTGGCTGGGCGCAGAATGCCGGACCAGCGCCCATCGGAAGGCGCAAAAGCCTGGCCGAGCCGGCCACGAAGACTTCGAATCGGCTCATCGGCCAGCAACATCGAGGGATCGCGACAAAGTGGATGAAAGGTACTTTCACTACTGGGGCAAGGCCGACCCCGGCTACCCCGGCGAGCCCAAGTGGCACCCGCTGGTTTATCACTGTATGGAGCGTTCCCCGCACCCGCGGGGATGAACCTGTTCTGGCGCCGCCAGGCGGTGCGGCTCAACCGGGCCGGCGGTTCCTGAACGGGGCAAGCAGCATATCGGCGACTCCCACGACCAAGCCGAAGAACACTGTCAGTACCAGCAGGAAGACGCCGCCGGCCAGCCACCCGTCGGCGTCAATCACTTGCTCAGTGGCATATAGCACCATCAGCAGCGCGGCCCAGACGAAGAATGATTTCAACAGGTTCATAAGATCAGCATCGCATGTCCACTTCGATGATGGCGTTGGGCGTTACCGTCAAGCTGTTCGACCAGATGTCGGGCGGCATGGGGCGCATCGCGTTCCCCGCACCCGCGGGGATGAACCGCACGGCACTGGCGGCATCGACTACCGCTCCGTGATGGCGCTGCCATGGACGCGCGCGCGATCTGATGCAGGCCGTCACCCGACGGGTGGCGCAGGCGGACGAGAAGGGCTGGAAAAAGTGGGTGGAGGCTATCGGCCGGTGAGCAAGACGATCAGTCATGGCGCTTGGCCGACCTCAATCCCTGCACCAGTCCGGCAACGACCGAGGCGCAGAGCATGGCCAGCATGAACCAGCCCCACCAGTGCCCGATGCTCAACGCGAACAGCGCGGCCACCGCGCCGCCCATGATAACCAGATATCGCAGAAACTGAGCGAGCACGCTGAACATGGCAACAAACCTCGATGTCGCGTTAATCTTACTGTGCCATTAAAAGCAATGTATTGTAGGCACTTCGTTCCCGTTCGGAAGGAGCGATGGGTGCCAGCCAGCGATTTGAGCGATACATGGACCACTTGGCAGCGGGACTTGGGCACGCGACCGGCACGCGGGACTGAAGGGCTACTGCACCGGGCTGATGTTGCCCTTGTCGCGCAAGCGCGTGGAGCCGAAGGCGGCGCGGGTGGATCCGCTGCACGCGAGCGCCCGACATCAGTCGCTGCACCCCTTTGTGGCCAAGGCCGAGAGGTCCGACGAGGAGCTGCTGCGGCGTGTTGCACAGTGGGCAGTACCGAAGATGGCGCTGTCCGGCGGAGCCTGCTGGATCATTGACGACACCGGCTTTCCGAAGAAGGGCAAGCACGCGGTGGGCGTGGCACGGCAATACTGCGGGGTGCTGGGCAAGCAGGACAGCTGCCAGGTGGCGGTCAGCGTTTCGCTGGCCAGGGAGCAGGCCAGCTTGCCGGTGGCCTATCGGCTGTATGTGCGCTACGGCGGGAAGGGGCGCCCGCGCGGTCGTCCCGCGCCGTAAGCGTGCGCGTCAGCCGGTATCCGTCAACGACTTGGCCCACGCGCTTCCGGCCGGCGCCTTCCAGACGATCCGCTGGCGCGAAGGCTCGAATGAGACGCTCAGCGGGCGCTTTGCCGCTGTTCGGGTGCGTCACGCCGGCGGCAACATGGGCAAGGCCCGCTTGCACCCCGAGCAGTGGCTGTTGATCGAATGGCCGGCCGGCGACGCCGACCCGCTCAAAGATCATCTGTCGACGCTGCCCGAAGAGATCCCCCTGAACGACTTGGTTGCCCGGGCGCACATGCGCTGGCGCATCGAGCGCGACTACCAGGACTTGAAGCAGGAGCTGGGGCTCGGCCATTATGAGGGACGGGGCGGCGCGGCTTTCACCATCACGCGACGCTGAGCATCGCGGCCTACGGGTTCCTGCTCACCGAACGCCTCGCCGCCGGCAAGCCCGTCGGCGCCAAAAAACTTCGTCGCCAGCCAAATCCCTGCGCTTCCTGCGGATTACCTCCCTCGCGGCAGCCTGGCGCGCACAGCGACATGTCTCAGACTCGATCACCACGATCCGATACCAACTCGGCTTTCAGTTGATCGCCCGCCTCGCGCAATGCCCGTGCTGCGGGCGCGAAAACACAAGACGACATTTGTGACGCAGTAAGACTACGTGAACTGGATAAAAAGGTACATCCTTTCCCATGACGACCGCGCAGTCCGCCAGGCACCGCGCCTGCCAAGCTGTTCAGACGACCGCTTCCTGCTTTTCCTTCTTTGGCTTGACGAGTTGCTCGCGCGAGACGCCCAGCCACATCAGCAGGGGGCTCGCCACCAGCACCGAGGAATAAATTCCGAACAGGATGCCTATGGTCAGCGCCAGCGCGAAGTAGAACAGCACCTCGCCGCCGAACACCAGCATGGCCAGCACCATCATCTCGGTCGAGCCGTGGGTGATGATGGTGCGCGAAATGGTGCTGGTGATCGCATGGTTGATGACCTCGGCCGTGCTCAGGCCGCGCTTATTCCTGAAGGTTTCGCGCACGCGGTCGAAGACCACGACGGATTCGTTCACCGAATAGCCGAGCACGGCGAGCACGGCAGCCAGCACCGGCAGCGAAAACTCCCACTGAAAGGCGGCGAAAAACCCGAGAATGATGATTACATCGTGAAGATTGGCGATGATCGCCGAGACCGCAAAGCGCCATTCGAACCGCGCGGCGAGGTAGAGCACGATGCCGACGATCACGAACAACAGCGCGAGCGCGCCGTCGGTGGCCAGCTCCTTGCCGACCTGCGGTCCGACATACTCCACGCGCTTGATCTCGGGCGCAGGGCCGCCGGCGGCAGTCAGTGCCTGTGCGAGGCGTTCGCCCAGCTTGTCGGCCCCGGCCGTGCCCGTGACGCGGATCAGCACGTCGCGTGCGCTGCCGAAGTTTTGCACCTGAGCGTCCTGGTAGCCGGCCGTCGCCAGTGCATTGCGCACTCGCTCGATGTCCGGTGGCGCGGGATAGCTGACCTCCACCAGCGTGCCGCCGGTGAATTCGACGCTCAGATGCAGGCCACGTGTCGCCAGAAAAAACACGGCCAGCAAGAACGTCAACAATGAAATCACGTTGAATATCAACGCGTATTTCATGAACGGCAGGTCTTTGCGAATACGGAAAAATTCCATCTGCTGCTCCGTGTGGGCGCGCCGCTAGTGGCCGCAACCGTGCAATCTGAATCGCTGGGCGACTGCGCGCTTCAGGTCTTGAGGGCCGGCTGCCAGACCTGCCCGATCGACAGGCGTTCCAGCTTGCGTCGACCGCCGTAAATCCAGTTCACCAGCGCGCGTGACATGACGACCGCACTGAACATGGAGGTCAGTATGCCGAGGCAATGGACGACGGCGAAGCCGCGCACCGGTCCCGAGCCGAAGATGAGCAGCGCCAGGCCGGCGATCAGCGTCGTGACATTGGAGTCCAGAATGGTGTCGAAGGCACGCTCGTAGCCGGCGCGGATCGCGGCCTGCGGCGTCACGCCGTTGCGCAGCTCCTCGCGGATGCGCTCGTTGATCAGCACATTGGCGTCGATGGCCATGCCCAGCGTCAGCGCGATCGCGGCGATGCCCGGCAGCGTCAGGGTCGCCTGCAGCAGCGACAGCAGCGCCACCAGCAACAGCAGGTTGACGCCCAGCGCCAGCACCGAGATGGCACCGAACAGCATGTAGTACGCGACCATGAACACGGCGATGGCAAGGAAACCGCCGAGTGTGGAATTGAAGCCTCTGGCAATGTTCTCCGCCCCCAGACTGGGACCGATCGTGCGTTCCTCGATGAAATCCATGGGCGCCGCCAGCGAGCCGGCCCGGATCAGGATCGCCAGATCGTTGGTCTCGCGCGTGGTCTGGAAGCCCGAAATCTGGAAGCGCGCGCCCAGCTCGCTCTGGATCGTCGGCGCGGTCAGCACCTCGCGCTTGTTTTTCTCGACCAGCAGGATCGCCATGCGCCGCTTGATGGACTCGCGCGTGACGTCGCGTATGATGCGCGCCCCAGCCGCATCCAGCTCGACACTGACGATCGGCTCGTGGCTTTGGCCATCGAAATTCGAAGCGGCATTGACGAAACGATCTCCGGTCAGCACCACCTGCTTGGACAACAGAATGGGCTCGGTACGGCCATCGCGATGGCGCAGCGTGAACAGCTCGGTGCCGAACGGCACCTGACCGGCGAGCGCGGCCTCGAGCTTGGCCGGATCGTAGTTCTTGGCGTCGCTGCGCGGTTCGGCATGCGCCTCCACCATGCGCACTTCCAGCGATGCCGTGCGGCCGATGATCTCCTTTGCCTTGGCGGTGTCCTGCACGCCCGGCAGCTGCACGACGATGCGGTCGGCGCCCTGTTGCTGCAAGACCGGTTCCGCGACGCCCAGCTCGTTGATGCGATTGTGCAGCGTCGTTATGTTCTGCTTGACGGCCGTCTCCTGCACCTGCCTTTCGGCCACCGGACTCAGACTGGCGCTCAGCAGTGTTTCGTTGTTCTCGGTGCGCTCCTGCAGCACCAGATCGGGCTGGGTCGAGGCGAGCAGAGCGCGCGCGCGGCCCGCTGCTTCGGCTTCGCGAAAGCGCAAAGTGATGCTGCGGTCCTCGCGCTGAATGCCACCGTGCCGGATCGATTTGTCACGCAGTGCGCTGCGCAGATCGGCCGCGATCGCATCCAGGCGCTTCGCCACCGCGGCTTTCTGGTCGACCTGCAGCAGGAAGTGCACGCCACCGCGCAGATCCAGGCCCAGATACATCGGCCGTGCGCCGAGTGCGAGCAGCCAGGATGGCGATTTCGGCACCAGATTGAGCGCAACCGTGAAATCCGGGTTCGACGGGTCGGGATTGAGCGCGCGTTCGAGTGCGTCCTTGCCCTTGAGCTGGGACTCGGTGATGGCAAACCGCAGCCGCACGCCGGAAGCATCGGCTATCAGTCCTTCATGGTTCAGCCCGGCGCTGGCAAGCGCCTTCTCGGCGCGCTCGACGAGCGCCGCATCCACCTTCAGGGTCACCTTGGCCGACGATATCTGCACCGCCGGCGCGTCGCCGAAGAAGTTGGGCGCCGTGTACAGGCTGCCGACCAGCAGCGCCAATACCACGATCAGATTGACCCAGAACGGATAGCGGTTCATGACCGACCCCGAGCGCGCGGTGCCAGGGCAGCCACTACAGGTTCTTCAGCGTGCCCTTGGGCAGCAGTGTCGCGATGGCCTGCTTCTGCACCGCGATCTCGACGCCGTCGGCGATCTCGACATGCAGATAGTTCTCGCCCATGCGACTGATGCGCCCGGCGATGCCACCCTGGGTCACCACCTCGTCACCCTTTTGCAGGCCGCCCAGCATCGCGCGATGCTCCTTGGTGCGCTTCATTTGCGGACGGATCATCAGGAACCACAGCACGACGGCCATGATGATGAGCGGCAGCATGCCCATCAGGCCGCCGGTCGGATCCTGGGCTGTTCCGCTGGCGGTTTGGGCGTAGGCAGGGGCGATCAACACGGTGACTCCGGTTCGGAAATGAGGCCGCGCAGTATACCAGCCGGGAATCGCGGCAGTCGGCGCGGTCACGCGCCGTATAATCCACACTTCCATCGAGACTCTTGACGCAGCATGCGACGCCTGTCTTGTCTTCTTGGCTTCGGTTTGATGTCTCTGCTTGCGACGCCGGTCTGGGCGCAGGGGTTGCGCGCGTTCCCGGTGGATGCGCGGCGCGCGCAGTTGGAGCCGGCTGACACGGGCCGAGTCCTGCTCGACGGCCGCGCGTACGCGCTGTCGCCCGGGGCGCAGATTCGAGACATGGCCAACCGCATCGTCATGCCGGTCGCGCTCGTCGGGCCGGTGCTGGTTCGCTTTCAACTCGATGGTCAGGGTTACGTGCACCGCATATGGGTGCTGACGGCAGACGAGGCGCGCCTGCGCACGGCCGCAGACCGTCGTTGAGGCCGCCCGCCGGCATGGGCCGAGCGTGGGGTGTGGGACCTGGATGTTGGGATAAATGGGCAAAGTCTTCATCAAAACCTTCGGTTGTCAGATGAACGAGTACGATTCGGCGAAGATGGCCGATGTGCTGCGCGCGGCCGAAGGGCTGGATCAGGCTGCGAGCGCCGAGGAAGCCGACGTGATCCTGTTCAACACCTGTTCGGTGCGCGAAAAGGCGCAGGAAAAGGTGTTTCACGACCTCGGCCGCATCCGGCATCTGAAAAAGGCCCGGCCGGAGCTGCTGATCGGCGTCGGCGGCTGTGTCGCCAGCCAGGAGGGGGACGCGATCGTCGCACGGGCCCCCTATGTCGACGTGGTGTTCGGGCCGCAGACGCTGCACCGTCTGCCCGAGCTGCTCGAGGCGCGTCGCCGGACCGGCCGGCCGCAGGTGGATATCCGCTTCCCGGAAGTCGAAAAATTCGATCATCTGCCGCCGCCCCGGGTCGAGGGCGCCAGCGCCTTCGTGTCGATCATGGAGGGCTGCTCCAAGTATTGCAGTTTCTGCGTGGTGCCCTATACCCGTGGCGAGGAGGTCTCGCGGCCGCTGCCGGATGTGCTGACCGAAATCGCCGATCTGGCTTCCCGCGGCGTGCGCGAGGTGACCCTGCTCGGGCAGAACGTCAACGCCTATCGCGATCCGGCAGCCGGCATCGATGCCCAAGCCGATTTTGCGTTCCTGCTCGAATGCGTGCATGAGCTGCCCGGCATCGAACGCATTCGCTACACCACCTCACATCCGCGCGAAGTCACGGACCGCCTGATCGCTGCCTACGCACACCTGCCGAAGCTGGTTTCGCACCTGCATCTGCCGGTACAGTCCGGCTCGGACCGGGTACTGGCTGCGATGAAGCGCGGTTACACGGTGCTGGAATACAAATCGCTGGTCCGTCGCCTGCGCAAGCAGCGCCCGGACCTGTCGCTGTCATCCGATTTCATCGTCGGCTTTCCCGGCGAAACGGCGGAGGATTTCGAGAAAACGCTGGCGCTCGTGGACGAATTGGCGTTCGATGCCTCGTTCAGTTTCGTGTTCAGCCCGCGCCCGGGCACGCCGGCGGCCGAGCTGCCCGACGACACGCTGCCGCAGCTCAAGCTCGAGCGGCTCGCGCGCCTGCAGGCCCTGATCGAGCGCAACGCGCGGTCGATATCGGCGCAGATGGTCGGGCGCGTGGAGCGCGTCCTGGTGGAGGGCCAGGCGAAGAAGAACGCCCTCGAATGCTCCGGTCGTACCGACAACAATCGGGTCGTGAACTTTCCCTTGCCCGAGGCGCACGCCGACCGGGGCGTCCACGCCTGCATCGGCACATTCGTTCCGGTGCGCATTACCGAGGCACTGCCGCACAGCCTGCGCGGCCAGCCGGTGCGACTCGATGCGGCGGCCGACCGTTGACGCCACTGACGACTATCGTGCCCGGCTCGTCCTGCCACTGCTCTCGTGGCTCGCCCAGGCGATGATGGGTTGCCCCGCTTGAAAAGTCGCGCCGTCAGCGTCCGGCTTACGCCGTCGGACAATGAACGCTTGGCCAACCTGTGCGGGGCGCTGGATGAAAATCTGCGTCAGCTGGAATCGGCCTTCGATATCGCGATTGCACGGCGCGGCGATCGCTTTCGTATCGAAGGCGATCACGATCAGGCGCTGATGGCTGCGCATGCGATCCAGTACTTCTACCGCCACGCCGAGCGCACGCTGGGTATCGAGGATATCCAGCTGGGCCTGATCGAGCTGGCCAATCAGACCCAGGCCGGTCGCCCGGCCGCCGGCCTGGCGACGCGCCGACCCGATCTGCATGGCCGTACCGCCAGCCAGGTGGCGTATTTGGAAAACATCCGCACGCACGACATCACGTTCGGCATCGGTCCGGCCGGTACCGGCAAGACCTATCTGGCCGTGGCCTCGGCCGTCGACGCCCACGAACGTGAGCAGGTGCAGCGCATCGTGCTCACCCGGCCGGCGGTCGAGGCGGGCGAGCGGCTTGGGTTCCTGCCCGGCGATCTCGCCGCCAAGGTCGACCCCTATCTTCGCCCGCTGTACGACGCGCTCTATGACTTGATGGGTTTCGACAAGGTCGGCAAGCTTTTCGAGCGCGGCACGATCGAGATCGCGCCGCTCGCGTATATGCGCGGGCGCACGCTGAACAACGCTTTCGTCATACTCGACGAGGCGCAGAACACGACGCCCGAACAAATGAAGATGTTCCTGACCCGGATAGGCATCGGCGCGCGCGTGGTGGTCACCGGCGACCCGACACAGGTCGATCTGCCGAAAGGGCAGAAGAGCGGCCTGCTGGAGGCCTGCGAGCTGCTGCGCGCGGTCCGGGGCATCGCCGTCACCGAGTTCCACATGCAGGATGTGGTCCGGCATCCGCTGATCGCGCGCATCGTCGCCGCCTACGAGGAGCACGGCCGGGATGGCCGCTAGCTCCACGTTGTCACTCGCCTTGCGTTGCGCGGTGCGCTCGCCGTGGCGTCCGAGCCGGGCGCAGATCCTGCGCTGGCTGCGCGTGGCGATCGCCGCGAGTGACTGCCGGCATGCCGAACTCGGTGTGCGTCTCGTGGGCAGCGAGGAGGGGCGCGCGCTGAATCGCGATTACCGCGGGCGCGATCACGCCACGAATGTGCTCGCGTTCGCCTATTCGCCCCCGCCAGCCATGTCGGGCGATCTGGTCATCTGTCTGCCGGTTCTGCTGCAGGAGGCCGCCGCCCAAGGCAAATCTCCGGTCGCGCATTGCGCCCACCTGATCATTCATGGCTGCCTGCATCTGCTCGGTCACGATCACGAGACCGAGGCTCAGGCGGAGGCCATGGAGGCACTGGAGCGCCGATTGCTGGCGGGGCTCGGCCTGCCGGACCCGTATCGGTCCGCGCCGGGTTCGCCCGTCGCCAACGCGGTCATGGCCGACGGCCCGACGCCGTCGTCGCTCGTCGCTCGCCGATCGGACGCCATGACGCGCTGAACCCCCGCTCAGGCCCTCATTCGCCCACATGGACCCTTCCTTACATGGCCGACGCTCGCTGATCGAGCGCATCTCCGCGTTGCTGTCGCGTGCCCCGGAAGATCGCGAGCAGTTGCTCGGACTGCTGCACTCGGCTTTCGAACGCAACCTGCTCGACAGCGATGCGCTGGGCATCATCGAGGGTGCGCTCGCAGTCTCGGACATGACCGCCAGCGATGTCATGGTGCCGCGTGCGCAGATGGACATCATCGATCTGGACGCCCCGCTGGACAACATCGTCGCACGCGCGATCGAAACCAATCATTCCCGCTTTCCGGTGATCGGCGCGAGCCGTGATGATGTCGTCGGCATTTTGCTCGCGAAGGATCTGCTGCGTCTGGTCACGGGCCGGGAAAAAGCGTTGGGGGCATTGCTGCGGCCGGCGGTGTTTGTGCCCGAGTCCAAGCGGCTGAATGTGCTGCTCAGGGAGTTTCGCATCAGCCGCAACCACATGGCCATCGTCGTCGATGAGTATGGCGGCATCGCCGGTCTGGTGACCATCGAGGATGTGCTCGAACAGATCGTCGGCGACATCGAGGACGAATTCGATTTGGACGAGGACACCGACAACATCCGGCTCGACCCGTCCGGGCGTTACCGCGTCAAGGCGGGCACCGAAATCGGTGTCTTCAACGATGCTTTCGGCACGCATTTCTCCGACGACGATTACGACACCCTCGCCGGCCTTATCCTGCACGAACTGGGCAGACTGCCCAAGCGCGGCGAAGTGCTCGATCTGGCCGGACTGCGCGTCACCGTGCTGCGTGCGGACAGCCGCAGGCTGCATACGCTGCTCGTCGACCCGCCATCGACCACCGGGGGAATGTCGGAGGGAGGCACATAATCCGGGCGAGCGGTGTGCGCGGTCGCGCCGTCCGCTTGCTGGCCATCGCCGCGGCCGGGGCGCTCAGCGTTTTCGGGTTCGCCCCGTTCGCCTGGTATCCGCTCACCTTCATCGGCGTGGCGGTGCTCTACGCCTGCGGTCGTCGGCGGCTTTCGCCCGGCTCGCCCGACGCAACCAACTCGACGCGCGCTTGGCGACAGGCCGCGTGCCA
Organism: Rhodocyclaceae bacterium; assembly: GCA_022072095.1. GTDB lineage: Bacteria > Pseudomonadota > Gammaproteobacteria > Burkholderiales > Rhodocyclaceae > JAJVIJ01. The sequence goes on from JAJVIJ010000016.1 coordinate 51,272, forward strand.
TGGCTTGGCTTGGGGGCTGGGTTTCTTTCTGACGGGCGTGTCCTGGGTCTACATCAGCCTGACCGATTTCGGCGGTGTGCCGGCACCGCTGGCCGTGTTGGCGACGCTGATGTTTTGCCTGTATCTGTCCTTGTTCCCGTCCCTGGCGCTGGCCATCCATGCGCGTTTGCCCACGCGCTCCGCGATCGGCGACACCGCGGTCTTTGCCGCATGCTGGACGCTGGCCGAGTGGCTGCGCGGCGAGCTGCTGAGCGGATTTCCCTGGCTCGCGCTCGGCTACGCACACGGCCCGCCGAGCCCGCTGGCCGGCTGGGCACCCGTGTTCGGCGTCTGGGGCGTCGGCTTCGCCGTCACCTGGCTGAGTGCGCTCGCCGTGGAAGGTCTGGCGACGCGAACGCTGCGTGTCCGTGTATTGCTCGCCGGCGGCGTGCTGATGCTTGGCGGCTGGGGCTTGCGCACGATCGCCTGGACGACACCGCACACGCACGCGCTCGAGGTCAGTCTGTTGCAGGGCAATATTCCGCAGAGTCTGAAATGGCGGCCGGAGTTGTTGCAACAGTCGCTTTCGACCTATCTCGAGCTCGCGCAGAGGCACCCCGCCCAGCTCATGTTGCTGCCCGAGACGGCCCTGCCCAGTCTGCCGGAGAACCTGCCCTCCGGCTACCTGTCGGCGCTCCGGGCCACCGCGCGCGGTCCCGAAGCCGACGTGATACTGGGCACCGTCGTCCGCGATCGGCATGGCCGATATTTCAACGCCGCGCTCAGCCTGGCCAGCGGCGCCGACTACCGCAAGCGCCACCTGGTACCGTTCGGCGAATTCACGCCGCCACTGTTCGCCTGGACACTGACCTGGCTGCACATACCGATGTCCGACTTTGCACGCGGCGCGGCGCAGCAGCCGCCATGGTCGATAGCCGGCGAGCGCGTGGCCGCGAATATATGCTATGAAGATATATTTGGTGCGGAGATCCGCGCCCGTGCGCGACACGCGACGCTGCTCGCGAATCTGTCCAACACCGCCTGGTTCGGCGATTCCGCGGCGCAGCCGCAGCACTTGCAGATTGCGCAGATGCGCGCACTCGAAACCGGCCGGCCGATGCTGCGTGCGACCAATTCCGGCGTGACCGCCATCATCGCGCCGGACGGACAGGTCGCCGGCAGCCTGCCCGCCTTCACCCCCGGCGCCTTGCGGGGCAGGGTGCACGGCCATGAAGGCAGCACGCCCTATCTATTGTGGGGGGACCTGCCAACGCTGGCGTGGTGTGGGCTGATCGTGCTGCTTGCTCTCCGGGCTGGCCGAACCAGCAGGCACGTGGCACGGGCGCCGCTGCCTGGCCAGTGACCTTCGGCTGGAAACAGGCTCGCATTTTTCCCCTCGGACGTGGTCGCTCTGTATAAGGAACCGCTGAACAAATGACCTTTTCGCGGAGGGTCGTGGGTGAAAAGTCTGGGGTAGTCTGTTTATTGTGAAGAAGCACCCCGAATCGGCCTCATTTCGCACGAAGCAAGGCGTTTTTCGGTGGGGAGGTGCCCCATCGCCCTTTCAGGACGCACCTTGCCCATCAGGAGCCAGCAACCATCGGCGAGCCAGCACCAGACTGGCGAAGCCGAACAGAGTCAGCAGGTGGGCGGTGTTCTTGGCCAATCCGCGGTAACGAGTCTTCCGGTGGCGGAACAGGTTCTTCACCACGTGGAAGGGATGCTCCACCTTGGCGCGGATACTCGCCTTGGCATGCTCGATCCACTCCATCATTTCGCCCCCCGGGGTCCTGGGCAAGGCCTTGCGCTGGCTCGGCCTCATGGCGACATGCCATGTGACCGGCACGTCCAGGTTCTCTTCCCGCTTGTCTACACCTTGATAGCCCGCATCCCCAAAGACATCGGTTTCGTCTCCGTGCAACAGCGCCTGGGCCTGGGTCACGGGTTGACGTTGGCGGCCGTTCCCACCACGGTATGAACCAGCCCCGACTCGGCATCCACGCCGATGTGCGCCTTCATCCCGTAGTACCACTGCTTGCCCTTCTTGGTCTGATGCATGTCCGGGTCGCGCTCACCCGAACGGTTCTTGGTCGACGGCGGCGCCGCGATGATCGTGGCATCCACCACCGTCCCCTGGCGCAGGTACAGGCCCTTCTCGGCCAGGTGGGCGTTGATGGCGTTGAAGATGGAATCGGTCAGGCCCTTCTCTTCCAGCAGATGGCGGAACTTGAGCAGGGTGGTCGCATCCGGTGCCGATTCCCGCGCCAAGTCTATGCCAACAAAGCGCCGGATCGCCTGGCTGTCGTAGATGGCGTCTTCTGTGCCTTCGTCCGACAGCCCAAAGCAATTCTGCGCTACATACATCCGCAGCATCCGCTCCAGCCCCATCACCGGCCGGCCACGTCCTTCGTTCCTGGGGTAGAACGGCTCAATCACCGACACCAGCGACGACCACGGTGTCACCGCCTCTATGTCCGATAGAAAGCGGTCTCGCCGCGTCACCTTCTTCTTGGCAGCGTATTCCAGTTCGGAGAAGCTCGTCTGCACCGTGATTCCTCAGTCGTTCGTTCCGCTCGCTATTGTCTCAGGTCATGCCACCAAGCGTGGCGCAGAATAAATCAGTGGTTCCTTATTGATTATTTCATAAATCATGACAACTGCTGATGACCTGAAGCGTTATATCTCCAGGAGCAATGTTGGGGGATATCGGCATGGTGCAAAAGCGGTTGAGCGAAGCGGCGAAGAAGCGGTTG
>JAJVIJ010000017.1:0-11575 GCA_022072095.1 Rhodocyclaceae bacterium
TAATTGGATGGACCGAGATCGGGCAAGGTGGGAGTGCCCAAGACGTTCAGTGCCGGAAATGCCGCATGCCGGTGAACACCATCGCCATGCCATGTTCGTCCGCAGCGGCGATGACCTCGGCGTCACGTACGCTGCCACCGGGCTGGATGATGGCGGCTGCACCGGACTCGGCCAGCACGTCGACCCCGTCGCGAAACGGGAAAAAGGCATCCGAGGCCACGGCGCTGCCGGCGAGTTCGAGCCCCGCGCTGCGCGCCTTGAGTGCGGCGATGCGTGCCGAGTCGATGCGGCTCATCTGCCCGGCGCCGACACCGAGCGTGGCCTGCCCGCGGCAATGCACGATGGCGTTGGATTTGACATGACGTGCGACGGCCCAGGCGAACAGCAGGTCGCGCCATTGCGCGGCATCGGGCACCTGCCGCGTGACCACCTTCAAGTTGGCCGGATCGAGCTGTGCAAGATCGTGGGTCTGCACGAGCAAACCGCCACCGATGCGCCGGCAGTCCATGCCACCCAGCGCGGCCAGCGCGGCCACCTCGAGCACACGCAGGTTCGGTTTGCCGGCCAGCACGGCGCGCGCCGCCTCGGTGTAGCCGGGCGCGATCAGGACCTCGACGAACTGGCCGGTCACGGCGCGCGCGGTGTCGACGTCGACGGTCACATTGAAAGCGATGATGCCGCCGAAGGCCGAGGTCGGGTCGGTCGCGAACGCGCGTCGATAGGCCTCTTCCGGCGAGCCGGCGACGGCCACGCCGCAGGGATTGGCGTGCTTGACGATCACACATGCGGGCCCGGAGTCATCGGCATCGAAGCTCTTGGCACATTCCCAGGCGGCGTCGGCGTCGGCGAGATTGTTGTAGGACAGCTCTTTCCCCTGCAGCACACGACAGCCGGCGATGCCGCCCGGTGCGGCGTCCGGGTCGCGGTAGAAAGCCGCCGCCTGATGCGGGTTCTCACCGTAGCGCAGCGTCGCCACGCGGTCGAAACTCAACTGTAGATGTTCCGGGAACAGCCCCGGCCGGGCGTCGGCATCCAGCGAGGACAGCCAGTTCGCGATCGCACCGTCGTAGCGGGCGGTGTGCGTGAACGCCTTGGTCGCCAGCGCCCGGCGGCGCACCACCGAGAGCCGGCCGCCGCTCGCCGCCAGTTCCGCGGCAATGCCCGGGTAATCGGCCGGATCCACGATCACCGCACAACCGGCGTGGTTCTTGGCCGCGGCACGCAACAGCGCCGGACCGCCGATATCGATGTTCTCGATCGCATCCTCGAAGTCACAGTCCGGACGCGCGACCGTTTGCCGGAATGGATACAGGTTCACGACCACCAGGTCGATCAGCGGAATGTCATGGGCGGCGAGCACGTCCATGTGCGATGCCAAATCGCGGCGCGCGAGGATGCCGCCATGGACGCGTGGATGCAGCGTCTTGACGCGGCCATCCAGCATTTCCGGAAAACCGGTGTGCTCGCCGACATCGGTGACTTCGATCCCCGCCTCACGCAGCAGCATGGCGGTGCCGCCGGTAGACAGCAGTTGCACGTCCAGCCCCTTCAGGGCCCGGCAGAATTCGACGATGCCGGTCTTGTCGGACACGCTGATCAGCGCTCGGTTGATGGTGTTCATGGTGAGAAAGCGTCATCCAGCGGACGCCGCCATGGCTGGCGGCTCATTCGGAAAGGCCGAGCTCGGCGAGCTTGCGCCGGAGCGTGTTGCGATTGATGCCGAGCATCTCGGCGGCACGGGTCTGGTTGCCGCTGGCGGCCTGCATGACCACCGCGATCATCGGCTTTTCGACCAGAGGCATGACCATGCCGTAAATACCGGACACCGGCTCGCCCTCGAGATCCTGAAAATAGCGTTCCAGCGCGGCGCGCACGCAAGCCGAAATGTCCGCGGGCTCACGTGTCATGCCGCGATCGCCTCGGGAACGTAACGGATGCGCTCACCGCTCTCGGCGAGCAGACCGAAAAACCTGTCCACCGCATGCAACTGGGCCACGCAGTCGGTGAGCTGATTGAGCGCGAAACGAAAGGCCGCGGAACCGGCGATGCCCTTCGTATACCAGCCTATGTGCTTGCGCGCGACCTTGACACCGGTGTCCGTACCGTAAAACGCGTACAGGTCTTCGAGATGCGCGCGGCAGACCTCATGGATTTCGCCGACCCTGGGCGGTGGCAGATATGCCCCGGTGGCGAGAAAATGTGCGATCTCGCGAAAGATCCATGGCCGCCCCTGGGCCGCGCGGCCTATCATCAGGCCGTCGGCACCGCTTTGCGCGAGCACCGCGCGCGCCTTCTCGGGGGTCGTGATGTCGCCATTGGCGATCACCGGCAGCCGGCAGCCGGCCTTGACTTCGGCAATGGTGATGTATTCGGCCTCACCCTGATACTGGTCCGCGCGCGTACGCCCGTGGATCGCCAGTGCGCGAATGCCGCTGTCCTCGGCAATGTGGGCGATGTGCGGCGCGTTGCGGTGGGCGCGATTCCAGCCGGTGCGCATCTTCAACGTGACCGGTGTGCCCGGCACGGCACGCACCACCGCCGCGAGAATATCGGCGACCAGCCGCTCATCCTGCATCAGCGCCGAGCCGGCAAAGACATTGCACACCTTTTTCGCCGGACAGCCCATGTTGATGTCGATGATCTGCGCGCCGCGGTCGACGTTGTGGCGCGCGGCCTCCGCCATCATGGCCGGGTCGGCCCCGGCGATCTGCACCACGATCGGTGCGGGCTCGCCGTCGTGGTTGGCACGACGCAGCGTCTTCGCCGAACCATACAGCAGCGAATTCGAGGTCACCATTTCGGACACGGCCAGACCGGCGCCCAGTCGCTTGCACAACTGCCGGAAGGGCCGATCGGTGACCCCCGCCATCGGCGCGACAAACAGCCTGTTCGACAACGAAAAGCCGCAATAGAGCATGGTTCGATCGGTCAGGAAAGGCGCGAATTGTACCTTCGACCCGCCCGGTTTCGCAGCATGCTCGATCACGCCCACGGACCGGCGCAGCGCGACACGGCCAGCGCCCTCGAGCATCGCGCCGATCCGCTGGTCTCGCTCCAATTCCCTGGCATCGTGCGCCCATGCGCTCACGCGGAGTGCATCGCGGAGGTCTAGGTCGCCGCGGTCTTCGGCTGGGCCTGGAACTGCGCGCGTGGCCGCGCGAGCACTGCCATGGTGAGCCGCGACACGCATACCAGCTTGCCGGCCTCGGACTCGATGCGGATGTCCCAGACATGGGTGGTGCGACCGATATGGATCGGGCGCGCCGTACCGATGACGTAGCCGCTCGATGCCGAACCGACATGGTTGGCGTTGATTTCCAGACCCAGACAGGTCTCGACTTCCGGGTCGATACAAAGCGACGAGGCGAAGCTGCCCAGCGTCTCGGCGAGCACCGCCGATGCGCCGCCGTGCAACAGACCCATGGGCTGGTGCGTGCGATGGTCCACCGGCATGCGCCCCTTGAGGTAATCTGGACCGAGCTCGATGAGCTCGATGCCGACGTGTTCCATCATGCGCCCGGCGTTCCAGGCATTCAATTCCGCAAGCGACTTGTGCTGCTTCCACAACGACATATGGGCTCTTCCGGAAAATCCTACGGGGAAATGAGATGGCCGACATCCCGGAGACCGTGTATCCACGCGGGCTTTCCAGGATTCGGGTAGGAACAACAAATGGGGGCGGCCATTCCGGCGAAGATTTTGGGGCTTGAGGGGCAAGTGATCAAGGACGTAGTGTTCGACGAAATGGGCGGGCGGGTGCGCATCGTCTGCGATCGGGAGCGGCGGCGCCGGCCGGTGGATCACCGTACAGCACGGTGCGGGTCCGTCAATCGCCTGCTCCCTGCTGGAGTTTCTCGACGCCCTATCGCAAGAGTGCGCCGGCGCGAGGTTTGCCAAAATCATCCAGCTTGGCAGGCATGTCTACCGCAGGAAAGTCGTGAGCAGCCCATTTCGGAATAGCTCGTCATCACCTGTGGAACACCCGTCCGCAGCGGGGCCCGCTTGGAGGTGATCTGCTTCGTCAAGTCGCTGAAGCATGTCATCGCCATAGCCACCTCCTGCTCAATGAGCCCGCACGGTGTTGGCCGGCTACCGGCGGGCGGTCCACCAGCCAGCGATGGTGTAGACCAATATGGTCGAACCCACCAGGCCAACGCCGAACACCAAGGCGATCAGAAACCAGTCGGCTGGTCCGGCTGCATCGGTGAAGCCCGAGGACGACGCCTTCGCCATCAGGACCAGGGCGAGCGCTCCGCCAACGACGCCCAGCACCTCCGAACGTACCAAGCGCCGCGATACAAGGCCTTTCTCCCGCACCAGCAGCATTGCGAAGGCGATCAGACCCAGGATGGCGACGGCCAGCAAGATCCAGAGCAGGGGGCCGAGCATCTCCTGGAAAACAGCCAGCAGGATGACGGGGTCGAGTTCTTTCATAGCAGTTTCTCCTTAGGCACGGCCGCGCAGCATGCTGATGTAGGTGGGCTTGAGCGCCATGGTCTTCACGACCCAGCTGATCCACAGCTCTTCCAGCGGTGCGATCACGCCAGGGAACGACGGCACCAAGTTGTTCTGGTAGTCGAACTCCACCAGCATGGCACGGCCCAACCGCGTGATCAGCGGGCACGACGTATAGCCCGTATAGAGCGCTTTGGAGGTCTTGCCCGCGATCTCGGCAACGACATGGTCGACCGCGACGGGCACCTGCCACTTCACGCTCGCGGCGGTTTTGCCCTTGGGCACGCCGGCGATGTCGCCCACGCCGAAGACGTTGGGGTAGCGCACGTGACGCAGCGTGCCCTTGTCGACCTCCACCCAACCTTCAGCGGCCCAGGGGCCGTTCTGCCATGGCAGCGGACTGTTGCGGATGGGCTCGGGCGCACGCATGGGAGGGATGACGTGGATGAAGTCGTAGCCTTGCTCCTCGGTTCCTGTCGGCGTGCTGAACGTGGCGATTCGCTTGACCGGGTCAATGGCCTTGAGCACGCGCTCGTAGTTCACTTGGATGCCGCGCTCATGGAACAACATGCGCACCTTCTCCGACACGATGGGGACGCTGAACAGCACCTTGTTGTTCGAGTTGTAGACGACCTCGGCCTTGCTGCGCTGCCCGCGCCGGCTCAGATAGTCGTCCGTGATGAAGGTGTACTTCAACGGCGCACCCGCGCACTTCATCTCGGTGTTTGGGCGCAGGAAGACGCCCCGGCCACCCTTGTCCGCGAAAGCCGACATGGCCTGCCACGTGGCCTCGGCCTTGGCCGGGCTATGGTAGATGCTGCCGATGCCGTTCTTTCCGATCAGGCCCTCGTCCATGCCTTCGATCAGGCCGTACTCCAGCTTCATGCCGGTGGCGACAATGAGCAAGTCGTACGCATGGGTCTTGCCACTTTCAGTGACGACTTTCTTGCCTTCGGGGTCGAATTCGGCGACTCGTTCCTGCACCAGCTCGACGCCTGCGGGCACGTATTCAGCGGTGGAGGAGATCACGTAGTCCGCTGGCTTGATGCCCGAGCCCACCAGCGTGAAGCCTGGTTGGTAGAAGTGCTCTTTGCGCGCATCGATCAGCGTGATCTTCGCGCCGTCCAGCGCTTCCGACAGGCGTGATGCCGCCGCCAGCCCCGCGGCGCCGGCACCGGCAATGACGATGCGGGCCGTGGTCTTGATCTTGTTCGCAGCGCTGACAATGCCAGACGTCAACGCGATCCCCGCGGCACCGGCCGCGCCTAGCGTCAACAGGGCACGGCGTCGGTTGAGCAGTTGGTCCATTGCATAGTCTCCTTCGGTGCGGTTCTTGTGGTGTTTCATGGTCTCGTACCCGCATATTTCGGGGCGCGGTAGATATCTCACCGCATGCGCTTGACGCGCGACCTCGTCGTTAGCCAGCCGGTAGAGACGTGCTTCCCGTCCTTCTCGGTTTCGACCAGCCCCTCCTGCCGCAGCACGGCCAACTGCTGCGACAAGGTGCGCTGGCGGATGCCGGCGATGGCTTCTGGTTCGCCCACGCTGTGGCGAGCTGACGCGATTTCGGACTTTCCTCGCAATTGTCCTCGCAAAGAAGGTCTGACGGGGGCCGAAGCGAAGGCCCGAAGGTGATGGCTGCGTCAGCCGGCTACACGCCGGGCAAGCGCCTGGGCATAGGCCATCGTGCCCGCGGTTCCGCCAAGATCGCGGGTGCGGAGGCCGTCCTGATTGAGTGTCGCATCGATCGCGGCGCGCAGGCGGTCGCCCAGCTCCTGGCGGCCGACATGATCCAGCATCATGCCCGCCGCAAGCAGCAGCGCGGTCGGGTTGGCGATGCCCTGGCCGGCGATGTCCGGCGCCGAACCGTGCACTGCCTCGAAGATGGCGGCCTGCTCACCGATGTTGGCACCGGGCGCGAGCCCAAGCCCGCCGACCAGCCCGGCGATCTCATCGGACAGGATGTCGCCGAACAGATTGGTCGTGACGATCATGTCGAACTGCCACGGGTTCATGACCAGTTTCATCGCACAGGCATCGACGATGACATCCTCGAATTCGAACTTGCCGCGATAGCGCTCCTCGTAGATCGCGCGCGCGGTTTCGAGGAAGATTCCGGTCAGAGCCTTCATGATGTTCGCCTTGTGCACCACACTCACCTTGCGGCGCCGGTTGCGGACTGCGTACTCGAAGGCATAGTCGAGGATGTGGCGGCAGCCGGCACGGGTGTTGACACCGGAGGCGATCGCGACTGCATGCGGATCGCCATCGATCGGGATGAAGTGCTCGAAGCCCACGTACAGACCTTCGTTGTTTTCGCGCACCGTGACCAGGTCGATGTTGTCGTAACGCCCCCCGGGCACCCAGGTGCGGGCCGGGCGGACGTTCGCGTAGAGCTTGAATTCTTCGCGCAGGCGGACATTGGCGGAGCGGAAACCGCCGCCGATCGGTGTCTCCAGCGGGCCCTTCAAGGCCAGGCCGGTGCGCCGGATGCTGTCCAATGTCGCCTGCGGTACCGGATCGTTGGCCAGCCGCATGCCGGCCATGCCCGCCTCGGCCGTCTCCCAGTCGAACGGGGCACCGAGCGCATCGAGAACCAGCAGGGTCGCTTCGACGATTTCAGGACCGATGCCGTCACCCGCGATGAGCGTGGCGGGCACGGATTTCTCAACAGACATATGGCCTCCGGCGGCTTGTGAAGATAACAATACGAAGCAAGAATCAGGCAAGGCTTGCTTCGGTCGATGCGGGCGCCGCCGCGGCCGCGAGCCACAGACAACGGCCGCGGGATTCGCGCTCGATCTCGTCCAAGATGCGCCGATGTGCGGCGAGCGCCTCGGCGTCGGCGTGCAGGACGCGAACGCTGCGCGCCGGCTGCCGTCGCGCGACGGCCAGGCGCGGTGCGGGGTCGATCGCGATCATCAGCGACTCCTGCCCACGCGTCATGGCCAGATAGACTTCGGCGAGCAGCGAAGCGTCCAGCAGCGCTCCGTGCAAGGTGCGGCCGGAATGATCGACCTGATAGCGCTCGCACAGCGCATTGAGCGAGTTCTTGCGGCCCGGATGCAGCTCCCGCGCAAGCATCAGCGTGTCGATGATCCCCGCACAGTAATTGCGCACGGCCCCGCGGCCGAGTCGGCCGAGCTCCATGTCGAGGAAGCCGGTGTCGAACGCTGCATTGTGGATGATCAGCTCGGCATCGTCGATGAAGGCGAGCAGATCGTCGACAATTTCGACAAAACGGGGCTTGTCCGCGAGAAACTCATCACCCAGGCCATGGACCGCCAGCGCCCCGGCCTCGACCTTGCGTTCGGGATTGAGGTATCTGTGAAAGCTGCGCCCGGTCGACTTCCGCGCGATCACTTCGACACAGCCGATTTCGATGACGCGGTCGCCTCCGCGATGATCCAGACCGGTGGTCTCGGTATCCAGCACGACCTGGCGGCTCATGCGGCACCTCGCCGGGCGAGCTCGATGCCGCGCTGCGCAAGGCCATCGGCGCGCTCATTCTCGGCATGGCCCGCATGCCCGCGCACCCAGATCCACTCCAGCCTGTGTTGCGCGGCGAGCCGGTCGAGCTCCCGCCAGAGGTCGGCATTTTTCACCGGCTGGCGATCCGCGGTCAGCCAGCCACGCCTTTTCCAGGCATGGATCCACTCTGTGATGCCCTTCTGGACATATTGGGAGTCGGTGTGCACGCGCGCGCGGGTCGGCCGCTTCAAGGCCTCCAGCGCGCGGATGACGGCCGTCAGCTCCATGCGATTGTTCGTCGTGTCCGGAGCCCCGCCAAACAGCTCCTTCTCATGGGTTCCGGCACGCAGGATTGCGCCCCAGCCCCCCGGGCCGGGATTACCGCTGCATCCTCCGTCGGTGAATATGTCGATCACTTCGCGTGCGCTGTCCGTCAAATGGCATTCTCCTCATCGTGCCGGGCTCGGTGCCGCCTGATCACGGGTTCTGGCTGATCATCGCGTCGCTCCACCGCGGGCGCGAGGCGCGTGGCGCGGACCAGCCGGTCGCGGCGCCCAGGATGGATCAGGCGCAGTCCCCGCACACGCTTGACCGCCTGCAGCACGTAGGCCGCACCGGCAAACGGCCACCAGCGCTGGCCCGATTTTTCCAGCAGCCGATTGCGGCGCAGCGCGATTTCGGAGCGCACCGGAGCGGCGTAGCAACCGAACTGCCCCGCTTCGACTTCGAAGCCTAGCAGGCTCAGCCAGTCCGAGAGCCGGCGCACGCTCAGATAGTGCCCGTTCCACGGGAATTCGGGCGGAGCACGCCGACAGCTTCGGTACAGACCCCACAGGCTGAACGGATTGAAGCCGCTCACCACCACACGCCCCTCCGGGATCAGCACGCGCTCGACTTCGCGCAGGATCTGGTGAGGGTCCTCGGCGAACTCGAGCGCGTGGGGCAACACCACCAGATCGACGGCGGCGGACGCAAACGGCAACTGGCCGAGTTCCAGGCGAACATCGACCGCACCGGATACATCGGCGCGGAAACGGAACGGGATGCGGTTCGCACGCAGGAAATCGAAGCCCGGAAAGCCGATCTGCACGGCGATGTAGCCGAAGATGTCGGCGACGGCGAGGTCGAAGTGTGCGTGTTCCCAGTCCAGGATGTAGTGCCCCTGGGGCGAGGCCAGCCATGCACGCAGCCCTGCTCCGGGCGCCGGTCGCGCAGCCTGCGCGGTCATGGTGCCGACGGCGGCCCGGCGCACACGTCCGGCCCCGCCGCGAGCTTGGACCGATCAGCCGGCCTGACCGACGAGCTTCGCGGCATCGTCCACTTCGGCAATGGCGACCTGATCGCGCCCCAGACGCTTGGCGCTATACAAGGCGGTGTCGGCGCGCGCCAGCAAGGCCTTGATGGCCTGCGACGACGTTCCCGGCTGCGGCAAGGCGGCCGCGACGCCTATGCTCACGGTCACACTCCCGGATGGTTCGGTCCCCAGGTGCGGCATCGACAAATCGCGTACCGCCTGACACATCGCTTCGGCCAGCCGCGCGACGCCTTCGGTGTCCGTGTTCGGCAAGACCGCGGCAAACTCTTCGCCGCCATAGCGGGCCAAAAAATCCGACGGCCGCCGCAACTGCCGCAACAGCGCCTGGGCCACCGCCTTCAAACACTCGTCGCCGGCCAGATGGCCATAGTAGTCGTTGTACAGTTTGAACGAATCGACATCGGCAATGAGCACGGCCATGCTCTGGCGCGCACGCGCGCAGCGGCGCCATTCGCGGTCCAGCATCAGTTCGAGCTGGCGGCGGTTGGCGACCCCGGTGAGCCCGTCGACCGCCGACAGGCGCGTGAGCTCGCGATTGGCGCTGTCGAGCTTGCGTGCCATCACGACCAGCGACTGCCGCATCTGCAGGATGCGCTGCATCGCCCGTACCTTCGCGGTGAGGACGATCTCGGAAATGGGCTTGATCAGGTAATCGTCACCGCCAGCAGCGATGGCCCGTTCCAGATCCTGTTCGCCGGTGAGCCCGGTGAGGAACAGGATGGGCGTCCATTCCCCGGCCTTTTCCGAGGCACGAATACGCCGCGCGACCTCGAAACCATCCATGTCCGGGAGGACGATGTCCAGGATCACCATGTCCGGTTTGTGGTCGCGGAATTTCTCCAGACCCGATACGCCATCGGTCGCCAGGACGGACGCGATGTTGATGCGCGCGAGGCACTGTTTCACCAGCGCCAAGCCGGTTTGCGTGTCTTCGATGACGAGAGCTTTCACAGGATCGGACCGATATCGTCTGCCGTTTGCGGCGTGATGATCCCACAAGTCGCCTCACTTCGCCCACGGGGGCCGCCGGCCGGCGCGGCACGGCGTGCGGGCGCCGGTGGTCTTGCGCCGCGGCCGGCATTCGGCTAATTTCAGGCCACGCGGGGGTGCTGACCAGATGTATGGTGCGGCTGAGACAGTCCCTTGGAACCTGATACGGGTAATGCCGGCGCAGGGAGGCGTCTGCGCGCCCTCTGTGTCTCTTGGAGGATGCCATGAACGCGCACGAACACTTCATCGCCAGTGAGGCGCACGTCGACGCCGCCGTTGCGGCACCGCTGCCGAACTCGGAAAAGATCCATGTGCAGGGTGGCAGGCCGGATCTGCGCGTGCCGATGCGCGCCATCCGTCAGGCGCAAACCGCGACACGTTCGGGTCCGGAGAACAATCCGCCGATCTTTGTCTACGACACCTCGGGTCCTTACACGGACGCGACTGCGGCCGGCGCACAGGTCGACATCCGGGCAGGCCTTCCCGGCCTGCGCGCCGCATGGATCGCGGAGCGTGGAGACACCGAACCCCTGGCCGACCCGGGCTCGCAGTATCGTGCCCGGAGCGAGACCGATCCGAAGCTCGACGGGCTACGATTCCGGTCGGCGCGTGCCCCCCGCCGCGCCCGCCCGGGCGCGGCGGTGACGCAGATGCACTATGCGCGACGCGGCCTGATCACGCCGGAGATGGAGTTCGTCGCACTGCGGGAAAACTGCGGCATCGACGCCTATCTGGACAGCCTGACGCCGAAGCAGCGCGCGCTGATCGGGCGGCGCCATGCGGGACAAGCTTTTGGCGCCAGTCTGCCCGAGCGCGTGACGCCCGAATTCGTGCGCGACGAGCTTGCCCGTGGTCGCGCCATCATTCCGGCGAACATCAATCACCCGGAATCGGAGCCGATGATCATCGGCCGCAACTTCCGCGTGAAGATCAATTGCAACATCGGCAACTCGGCGCTGGTGTCCGGCATCCAGGAAGAGGTCGACAAGATGGTCTGGGCGATCCGCTGGGGCGCGGACACGGTGATGGATTTGTCCACCGGCAAGCACATACACGAGACGCGCGAATGGATACTGCGCAATGCGCCGGTGCCGATCGGCACGGTTCCCATCTATCAGGCGCTGGAAAAGGTCGGCGGCAAGGCCGAAGAGTTGAGCTGGGACATTTTCCGCGACACGCTGATCGAGCAGGCCGAGCAGGGCGTGGATTACTTCACCATTCATGCCGGCGTGCGCCTGCCGTTCATTCCACTGACCGCCGACCGGATGACGGGCATCGTCTCGCGCGGCGGTTCGATCATCGCCAAGAGGTGCCTCGCGCACCATCGCGAGAGCTTCCTGTTCA
>JAJVIJ010000017.1:11585-53898 GCA_022072095.1 Rhodocyclaceae bacterium
CAGTTTTTCCCTCGGTGACGGCCTGCGCCCCGGCTCGATCTACGACGCCAATGACGAGGCCCAGCTCGCCGAGCTGAAGACGCTGGGCGAGCTCACCAAAATCGCCTGGCAGCACGATTGCCAGGTGATGATCGAGGGCCCCGGGCATGTGCCCATGCAGCGGATCCGCGAGAACATGGAGCTCGAGTTGCAGCACTGTCACGAGGCCCCGTTCTATACGCTCGGACCGCTGACCACCGATATCGCACCGGGCTACGACCACATCACCTCGGCGATCGGCGCGGCCCAAATCGGCTGGTATGGCACCGCCATGCTCTGCTACGTCACCCCCAAGGAGCACCTCGGCCTGCCGGACCGCGAGGACGTCAAGGACGGCATCATGGCTTACAAGATCGCGGCCCATGCGGCCGATCTGGCCAAGGGGCATCCCGGCGCGCAATTGCGGGACAATGCACTGTCCAAGGCCCGGTTCGAGTTTCGCTGGGCGGACCAATTCAATCTCGGACTCGACCCCGATACCGCGCGCGCCTACCACGATGCCACGCTGCCGCAGGAGGGGGCCAAACTCGCCCATTTCTGCTCGATGTGCGGCCCGCACTTCTGCTCGATGAAGATCACACAGGACGTACGCGCCGCGGCCGAGGCCGAGAAGGCCGAGCGCGGCATGCAGGACAAGGCCATCGAGTTTCGTCGTGCCGGCTCCGAGCTGTACAGCAAGGCCTGAGCAACGGGCGATCGGCACGCTGTGAGCCTGCCGAAGAATCTTGCTTCAGGCTTGCGCCTGCCCGTCGTGGCGGCACCGATGTTTCTGGTGTCCGGGGTCGACCTGGTGGTCGCTGCCTGCCGGGCCGGCGTGATCGGCAGCTTTCCGAGTGTCAATGCGCGCACCAGTGAGGAACTCGACCACTGGCTCGGCCGCATCGCCCAGGCGCTGGAGGGCGCGCGCGTGGCGGGAGCGCACCCAGCGCCCTATGCCGTCAACCTGATCGTCCATCCGTCCAATCGCCGACTGGCCGCGGACATGGCGGTGCTCGCCCGCCACGAGGTGCCGATCGTCATCACCAGCGTCGGCAATCCGCGTGCCACGGCCGACACCGTCCATGCCTGGGGCGGTCTGGTCTATGCCGATGTCGCCACACTGAAGCATGCCGAGCGCGCGCTCGCCGCGGGCGTGGACGGACTCATCCTGTTGTGCGCGGGCGCCGGCGGTCAGACCGGCTGGGCGAACCCCTTCGCCTTTGTGCGCAGCGTCCGCAGCTTCTATGAAGGAACGGTGATTCTGGCGGGCGGCATCGCCGACGGCTGCGGCCTGCGTGCAGCCGAACTATTGGGCGCCGATCTTGCTTACTTGGGTACGCGCTTCGTCGCGACGCGCGAGAGCATGGCCCCGGACGAATACAAGCGCATGCTCGTCGACAGCAACATGGATGATGTGATGAGCACGCGCGCGTTCACCGGCCTCGACAGCAATATGCTGAAACCCAGCATCCGGCGCGCCGGCTTGGACCCGGAAACCCTCGTGAATCTCGACAAGTCCAGCCTCGATGTTGCCACGATCTTCGACCCGATCGCACATCGCAACAAGCCCTGGCGCGATGTCTGGAGCGCCGGTCATGGCGTCGGCCTGGTGCGAGATGTCCCGTCCATCATGGAGCTGGTCGATCGTCTGGAGGCGGAATACCACGACGGCCGCCCATGCGATTCGAGGTGCTCGCCACACTGACGGCGACGTGTACGGCCGCCATGCGGCATGCTTCCCTTGTCAAGCCTTCGGCTAGGGGCTAGCATCCTTCCAATAATGACTATGTGCCGTCAACCGGGCAAAGCCCGCGATGCGGCCATCCATCCTGGAGGGGCGGTGCCATGTCGGGTCTGGCGCGATGGCGTGCGCGAGGTTCGCGGTCACCACGCTTTCCAGCGAGCAGCGGTCGGGTCCTTGGCAGGCGTCCTTGACGACTTCCGGGACCCGCCCTTTCGAGGCCCGCGCCGGAAGCCCGGTGCGTGATGCAGTGACGTACGGAGGAGAGCACAAGATGAATCCAGCAGCACACAAGGCGAAGCGTGTCGCGGTTTCCGCCCTGGCAGCGGGGTTGTTCTCGGGAGGGGCCGCGGCCGCGGATCAGTACATCCCGTTCGGCGGCATCCGGCTGGGATCGATCTCGGTGATCGGGACCGGCATCTACGGCGGCTACATGGATTACATGCAGCTCCTCAACGACCGTGATGGCGGCATCAATGGGGTCAAGCTCGCCTGGGAAGAGTGCGAAACCGAGTACCGCATCGACCGCGGCGTCGAGTGCTACGAGCGCCTCAAGAAAAACAAGGCCACGGGCATGACATCGATCTACAGCTCCTACCATACCGGCACGACCTACGCGCTCACCGAGCGTGCCCAGGCCGACAAGGTGCCGGTGGTCGCGGTCGGTTCGGGACGCACCGACTCGTCCGATGGGCGTGTGTTCCCTTATGTGTTTCCGCTGGTCACCAATTATCTGAACGAGCATGTCGCCATCGTCAAGTTCATCGGCGAGAAGGAAGGCGGCATGAACAAGCTCAAGGGCAAGAAGATCGTCAATCTCTTTCTCGGCATCGCCGCCGCCAAGGAGGCCAACAGCCTGTTCGACGCCCAGGCCAAGCAATATGGCTTCGAGCTCACGCACATCGAAATCCCATTCCCGGGCGGCGAGCAGCAGGCGCAGTGGCTGCAGATTCGCCAGGCCAAGCCCGACTGGGTCGTGATGCGCCCGGCCGGCATCGCCGCGCCGGCCGCGCTCAAGACCGCGGTCAAGGTCGGCTTTCCGGTGAACAAGATCGTTGCCTGGTGGTGGACCGGTGCCGAGGAGGACATCGCCACGGCCGCGGACGCGGCCAAGGGCCTGATCGCGACCTCGCTCGGCCCCAGCGGCACCAGCTACCCGGTCACGCAGGACATCCAGAAGCGCTACTACGGCGGCGGCAAGAAGGGCCACATCGATGATCCGAAGCGGGTCGGCTCGGCGTATTACAACCGCGGCATCGTGCATGCGATCATCGTCACGGAAGCGATTCGCAAGGCTCAGGAGAAATTCGGCAAGAAGCCGCTCTCCGGTGAAGAGATCCAGTGGGGCCTCGAGCATCTGACGTTGGACTCGAACCGGATCAAGCAGCTCGGCGCCGCGGGTCTGGTGCAGCCGCTCAAGTTCAGCTGCAAGGATCACGAGGGCGGTGGCGCGGTCAAGTTTACGCAGTGGGATGGCAAGAAATGGGTCGCGATCTCCGACTGGATCTACGGTGATCCGGGCCTGGTGCGCCCCATCGTCGAAGAGGCCGCGATGAAATACGCCAAGGACAAGGGCATCACGCCGCGCGACTGTTCCAAGGAGAGCTGATCCCGCCTCGACCGGGCGCCGCCGCCCGGTGCTTCAGTTAGCGACTCACGTAATCGACTCACCCCGCGGACCGGCACCCAAGCCGGTCCGCCGTTTCACCCGGAGCGTTTTGTTGAACCCGACCGACATCCGCAACCCCGACTATTTCCACCGCGTGGTCGATTGCCAATGGGCATGCCCGGCGCACACCCCCGTTCCTGAATACATCCGCCTGATCGCGGCCGGCCGTTATGCCGATGCGTATATGGTGAATTGGCGTTCGAACGTGTTTCCGGGCATCTTGGGCCGCACATGTGACCGCCCCTGCGAGCCGGCCTGCCGGCGCGGCCGCGTCGAACAGGGCAACCAGCCAACGCCGGAGCCGGTGGCCATTTGCCGGCTGAAGCGCGTCGCCGCCGACCTGAAAGGCGACGTGCGCGCACGCATGCCGAGCCGCCCGCGGCGGCCGAACGGCAAACGGGTAGCCTGCGTCGGCGCCGGACCGGCCTCGCTGACCGTCGCGCGCGACCTGGCGCCGCTCGGTTACCAGGTCAGCGTGTTTGACGGCGATCCGCGTGCCGGCGGCATGATCCGCAGTCAGATCCCGCGCTTTCGCCTGCCGGAATCGGTCATCGACGAGGAGGTCGGCTACGTGCTGGATCTCGGCGTCGAGTTTCGGCCCGGGCACCGCATCGACAGTCTGCGCAGGTTTCTGGCGCAGGGTTGGGATGCGGTGTTCATCGGTTCCGGCGCACCGCGTGGCCGCGACCTCGACATTCCGGGTCGCGAGGAATGCGCCGCCCACATCCATGTCGGCATCGACTGGCTGGCGTCGGTATCCTTCGGCCACACCACCCGCATCGACAAGCGGGTCATCGTGCTGGGCGGCGGCAACACCGCGATGGATTGTTGCCGCACCGCGCGCCGCATCGGCGGCGAGGATGTCAAGGTCATCGTGCGGTCCGGCTTCGATGACATGAAGGCCTCGCCATGGGAAAAGGAGGACGCGCTGCACGAGGGCATACCGATCCTGAACAACCTGGTACCCAAGCGCTTCGAGCATCGCGATGGCAAGCTGATCGGCATGTCCTTCCAGCCCGTGCATGCGATCTTCGACGACAGTGGCCGTCGCCAGCTGGTGCCATCGGGTGAACCGGATCGCTACTTCGAATGCGACGAGGTTCTGATCGCAGTCGGCCAGGAAAATGCGTTTCCGTGGATCGAGGCCGACTGTGGCATCGATTTCGATCGTCATGGCATGCCGGTGCTCGATGCGGTGACGCTGCAAAGCAGTGTGCCGCACGTATTGTTCGGCGGCGATGCCGCATTCGGTCCGAAAAACATCATCTGGGCGGTCGCGCATGGCCACGAGGCAGCGGTCAGTATCGACAAGCTGCTCAGTGGCGAGGACCCGAGAGAGCGACCTGCGCCAGCCGTTAGCCTGGTCTCGCAGAAAATGGGCATACACGAATGGTCCTACGATAACGACATCGACCCGGACGCGCGCCACAAGGTGCCCTGGCGCGAGGCCAACGAAGCCCTGGCGAGCATAAGGGTCGAGGTGGAAATCGGTTTTGATACCGCCACCGCCTATCGCGAAGCACAGCGCTGTCTCAACTGCGACGTGCAGACGGTGTTCGCCGACAAGCTGTGCATCGAGTGCGATGCCTGCGCCGACATCTGCCCGATGGATTGCCTGAGCTTTGTCGCGAATGGCGACGAGGCGGATTTGCGCGGCCGGCTGCGTGCGCCGGCGCACAACACGGCGCAGGCACTGTATGTCTCCGCTGCGCTGAAGACCAGCCGGGTGATGGTCAAGGACGAAGACCTGTGCCTGCATTGCGGTCTGTGCGCCGAGCGCTGCCCGACCGGCGCCTGGGACATGCAGCGCTTTCTGCTGGACGTCACACACGCCGGACCCGGTTGCCGGAAGAGCCCGGAGCGAGTAGCCGCCTGATCATGAAAAGACTGCAAGCGGAAAACGATTTCGTCGTCAAGTTTGCCAACGTCAACGGCTCGGGGTCGGCCTCGGCCAACGAGCTGTTCGCAAAGAGCATATTGCGCATGGGTGTGCCGGTCTCGCCGCGCAACATCTTTCCCTCCAATATCCAGGGGCTGCCCACCTGGTACGAGGTGCGCGTCTCCGGCGCGGGCCATCTCGGACGCCGTGGTGGCGTGGACCTGATGGTGGCGATGAACCCGCAGACCTGGGACAAGGATGTCGCGGAAATCGAACCCGGGGGTTACCTGTTCTACGATTCCAGCAAGCCGCTGCCGCCCTCCCGGTTTCGTGATGACATCCACGTGATCGGCGTGCCGCTCACCGAATTGACCAATGCGCGCTACGACGACGCGCGCGAGCGCCAGCTGCTGAAGAACATCGTCTACCTTGGTGCTCTGGCTGCGATGATGTCGATCGAGACCACGGTCGTCGAAACGCTGCTGGCCGAGCAGTACAGCCGCAAACCGCAGTTGCTCGCGGCGAACCGCGAAGCCTTCCATCTGGGCCACGGCTATGCGCGCACACACTGGGCCGATGCGCTCGGCCTGAAGGTGCGGCGAGCGGATGCAATCGGGGAGCGGATCTTCGTCGATGGCAATGCGGCCGCGGCGCTGGGTTGTGTCTATGGGGGCGCCTCGGTTTGCGCCTGGTATCCGATCACACCCTCGTCTTCGCTCGCCGAGGCCTTCCAGAAATATTGCGCCGAGCTGCGTGTCGACCCGGCGAGCGGCGCCCATCGTTTCGCCATCGTCCAGGCCGAGGATGAGCTTGCTTCGATCGGCATCGTCATCGGTGCGGGCTGGAACGGAGCACGCGCGTTTACCGCGACCTCCGGCCCCGGCGTTTCCCTGATGACCGAGTTCATCGGCCTGGCTTATTTCGCCGAGATTCCGGCGACGATCATCAATGTCCAGCGCGGTGGACCCTCGACTGGCATGCCGACTCGTACGCAGCAATCGGACATCCTGGCCTGCGCCTATGCTTCGCATGGCGACACCAAGCATCCGCTGCTCTGGCCGGAGGATCCGCACGAGTGCTTCGAGTTTGCCGCGGCGGCGCTCGATCTGGCAGACCGCCTGCAGACACCGGTGTTCGTCATGACCGACCTGGATATCGGCATGAACCAGCGCCTGACGAAACCGTTTCACTGGGATGATGCGCGGCGTTATGACCGTGGCAAGGTCATGACCACGGCGATGCTCGAATCCGGACGCGTGTTCGGCCGCTATCTCGATGTCGATGGCGACGGCATTCCGTACCGCACCTATCCGGGCACACACCCGACCCAGGGCGCGTTCTTTACCCGTGGCACCAGCCGGAATCCCTACGCCGTCTATTCCGAGGCGGGACCGGACTACCTCTACAACATGGAGCGCCTGCTGCGCAAGTTCGATACCGCCAAGACTCTGGTCCCGGCGCCGGTCATGCTCGACGCAGCGGGTGGCACGCGCTTCGGCGCCATTTTCTTCGGCTCCACGAGTCCGGCCATGAGGGAAGCCGTCGAGCTGCTTGCTGACGACCGCTGCCGTCTCGACACACTGCGCCTGCGGGCCTTCCCGTTTCCGGATGCCGTACTCGAGTTCATCGATGCGCACGAGGTCGTGTTCGTCGTCGAGCAAAACCGCGACGCGCAGATGCGCACGCTGTTGATCAACGAACTGGGTATCGATCCGGGCAAGCTCATGTCGGTCCTGCATTACGACGGCACGCCGATCACGGCGCGCTTCATACATCGCGAAATTGGACAAAAGATGCGCGTGCTCGGCATGGAACCGCTGTATGACCGTGTCGTGAACGATCGGAGGGGGGCATGACCTATCTGGCAAAGCCGCTGATGCATCACCCGAGCCTGCCGCGCAACAGCCTGGGCTACACCCGGCGCGACTACGAAGGAAAAATCTCGACGCTGTGCGCCGGCTGCGGGCACGACTCCATCAGTGCGGCCATCATCCAGGCCTGCTGGGAGCTGGCCATAGAGCCTCATCGCGTCGCCAAGCTCTCCGGCATCGGCTGCAGCTCGAAAACACCGGACTATCTGCTCGGCAATTCGCACGGTTTCAACAGCGTGCATGGCCGCATGCCCTCGGTCGCCACCGGCGCGAACCTCGCCAACCGCGACCTGATCTATCTCGGCATTTCCGGAGACGGAGATTCGGCCTCGATCGGCTTTGGCCAGTTTTCTCACCTGATGCGCCGCGGCGTGAACATGACGTATGTCGTCGAGAACAACGGCGTTTATGGACTCACCAAGGGTCAGTTCTCGGCGACGGCCGACAGCGGCTCGAAAAGCAAGTATGGCGGCGTCAATCGCGACGCGCCGATCGATCTGGCCAGCATCGCCTTCCAGCTCGGTGCGACCTACATCGCGCGTGGATTCTCCGGTGACAAGGAGCAACTCGTGCCGCTGATCATGGGCGCGCTCACGCATCCCGGTGCGGCGCTGCTCGACGTCGTCAGTCCCTGTGTGGCGTTCAACAACCACCTGGGCAGCACCAAGAGCTACGACTACGTGCGCGAACACAATGAAGCGCTGAATCGGCTGGATTTCATTACCGGCAGGGCTCCGATCGAAGCGCGGTATGCACCGGGGGAAACGCACGAAGTCGATCTTCACGACGGCAGCCGGCTGCGGCTCGTCAAACTCGACGCCGCTTACGACCCGACGGACCGCGTCGCCGCGCAACGCCATCTGCTCGCCCGCCAGCGGTCGGGCGAAGTGGTGACCGGTCTGCTTTTTCTGGATCCGGAGCCGGAAGACCTGCATCGCCACCTGAATACGGTCGCAACGCCGCTGTTCGCGCTGGGCGAGGACGAGCTCTGCCCGGGTGCCGAAGCGCTGGCGCGCATCAACGCACGCCTGCGCTGACCTGTTTCCAGAGGAGACACGGACCATGAAGTTCTATGATTGTGCGACGGCACCCAGTCCGCGCCGCGTGCGCATCTTCATCGCCGAAAAGGGATTGGACATCCCGGTCGAACAGGTCGATCTGGGGACCGGCGCGCAGATGAGTGCGGCCTTTCGTGCGAAGAATCCGCGCTGCACGGTGCCGGTGCTGGAGCTGGACGATGGCAGCTGTCTGGGCGAGAGCGTGGCCATATGCGACTACCTGGAAGCGCTGTTTCCCGAGCCAGCGCTGTTCGGGCGCACGCCCAAGGAGCATGCGCTGACCCTGATGTGGACGCACTGGGTGGAGGATCTCGGCTTTGCCGCGGTGGCCGAGGTGTTCCGCAACTCCGCCAAGGGCTTCAAGGGTCGCGCCCTGCCCGGGCCGGAAAACCTCGAGCAGATTCCGGCACTGGTGGAGCGCGGGCGACAGCGGATCGACTTTTTCTATCGCTTCCTGGATCAGGCGCTGGCCGATCGGGCTTACCTGATCGGCGAGGTCTACACCTTCGCCGATATCAGCGCGCTGGTCGTGGTCGAATTCGCGCAGCGCGTCAAGCTCGCCATGCCGGAGTCCTGCACCACGCTGGCCGAGTGGTATCGCCGCGTGGCCGCCCGGCCGGCCACGCGCGTCTAGCCTGGCCCGGTGGCTCGTCGCCCCGCCGTGACCAGTGCCGGCACGGTCCAGAAGGGCAGCAGGCCCAGTCCTGCGCACAGGCAGGCATAGATCAGCCCGGCCCGGTAACCGCCGGTCAGGTCGTGCAGATAGCCGGACAAGCCAGCGCCTATGGCGGCGCCGACGCCCATGCCGGCAGTGATGGCTCCATAGATTGCGGCCTGACCCCGCCCCGCAAAAAGCCGCGCAGACAGCGCGGTGACCAGCGGCCCGCGCGCACCCTGTGACAGCCCGAAGAACAGCACGAAACCGCTCAGCAACACCTGGTTGCGATAGCTGGCGAGCGCGATGAGCAGCACGATCCCGGTCACGGTCATCAGAAAACTCACACTGATCACGGGCCGATATCCATAGCGATCGCCCAGCCAGCCGGAGGCGACGATACCCACCGCCGACAGACTGCCGCAAAGGCCGTATGCGGAGGCCGCTGCCATGGGCGGAAAGCCGATCTCGATCAGATAGGCCACGGTTTGAACCATCACCGCGAACATCATCATGCCGGTGAAGAACAGCGTCTGCACCAGCGCCCAGAACGGGCGCATGCGCATGGCCTGACGCAGGCCTATGTCCCGACCGACCGTCCCGCTCGGCGGCTGTGCGGCGATCGACGCCCGTCCGGCGGAGATGCGCCGCCACGGGAGCAGCAGCACGGCAAAGAGAAGCAAGGCCACCAAACCGCCGAGTGCGCGATAGGCTTGCCGCCAACCCCAGGTTTCGACCAGCCATTGGGCGAGCGGCACCATGACCAGGCTGCCCGCCGCGAACCCGGAAAAGGCGATCGCGAGCGCCGTCGCCAGACGCCGCCGGAACCAGCGCGCGAGCAAGGCCGATGCAGGCACCATGCCCAAGGCGGCGACCGCGAAGCCGGTGCCCAGACCCAGGGTCAGGTAGTACGGCCAAGTGGCATCGAGCAGCCCGCTCGCGAACACACATGTGGCCAACAAGACGAGCCCCAGCGTGTAGAGACGCCGTGGGCCAAAGCGATCGAACATGTGCCCGACCAGCGGTCCGGCCAGGCCATAGCAGACGAGGTAGGCTGAAAACACCCCGGTTACGCTCGCGCGGCTGCCGCCGAACGCCTGCTCGATGGGCAGCACGAACACGCCGAAGGTGTCGGCCATGCCGCGACCGAGCAGATGGAGCGCGAAGCACAGCCCCAGTACGCCGAGTGCGCCGGCGCGATGCACATCGTCGGATGGTTTGCCGGCGCCGTCGGCCGGCGCGGACTCAGCGCTCATCGCTGGATGTGGCCGGCGCGGGCGCCGGCGCTCGACGTGGGTCTGGAAGCGGGCCGAGGCGCATGGCGGCCCCGGCCCTGGTGCGGCACTTTACTTGGCCCCTGCAGCGGGGAGCGCCGGTACGGAGATCGCGGCCGGAACCTGCGGTGCGGCCGGCGGCGTATCCATCGCGACCAGCGGCACGATCAACAGCGCCACGATATTGATGATCTTGATCAACGGGTTGACGGCCGGACCGGCGGTGTCCTTGTAAGGATCACCCACCGTGTCGCCGGTCACCGCGGCCTTGTGGGCCTCCGATCCCTTGCCACCGAAATGGCCTTCCTCGATGTATTTCTTCGCGTTGTCCCAGGCGCCGCCCCCGGTGGTCATCGAAATGGCGACGAAAATCCCGGTCACGATCGTGCCCAGCAGTACGCCACCCAGCGCTTTCGGTCCCAGAATCAGTCCGACCAGTACCGGCACCAGCACCGGCAGCAGCGACGGAATCACCATTTCCTTGATGGCCGCCTTGGTCAGCATGTCCACACAGGTGCCGTATTCGGGCTTGGCCTTGCCCTCCATGATCCCCTTGATGTCCTTGAACTGGCGGCGCACCTCGATCACCACCGAGCCCGCAGCGCGACCGACGGCTTCCATGCCCATGGCGCCGAACAGATAGGGCACCATGCCACCGATGAACAGGCCGATGATGACCATGTGGTCGGACAGATCGAATGCGGTCGCCTTGTGCAGCTGGGCTTCGAGCGCGTGCGTGAAATCGGCGAACAGCACCAGCGCGGCCAGTCCGGCCGAGCCGATCGCATAGCCCTTGGTCACCGCCTTGGTGGTGTTGCCGACCGCATCCAGCGGGTCGGTGATGTTGCGGATTTCCTTGGGCAGCTCGGCCATTTCCGCAATGCCGCCGGCGTTGTCGGTGATCGGGCCATAGGCGTCCAGCGCCACGATGATGCCGGCCATCGACAGCATCGAGGTCGCCGCGATGGCGATGCCGTACAAGCCACCCAGCAGATACGCCGCCCAGATCGCCAGACATACGACCAACACCGGCGCGGCGGTCGCCTTCATCGACACGCCCAGACCGGCGATGATGTTGGTGCCATGGCCGGTGGTGGACGCCTGCGCGATGTGCCGGACCGGACTGTACTCGGTCGCCGTGTAGTATTCGGTGATGACCACCATGGCCGCGGTCAGCAGCAGTCCGATGAGCGCGGACAGGTACAAGTTCATCGCCGACACCGGCTCGGCCATGCCGGCGACCGTGATGCCATCCGGGAACATCATCGTCGTGATCGGGTAGAAGGCAACCAGCGCGATGACGCCGGATACCGCGAGCCCGCGGTAGAGCGCGTTCATGATCTTGCCGCCCTCGCGCGCCTTGACGAAGAAAGAGCCGACGATGGACGCGATGATGCTCACGCCACCGAGCACCAGCGGATAGATGACCGCGTTTTCTGCGGCCTTCGTGACCATGAGCGCGCCGAGCAGCATCGTCGCGACCGTCGTGACGGCGTAGGTCTCGAACAGGTCAGCCGCCATGCCGGCGCAATCGCCGACGTTGTCGCCGACGTTGTCGGCGATCACGGCCGGATTGCGCGGATCGTCCTCGGGTATGCCCGCTTCGACCTTGCCGACCAGGTCGGCGCCGACATCGGCCCCCTTGGTGAAGATGCCACCCCCCAGTCGCGCGAAGATCGAGATCAGCGACGAGCCGAAACCGAGCCCGACCAGGGGATGCAGCAACTTGTCCAGCGGCACGTCGCTTCCGGTCGAACTCTTGAGTGCCAGGTAAAAACCGGCCACCCCGAGCAGGCCCAGGCCCACGACCAGCAGGCCGGTGATCGCGCCACCGCGGAAGGCGACGTTGAGCGCGGCATTCAGGCCACCGTGCGCCGCCTGGGCGGTGCGCACGTTCGCCTGTACCGAGATGTTCATGCCGATATAGCCGGCCGCTCCGGACAGGATCGCCCCCAGCACAAAGCCGCCAGCGGTGGGCAGGTCGAGAAATATGCCGATGACGACGGCCAGCACGACGCCGACGATGGCGATCGTGCTGTATTGCCGATTGAGGTAGGCCCTGGCACCCTGCTGGATCGCACCGGCGATCTCCTGCATGCGCGGATTACCCGCCGGCTGTGACAGGACCCAGCCACGCTGCACGAAGCCATATACGATGGCCAGCACCGCCGATACCAGTGCGAACCACAACCCGGTCTCTCCCGACATCATCATCTCCTCGATTGCTCTGCTGGTTATGGGAAAAAAGCGACAGCCGATTCCCTCAAGGGGCAAACGGCGCCAGTTTGGCCGCCACCAACCTGTGTGGCACACGGACATATTCGGGCAGGCCCCCGGCGTAGGGCGGATAGTCCTCCCCACCGATCAGCGGCGAAAGATACGTGCGGCACTTGGCCGTGATCCGATAGCCGTCTGCGCTGATGAACTCGCGCGGCATCTTCTTCTCGACATTGGCGACCTGATCGAGCGGCGCGACACCGATCTTCCACTTGTAAGGGCGATCCGCGACGCGCACGATGGTCGGCATGACCGCGTTGTGCCCCTTGACCGCCAGCTTCACCGCGGCGCGGCCGACCGCCTGAGCCTGGCGCACATCGACCTTGGCGGCGATGTGGCGCGCCGAGCGCTGAAGATAATCGGCGACGGCCCAGTGGAATTTCAGCTTGAGCCGATCCTGCACCAGTTGCGCAAGGTAAGGCGCGACTCCCCCCAACTGGGCATGGCCGAAGGCATCGCGCGTCCCGGCCTCGGACAGGAAGCCGCCGTCGGCATTGCGCAGCCCTTCCGAGGCGACCACCGCGCAATAACCGTGATCTCGGACGCTCTCCTCGACCTTGGCCAGAAAACGGTCGGGATCGAAGGCGATCTCCGGGAACAGGATGATGTGCGGTGCTTCCTGCTCGCGTGTCGCGGCAAGCCCCGCTGCCGCGGCGATCCAGCCGGCGTGCCGCCCCATCACTTCCAGGATGAACACCCGCGTCGAGGTCTCCGCCATCGAGGCGACATCCAAGCCGGCCTCACGGATCGACACGGCGACGTATTTCGCGACCGAACCGAAACCGGGGCAGTTGTCCGTGATCGGCAAATCGTTGTCCACGGTCTTGGGTACGTGGATCGCCTGGATCGGGTAGCCCATGCTCTCGGACAGCCGGGCAATTTTCAGGCAGGTATCGGCCGAGTCACCGCCGCCGTTGTAGAAGAAATAGCCGATGTCATGGGCACGGAAAACCTCGACCAGGCGCTCATACTTGGCCCGGTCGCGATCCAGCGCACCGAGCTTGTAGCGACAGGACCCGAACGCGCCGCCCGGCGTATGCCGCAACCCGGCCAGCATCGCGTCCGACAGGCGCGAGGTATCGATCAGCTCCTCGCGCAGCGCGCCGAGGATGCCGTTGCGGCCGGCATAGACACGGCCGATCACGTCGCAGTGCTGTCGGCAGGTGGCGATCACCGCAGCGGCGGAGGCATTGATGACGGCGGTGACGCCACCCGATTGTGCGTAGAAGGCGTTCTTTCTCTTGGAAGCCATACCCCCCCCCGGATTCTCGTGATCTACTGCAAGGCAGCAAAGATCCTCTCGCGCACGGCGTCGACGTCACCCACGCCATCCACGCAGCGGAGCTTCGGCGCAGCATCACCGACCCAGGCCCGATAGTACTGTACCAACGGCGCGGTCTGTTCGTGATAGACGCGCAGACGCTTGCGCACGGTTTCCTCACGGTCATCGTCGCGCTGCACGAGCGGCTCACCGGTGACGTCATCGCGATCGGCGACTCTGGGTGGGTTGAACTCCACGTGATAGGTGCGCCCCGAGGCCGGGTGCACGCGGCGTCCGCTGACGCGGGCGACGATGACTTCGTCCGGCACGGCAAACTCGAGCACGAAATCCAGCGGCACGTTCGCATCGCGCAATGCCTGCGCCTGCGGAATGGTGCGTGGAAAACCGTCGAACAGATAGCCGGGTACACAGTCCTTCGTGGTCAAGCGCTCCCGTACCAGGCCGATGATGATGTCGTCGGACACGAGCCCCCCGGATTTCATCACCTGATCGGCCGCACGGCCCAGCGGCGTGCCGGCCTTGACCGCGTTGCGCAGCATGTCGCCGGTGGAAATCTGCACGATGCCGTAGCGTGCACAGATGAATTCGGCCTGGGTCCCTTTGCCGGCGCCCGGCGGCCCGAGCAAGATCAAACGCATAAACCCTTCCTCAACGACGCGTCGCCGGCGGCGACTTTCGGCGCGAACCTTAACCCAGTTCGGCGCAGCCGGTCAAACGGACGTTTGTTAGGCTGAATTCCCGCCAGACCGCGAATCCGCTGCGGTCGGTCCGGCTCGCGTCCGGGCCGACGGGACCCCATCACATCCGATGGTCGGACTGACGGTTACCGGCGTCCGGCTTGCGGTCACCGAGGTGCCGGCACCGCTTGCGCATCGCGAAGGGCTCACCAGTACCAGCATTGCACGGCCCAAGCGGCCAGCGGTAGCGCAGCCGCCAGACCCACTCCCAGTGCGGCGACGGCTCGGCGCCGTCGCGCCAGGCGCCAGGCCAGTGTGACGCTCCAGCAGGCGACCAAGGCCAGTAGCGTCATGCGCAAGGTGTGGGCCCAGGGCAGGCTCAAACCGTCCGCGGTCAGCTGCGCCGTCGTGAGCAGGCTCAGGCCCACGAACAAGTTGGCGCCGGCAAATGGAATCAACGCGTCGGCAAGCCGATGCCACGCGAGCCCGGCCGCGGTGCCGGCGACGACCAGCCACATCCAGATCCAGACACCCACGATGCACGCTTCGGCCGCGATGTAGGCCAGCAACAAGGCGCCGTCCAGCCAGGTGAACACGTCGTTGACCTCGGGATAGTGCGTGAACAGCCACCAGTGGCCCACGGCTTCGAGCGGCCACATGATCTCGCGGTCGACCAGCCACCCGGCCATCAGCTGCTTGGCGGCGACCAGCCAAGGCGATGCGCTCCACTGAAAGGCAGCGAGGGCCACGCCCAGCATGCCGAACACCAGCAGGCGCGCGGGCCAGCGATCACCGGCGGCCACAGGCTGTTCGAGAATCTCGGTACCAGGCGAGCGTACTGCCAGATGCACCGCGTCGCGCTCGCCGGCGCAGCGTCCGCACATGTGACACGGCGCCGCGCTCTGCATGCGGCGGATGTCGATGATCGGCGCACAATTGACCGGGTGTCGCCGGCTGGTGCGCTGCCCGGTCGGAGCCGTCTCCCATTGCACGCGGTCCACCGCGAAATGGACGGGTGCCACCCGCGCCAGCAGGCCGAACACACCGGATACCGGGCACAGATGTCGGCACCATACCCGCTTTCCCCGACCCCATACCAGGCCCGTGGCGATGGCCGCCAGGGTGGAACCGCCCAGGATCAGCAATGCCGGTTTCGGGTAGTCATAGACGCTGGTCATCTGCCCGAACACCGTCGTGAGGATGAATGCCACCAAGGGCCAGCCGCCCCATTTCATCCAGTGCGGTATGCCGCGTCCAAGGCCGAAACGAGATACCCATTCCGTGAGCGCGCCCTCAGGGCACAGCACGCCGCACCAGCTGCGGCCCGCGACCATGACGGACAGGATGACGAATGGCCACCACAGGCCCCAGAAAACGAACTGCGCGAAGCGCGTGATGTCATCCCACGAGTGGGCGCGCTCCGGCGGCAGCGGCAGCAAGGCGGGAACGACCAGCAGCAGCACGTAGCCCAGCACGACGAACCATTGCACGCCCAGAATGAGGCTCCGGTGACGCCGCATGGCCAAGCCGAGCCGGGCGAAACGGTCGGTGCCCCGATGCGACACCCCTCTTGCAGCCGGCGCGCGCGAGGCATTCATGACGATCCTGCTCCAGACCGCGCCGGCTTGGATCTCGCCAGCACGGTGAATGCGAGCACCCAATAGAGGGCGAGCAGCAGGTAGGCGATACCCGAGGGCATGGCGCGGTAGCCGGTCAGCGCGGCGACGATTCCGCCCGCACGTGTACCTTCGTCGAGCAGGGAGGACGTGTCCCAGAGAGGGCTGATCAAGGCCGGCACGGCCTCCAGCCCAACCAGCCTCTCCGTGCCATCCACCAGCAGCGCGCCACCCAGGCACAGCAGCAACACCTCGGTGACGCGGAAGAACGTGCGCCAAGAAAAGAAACGGCCGCCCCGCGACAGCACCCAGTAGGCCGCGAGCGCCAGCAGGAATCCCAGACCGCCGGCCAGAGCGATGCCGACGCCGGAACGACCCTGCACGGCGCCATACAGGAAGACCACCGTCTCCGCGCCCTCGCGGCCGACAGCGACCGCAGCCAACACCGCGATGCCCATCCAGTTGGCGCGGTCACTGGCGCGCGCCATGCTCGTCTCCAAATCGCCTTTCAGGCTGGCGCCGTGCCGGCCCATCCACCAGACCATTTGCACGATCAGCGCGCAGGCGGCAAGCGGCATGATGGCCTGTAGCCACTCCAGCGTGGTCGGCGCCACCGCGGACTGAAGGCCCATCAGTGCGACTGCGAGCAGTAGCGCCAGGCCGATGCCCGCCGCGATGCCGCTCCACAGCCAGGGGAAGCCGGCGCGAGCCTGCGGACGGGCCGCCAGCCAGCCATGCAGGATGCCGATGACCAGCATGGCCTCGATGGTTTCGCGCCAGACGATGAACAGTGCGTTGCCCATGGCTCTGCCCGCGCTACTTCACGATGATGCGGCCGCGGCCGGTGTCCGGATGAAATTCGTCGAAGAAGTCATACGTGCCGGGTTTCAGCGGCGCGATCACGACGAAGGACTCCGCCCCGGGCGCCAGCACCTTTTCCTTGCGCAATGGCGCGCTCTCGAATTCGATCGCATCGCGGCCTTCGTTGCGCACCGTGATCTTGAAGCGCGTCCCTGCCGCGACATTCAGGCTGCTCGGCATGAAGCGCCCATCCTTTGCGACCAGCACGTAAACCGGAAGATCGCCACCGCCCGCCTCCGCGGACAGCGCCAGGCAGGTCATCGCCGGCAGCATGAAGCGCAAGAGGCTGGTGGCGATGCGAGGCAGCCGTATGGGGAACATGCTCATCTCCATCCTCTCGTCAGAAACTCAGGTTGGCGCGTACGCCAACGATCTTGATCGCGTCGGCCGACGCATTGCCGGCCGGATGGCGGATGTACTGGATATCGGGCGTCAGCTCGAAGCGCTGATGCACGTGAAAACGGTAATAGGCCTCGACCACCTGCTCCCACCCGGCAGCGACGAAGCCGTAGTCCGGTAGCCCGTCGCCGTTGGCATCGACGGTCGCCGACTGCGTGCGGAAGTCGGCGCTGGTACGCTGAAGTCCGAGCGCCAGGCCGATCGCGTCGGCGCCGCGCCGCCAATAGCCGCCACCGATCTCGGCGCCCAGGCTCACGCTACGGTCGAAGGGCAGGCGCTGGCCGCGGCCCACGCCCAAGCGGCCGAACGCGATGATGCCGTCGTGAATGCGCTGATCGAAGCTCACCCCGGCACCGCTGTGCGCTGCGACCTCACCTGCGACGAACGTCGGTGCCTGTCCATTGCGCCAGACATAGAACCGATAGTTGCCCGCGAGACCGGAGAACAGACGTTGGCCGGTTTCCGCCTGCACGATGACGAAGGGCGACTTGAAGCCGTCGCTGAAGTTGGCGCTGCGTCCCGCCCCGAAGAGGCCAAACGACAGCCGATAGGTCTCGGGTTTGGCACGCCAGTTCAGGTAGGACACACGCACGCCGGGCGAGAAGCCAAAGCCGTCGGCTCCGATATTGGCCGCCAGCGGATTGTCCAGCAAGGCGTTGTGTACGAACGGGCTCGCCAGAAACTGTCGCGTCTCGTCATTGGCGGCGGCGTTCTGGTCGAAGAAGGCGAACGGGTCCATCTTGCCAAAATTGATCGTCAGGGTCTCCCGCGCATGGGGCTTGAAACCGTCGAACGGCAGCGGGATGTCCGCCTGATACCAGGCCTGCGCCAGCATCATCGCGCTCGATTCCGGTTCAACGACGGATCCGAGCTGGAACGAGGTCGCGTTCGGGCCGACGAAGGCGGTGAGCTTGTTGCTCAAGCCCTTGCCCTGACCGACTCGAAAGTGGCCGAAGAGCCGGCTCTCGATGTCGCCGGTCTTGATCGTCGGTGTGGTGACGGTGATGTCGGCGCGATAGTTGACCTGACTGCCGCTGTCATCGAGGCGATTCGCGCGCTGCGCCACCGTCGTGAAACTTGCACCCGCGGAAAAACCCTCGATCGCATCGAGCACCTTGGCCTGTTTCTGGATGTCCAGCGCCTGGTATTCGACGGCCTTCAAGCGCGTGGCCAGCTCCGGCTCGGTCTCGCTCACACTCTCATTGGACAGGGCCGCGTCGATCTGGGCGTTGCGCGTCTGCAAGTCGCGGATGGCCTGCTCCAGCAGAGCGTTGCGCCGCTCGAGTTTCTCCAGCCGTTCGGTGAGCGCCTGCGGCGACGCGGGCGTAGCGGGTTCGGCGGCGACCGCGGGCATGGCGAAGAGCGCGGCGGCCGCAGCCGCCCAAGGCAGCCGCATGCGGCGGCACGCGAACGGGTAGGTCGCCATTTCCATTTCAATAGCCGCCCTTCTTGCCGATGCCCGCGTAGGTGA
This sequence comes from Rhodocyclaceae bacterium, assembly GCA_022072095.1. Classification (GTDB taxonomy): domain Bacteria; phylum Pseudomonadota; class Gammaproteobacteria; order Burkholderiales; family Rhodocyclaceae; genus JAJVIJ01. Next base: position 30,334 of record JAJVIJ010000017.1, read on the forward strand.
ATTCGTATTCGACGTCGAAGGCCTTGAACCAGGGCCGGACACCGGTCAGGCGGTCGGTGTGGCGGCCGAAATGAGTGTGCGGGTCGGCGGAGGGAGGCAGGACCGTGTACTTGACGCGATACTTGCCCGGCCCCCTGAGCTTGACGTTGTCGCCGTAGTGCGGCCCGTCGTTGGCGACCATGGGCATGAACGCGCCGCTGATCGTTTCTTGGCCGCCGATCTTCGTGATTTCATACCTCACGCTCAGGTAGGGAATCCATGCGCCCTCTTCGAACCCGTTCGGATTGTTCGCGAGTGCGTGGATATCGGCCTCCAGGTGGATATCCGCCTCCTTGGCCGGGCGCATCATGCCTTCCGGCTCCATATCGACCGCTTGCAGATAGACCGCGGCGATCTCCATTCCATAACGCTGCTGCGGTGTGCCGATCGGGTATTCGACGGCCCACGCCGGACTCACGAAACTTGCCACCAGCAAAGTGAAAGCAAGCGCGGCAACCGGCTTGCGACCATGACTGGACATGATGTTCTCCTTCGCAGCTTGCAATTGCACCCGACCCGGGCCTGCTGACCGGCAGCATCCCCATCCCATCCGCGACAAAAAGTTATCACGAATCATTATCATTTGCAAACACTAAACGGGGATATTGGTTTCGGCAAAAACACGAGGAAGGGCCTCGTCCATCTCACTCGAGTCCGGGCGATACGCGCTATTCGATATTTCGCTCAATCTCGCCTGGCCCGGGCCGTAATGGCACTCTGGAGCATCGCCATGTGTCGAGATCATGCCTTTAGAACGTCTTTCCGCCATCCCTGACGTGCCGCGCATCGTGGCTCGCGATCGCGACCTGCCGGTAGGCCAGGCAGCCAACGCCGCCGACGGCGCGCTCGCAGACCTGGTACGTGGCCAACAAGGGTACTGGGCCCGCTACAAGGGACTGAAACTCACCAGCCACTTCCAGCCGATATACAGCCTGTCCCATTGCCGGCCGATCGGACACGAAGGCCTGTTGCGAGCGTTCGATGGAAACGGCCTTGCCCTATCGCCGGCTTCGGTGATCGGCAGCACGGAAAACAGCGGCGAACTGCAGTACCTGGACCGACTGTGCCGCTTTCTGCACGTGGCCAATTACGATCATCTCGACGCCGACGGCCTGCTGTTCTTGAACGTACACCCGGAAATCGTCAGTTCGGGGCCGGACGGCGCTCTGGGCGAGTTTCTGCCGGAGCTGATCGAAGGCGCCGGCCTATCGCCTGCGCGCATCGTCATCGAGGTCATGGAACAGGCGGTCGAGGACGACTGCGGATTCGCGAAGACGCTGGACTACATGCGCGATCTGGGCTGCCTGATCGCGATGGATGATTTCGGCGCCGGGCATTCCAATTTCGACCGCATCTGGACACTCAAACCCGACCTCGTCAAGCTGGATCGGGGGTTTGCGCTGCGCGTGATGGCCGACAGCCGTGCACACCGGCTGCTGCCGCAGATCGCCGGCTTCATCCACGAGGCCGGCGCGCTGGTGCTGCTGGAGGGGGTCGAGACCTGCGAACAGGCGACGCTGGCCCTGGATGCCGATGTCGACTTCGTCCAGGGCTACTATTTCGGCATGCCCGCGCCACGCCCGGTCTCGACCGACACCGCCCATGTGGCGATCGAAGAGCTCTGGCATGGCTATTCGAGTCGTCAGCTGGGCGCAACGAGCCGCTATCGCGAGGCGATCGCTCCTTACGAACGCGCGATCTATATCGCGGCCATGCGCCTGCAGCGCGGCAAGCCGATGGCCGAGTCCTGCGCCGGCTTTCATACACTGGCCTGGGCGCAGCTGTGCTACCTGCTCGACGGCTCCGGCTGGCAGATCGGGCCGGGGCTGACGGCACCACAATCGGACGCCAAGAAATCGGGCATGGGCATCGACAATGCGCTGCCGGAGCACACCTGCTGGTCGCGGCGGCCCTATTTCCGACGTGCCGTGCAGCACCCCGAAAAAGTTCAGGTATCCAGACCCTACCTGTCCTTGAGCTCGGGCAAGGTCTGTGTGACCGTCTCGATCGCCTTTCGCCATCAAGGCGAGCTGCGCGTGCTCTGCGGCGATCTCGCCTTGCCGGACCGCTACTGAGCCACCGCCGGCCGCGCTCGTCGCTCAGGCATTTTCGCGCAAGGCGGCCATCACCGGCGAGGTGGCGGCGCGGCGCACGCCGATGAGGCCGGCGCAGGTGATCACGACGATCGCGATACCCAGGCCCGCGAGATTCGGCCCCGGACTGGGTGCGTACGGAAACTCGAAAACCCAGCGGGCGAGCGCGGAACTGATCGCCACCGCCCCAAGCATCCCCAGTACCCCGGCGATCAGGCCAATGACCAGAAACTCGGTCAGCAAAGCCCCGGTGACCTGATGGCGACGGGCGCCCAGCGCGCGCATGATGGCCAGCTCGCGGCAGCGCTCGTCGTGCGTCGAAGCGATCGCCGCCCAGAGCACGGCGATGCCAGCGGCCAGCGCGAACGTGAACACGAAACCGACGGCGCGTGTCAGCTGGGCGAGCAGGTCACGCAGCTGACCGAGCAGCGCGTCGACGTCGATCAATGTCAGATTCGGAAAACTCGCCAGCAACCGCTCGCTCACCTGCGCGCTTTCCGCCGGCAGATAAAAACTGGTGATGTAACTTGCCGGAAACCCGTCCAGCGTGCCCGGGTTCGCGACCACGAAAAAATTCACGTTCATCGAATCCCAGTCGAGTTTGCGCAGGCTGGTGATGCGCGCACTGACACGCTCGCCGGCGATTTCGAAGCTCAGCCGGTCATCTTGCTTGAGACCGAGGGTGCGCGCGAGGCCGCTCTCCACGGAAAATTCGGCTTCGCTACGCTGGGGGGCGAACCAGCGACCAGCGACGAGCCGATTGCCAGGCGGCAGCCCGCTCGACCAGGAAAGATTGAACTCGCGCTCGACCAGGCGGCGAGCACGCTCATCGCCATCGTATTGCACATCCGAGACGGGGCGGTCGTTGATCGCCACCAGACGGCCGCGCACCATCGGCTCGAGCTTGACGGCCGCAATGCCGGCCTCGGCGAGCACTCGCCGCACGGCCTCCCGCTGCTCCGGCTGGATGTTCAACAGATATCGATTCGGCGTGCCGGGGGCGAGCTTGCGCGTCCAGGATGCGACCAGATCACCCTGCCCGACGGTCACCAGGAAGATCGTGGTCAGACCAAGACCCAGGGCCAGGCATTGCAGCATCATGTCCCGTCTTCGGCGCGCGAGCCCCGCCAGGCCCTGCCGGACGCTGCCGCCAATGTGACGTGCATGGCCAGCCAGTCTGAGCAAGGCCGCGGCCGCCACGGCATACAACACCGACGCCGCGAGAAATCCCCCCAGCACGATCGCCGCGAGCCTGATGTCGCCAGCAACCCAAGCCACCAGGGCGGCAAGCAGTGCGGCGCCCATTGCCGTCGCACTCCAGGGGGCCGCCTGCACGCCGGCCCACTCACGCCGCAAGACGCGCACGGTGGACACCTTGCGCAGGCGCAGGATCTGGGGCACGGAAAACCCGGCGAGCAGGACCAGGCCCACCGCCACACCGTGCACGATCGGCTGCCAGCCCGGCGGCGGCAGCGCGTCTTGCGTGATGCCGCGGCCAAGCTCGGCGAGCGCGAATTGCGCGACGATGCCGAGTGCGCTGCCGCAGACCGTCGCGATCAGCCCCAAGGCAAAAAGCTCGCACAGCAGGATCTGCGCGAGTCGCCCTTGCGTGGCACCCAGACAACGCAGGATCGCGGCCGTATCGAGATGGCGCGTGACGAACCGATTCGTGGCCAGATACAAGGCGACCGCAGCGAAGACCACCGCGAGCAATGCCGCCAGTCGCAGAAAACGTTGTGCGCGCTCGAGTGTGCTGCGAACTTCGGGCTGGGCATTGTTGATGTCTTCCATCCGCTCGCCGCGCGCCAGCTCGGTACGTAGCCAGCGACCCAGCCGCGCGACCGGTTCGGCCTCGCCGGCCACCGCAAGCCGATAAGTCACGCGCGAACCTTCCTGGATCAATCCGCTCGCGGCGACGTCGTCGCGATGCATCAGCAAGCGCGGCACGAAGCTGAAAAACCCCGCGCCGCGATCCGACTCGAAAGTCAGCGTGGCGACATAGCGCAGTTGCAGGTTGCCCACGCGCACGAGATCGCCGGGCCTGACACCCAGCGCCGTCGTCGCGCGCTCATCCAGCCAGACCGTACCCCGTTGCGGTGGCGCGCGGACTTCGGCATCCGGCCCGGAGGCGCTGCTTCGTACGCGCAGACGGCCGCGCAAGGGATAGCTGTCCGGCACGGCCTTGACGCCCACCAGCAGATTGGCGCCACCAGCCGCCGCCATGCTAGTGAACCGCAGGCTCGCAGACGTTTTCAAGCCCATGTCCTGCGCCACGCGCTCAAAGCGCTCAGGCAGCGGATGGTCCGCCGTGAGCACGAGATCGCCGCCCAGCAACTGGTTGGCGTCGCGGCTCAAAGAGCGCTCCACGCGATCGGCGAACAGGCCGACCGCCGTCAGGCTGGCAACCGCGACAACGATGGCCAGCGCCAGCAGCGTCAATTCGCCGGCGCGCCCATCGCGCCGGAACATCCGAAGACCGAGTCGTACGCTGTGCATAGGACGATGTGCTCGCAGAAAGAAATCTCGGGGAACTCGGATACGCGCGCGGCTAATCCAGTTCGCGCAAGCGGTGCAGCGCCTCTTCGATGCGGGCCACCGGGAACAGCTCGATGCCGAAATCTTCGCGGCGCGGCACATTGGCCTTGGGTATGAGTGCGCGCGTGAAGCCGAGTTTCGCGGCTTCACGAATGCGTTCCTGGCCACGCGGTGCCGGGCGGATTTCGCCGACCAGGCCGATCTCCCCGAAAACCGCGAGCTTGTCCGGCAAGGCACGGTTTCTCAGCGAGGAATGGATGGCCAGCATGACGGCCATGTCCGCGGCCGGCTCCGTGATGCGGACGCCGCCGACGGCGTTGACGAAGACATCCTGGTCGTGACAGACGAGCCCCGCGTGCCGATGCATCACCGCCAGCAACATGGCCAGCCGGTTGGCCTCCAGCCCGACGGTGAGACGGCGCGGGCTGGGAAGATGGCTGTCGTCGACCAGCGCCTGGATTTCCACCAGCAATGGCCGTGTACCTTCCTGCGTCACCAGGATCACGCTTCCCGGCACCTGCTGGGCATGTCCGGAAAGAAAGATCGCCGAGGGATTGGCGACCCCGCGCAGCCCGCGGTCGGTCATCGCGAACACGCCCAGCTCATTGACAGCGCCGTAGCGGTTCTTGAAGGCACGGATCAGGCGGAAGCTGGTGTGGGTGTCGCCCTCGAAATAGAGCACGGTGTCGACGATGTGCTCGAGCACGCGCGGCCCGGCGATGGCGCCCTCCTTGGTGACATGGCCCACGAGTACGAGCGCGTGCCCGCGGTGCTTGGCATGACGCGTGAGCTGCGCCGCGCATTCGCGGACCTGCGCGACCGAGCCGGGCGCCGATTGCAGGGCTTCCGCATAGACGGTCTGGATCGAGTCCACGACCACCACGCGTGGCGCCATCGCATCGATTGTGGCGACGATGCGCTCGAGCTGGATTTCAGCCAGGACCTGCACCGCGTGTGCTGCGAGTTGCAGACGGTGCGCACGGCCGGCAAGCTGCTCCGCCGACTCCTCGGCGCTGACATAAAGCGATGGCATCCCACCTGACATGTGCGCCAGCGCTTGCAGCAACAGCGTCGACTTGCCGATGCCGGGATCACCGCCGATCAATACCACACCGCCGGGCACGAAACCGCCGCCGAGCACACGATCGAACTCTTCGCTGCCGGTCTCGAGTCGCGCGTTCTCGCTCGCAACGACCTGGTCCAGGCGCTGAACCTCGCTGGAGCCGACGAGCCCGCTGTAGCGGGCCTTGCCGCCCGCGGGTTCGGCGACCGTTTCCAGCAAGGTGTTCCAGGCGCCGCAATGTGGACACTGCCCCTGCCATTTCGGTGACATGCCGCCACAGGCGGTACAGGTGTGCACACTACGCGTCTTGGCCATGTTCTAGTCAGCGCAACGGTCGTCTGGGCGACGACATCGCGCAGCGCGTCCGCCAGGGCGTCTGCAACTCGTTTGCGATTCGTATGCGAATCAGCTGCGCTTGAACAGCCCCATCAGTGTAGCCTTCTCCAGCGTGTTGAAGTTGAGCATGAAGCCCACTACCGCCGCGGAGGTGTCGGCGGTCACCGGCAGCTGCTCCTGCGACACCGCGAAAACCGTGAACACGTAACGGTGGGGATGGTCCCCTTGCGGCGGACATGGCCCGCCATAGCCAGGCTTGCCGAAGTCGGTGCGCACCTCGAGCGCGCCAGCCGGCATCTTGCCGCTGGCCGGGTTCCCGGCATCCAGCGGCAACTCGGTAACCGTGGCCGGAATGTTGGCCACCACCCAGTGCCAGAAGCCGCTGCCGGTCGGCGCGTCGGGGTCGAAACAGGTCACCGCGAAGCTCTTGGTGCCTGCCGGCGCGCCTTCCCAACGCAGGTGCGGCGAGCGGTTGCCACCGGCGCAACCGAAGCCGAAATCGGCCGACAGGATGTGGTCGGCGCCAATGTAATCACCATCCTGGAAGCTGTTGCTGACGAGTTTCATGGCCATGCCGAAATCCTCCTTGTCTGGGGCGGGGTGCGGAAACCTTACCGATCGCCCCGGAAAAAGCAAGTCTCGACTCCACTTGCACCCCGCTTGCATCCGGGATTCCGCGCCGAAGGCGGCGGTGGGCTTGGCCAGTTGTCCTGCCTTGCCCACCCCCTGAAAAGCGCCTACCATCGATCGCCATTGGATTATTGTGGTCTGCCGAAGTCATGTTGCCGATTTTGTCATCCATCCGGTTTCTGCTCCGCCTCGGCGCCGGAGCCAGTCCGGGCTCTTGCACTCGCGCCGTCATCAGGTTCACCGCGTTCGCAGGTCTGTCGTGCCTGGCCCTGTCGGCCCCGGAAGCCTGGCCTCAGGCAGCGGCCGACAAGGCGGCAACGGCGCCGGATGACAGCGCGCAGGGTGACGCCGATCAGCCTGACCCCGACAGCGCCTCGCTGCCCGGCGCCGAGCTGTCGTCGCGCGTCCTGCAGCAATACCTGCTCGCCGAGATGGCGGTACAGCGCAATCAGCCCGCCGTCGCGCACAGTTTGCTCAGCGAGCTGGCGCGCGCGACGCGGGACCCCAGGTTCGCGCGACGCGCCACCGAGGCCGCGCTCTATGGCCGCCAGCTCGAACTGGCGATTGTCTCGGCAAATCTCTGGGTCGAACTGGCGCCGGAATCGGTGCGCGCGCGCCAGACCTTGGTGGGTGTGCTCGCCAGCGCCCAGCGCCTGCCGCAAATGGAGCCGCACCTCGCCTGGCTGCTCGCGCGACAAGGTCAGGGGGTGGCCGGCGATTTGCTGCGGCTACCGCAACTGTTTGCGCGTTTGAGCAGTCATGCCGAGGCCGTCGGCCTGGTCGATCGCCTCACGGAACCCTATCTCCGCGTGCCCGAGGCGCATATCGCGCGCGCGCAGACCGCGGCCATGGCGGGCCAGGTCGAACGCGCAGTGGCCGATTGTGATCGCGCGCTGGCCTTGCGCCCGGACTGGGAGACTGCCGTGCTGTTCAAGGCGCAGCTGCTGTCCCGCCAGGGCGCGACCGTGGCGCTGGAAGCGTTGGGCCGACATCTCGAGCGTTTTCCCGATGCTCATGAAGTCCGCTTGCAGTATGCGCGCGGCCTGGTCGCCGAACGCCGGTTCGCGGAGGCGCGTGCGGAGTTCTCGCGCCTGGTCGATGCGCAGCCCGAGAACCTCGATCTGCGTTTTGCCCTGGCCATGCTCGCGCTGCAGTCACGCGACCTCGCCGCGGCGGAGGCGGAGCTGACGCGACTCGTGGCAAGCGGCCGTGGCAACCAGGATCAGTATCGGTTCTACCTCGGCCAGATTGCCGAGGAACGCAAGCAGGACGATGACGCGCTACGCTGGTACCGCGCCGTCGGGCCCGGCGAAAGCCACGCTCAGGCGCAGATGCGCATCGCGCAGATTCTGCTGCGCGCGGGGCAGCTCGATCAGGCGCTGGATCAGCTTCGTGGCTGGCGCGAGCGCGATACCGGCGCCCGGATTCCGTCGCTGATCGGCGAAGCGCAGATCCTGCGCGATGCCGGACGGGCTGCTGCGGCCTTCGAACTGCTGCAGGGTGGCCTCAAGGACAGCCCTGACCAGCCCGACCTGCTTTACGAGGCGGCGCTGCTGGCGGAGCGCCTGGCGCGCTACGACGACATGGAAGCAAACCTCGTGCGCCTGATCGCGGTCAAACCCGAGCATGCGCACGCCTACAACGCGCTCGGCTATTCCTTCGCCGAGCGCAATATCCGGCTGGCCGAATCCGAGCGCCTGCTCGGCCGGGCGCTCGAGCTGGCGCCGAACGATCCGTTCATCATCGACAGCATGGGATGGCTGCTGTTTCGCAAGGGCGATCTCGCCGGCGCCGCAGAACAACTGCGTCGCGCGCTGATGCTGCGCCCCGATCCGGAAATCTCTGCTCACCTCGGTGAGGTGCTTTGGCTGAAAGGGGAGCGCGAGGAAGCCGCGCGCACCTGGCGCGAGGCCGCGCAACGGCACCCCGACAATGAAGTACTGAACAACACCATCAAACGCTTCCTGCCTTGAGTCGACATGGTTTCGCGCTGCTGGTCGCCATGCTGGCGGGCTGCGCAAGCCTGCCGGAATCACCGAGTTCGACCGGCCGGACGTGCTTCGAGCTCGAGGGGCGCATCGCGATCGACCGCGAAGGACGGGGAGTGCTGGCCAACATGCACTGGGTACAGCGACCGGACGGAGGCGTGATCGAGCTCGGCTCGGCGCTGGGCGCGACCCTCGCGCGCCTGCAAGAGCGGCCCGACGAAGCCCGGCTCACCACACCCGAACGGGTATGGCAGGCCGAATCGGGTCGAACGCTCATGCGCCAGTTGCTCGGCGTCGACCTGCCGCTCGCGGCGCTCGCCGACTGGGTGGTCGGGCAGCTACCGCCGAACGCCGAGATCGAGCGCGACGCCGTCGGTCGGCCGGCGAGTGCGCACTTCCAGGGTTACTCGGTGCGCTACGCGGACCACACCTCCGACGAGCCCGATGGGCGACCGACGCGCATCGACATCCGTCGGCACGCGTTGCACATGCGTTTGAAAATCGATCATTGGGAATCATGCCCCTGATCGAATGGGGCCTAGCCATCCCGGCGCCGGCCAAGATCAATCTGTTTCTGCACGTCGTCGGCCGGCGAGCGGATGGCTATCACTTGCTGCAGACCTGTTTTCGGTTTCTGGATTGGGGCGACCACCTGGTCTTCGAACCGCGCGCCGACGGTGTCATCGAGCTGCTGACACCGCTGCCCGGGGTGGACGAGCAAGCCGAACTCAGCGTGCGCGCCGCGCGCCGACTCCAGCAGGCCGCCGGCGTCCGGCTGGGGGCTGCGATCCACCTGGACAAGCGCATTCCGATGGGGGGTGGGCTCGGAGGCGGCAGCTCCGACGCCGCCAGCACACTGATCGCGCTGAACCGCTTGTGGCGACTGGATTGGCCGAGGCCGCGCCTGGCCGAGCTGGCGCTCGCTCTGGGCGCCGACGTGCCGGTGTTCATTTTCGGGCGAAGTGCGCTCGCAGAAGGGGTAGGCGAGCGGCTCACAGCCATCGAGTTGCCACCCGCGTGCTACGTGATCGTATTCCCGGGCTGCGGGGTGCCGACCGGGCCGGTCTTCGCCGACCCGGAATTGACACGCTCCACCGAAGCCGTCAAAATCGGCGCCCTTTCAGGGGCTGGGCAAACCGTGGCGCGCGAGCTCGCGATGCTCGGGTTTGGTCGTAACGACCTCGAGTCCGTGGTATGCCGGTGCTATCCGGAAGTCGGGCGCGCGTTGCGCTGGTTGCGGGCACGCACTGTCGCGCGCATGAGTGGTTCCGGGGCCTGCCTGGTGGCATGGTGTCCTACACCTACCGACGCGCGCGCGCTGGCAGCCGAGGTGCCTGCGCCCTGGTCGGCCTGGGTCGCGACAGGCATCGATGAGCACCCGCTGGCCGGGGCCCGTTGTTGATCGGGCCTCGCCCAAATCAGCCGATGAGATGTAGGGTTTCCGCAAGGACTTGGGGAGTCGCCAAGCTGGTTAAGGCACCGGATTTTGATTCCGGCATGCGAAGGTTCGAATCCTTCCTCCCCAGCCAAATCGATCGACCGGGTTGGCGGGCGTCGCCAGCCGACCCGGTCGTAGCGTAGTCACCACTAGCCGGCACGCCCCCCCTCTGGAGGGTCGTCGCGGCCACGCGCCTCGTGGGCGCTATTTCAAATTGGTGACATTGACGCTAGAATGCGCGCCCTTTGCGGCAGATTTTTGCCGCGTGTGAACTGAACCGACGGGTATTAGGCCCGTGCACGGGACGGTTCGAGTCGGAATCCGAATCCGAGTCCTTTTTCCATTCGATGACGGTCAGGCCGACTCCGATTCCAGGGCCGATCGGCGGGGTTTTTAGCGATTTTCACAGGCGGGTGCCGTATGGGCTACGACAGCATGATGGTGTTCACCGGCAACGCCAATCCCAAGCTTGCCGCGGACGTCGTAAAGAGGCTGAACATTTCGCTGGGGCGTGCCGTGGTCGGACGCTTTTCGGATGGCGAAGTCAATGTCGAAATCCTGGAAAACGTGCGCGGCAAGGACTGCTTCGTATTGCAGTCGACCTGTGCGCCGACCAACGACAATCTGATGGAATTGGCGATCATGGTGGATGCGTTGAAGCGCGCATCGGCCGGTCGCATCACCGCCGCGATCCCCTATTTCGGTTACTCCAGACAGGACCGCAGACCGCGTTCGGCGCGCGTGCCGATCACCGCCAAGGTGGTGGCCAACATGCTCCAGGCGGTGGGCGTGCAGCGCCTGCTGACCGTCGACCTGCATGCCGATCAAATCCAGGGGTTTTTCGATATTCCGGTGGACAATGTCTATGCCACGCCCATCCTCCTCGGAGACATCTGGAAGCAGCAGTACGACAATCTGATGGTGGTATCACCGGATGTCGGAGGTGTCGTGCGCGCGCGCGCGCTGGCCAAGCGGATCGAGTCGGATCTGGCGATCATCGACAAGCGCCGCCCACGCGCCAATGTCGCCGAAGTCATGAACATCATCGGCGATGTCGAGGGGCGACATTGCATCATCATGGACGATATCGTCGACACGGCCGGCACGCTGTGCAAGGCCGCGCAGGCGCTGAAGGAAAATGGAGCCCAGCGGGTGATCGCCTATTGCACGCATGCGGTGCTCTCCGGTACGGCCGTCGCGCGCATTGCCGAGTCCGAGCTGGACGAGCTGGTCGTCACCGATACCATCCCGTTGCGCGAGGAGGCACGTACGACCGCGCGCATACGCCAGATCTCGATTGCCGAGCTGCTTGCCGAGACCTTGTTGCGCATCAGTAACGAGGAGTCCGTCAGTTCCCTGTTTGTCGAATGATTTGTCACTGCCGCCTGGTCGCGGGCGGCTCATTTCGGAGCCATCATGAAAATCGAAATCAACGCCAGCAAGCGTACTGTGCAGGGAAGGAGTGCGAGCCGCCGCCTGCGTCGCGCGGAGCGCGTACCCGCCATCGTCTATGGGGGAGCGGCCCAGCCGCAGGCCCTCGAACTCGATCACAACAGCATCTATCACCAACTCCGCATCGAGGCGATGCACTCGTCGGTGCTGACCCTCAACATCGAGGGTACGCGCGAATCGGTGCTGCTGCGCGACGTGCAGATGCACCCGTACAAGCCGCGCGTGCTCCATGTCGATTTTCAGCGTGTCGACGCGAGCCACAGGTTGCACCAGAAGGTGCCCCTGCATTTCATCAATCAGGACGTCGCGCCGGGCGTCAAGCTTGCACATGGCATGGTCAGTCATGCGCTCACCGAACTCGACGTCCGCTGCCTGCCGGATGCGCTTCCTGAATTTGTCGAAGTCGATCTGAAGGATCTCGGTGCCGGGCAGGCGATCCATGTGTCGCAGCTCAATCTGCCGCCGGGTGTCGAGCCGGTCATCCACAAGGGCGAAGACCCGGTGGTCGTGTCAATCCTGGCTCCCCGTGGCCAAGCGGCCGGCGAAGAGGCGGCGGGCGAAGCCAGCTGAGCCAGCAGGGGTCCGACGAATTGGCGTTGCCCGCAACGTTGCGGGGCTCGGGCCCTCGGCTCATCGTCGGCCTGGGCAATCCCGGCCCGAACTATGCGCGCACACGTCATAACGTCGGCTTCTGGTTCATCGACCGTCTGGCGGGGCGTCTGGGCGTGACGCTGAAAACAGAGTCGCGTTTTCGCGGCGCGGCCGGTCGTCATGGCGACTGCTGGCTGCTCAGGCCTGAAACCTTCATGAACCACTCGGGGCAGTCGGTTTCCGCGCTGATGCGCTTCTTCCGCTTGCCCACGGAGTCGCTGTTCGTGGTGCATGACGAGCTCGATCTGCCGCCGGGCCAGATGCGTCTGCGTTTTGGCGGCGGGCTGGCCGGGCACAATGGCCTCAAGGACATTGCCGCGCATCTCGGAAGCTTCGATTTTTGGCGACTGCGTGTCGGCATCGGCCATCCCGGCGACCGGGCCGCTGTCGCCGATTTCGTTCTCCGGCTGCCATCGGCCGACGAGACCGCGGCCATCGATCAGGCGCTCGAACGCGCGCTCGACGCGTGGCCCGAGATCGCGCGCGGGGACTATGCCGAAGCCATGGCACGGACCAACGCCCGTCCATCTCGTCAATGATATAGTGGTCCCCCGCTGCCAGTGAGGCGGGTGACCGATGCTTTTTGGCCAAATCGATAAGCCATATGTCTGCATCGACGATGCCTATCGATGGCTTGTCGAGATAGGCATCCAGTTTAGGGCCTCTAGCTCATGCCTGGTTAGAGCAGCGGGCTCATAACCCGTTGGTGCTGGGTTCGACTCCCAGGGGGCCCACCAAAATTCAGCGCCCAACTGTTCTCGGTTGGGCGCTTTCATTTGTGCGCCCAGTATGGGCGCACACCTGCGGGTGCAAGTCCCGCTGCCAGCTGGTCACAGCGAGCAAAGTGAAGCGCAACTGCGCAAGGGCGACGGCATTGTCGGAGTGAGAAGTCAGCAGAGGCCGTAGGGTGAATCTACGCGTGATCTTGCCAGTGACGAAGCCTGCGGCCCGCCCAGTGAACACCCGGACACAGGCTTGGCAAAACCCAAGGCAAGCGCAGCCGGGGGGGACGTGTTCGACATCTGGCAAGCCATCCAAATGTTGCGCCACCGCCGGTGGCGCAACAGGGGCATGCTGCTCGACCGCGTGCCGACCATCGCGTACTTCGATCGGCTCGGGTTGACAAGACTGTCCTGCCTCGAGCTCTCGAACCGCCCGGTGCGGACCCGCTTGCCGGGCGTGTGGCAAGGGGCGGCTGCGACCATCCCGGTCCGCCTATGCCGATGCTCGAGCCGCCCTCTTTACAGGGAACTGTCCGACGGACCCTCAGCCCTGCTTGAGTACACTGCCGGCGGTGTCGCTGACCGTGACCGCGACCGGAATGCCGTGGCGGATGCTCTGGGTCACGGTACAGAACTCCTCGAATTGCCCGAGGATGCGGTCCAGATGCTGGATGTCGGCAGCGGGCCGCCCGAGCGTCAGATGCACGGTGATGCCCGACACGCGCAACCGGTTTTGCTCGTTCCTGCCGATTTCGCATCGCGCCTCGGCTCGTATCTCACCTGCGTCCTGCTTGAACTTGCTCACGGCAAACAGCAGACTCGCCGACAGACAGTTGGCGGCCGCGGCGGCGAGCAGTTGGTTCGGCGTCGGCCCCTCCCCCTTGCCCAGCGGCGGTGGCTCATCCACCAGCAAGCCGGGCAGTTCCGGCGAAAACGACACCAGAAACTGGAAACCCTGTTGCCGCGTCAGCGTCAATGAAAAGGTATCGTTCATGATCGGCTCACTGTTTTGGCGCGGCCGAGGGCGCCGAAGCGGGGGGTGCAGCAGGTTTCGCCGGTGGAGCGGACGGAATGGAGCCGATCTGCGCGCGCATGCAGGCCCGCATCTCGGGTCCGGGCGCTTTGTCGCGGCAAACCTCATGCGCTTTCTGCATGACGGCGCAGCGCTCGGGGTGGAGCGCCTTGCTACAGTCCTTGGCGGGCGTGTGCGTACGCACGCATTCCCGCCGCTCGCCCCGCGACAGCCCCGAACAGGCTTCGCGCACGGCCGCCATCGCCTCGCAGCGCGCCGGATCGCGCGCACGCTGACAGTCCGCGCCGGGGCCGGGTCGGGCAGCCGGTCCGCCCTGGGCATTCGCCACCTGAGCACCCACCAGCGCGAGCAGTGTGCAGGCGGACAACAAGACCGACCGAACAAATGATTGCGATCGAATTATTAGCATGGAGGCGCCTTCGCACGAAATGAAAACGTTATGATGCTATCCGCAGGTGCTTGGTTCCTCCCTTGACTTTCGACAACATTCCGGCTTCTCGCCCACCGGACATGAACGACCCGCACCCGACCAAGACCGTTCCGAATCAACCCGGCCTGCCGTCGCCCGAAAATCACGCACTCAAACTCGCCGACGTTCTTAAGGGCCTGGTTGCCGACGGTCTGGTGCGGGCGGACGCGGCGAAGCAGTTTCACCATGACCACCGCTACTGGCGCGGAAGCCAGCACCCGCTGGCTTTGCTGGCGGGCCAGAAATGGAAATCGGCGCGCCCGCCGCACCGAATGCTGGACCTGGACCTGCTCACCGAATGGCTCGCAGGGCGCGTCGGCATGGAGTATTTCCGCATCGACCCGCTCAAGATCGACCTCGCCGCCGTCACCGAGGTCATGTCCAGCGCCTATGCGACGCGCTTCAACATCCTGCCGGTGCAGGTGACACCGGATGCGGTGACGGTGGCCACCGCGCAGCCGCATCTGCGCGAATGGGAGAGCGAGCTCACCGCGATCCTGCGCAAGCCGATCCGCTGCGTGCTCGCCAATCCCGAGCACATCGACCGCTATCTGGTCGAGTTCTACAAGCTCGCCAAGTCGGTCAAATCCGCAATGCAGCGCGGCGATGTGGCCTCGGCCGGGATTTCGAATTTCGAGCAGCTGGTCGAACTCGGGCGCAGCCAGCGCAACCTGGACGCCAACGACCAGCACATCGTCACCATCGTCGACTGGCTGTGGCAATACGCGTTCGAGCAGCGCGCATCGGACATACACATCGAGCCGCGACGCGAGCTGGGCATCGTGCGCTTCCGCATCGATGGCGTGCTGCATCAGGTCTATCAGATCCCAATGCCGGTGCTCGCCGCGATGACCAGCCGCATCAAGATCCTCGGCCGCATGGACGTGGTCGAAAAGCGTCGGCCGCAGGACGGTCGCATCAAGACACGTACGCCCGCGGGCCAGGAAGTGGAGCTGCGGCTGTCGACCTTGCCCACGGCCTTCGGCGAAAAACTGGTGATGCGCATCTTCGATCCGGACGTGCTGGTGCGCGATTTCAGCGAGCTCGGCTTTTCTGACGAGGACCGCCAGCGCTGGGAGGCGCTGACGCGGTCGCCACATGGAATCGTGCTCGTGACCGGGCCGACCGGTTCGGGCAAGACGACGACGCTGTATTCCACCCTGCGCCGGCTGGCGACACCGGAAGTCAACGTGTGCACGGTCGAGGACCCGATTGAAATGATCGAGCCCGCCTTCAATCAGATGCAGGTCCAGCATGGCATCGACCTGGGTTTCGCCGACGGCATCCGCGCGCTCATGCGCCAGGACCCGGACATCATCATGGTGGGCGAGGTCCGCGACCTGGAAACTGCGGAAATGGCCATACAGGCCGCGCTCACCGGGCATCTGGTGCTGACCACGCTGCATACCAACGACGCCCCCTCGGCGCTCACGCGGCTGCTCGATCTGGGCGTGCCACCCTACCTCCTCAACGCCACGGTCCTCGGCGTGATGGCGCAGCGCCTGGTGCGCACGCTCTGTCCGCACTGCAAGTCTGCGAAGGCGCAGGACGCCGAAGACGAGAAGGCCTGGCAGGCGCTCGTCGCACCGTGGAAGTCGGCGGCACCGTCCCGCTTTTATCAGCCAGCGGGCTGCCTGGAGTGCCGCATGACCGGCTACATCGGGCGCATCGGCATCTATGAAATCCTGGCTCTCGATGTCGAGCTGCGGCGGCTGCTTGGGGCCACGCCCGATCTGGCGGTCTTGCGCAAGCAGGCGCTACAGGGCGGTATGCGTCCGCTGCGCCTGAGCGGCGCGCTCAAGGTGGCCCAGGGCATCACGACGATGGCGGAAGTCATGCAGGTCGCGCCGCCTGCCGCAGGTCCCGAGGGCCGCTGAGCTCGAGCGTTCCGGGCAGCCGTCCGGCAGTGACCACAAGGGCGGTCCGGACACGGCCATGGCGTACATGAGCCCTACGGAAACCTTGCCGGAAGGCTTGAATACGTCAGCTGGCAAGCGTATATAACGGTGCCTCCCCGGACTTGAAGCCCGCCGGCCTCATGCCATCCGAAAGCGCCCGTGCGCTACAGAACCGTATCCAAGCCATTGCAGACCTTGCACTTATCCGACTTCGATTTCACGCTGCCCCCTGAACTGATCGCCCGGTCGCCGCTCGCCGACCGCTCGGCGAGCCGTCTGCTGGCCGTCGCTGGCGGCACCGCCCCGGATCGGCCGGTCGAGTTGCATGATCGACGCTTTCGCGACCTGCCCAGCCTGCTCGCACCCGGCGATCTGCTGGTCGCCAACGACAGCCGCGTCCTGCATGCGCGCCTGCGCGGACACAAGGACACGGGCGGTCGGGTCGACATGCTCATCGAGCGCCTGCTCGGCGACTTCGAGGCGCTGGCGCAGATTCGCGCGACGCATGCCCCCCGACCCGGCAGCCGTCTTTTTCTGAATGGCGAGATCAGCGCCGAAGTGCTGGAACGCCGCGACATGTTCTATCGAGTGCGCTTCGCCGGCGACCGCCCCGTGGACCGCTTGTTGGCCGAGCACGGCGAGGTGCCCCTGCCACCTTATCTCGGACGTGCGGCCGAAGCCGATGACGCGCAGCGCTATCAGACCGTATTCGCACGTGCGCCCGGCTCGGTGGCCGCACCCACCGCTGGCCTGCATTTCGACGCACCGCTCCTGGCCGAGCTGGCACGGCGTGGCGTGGCGCTGGCACCGGTCACGCTGCACGTCGGCGCCGGCACCTTCCAGCCGGTGCGCGGCGAGGACTTGGCCTCTCACCGCATGCACCGCGAGCGGTATCGTATCCCCGAAGACACGGTGCGCGCGATCGAGACCACGCGCCAGCGGGGCGGGCGCATCGTCGCCATCGGCACGACCACGCTGCGCGCGCTCGAGTCGGCGGCGCTCGCAGGATCGCTCGCCGCCGGCGAACGCGAGACGGACTTGTTCATCCTGCCCGGCTTCCGCTTCAGGATCGTCGACGCGCTGGTGACCAATTTCCATCTGCCGCGCTCGACACTGCTGATGCTGGTCGGCGCGTTCGCCGGCATGGCGCCGATGCGCGCGGCCTATGCACACGCGATCGCGTCCGGCTACCGCTTCTATAGCTATGGCGACGCGATGCTGCTCGAGCGGTGTCGGACATGAAATTCGACATCCTGGCGCGCGACGGCGCCACGCGCCGCGGGCGCATCGTGCTCGCTCACGGCGCACTCGATACGCCGGCGTTCATGCCGGTCGGCACCTATGGCGCCGTCAAGGCGATGTCGCCGCATGAACTGCGCGAGCTCGGCGCCCAGATCATCCTCGGCAACACCTTTCACCTTTGGCTGCGGCCCGGCCTGGACGTGATCGCCGCGCATGGCGGGCTGCACCGGTTCAATGGCTGGGCGGGCCCCATCCTGACCGACTCCGGCGGCTTCCAGGTTTTCAGCCTGGCGGAGTTGCGCAAAATCTCCGAACAGGGCGTCGCGTTCGCGTCCCCGGTCAATGGCGACCGCATGCTGCTGACACCCGAAGAATCGATGCGCATCCAGACCGTGCTCGGCGCCGACATCGCCATGATCTTCGACGAGTGCACCCCCTACCCGGCTACGCGGGACGAGGCCGAGTCGTCGATGCAGTTGTCGCTGCGCTGGGCGGCGCGCTCGCGCCAGGCATTCGACGCGCTGGACAACGGCAACGCGCTTTTCGGCATCGTCCAGGGTGGCCTGTACGAAGACCTGCGCGAGCAATCGCTGGCCGGCCTCACGACCATCGGCTTCGACGGCTATGCGCTGGGGGGGCTATCGGTCGGTGAGCCGAAGGACGACATGCTGCGCATTCTGTCCGCGGTCGCGCCGCGCCTGCCTGCCGACAAGCCGCGCTATCTGATGGGCGTCGGCACACCGGAGGACATCGTCGCCGCCGTCGCCCGCGGCATGGACATGTTCGACTGCGTCATGCCCACGCGCAACGCCCGGAACGGCTGGGTATTCACGCGCTGGGGTGACCTGAAGCTGCGCAACGCACGTTATCGAACGGACACCCGGCCCTTCGACGAAGACTGCACCTGCTATGCCTGCCGTCACTTCAGCCGCGCCTACGTCCATCATCTGCAACGCATCCATGACATTCTCGGTGCCCGGCTCGCGACGATCCACAATCTATTTTTTTACCAGGAGCTGATGCGCGCGATGCGCGAGGCCATCGACGCCTCACGCTTCGAGGGCTGGGTCCGCACGTTTTCGGAGGCGCGCGCGCGCGGCGTGAGCTGAGCCGCAGTCGCACACTGCGGTCGAACGCGGCCCGCGCACCGGTGTAGGCGATGCCATGGCTTTTTTCGCACGCGGCGGGAATAAATGTTCGGGGCCGGCTGTTTACGCAATGCCCACACAACCACGAAAGGATTTCCGCATGAACATCAAGACCCGCCGCCACTTCGCTGCCGGCATGTTGGGGCTCGGCTTTGCACTCACCGGTTTCGCCGCGGAACCACCGGCCAAGATGGCCGAAGGACGCCTCGTCGGCAGCAATGGCATGACGCTGTATACCTTCGACAAGGATGCCGCGGGCAGCGGCAAGAGCGTCTGCAACGGTCCCTGTGCGGCCAACTGGCCGCCGCTGATGGCGCAAGCGGGCGACGCCGGCTCGGGCGAGTGGAGCGTCATCACGCGTGACGACGGTGGCCGGCAATGGGCCTACAAAGGCAAGCCCCTGTATTTCTGGGTGAAGGACCAGAAGCCCGGCGACACCACCGGCGACGGCGTGAACAACGCCTGGCGCGTGGCCAAGTAAGGGTCGCAGCGGACAGCGCTTGGACTTGGTCGGCCACCTGCCTCGTCTGCGGCGCTATGCGCGCGCGCTGACCGGGGACCGCCACCGCGCCGATGACCTGGTGCAGGACACGGTCGAGCGCGCGCTGCGCAAGGCACTGTTGTTCCGGCCGGGGACCCGGCTCGACACCTGGCTGTTGGCCATCATGCACAACCTGTTCATCAATCAGTTGCAGGTCGCACAGCGGCAGGCGGAGACGGCGCTCGACGAGCTGTCGATCGAGCCGAAATCAGCGACCGACCCGCAGCAGGCCGTCGCGGTGCTCGACATCGAGACAGCGCTCGCGCAGCTCCCGGTCGAGCAGCGTGCGGTGTTGTTGCTGGTGGCGCTGGAAGAACACAGCTACGAAGACACCGCGGCCATCCTCGGCATCCCCGTCGGCACCGTCATGTCGAGGCTGGCACGCGCTCGCGAGCGCTTGCGCTCCGCCTTGGCGGGCGAAGCGTCCGGCGAACCGTCCCTGAGACGCGTGAAATGACGCCGCCGCTCGAGTCGGAACTGCATGCCTTCGTCGATGGCCGTCTGGATCCGGCGCGCGCCGCCGAGCTCAGTGCCTGGCTCGCCCAGGATGCCGCGGCAATGGCTCGGGTGCATGCCTACCGCGCGCAGAAGGAAGCCTTGCACGCAGCCTTCGACGACCTGCTCGACGAGGCGCCGCCACCACGCTTGGTGGCCGCCGCCCGACGAAGCGTGTTACGCCGGCTTCGCCCGTTGGCCGTGGCCGCCTGCTGGCTGGGGCTCGGCTTCCTCGCGGGCCACGGCCTGCGCACGACGGGCGACAGCCGCGACCTGCAAGCGCTGGTGCAGCGGGCCGCCGTCGCGCACGCGGTGTACGCACCCGAGGTCCGCCACCCGGTGGAGGTGGGAGCCGAACAGGAGGCCCATCTCGTGCAATGGCTGTCCCGGCGTCTGGGCACTTCGCTCAAGACACCCCGCCTCGGCGCATTGGGCTTCGATCTGGTGGGCGGACGACTGCTGCCCGGGCAAGACGGTCCGGTGGCGCAATTCATGTACCAGGATGGTAGTGGACGTCGGCTGACGCTGTATGTCGGCCATGACCGCGAACACGAGGCCAGCGCCTTCCGCTATGCGCACGAAGGCAAACTCGCGGTCTTTTACTGGCTGGACGGACGATTCGGCTACGCGCTATCGGGCGAACTGCCCCGCGCCGAGTTGTTGCGCCTGGCGGAAATCGCCTATCGTGACCTCACGGCGATACCGCCGGCACCCGCTTCCAACCCCTGAAGCGCCCACGGCCAGGACACCCAGCGCCAGCATCTCAGGCGTCGAACCTCGTATCCAGACCGGCCTCGGCCAGCTCGGCGGCGCGCAGGATCGCGCGCGCCTTGTTTTCCGTTTCCTGCCACTCGTTTTCCGGAATGGAGTCGTACACGATGCCGGCCGCCGCCTGCGCGTAGAGCATGCCGTCCTTGACGATGCCGGTGCGGATCGCGATCGCCAGATCCATTTCACCCTGGAACCCGAGATAACCGCAGGCGCCACCATAGATGCCGCGCTTGACCGGTTCCAGTTCGTCGATGATCTCCATCGCGCGGATCTTGGGCGCACCGGTCAGCGTGCCGGCCGGAAAGGTCGCGCGCAACACATCGAGATTGCCCAGCCCCGGTTTGAGCAGGCCCTCGACATTGGACACCAGGTGCATCACGTGCGAATAACGCTCGATGATCAGCCGTTCGGTGACGCGCACGCTGCCGATCTCGGCGATGCGGCCGATGTCGTTGCGGGCGAGGTCGATCAGCATCACGTGCTCGGCGATTTCCTTGGGATCGGCGAGCAGTTCCTCGGCCAGGCGCCGATCGTCCTCGGGTGTCGCTCCGCGCGGCCGCGTGCCCGCCAGCGGCCGGATCGTGACGCGCATGCCGGCCGGCGTGGCTTCCTGACGCACCAGGATTTCGGGTGAAGCGCCGACAACCTGAAACTCGCCGAAATCGTAGTAATACATGTAGGGCGAAGGGTTCAGGCTGCGCAACGCGCGATAGAGCGTCAGCGGCGGACAGGTGAACGGCTTCTTGATGCGCTGACCGACCTGCACCTGCATCATGTCGCCATCGATGATGTACTGGCGCGCACGCGCCACCGCGGCGAGGTAGTCGGCGCGCGCGAACTCGCGGATTTCGCCGCCCCCGGGCATCGGCGGGCTGTGCGGGATCGCGACCGGGCCGCGCAGCCGCGCGAGCAGTTCGGCGAGCCGCGCCCGGCCACGCTCGTGGGCGCCGGCTTCGGCCGGGTCGGCATAGACGATCAGGTAGAGCTTGCCCTTGAGATTGTCGACGACCGCGACCTCTTCCGTTTCCAGCAACAGGATGTCGGGCGTGCCGATCTCGTCCGGGCCTTCGTGGCCGACAAGTTTCGGTTCGATGTAGCGCACGCAGTCATAACCGAAATAGCCGGCCAGTCCGCCCGGAAAACGCGGCAGGCCCGGCGGCGCGTACACCTTGCGCCGCGCCTGAAACGCAGCGATGAATTCCAGCGGATTGCCTTCGAAGCGTTCGACAACACGGCCATGCTCCAGCCGTTGCAGCGCCGGACCGCGTGCCACCAGCGCCGCACGCGCCGGCAGACCGATGAACGAATAGCGGCCGAAGCGTTCGCCGCCGACCACCGACTCGAGCAGAAAGCTGTTTGCACCCCCGGCGAGCTTCAGGTAAATCGACAAGGGCGTGTCGAGGTCGGCATAGGTCTCGAGGACCAGCGGGATGCGGTTGTAGCCCTGGCGGGCGAGGGAGTCGAACTCGGCGCGGTTCATCGGTCGGCGCTCATCGCGCGGGGCGCACGAGCGCCAGAATCTCGGGGAAGGCGGATACTAGCGCATCGCATTCGCGAGCGTCCACCGGCGGCCCGTAGCCGTAGTCGACGCAAATTGCGACACAACCCGCCGCGCGCGCGGCGGCCAGATCGTGATGCGAATCGCCTACATGGGCGTTGTCCGGCGCCGAGGTGCCCAGACGCGCGCAGGCTTCCAACAAGGGCAACGGATGCGGTTTTTTCTCTGCCAGCGTATCCCCGGCTATCACCACCGCGAAAAATCGGGCGAGACCGGTGCGCGCGAGCAGCGGCAGCGTGAACGCGGCCGCCTTGTTGGTGACGCAAGCGAGGCGGAAGCCGCGCGCTTCCAGCGCGGCGAGCGTAGCGATGACCCCAGGGTAGATGCGCGTGCCCCGGCCATTGCATGCGGCATAGTGTGCGCGAAAACGGGGCAGAGCCACGGCGAGCCGCCGCGACGCGCCGGGCGCGTCGGCTTCGACCGCGGCCAGGCAGCGGGCGACGAGCTTGTCGATACCGAGGCCGACGCGCGCGGCCACGTCGGCCTCGTCGAGTGCGGGCAGCCCGAGCTCGGCCAGCATCGCATTGGCCGCGGCCGCCAGGTCCGGGATGGTGTCGAGCAGGGTGCCGTCGAGATCCAGCGTCAGCGAACTTACGCGGTGGCCGTGCTCATCGACTGCCATCAGCCGTCCGAGCGCGCGAGCTCGATCCCCAGGCGTGCGATCACGTCGTCGTAGCCGTTCGGATCCTGGGCGCGGCGAGCGGAAAAAATGCCGGAGCCGACGACGAAAGTGTCCGCACCGGCCGTCGCGATCGCGCGGATGTTGTCCGGCTTGATACCGCCATCCACTTGCAGGCGGATGGCGCGCCCGGTGCGCGCGCTGTAGCGATCGATGCGCCGGCGCGCTTCCGCGATCTTGTCGAACATTGCCGGAATGAAGGCCTGGCCGCCGAAACCGGGATTGACCGACATCAGCAATATCAGGTTCAGGCGGTCCATGACATGGTCGAGCCAGTCGAGCGGCGTTGCCGGGTTGAACACGAGGCCGGCCAGGCAACCCGATTCGCGTATCAGTCCGAGCGTGCGATCGACGTGATCGGAGGCCTCGGGGTGAAAGCTGATCAGGTTGGCGCCGGCCCGGGCGAACTCCGGAACGAGGCGATCGACCGGGCGCACCATCAGATGCACGTCGATCAGCGCCTCGGTACGCGGCCGCAGCGCAGCGCACACCATGGGCCCGACAGTCAGGTTGGGCACGTAATGGTTGTCCATGACATCGAAATGGATCCAGTCGGCGCCGGCAGCCAGCACCTGATCCACCTCCTCGCCCAGGCGCGCAAAATCGGCCGACAGGATGCTTGCGGCGATCAGATGACGTTTCACGGTTCGGCCTTCCCTAAGGAAACACTGAACAAGCCGTCGAGGATTTGATTGACGGCGAAGGATTGAAGTGACATGCGGAGAGATGATCGAACATCATCGCTGGGAGGCTCTGAAATGGGTGGGGGGCCGGGGTATTCCCC
>JAJVIJ010000045.1 GCA_022072095.1 Rhodocyclaceae bacterium
CCACTAGCGAGTTCAGCTCGTCCACTTCGCCCAGCGCATGGATGCGCAGGCTGGACTTGGACACACGTGAGCCGTCGCCCAGCCCGGTGCTGCCGGCATCGCCGGTACGGGTGGTGATCTTTGAAAGTCGGTGGCCCATGGGGGTGGCTCGAAAAATGGCCCATCATTATAGATTTGTTCATGCTCGCTCCGGGCTTGGACTTTGGCCCAGCCACTGACGCCCTTTTGCTCCCCCCACGAGGGCGCCTGCGCGAGCAAGGACCTCAAGGCGTCGATCAGCGATGCCGATAAGCGCTCACGAATCGCGCCCTGTTGGCGTGACGCATAGAGCGAGGTCTTTATGGAGAGCCCAACCCGTACCGAACCCGGGACCGGCATGCGGTCATCGGCGCCCATGGCACTGCAGGCGCGTGAATTTCTTTCGTTCAAGCTGGGCGACGAGGAATACGGCATCGACATTCTGAAGGTGCAGGAAATTCGCGGCTACGAACGGCCGACCCGGATGGCAGGCGTACCGACATTCATCAAGGGTGTGGTCAATCTGCGCGGCATCATCGTGCCGATCATCGACATGCGCATCAAGCTCGACCTGGCGTCCGTGGACTACAACGAGTTCACCGTCGTCATCATCCTGAACGTGCTGGATCGCGTCGTCGGCATCGTCGTCGATGGCGTCTCGGACGTGGTCGCGCTGTCGCCCGAGCAGATCAAGCCCGCTCCGGAGTTTTCCGACAACCTCCAGGCCTGCCACGTCATCGGTCTCGGTACGCTCGACGAGCGCATGCTGATCCTGATGGACATCGAGAAACTGGTCGCGAGCAGCGACATGGGACTCGTCAGCAACCTCGCCATGCATTGATCCGTACGCTCCGACTTCCGAATCGAAAGGTATCGCCATGAAAACCGTTAAACCCGCCTCCCCGCGCACATCGACCAGATCGGTCCGCGCGCCCGCATCAATCCCTGTCTCGAAAGCGCTCATCGCGGACCTGCAGGGCCAGATCGCGGCCATCAACCGCTCGCAAGCCGTGATCGAATTCGAGCTCGATGGCACGATCGTCACCGCCAACGACAACTTCTGCAAGGCCCTGGGCTATTCGCTGGACGAAATCCGCGGCCGGCATCACCGCATGTTCGTGGTGCCGGGATACGCGGAGAGCAAGGAATACCGCGAGTTCTGGGAAAAGCTCAACCGCGGCGAGTTCGATGGTGGCCAGTATCTGCGCATCGGCAAGGGCGGAAAGGAGGTCTGGATCCAGGCCACCTATAACGCCGTTCTGGACGAGCAAGGGAAGCCGGTCAAGGTCGTCAAGTACGCGACCGATATCACCGCCGGCAAGCTTGCCGAGCTCGCCGCGCGTGAGCGCGAGTCGAGCATGGCGGCCGAAAACATGCGCATCAAGAATGCACTGGACAAGTGCACGACCAACGTCATGATCGCGAACGCCGCCAACGAGATCGTCTACATGAACGAGTCGGTGGCCGAGATGCTGGGGCGTAACGAAAGCGAGCTGCGCAAGGTGCTGCCGCAATTCGATTCGCGCCGGCTGCTCGGGTCGAGCATGGATGTCTTTCATCGAAATCCGCGCCATCAACAGGACTTGCTCGCCAGCCTGAAAGGCACGCACCGCACGCAGATCAAGGTCGGGGGCCTGAGTTTCCGGTTGACGGCCAATCCGATCGTCGGTGCCAGCGGCGAGCGTGTCGGCACCGTGGTGGAATGGGCAGACCGGACTCAGGAGGTCGGGGTCGAGAACGAGGTCGCCGGCATCGTCGATGCCGCGGTCGCGGGTGATTTTTCGCAACGCATCGAGGTGGCGGGCAAGGACGGTTTCTTCAGGCAGCTGGCCGAGGGCATCAACCGCCTGATGGAGATCAGTTCGACCGGGCTGGCTGAAGTGGTCCGGGTCCTGGGAGCGCTCGCGAAGGCGGACCTGACCCAGACCATCGACAGCCACTACGAGGGGACGTTCGGGCAACTGAAGGACGATTCCAACGCGACGGTGCAGCGGCTGTCCGAGATCATCGGGCAGATTCGCGACGCGGCACAGGCGATCGACACGGCCGCGTCCGAGATCGCGTCCGGCAACACCGATCTGTCGCAGCGTACCGAAGAACAGGCATCCAATCTGGAAGAGACGGCATCCAGCATGGAAGAGCTGACCGCGACCGTCAAGCAGAACGCCGAGAACGCCCGCCAGGCCAATCAGCTGGCTGCGACCGCGTCGGAGGTTGCCGTCAAGGGAGGATCGGTGGTCTCGCAGGTGGTATCGACGATGTCGTCGATCACGGAAAGCTCGAAGAAGATCGTCGACATCATCAGCGTGATCGACGGCATCGCGTTCCAGACCAACATCCTCGCGCTGAACGCGGCGGTCGAGGCCGCCCGCGCCGGCGAACAGGGGCGTGGCTTCGCGGTCGTCGCCTCCGAAGTACGCAATCTGGCGCAGCGCAGCGCGGCGGCGGCGAAGGAGATCAAGACGCTGATCGGCGACTCCGTCGAAAAGGTCGAAGTCGGCTCCAAGTTGGTCGAATCGGCCGGAAAAACCATGGAGGACATCGTCGGCTCGGTGAAGCGGGTCACGGACATCATGGGCGAGATCACCGCTGCCTCCATGGAGCAGTCGTCCGGCATCGAGCAGGTCAATCAGGCCATCATGCAGATGGATCAGGTGACCCAGCAGAATGCGGCGCTGGTCGAAGAGGCCGCCGCTGCCGCCGAATCCATGAAGACGCAGGCCGCGCAGCTGGCCGAGACGGTCGGGATCTTCGCGCTCTCAGGGCAGGCGGGGTTCGTCGAACGGCGCGGACCGAATCGGGCGACCAACGTCGCACGGCTGCCGCAGATTGACGGCAACTCCCCGGCGAAGCAGCCTTCGCGGTCCGTCGCCAGGGCGATGGCCAGCGCGCAGGTCGGTTCCGGCTCGCATCGGGCAGCGCCGGTGGAAGACGGCGACGACGGCTGGGAGACTTTCTGAACATGTGGGCTGGCAAGCGCGAGGGCACGATGGCCTACCTGCGCGGCTTGGGCTGGGTCGCGGTGATCGGGTTCGCGCTCAAGGGCTTGCTCACGACCTCGCTGATGGTCTGGGCGGTCTGGGGCCTGACTCCCTGACCATTGCCTACGGCGAGCGTGCGCCTGCGGCCCGAGCCGTTGGGCCTGAAAATGACAGCGGGAAGGCAGGCGGGCAGCCTGCCAGCAGGGCCGACACGCTGTCCTTCAGACACGCGAGGACATGGGCGGTCTCGGTCGCGTGCAGCGCGTTTGCCGCGGTCGTGATCCCCAGCGCACCCCAGGGGCGGCGTTCGCCGTCGCACAGCGGTAACGCGAACGCATGGATGCCCGGCACGATGTCGGCGAGATTGACGCCGGCGCGCCAGCGCCGGGAGCGCCGATACATGCGCAATACGGCCAGGCGGCGTTCCTCGCCGCCGCTGACCAGTTCTTCCATATTGGCCCGCAACACTGCCATGCGACTGCCGGCGTCCAGGCCGACGAGCATGGCCATGCCGCCGGCTGTCGTCACCATCAGTCTGCGGCTGCCCACTTCGACCGAGAGCCCAGGCACGGCGATGCTGTCGGCACGCGCCATGCACACGGCGTCGATCCCGCTGCGCAGGTAAAACAGCGCCACGCCCCGCAGCGTACGTGCGAGCGTGGCCAGTGCCGGCTTGAGCAGGGACTGCAATTCGGCGTAGTCGGGCAGTGCCAGGCCGAGCTCGAACAGCATCGGACCGCAGAAGTAATGACGGTCCGAACGTCGCTGGCGCACGAGACGTTCCTCGACCAAGGCTTGAAGAAGTCGGTGCGCGGTGGCACGGTCGAGCGCGCAGCGCTCGGCCAGATCGGACAGACGCCAGCCGGTGCGAGGCCGGGTCGCCAGCTCCCTCAATAGCCGTGCGGCGCGTTGAACGACCTGTGCGCCGTGCCGGGGAACCGAATGTCCGGCCATGCCCTCGTCAGGCGAACGTTCAGGCCTGCCAGTCGGCGAGCGCCTGATCGAGTGCGATGTGACGCCAGGGGGTGCGGGGTTGCGGTGGTTCGCCGTTGATCCACGCCGGGAAGAGTGGCTCGAATACCTGCCGTCCGCCCTCTTCACGCGCACGCACCAACTGCCGTGCCTGGATGTGCGGGTGGTTCGGTATTTCCTCGGTCTTCAGTACCGCCTGATAGCAACACTCGGCCTCGCCCAAGACGGCGTCCCAGTGGGCCAGCGGCTGCGCCGCAATCAGCGCTTCGACCTCGGCGATGAGCTCGCGCTGCGGCAAGGGATCATCCTGTCGCGCGATCCATTCGGGGTGGCCGGCGACCTTGCAGAAATTCGCCCAGAACTTCGGTTCGATCGCACCCAGCGTGATGAAGCGGCCGTCCGCGGTACGATAGATGCGATAGTAGGCCGCGCCACCGTTGATCATGCCCTGAGCGCGCACGGTGTTCTGGCCGGGGTAGCTCGCCAGCGTCAGCGGCCAGTTCTGCCAGGCCAGTACCGTCTCGGCGATGCTGACGTCGATGAAGCAGCCTTTGCCCGTTTGGCTGCGACCCATCAGCGCCGCGAGCGTGGTCATGGCCGCCAGTTGCCCCGAGGCATGGTCCGCAACGGGTGGAAAGGCGATCGTCGGCGACTCGACGCTGCCGGAAGCCTCCAGGCCGCCGCACAGCGCCAAGTAGTTCAGGTCGTGGCCGGGCGCCAGGCGTAGCGGGCCGGTCTGACCAAACCCCGACAGCGCGCAATGGACCAAGCGCGGGTTGATGTCGTCGAGCCGCTGGCGCGTAAAGCCGAGCCGGTCGAGAACCCCAGGGCGATAGGATTCCAGCAGCACGTCCGCACGCGCCAGCAGCCGGGTGAAGCTTTGTTTGCCCTCGGGGCTCTTCAGATCGATGGCCACGCTGCGCTTGTTGCGATTGATCGCCTTGTACATGCCCGCAATGCCGTCGGCATCGATGGGGGGCATGTAGCGCGCCGGATCCCCTTCCACGGGTTCGACCTTGAGCACTTCGGCACCCAAGTCGCCCAGGATGGCGGCGGCGAAGGGTCCGGGCAGGTACTGGGACAGATCGATGACGCGGATTCCGTGAAGAAAAGTGTTCAGCATGGCAGCCCCGGGGTGTGAGGGTTTCAGGTCACAGGCTGTGCCACACACCCGCCTGTTCACGCGCGCGGCCATCATGGGCAAGCTTGATCAGATGGGCGTGCAGCGAGCGCTTGGCTGCCGGATAGAGCGCCGGCCGGGTGTCGTCGTAAGCGCGGGGGACCAGATCATCCAGCGTGCCGCTGCCGATCGCGGACAGTGCCGCCGCGACCTTCGCTTCGCGCATGAGGCGGTGCTTGATCAGCGCGCGCACCATGTCGTGCGGTGCGGGGATCAGCTCGCCATGTCCCGGCGCGAGCTGATCGAGATCCTCAGTCAGCAATCGCTCCAGCGAGGCGAGATAGCGCACCATGTCGCCATCCGGAGGGCTGATGACGACGGTCGAACCCTGCATCACATGGTCGCCGGTGAACAGCAGCTTCTCGTCTTCGAGGAGGTAGCACAGGTGATTGGAGGCATGGCCCGGGGTGGCGATGGCGCGCAGTACGAACCCGGGTCCGGCCAGGCGTTCGCCATCGGCGAGCACGCGCGTCGGACTGAAGGTCTGATCCTGTGTGCCCGCCGCGGGCGCCGGCCGGCCCAGGATCTCGGCGCCCGTTTCCTTCGCGAGCCGCGCCGCAGCAGGCGAGTGGTCCGGGTGCGTGTGCGTGCCCAGGATCCAGCGCAGCTTCCCGGCCGCAGCGGAGAGGATCGCGTCGACATGGCTGTCGATCACCGGTCCCGGGTCGATCACGGCGCATTCGTGCTCGCCCACCAGGTAGGTGTTGGTCCCCGGCCCCGTCATGACCCCGGGGTTGGGCGCGGTGATCCGCCTGACGCGCGCCGTCAAGCGCACCGGCACGCCATGTTCGATGGTCATGGCGCTCACGCGTCCGGGCCGGGCAGCGTGTCGTAGCCGGGCTGCCCGGGAAGCACCGGACCCACCGTCCCGTCCGGAAAGCGCACGCGCCGTGGCAGGATGGCGGGGATGTCGCGCTCCGCGCAGGCGAACGCCATCAAGGCCGCGGTATTGGAGAACTCGACCAGCGGGCGGATGTTGGACAGCGTCGGGAAAATGATCTTGTAGTGGCCGCTCTGGGCATGGCGCACGGCATCCTGCGGGTTCAGCCAGGCATGGTCCACCGTTTCGGCGTCGTCATGGACGCCGTGCTGGTCCGCGGGCGCTTCCGCGACGAAGAAGCGCGTATCGAAGCGCTTGTGCGAGCCCTCGGGTGTGATCCAATGGGCGTAGTAGGCCATGCGGTCGACGGCGAGCCGCAGCCCTTCGCGCTGGCAAATTTCCGCGAGGCCGATCTCGGAACGGTTCAGCGCACTCCGGTAGGCGTCGAAGCGCGCCGCCTTGTCGGGGTCGGCCAGCGACAACAATTCTCCCGATGGTTCATAGGCGAGCAGCAGCCCGGCTTCCTCGAAGCATTCGCGCACCGCGGCGACAAAGTAGGCGAGCCCGTCGACCTCGACCTTCAGACGTCGGCTGGCATCGGCATCGGTCATGCCCACGCACAGCGCGTACAGGTCGCGGTCGCCACGGTCTACACCGCCACCAGGGAAGACAAAGGCGCCGCCGACGAAATCCGAGTCGAGGCTACGCTGCATCATGAATATCTCGATGCCGGATTCGGCATTGCGCGCCAGAATGACGGTCGCGGCCGGTTTGGGCTGAACCGTGCGTTGGGCTTGGGTCATCGATGTCTCCTCGTTTGTATTTCGGGAATCTCGTCAGATTGCCCCGGTGGGCGCGCGCGTCAGCGACTTTGCGAACACGCGATAGGAACCGTGCGCACGGGCGACGACATCGCCGTCGGGGGCATCGGCGGTGACGCGCATCGACACATAGCCGATGGTCTTGCCGATCTTGTCGGCACTCGCCGTGGCATACAGTACGCCGGCACCGATGGGTTGTACGAAATCGGTCGACATGCTGATGGTGACCACCGACTCGATGCGATCCGAGGTGGCTTTCAGCACCCGGCCGCCGACCGCATCGAGCAGCGTCAGCAGCACGCCCCCGTGCAGCACGCCATGCAGGTTCAGATGATCGTTGCGGATAGGCAGACGTACCGCGATGGCAGCATCGGGCAATTCCACGATCTCGTAACCGACCAGATCCTGGAATGGCCCGTGGTTGAACGCCGCGGTGTTCATCGTGGTCTGCTCAGACGTTGAAGTATTCAGGCTTGCCACTGGGCCAGAACTCGCCCCAAAGCATCATGCCGCCTTCCACATTCAGCACTTCTCCGGTGACGAACTTGCCGGATGGCGCGGCGAGATAGACCACGGCTTCGGCGATGTCCTGGACGTCGCCGGTGTGCAGCATCGGGTTGCACTTGGAGAAGCTGGGGACGTGTTCTTCCTTGTAATTATGAAAACCGGTGCTCTCGATGGCGCCCGGCGCCACGCAATTGACGCGGATGTTGTAGGGCGCCCATTCTACGGCCAGCGTTTTCGACAGGAAGTTCACGCCCGCGCGCGAGGCGGTGGTGTGCGCCATGCCGGTCAGACCGCGATCGACCGCCGCCGTGATCGTGATGATGCAGCCGGGTCTGCTCTGCGCGACCCAACGTTTCGCAGCGCCCTGCATCATGTACCAGGAGCCGTTCAGGTTGGTGTCGATGACCGCGTTCCAGCCCTTGACCGTGAAGTCGATCGCGAGCGCGGCAAACTGCCCGCCAGCGTTGTTGACCAAAACATCGACGGTACCGAACCGGTCCCAGACCTTGGACAGGAACGCATCGACGTCCGCCGGATCGCGAATGGTCATCGGGTGCCAGAACACCTCGCGCCCTGAGAGCACAGCCAGTTTCTCTGCGCAGTCTTCGAGTTTCTCCGGCTTGCGGCCGCAGATCGCCAGCTTCGCGCCCAGGCGTGCGAACAGGAACGCGATCGCCTTGCCGATACCGCTGCCGGCACCCGAGACGATCACCACCTTGTCGGCGAACAGGTCGTCCCGGAATACGGTCGGCATCGTGGCCAGGGCCTCGTCGGCGGGGCCGAATTTGGGTTTCGGTTTCGGGTTCATGATCACACCTTGAAATAGTCGGGTTTGCCGGTCGGCCAGACATCGCCCCACAGGACGCCACCGCCATCGACCGTGAGCAACTGACCCGTGATGAACTTGCCCGATGGTGCGGCGACATAGACCACGGCTTCGGCGATGTCGTGCACGCTGCCGGTGCGCTTCATCGGATTGGCCTGGCCGAAGGTCTTGACGGCCTCGGGCGGGTAGACACGGAATCCCGTGCTTTCGATGGCACCCGGCGCGACGCAATTGACGCGAATCCTGTATGGCGCCCATTCGACCGCGACGGTTTTCGACAGGTAAGTGACGGCGGCCCGCGCCGCGCCGGTATGACCGACACCGGGCATGCCGCGCTGGAAGGTGGCGACGATATTGACGATGTTGCCGGGTTGGCCATGGTCGCGCCAGCGTTTCGCTGCCGCTTGCATCATGTACCAGGAACCATTCAGGTTGGTATCGACGACCGCGTTCCAGCCCTTGACGCTGTAGTCGATGGCAGCCTGCGGAAACTGGCCGCCGGCGTTGTTCACGAGCACATCGAGCTGCCCGAAGTGCGCCCAGACGGCATCCATCAGCGCATCGACCTGCTCCGGATCGCGGATCGTCATCGACTGGACGAACACGTCCGGACTGCCAAGTTCGCGCAGTTTCGGGGCCGTCGCCTGGAGTTTCTCCGGGTCGCGGCCGCAGATCGCGAGCTTCGCGCCCAGGCGCGCGAACAGGAAGGCGATCGCCTTGCCAATGCCGCTGCCCGCGCCCGAGACCAACACCACCCGGTCGGCGAACAGCCCGGGACGGTAGACGGTCGGTTGCCCGGCGAGCGCGTCGTCGTCCAGACCGAACTGCGGTTTTGTCATGTTCACACCTTGAAATAATCGGGTTTTTCGGTGACCCACAGGTCACCCCACAACACCGAACCACCATCGACGATCAGCGTTTCGCCGTTGACAAACTTGCCCGATGGCGCCGCCAGATAAACCACGGCTTCGGCGATATCGTGCACGCTGCCGGTGCGCTTCATTGGGTTCGAGTAGCGGAAACGTTCGACCGCCGCGGGTGGGTAATACTGGAAACCGCTGCTCTCTATGGTGCCCGGCGCGACGCAGTTGACACGGATATCGTACGGCGCCCATTCGACCGCGACGGTCTTGGCGAGATAGATCACGCCCGCGCGCGCGGCGCCGGTATGGGCGGCTCCCGGTGTGCCGCGGTCGATCGGCAATACGATGTTGACGATGTTGCCAGGCTGGCCATGGTCGCGCCAGCGCTTCGCTGCCGCCTGCATCATGTACCAGGTGCCGTTCAGGTTTGTGTCGACCACGGCGCGCCAGCCGTTTCCGGACAATTCGATGGCAGCCTTCGGAAATTGGCCGCCGGCGTTGTTCACGAGCACATCGAGCTGCCCGAAATGCGTCCAGACGGCATCCATCAGCGCATCGACCTGCTCCGGATCGCGGATCGTCATCGACTGGACGAACACGTCCGGGCTGCCGAGTTCGCGCAGCCTTGGGGCCGTGGCCTGGAGTTTCTCCAGGTCGCGGCCGCAGATCGCGAGCTTCGCGCCCAGGCGCGCGAACAGGAACGCGATCGCTTTGCCGATGCCGCTGCCGGCGCCCGAGATCAACACCACCCGGTCGGCGAACAGCCCGGGACGGTAGACGGTCGGCTGCCCGGCGAGCGCGTCGTCATCCAGGCCGAACTGCGGCTTCGTCATGCTCATACCTTGAAATAGTCGGGCTTGCCGGTGGGCCAGGCGTCGCCCCACAAGACGCCGCCGCCATCGACGAGCAACAATTCCCCGGTGATGAATTTCCCGGACGGACCGGCCAGATAGACCACCGCCTCGGCGATATCCTGGACATCGCCGGTGCGTTTCATCGGGTTGGAGTTCTTGAAGTTTTTCACGGCCTCCGGCGGGTACTGGCGGAAGCCGGTGCTCTCGATCGTGCCCGGTGCGACACAATTGACGCGTATGCGATACGGGGCCCACTCGACCGCGACCGTTTTCGACGCATAGGTCACGGCTGCCCGGGCGGCACAGGTATGCGCGATGCCGGGCAGGCCGCGCTCGAAGACCGCGACGATATTGACGATGCTCCCGGGCTGGCCGTGATCGCGCCAGTGGCGTGCGGCACTCTGCATCATGTACCACGAGCCGTTCACATTGGTGTCGATGACCGCGTTCCACCCCTTCACGGTGAAATCGATCGCCGCCTGCGGGTATTGGCCGCCGGCGTTGTTGACCAAGATATCGAGTTTGCCGAAATGGGCCCAGACGGCATCCATCAGCGCATCGACCTGCTCCGGGTCGCGGATCGTCATCGGCCGGACGTAGACGTCCGGGCTGCCGAGCTTGCGCAGCCAGGCGGCCGTCTGCTCGAGCTTCTCCGGATCACGGCCACAGATGGCGAGCTTCGCGCCCAGGCGCGCGAACAGGAAAGCGATCGCCTTGCCGATGCCGCTGCCGGCGCCCGAGACCAGCACTGTCTGACCGGCGAACAGGTCCGATCGATAGACGGTCGGCATCGCCGACAGCGCCTCGTCGGTCAGACCGAAAGCGGGCTTGTTGTTCTCCGACACGCGCATCCCCTCTGCGATCAGCGGCCCTTCCAGACCGGCTTGCGTTTCTCGGCGAAGGCGCGCGGCCCTTCGATCGCATCCTCGCTGGCATACACGTGCTTGTACAGTCGCTTCGCGTCGACGAGCCCGGCCTCACAGCCCAGGGACAGCGCACGGATCAGGCTCTCCTTTCCGGCCATGACCGACAGCGGGGCGTTGTCGCGAATGCGCTCGGCAAGCTTTCTGGCGCGCGCCTGCACGGCCTCGGGGGTGTCTTCGAGGTAGTTGACCCAGCCGACGTCGTAGAGACGCTCGATCGGCATCCAGTCGCCGGTCAGCACCAGGTCCATGATGACCGACTGTGGCATCTGCCACAACAGCGGCACTGCCCAGGGCGATCCGCGGCCGCGCTGTGACTCCGTGATCGCGGCGCGCGTGCCCCTGAGACCGACGCGGAGATCGGAATTCAGGCTCAACATCATGCCGCCCGCAGGCAGGTCGCCGTTCATCGCGGCGATGATCGGCTTCTTGACCTCGCGCATGCAGTCGTGGAACGGGTCCTTGATCTTGCTCAGCACGTCGACGCCTTCTTCCTTGCGGATTCGCGCCGCTTCCTTGAGGTCCATGCCGGCGCTGAAGGTGCCGCATTGGGCGCCGGTCAGGATGATGACACGCACGTCACTGTCGTCATCGACGGTATGCCAGACCTCGTGCAGGCGATTGATCAGCCCGACCGAGAGTGCATTGCGACTCTCGGGGCGATTGAGGGTAACGGTCGCGATGTAGTCTTTCTTTTCGTACAGCAGGATG
The DNA here is from genome assembly GCA_022072095.1 of Rhodocyclaceae bacterium. GTDB lineage: Bacteria > Pseudomonadota > Gammaproteobacteria > Burkholderiales > Rhodocyclaceae > JAJVIJ01. Next base: position 11,477 of record JAJVIJ010000045.1, read on the forward strand.
TCGTCGTTGGCCATGGTGTGCTCCTCGGGTGTGGTGTCAAACACCCCGGAAACGGGGTGCGCGCTTCTCCAGGAGGGCGGCGATTCCCTCCTTGGCATCTTCCATTTCGATCGTTCTTGACTGACAGTGCGCTTCCCACTCGCCGGCGCTCTTCGGATCCCAATCGACATGGCGATAGAGCGAGCGCTTGACCATGCGCACCGCGGCCGGTGCGCAGGCCGCGATTTCGGCCGCCAGATCCCGCGCGCGCGGTAGGACCTCGTCCGCGGCGACGGCATGGTTCGCGAGGCCGATTTCGGCCGCTTCGGCGCCCGAAATGATGCGGCCGGTGAGCAGCAGTTCCGCTGCCTTGGGCAGCCCCACGACGCGCGGCAGGAAATAGCTGATCGACATGCCGGAGTGCAGGCCGAGACGGACGAAGTTGGCGCCGTAACGCGCGTCGCGATTGGCTATGCGCAGGTCGCAGACCAGCGCCAGGCCCAGGCCGCCGCCGATCGCATGGCCGTTCAGCGCACCGACGACCGGCACCTCGACCTTCAGTATGTCCAGAAAAGGCTTGTAGATCGCGAACGACCGTTCGTGCGGCAGCGGGCTGCCTTCATTGCTGAGGATCTGGGAGTGGAAGTCGGCGCCCGAGCAAAAATTGCTGCCGGATCCGGTGATGATCAGGCAGCGCAATTCACGGTCGGCGATGACCTGGTCGATGACCCGCTGGAACGCTCCCAGGGTTTCGGGATTCATCGCGTTGCGATTGTCCGGACGGTTCAGCGTGATTTCCCCGACCAGGCCTTCCTTGCGATACAAAACGGCGTCGTTCATGAGGTCTCCTGATCGCCCCGCGCAAAGCGCGCCGCAGCCGCTTGCCGCGCCCGGGCAAGGGGGGCTCTATTGAAGTATCGGAAGCCGCTCCGGCCGCCCGCCCCGGCCGCCTGAAGGGGTTCGGGGACCGGGCGATGCTGCGTCTTTGTCCGGACTGAGCGAGCTCCCGGATTATAATCGCAATCGGTGTCGGCGCTTGCATGGAGCATTTGCCGAGCCCGATTTTCATCCCACTCCACATTCGAGGGAGCTCGATAATGTCCAGTAAGAGCAAGGAGACGATACGCGGCAAGGCCGCCGTCATCGGCATCGGCATGTCGCCGGTGGGCCAGGTCCCGGGCAAGAGCCCGCTCTGGCTGGCCGCGAACGCTGCAAACAAGGCGTTGGCCGACGCAGGCATCGGGCGTGACCAGGTCGATGGCGTACTGTGCGGGCATGCGTTTGCCGCGCCTTTTCATCGATTCAGTGTTGCGTTAAGTGAATACATGGGGATACGACCGACGTTCTCGAACACCTTGCAGGTGTCGGGCGCGACCGCCGCGACGATGTTCAACATCGCTGCGGCGGCGGTCAATGGCGGCCTCGCTGAAACGGTGCTGATTGCCGGAGGTGACAGCCTGCTGACCGGCATGACGCCGGATATGGCCCTGCGCTCGATGACCGAAAGTCGCGATCAGCAATACGAAATGCCTTTCGGTATCCCGGTTTCGAATACCTTCGCGATGACCGCGCACCGCCACATGAAGGACTATGGCACCACCGCCGAGCAACTCGCGATGGTGGCGGTTACCCAGCGGAATCACGCGTTGCGCACGCCGGGTGCGCAGATGACCAAGCCCATCACCGTCGAGGACGTGCTCAATTCAGGGCTGGTGACGACGCCCTATCACAAGCTCGATTGCTCGCTGATTTCCGACGGCGGCGCGGCGTTCATCGTGACCTCGGCCGAGCGTGCGAAAAGTCTCGGCATCAAGAAGCCGATCTACATCATGGGCGGGGGCGAGTGCTATACGCACGAGCACATCTTTCTGATGCCGTCGGTGACGACGACCGGCGCCGTGCAGTCGAGCAAGCTTGCCTATGACATGGCGGGTTACGGGCCCAAGGACATCGATGTTGCCGGCGTTTACGATTGCTTCACCGGTACCGTGATCATGGTGCTCGAGGACCTCGGCTTTTGTCCGAAAGGCGAGGGCGGCCGCTTCGTTCAGGATGGTGGCATGACCTATGGGGGCGCCGTGCCGTGCAACACCAACGGTGGCCTGCTCTCCTTCGCGCATCCCGGCATCCCTGGTGCCTTGTTCCATTTCCATGAAGTGATCAGCCAGTTGCGCGGGGAGTGCGGCCAACGTCAGGTCGCGGGCGCGGAGCTCGGTCTGGTCCATAACCTCGGCGCCGGTTTCGCTACGGCCGCAACGACGATCCTGGGTACGGAGAACACACTATGATTTCCATGGAAGAAGCGATGAAAAAGCCGTTGCCGACTCCGGACGGCGATTCGGCGGCCTTCTGGAAGGGTTTGCACACGGAAGGCAAACTGCTGCTACAGCATTGCCGCAAGTGCGGGCACATCCAGTATTACCAGCAGGGCTACTGCCGCCAGTGCGGGGCCGAGGATCTGGAGCATCGCCCGGCCTCGGGGCGCGGCAAGGTGTATTCGTTCAGTGTCGTCTATCGCGCTCCCGGCCCCGCATTCAAGGGCGATACCCCCTATGCCGTGGTCTTGGTCCAGCTCGACGAGGGGCCGCGCATGATCAGTTCGATGGTGGATTGTGACCCGGAGAAAGTGGCCTTCGACATGCCCGTGCAGTTGGTCTGTCGGAAGGCGGCGGACGACATCACGCTGCCGTTTTTCAAACCGCTGTGATCCAACGGCGGGTGGCCATCGTCGCCACCCGCTTCCTTCATCTGCCCGCGCGTTCCCGCGAGGTATGCCATGACCGCTCAACAGAGATTCTATTGGGAGCCCACTCCCGAAATCATCGCCCAGTCCAACCTGACCGCATTTCTGAAGCAGGTGAAGCTGCCGAGCTTCGAAGCCCTGCAGAAGGAAGCCGATGCCCGGCCGGCCTGGTTCATGGAAGAGGTCTTCAAGTTTGCCGATTTCCGTTTCTATAAACCCTATACGCAGATGCTCGATGTGTCGCGCGGCCAGCCGTGGGCGCGCTGGTGTGTGGGCGGCACAACGAACGTGGTGCTGAACTGCATCGACAGGCATCGCGGCACGCCTGTCTGGGATCAGCCCTACCTGGTCTGGGAAGGCGAGGACCCGACCGAGCAGCAGTCTTACACCTATGCGCAATTCCACGCAGAGATCTCGCGCCTCGCCGGCGGTCTCAAGGCGCTTGGCGTTGGCCGGGGCGATGTCGTCGCGCTGTACATGCCGAATCTTCCGGAAACCTTCGCGGCTTTCTTCGCGATCCAGAAGATCGGCGCGATCGTCATGCCCTTGTTTTCGGGATTTGGTCCGGTGCCGCTGGTCACCCGCCTGAATGATGGCGAAGCCAAGGTGGTCATCACCGCGGACGGTACCTGGCGGCGTGGCAGCCCCGGTGCAATGAAGCCCGTTCTGGACGAAGCGCTGAAAGAGGCGGCAAGTGTGCGACATGTGGTCGTCGTACGTCGCATGGGCGACAAGCTGCCGGTGGCGATGCAGGCAGGCCGCGACCAGTGGTGGCACGACCTGGTACGCGATCGGTCGCCCGACATGGCGACCGAAGAGATGGAGGCCGAGGCGCCGGCCGTCCTGCTGTATACCTCGGGCACTACAGGCAAGCCGAAAGGCTGCGTGTGGACGCATGTCAGCTTCCAGGGGTCGATGGTGACCCGTGACATGCACATATTCTGTGACTTCAAGCCCACCGACCGCTTTTTCTTCATGAGCGACATGGGCTGGATGGTCGGGGCCATGTGCGCCTGCGTGCCGAGCACCTTCGGTGGCAGCCTGCTGGTGGCGGAAGGGACGCCGGACTTTCCCGATACGGGTCGGTTCTGGCGCTTGATCCAGAACCATCGTGTTACTTATGTCGGCGTCGCGCCGACGCTGATCCGCGGCCTGATGCGTTACGGTGAAGAGATCAAGAACTACGATTTGTCGTCGCTGCGCATGACCTGCTCCGGCGGGGAGGCATGGACCGAAACGCCCTGGCTGTGGTTCTTCAAGAACGTCTGCAAGGAAAAGATCCCGATCATGAACGTGGTCGGCGGTACCGAGGTCGGTGGCTGCAATTTCGTCAGTACGCCGCATCACCCCATGAAGCCGAGTTCCTTTGCCGGCCCGACCCCGGGAGTCGGCGCGGATATCGTGGACGAAAATGGCCAGCCGGTGCCCGCGGGTCAGGTTGGCGAGCTGGTGTTGCGTCAGGCGAGCATCGGCATGACCAAGAGCCTGTGGCGGGACGATGCGCGCTATCTCGACAGCTACTGGAACACGCTGCCCGGTCTTTGGGTGCATGGTGACTTCGCGATGCGCGACGAGGACGGGCTGTACTACATACTTGGTCGCTCGGATGACACCATCAAGGTTTCCGGCAAGCGTACCGGGCCGTCGGAGATCGAAGGGCTGTTGATGGAGACCGGCAAGGTATCCGAAGTTGCCGTCATCGGTGTGCCGGATGCCGTCAAGGGTTCTGCGATTGTCTGCGTGTGCGTGACCATGCCCGGCGTCGCCGCCGATACCGGCGTCGAGCGCGTGCTGTCCGATGCCGTGGTCAAGGGGATGGGCACTTCGTATCGTCCCAAAGAGATCGTGTTCGTCAGCGATCTTCCCAAGACCCGCAACATGAAAATCATGCGGCGTGTCATCCGCTCGGTTTTTCTGGGCAACAGCCCGGGCGATCTGTCCGCACTGGTCAATCCGGAAACGGTGTCGGAGCTGAAGTCGAAAATCGGCGCGAGCTGAACGCCGACCGAGGGGCGGCGAGGCTTTGCCGCCCCTCGTCTCGACACTTTGCCCGCCACACCGCCACACCGCCACACCGCCACACCGCCACACCGCCACACCGCCACACCGCCACACCGCCACACCGCCACTGCGCTCATGCGGTGTTGCCGTGTTCAGGGCGAGCACGAGCCCTCTCCTCCTGTCGAGGTGATGTCTGCCGAACCGCGACGAGCCCATCGGCACCTGCCCATACTATGTCGCCGTCGTGTCAAGGCGAACTTGTGTTGCATCGCAGTGCATTTCTTGACCCAGGTCAACTATGCGGCCTGCCTGTCAGCGCAAACTCGACCTCGGTTGATAAGTGATTCAGGGGGAAAAAGTGAGCAAGTCGAGTCAGAGCAGGTCGAGTCGGAGTCTGTGCGCGTTGTTGATCGCCGGGCTTGGTGCAGGGTTTGGTTATAGCTCGCTAGCCAGCGCCCAGGAGGGCAACTGGATGGTTCGGGTGCGCGCCGTTAATCTGGATATGAAAAACAGTTCAGACGCCGGCACCGGCATCCTGACGCCCGCCGTGCTTCCCAGTGATGCCATCCGCGTCGAGGACAAGGTGATTCCCGAGGTGGATATCAGCTATTTCTTCACGAAGAACATCGCCGCGGAGCTGATCCTTACCTATCCGCAAAAGCACAACGTCAACATTTCCGCCGGTCCGCTGGCGCAGGGCATTGGGTCGTTCAAGCATCTGCCGCCGACGCTGACCTTGCAGTATCACTTCATGCCGGACAGCAATTTCCGCCCTTACGTCGGTGCCGGGATCAATTACACCGACATCAGCGATGTCAATCTGCGCTCCACCATCGCGGGCGTCAATCTCGAGCTCGATCAGGACAGCGTGGGCGGAGCCCTGCAGGCGGGCTTCGATTACAAGATCGCAAATAACGTCTTCCTCAATTTCGACGTCAAGAAAATCTACATCGATAGCGATGTCAAGATCAACGGTACGAAAGTGAGTCGCGTCAAGCTCGACCCACTGGCCATCGGCATCGGTATCGGCTACCGGTTTTAAGCGTTGTCTCTCTGTTGGGGTTGGGGTGCGGTCTCCGCACCCCCTTTTTTTGGAGAGGCGACATCCCACTTGGCGAGCAGCCCCAAAGTGCGTCAAACTGTCGCAGACGGTTGTGGCACGGGCGCTTGCCATACGGCGTGACGGGATGGATTCCGGTTTCAGGGGGAAATAGCGATGACAGCAAGTTCGACGTACAGTTACAAGGTGGTACGCCAGTTCGCCATCATGACGGTCGTCTGGGGGATCGTCGGCATGCTGGTGGGGGTATTCATCGCCGCACAGCTGATCTGGCCCGAGCTCAATCTGGCGGAATGGCTGTCCTACGGTCGTCTGCGACCGCTGCACACCAATGCGGTCATCTTTGCCTTCGGCGGCTGCGCGCTGTTCGCGACGTCGTATTACGTGGTGCAGCGGACCTGTCACGTGCGGCTGTTTCTGCCCGGCCTGGCGAGCTTCACGTTTTGGGGCTGGCAGGCGGTCATCGTGCTTGCTGCGGTCACCCTGCCACTCGGCATCACGTCGGGCAAGGAGTACGCCGAGCTGGAGTGGCCGATCGACATCCTGATCACGCTGGTCTGGGTGGCCTATGCAGTCGTGTTTTTCGGTACCTTGGCTACGCGCCGGACGCCGCACATCTACGTGGCCAACTGGTTCTACGGGGGCTTCATTCTGACCGTCGCGATTCTGCATCTGGTCAATAGCGCCGAGATCCCCGCCGGGCTGTGGAAATCCTATTCGCTCTATGCCGGTGTCCAGGATGCGATGGTGCAGTGGTGGTACGGGCACAACGCGGTCGGTTTTTTCCTGACGGCGGGCTTTCTGGGCATCATGTATTACTTCGTGCCGATGCAGGCCGAACGACCGATCTACTCGTACCGGCTGTCGGTGGTGCACTTCTGGGCACTGGTGTTCACCTATATGTGGGCCGGCCCTCACCACCTGCACTACACGGCGTTGCCGGACTGGGCGCAGTCCATTGGCATGCTGTTCTCGCTGATCCTGCTGGCGCCGTCCTGGGGTGGCATGATCAACGGCATCATGACCTTGTCCGGCGCGTGGCACAAGCTGCGCGACGATCCCATCCTCAAGTTCATGATCACGGCACTGTCGTTTTACGGCATGTCGACCTTCGAAGGGCCGATGATGTCGATCAAGACGGTCAATGCGCTGTCGCACTACACCGACTGGACCATCGGTCACGTGCACTCGGGCGCGCTGGGCTGGGTCGGGATGATTTCGATCGGTGCCATTTACTTCCTGATCCCGCGCCTGTTCGGCGAGAAGCAGATGTACAGCAAGGGCTTGATCACGGCGCACTTCTGGATCGCGACGGTGGGCATCGTCCTCTATATCGCTTCGCTGTGGATTGCCGGCGTGATGCAGGGGCTGATGTGGCGTGCGACCAACGTGGATGGCACCCTGACCTACAGTTTCGTAGAGAGCGTCAAGGACACTTATCCATACTGGAGCATCCGCCTGCTGGGCGGCACGCTGTATCTGACAGGGATGCTGATCATGGCCTACAACGTCTTCAAGACGGTAGCGGGCAAGAAGGCCTACGATGCGCCGGTGATCGCTCCGGCGACCGCGCACGCCTGACGCAATAGCCATAAGGAGAATAGATCATGGCGCAATCGGGACACGAGTTCATCGAACGCAATGTGGCCTGGCTCATCGTCCTGTGCATCCTGGTGGTGTCCGTGGGGGGGCTGGTCGAGATCGTTCCACTGTTCTTCCAGAAGTCCACCACCCAGCCGGTCACCGGGGTGAAACCCTATGAGCCGGTGAGGCTGGTCGGACGTGACATCTATCTGCGCGAGGGCTGCTACAACTGCCATTCACAGATGATTCGGCCGTTTCGCGCGGAGACCGAGCGCTACGGACATTATTCAGTGGCCGGCGAGTTCGTTTATGACCACCCGTTCCAGTGGGGCTCCAAGCGTACGGGGCCCGATCTGGCGCGGGTCGGGGGCCGCTATTCGGATGACTGGCACCGCATTCACTTGCTCAATCCGCGCGACGTCGTACCGGAGTCGAACATGCCCGCGTATCGCTGGCTGGACAGACCAGTGGGCGGGGTCGATGTCCGTGCCCGCATGCGAGCGCTGAAGCTCGCCGGTGTGCCGTATTCCGATCAGGATATCGAAGCGGCACCGAAGGCGCTCGAGGGTGTGACGGAGTTGGACGCGCTGGTGGCCTACCTGCAGGGTTTGGGCACGGCGATCAAAACCGTACGTTAAGCGCGGAGGACTCCATGGATATCGATACGCTGCGCACACTGGTCACCGTGGCGGCGTTTGCCAGTTTCGTGGCAATCGTCGTCTGGGCATACAGCCGTGGGGCGCGCAAGGGCTTCGACGAGGCGGCACGCCTGCCCTTCCTTGAAGACTGACGGCGAGTAACGGAGAGAAAAATGGCCGATTTCGAAAACGGATTCTGGAGCATCTACATCGCTGTCATCACGGTGGTGTCGATCGTTGCCTGTGCAGTATTGCTCAAGATGAACAGCAAGCGCCCCGGTGCGGTCGAGCTGGGCGAGCATGTCTGGGATGAGTCGCTGCGCGAGTGGAACAATCCCTTGCCGCGCTGGTGGAGCGGCTTGTTCTACATCACGCTGGTTTTCGCCGTGGTTTATCTGGTCGTCTATCCTGGCCTGGGTGCCTTTCAGGGTCAATTCGGTTGGTCATCGAAGGTTCAGTACGAAGCCGAAATGGACAAGGCCAAGGCCGAGTACGGGCCGATTTTCACGCGTTACCAGGGGCAGGATGTCAAGCTGGTCGCCGCCGATCCCGAGGCGCGCGCGATGGGCGAGCGGCTGTTTCTGACCTACTGCGCGCAATGTCACGGCGCCGATGCGCGCGGCGCAAAGGGCTTTCCGAATCTTACGGACCAGGACTGGCTCTACGGCGGTGCGCCCGACCATGTCAAGGCCTCGATTGCAGAAGGGCGGAACGGAGTCATGCCGCCCATGGCGCACCTGGGCGCCGAGGGTGCAAAAGACGTCGCTCACTACGTGCGCTCGCTGTCCGGGCTCACGGCCGACAACGCCCGGGTCGCGCGCGGCAAGGACATGTTCCAGGCCAACTGTGCGGCCTGCCATGGACCGGACGGAAAGGGCAACATCGCGATCGGCGCGCCGAATCTGACCGACAAGGTCTGGCTGTACGGGAGTGCCGAGGCGACCATCATCGAAGGCGTGATGAAGGGGCGCAACAACAAGATGCCGGCCCACAAGGAGTTTCTGGGCGATGACAAGGTGCATCTGCTGGCGGCCTATGTTTATGGATTGTCGATGTCCCAGTCTGCGGCCAAGTGAGTGGTTGTCGTGGATGCGGACCGGGTTCTGCAGCAGCCGGTTCCCGGGCCGCGCCGCGTGTCGTTCGCCAAGAAGGGGAAAGCTTGAGCGCTGAACGAACACCATCCGGCGCCGCCAAGGTCATCCCGATCCAGGAGGTCGAGCAGGCTCTTTACGAGGTCCGCAAGAAGATCTACCCGCGTGCAGTCCACGGGACCTTCGCTGCCTGGCGCTGGGCTTTCGTGTGGCTGACTCAGCTCATATTCTACGGCTTGTGCTGGCTGCCGTGGAACGACCGCCAGGCGGTGCTGTTCGACCTCGTTCACCGCAAGTTCTATATCTTCGGCTGGGTATTCTGGCCTCAGGATGTGTTCTATCTGGCGATCATCCTGATCATCTCGGCGCTGTCGCTGTTCCTGTTTACGACCGTCGCCGGCCGGCTCTGGTGCGGCTACGCCTGTCCACAGACGGTCTATACCGAGATGTTTCTGTGGGTCGAGCGTCTGGTCGAAGGCGATCGGGCGAAGCGCATGAAGCTGGACGGTGCCCCCATATCGGCCCACAAGCTGGGGTTGAAGACGGCGAAGCACACGATCTGGATCGCGATGGCATTGTGGACCGGGTTCACCTTCGTCGGCTATTTCACGCCCATTCGCGAGCTGGCGGCCGAGGTGGTGTCCGCGAGCCTCGGACCCTGGGAAACGTTCTGGATACTGTTTTACGGCTTCGCCACCTACGGCAACGCCGGGTTCATGCGCGAGCAGGTGTGCAAGTACATGTGCCCCTACGCCCGCTTTCAGGGCGTGATGTTCGATCCGGACACGCTCGTCATTACCTATGATCGCGAGCGCGGCGATCCGCGCGGCGCGCGTGGCCGCAAGACCGACCATCGCGCCGCGGGCCTCGGTGATTGCGTCGATTGTGAAATCTGTGTGCAGGTGTGCCCGACCGGGATCGACATCCGGAACGGACTTCAGTACGAATGCATAGGTTGTGCGGCCTGCATCGACGCCTGCGATCAGGTCATGGACAAGATGGGATATGCGCGCGGCCTGATCCGATACTCTACCGAGAACGCGCTGCGTTCGCACTGGGGGCGGGCGGATATCCTCAGGCACATCGCACGGCCGAGGGTGATTGTCTATACGGTCTTCCTCACGGCCATCGTTGTCGCCCTGATGTGGGGGCTTGCCGTACGCGTGCCGCTCAAGGTGAACGTCATGCGCGACCGCGCGGCCCTGGCGCGCGAGGTCGAGAACGAGCAGATCGAGAATGTATTCAGGCTACAGGTCATGAACACCACCGAGGCCGCGCGTCGCTATCGGGTCAGCGTCGAGGGCATGCAGGAAATTTCGATAGCGAGCGAGCCCTTGATCGAGGTCGGCCCGGCAGGAAGTCATCAAGTCGCCGTGCGCGTGCGCGCACCACGCGGCGCGGGCCGTAGCGGTGCGAACACGATATGGTTCGTGGTCCGGGCCGAGGATGACCAGCGCGTCGTGGTACGCGAGAAGGCCAGTTTTCTGGTCATCCGATGAAGGCGGCTTGAAGTGGCGACGACCGATTCATCTCCGTGGTACCTGCAGCCCTGGCCCTGGTTGCTGATGGCCGGTCCGGCGGCGGTGATCGTCGCCGGCGCGATCACGATCTGGCTCGCGGTCGCGAGCGATGACGGAGTCGTGGCGAGCGACTATTACAAGCGCGGGCTGAATATCAACAAGGATCTGGCACGTATCGAGCGCGCGCGCGCGCTGGGGCTCGAAGCCGAGATCCGGCTGCGCGCCGGTGAGGTCGTCGTGCGGCTGCGCGCAGGGGTCGCCCTTCCCGCCAGGCTGGAATTGAATCTGCGGCATCCGACCCGTGCCGGCATGGACCGACTACTGTCGGCGACGCGGGTCGGCGATGACTACGCTGTGCAGCCGACCCCCCTGCCGGCCGGGCATTGGCAACTCGACATAGAAGATCCTGCAGGGACCTGGAGACTGTCCGGTACCATCATCGTTCCTGATAAGGACGTGCTGACGGTGGCAACCATCAGACCGTAGCGTGCCGCCCGATCCCGCGGGCTGCCCGGTCGGACCATGGAGGAGACGACGCATGCGCGCAATCTGGGTGCTTTGGCCTTCGTTCATCGTCGGCGGAATCGGCGTCGGCGTGTTCTTCACGCTGGTCGATCCGCAGGAGCTCTACCTGTTCGGCGAGCCCGTGCATTGGTCGCCTTTGGCGACCTATTCGCTGGGGTTTTTCTGCTTCTGGGCCTTGGCGGCGATCTCCAGTGCGCTGACCTGTTTCTTCCAGCGGAACTCGGAAGAGATCAACCGCTGCCCGTTGCCGCCTGCGGGACGTCCGGAGGGCTGCCCCAAGCGCGAAGAGCCGGAGGCGTGAGCTAGGCCTCGGTTGCCGGGAGTGGTCGCGCGGCTCCTCTAGGCCAGGTCCGCGTCACCGGTCCGTATCGCCGGTCCGCGGCGCCTGGTTCGCGAGACGCGGTGCGCTGGCGCCGACATCGCCACACTGGGCGCGCTGGCGCAGCGCATGGTCGATCAGCACCAGCGCCAGCATCGCTTCGGCGATTGGCGTTGCGCGCAGTCCGACACAGGGGTCGTGACGCCCATGTGTGCTGACGATCGTCGGCTGGCCGTCGAGGTCGACGCTGCGGCGATCGAGGCGGATGCTGGAGGTCGGTTTCACGGCGATATTGACGACGATGTCCTGTCCCGACGAAATGCCGCCCAGAATGCCGCCGGCGTGGTTGGACAGAAAGCCGTCCGGACTCATCTCGTCGCCATGTTCGGTGCCGCGCTGCGCCACGACCGCGAAGCCGTCGCCGATCTCGACGCCCTTGACGGCATTGATGCCCATCATCGCATGGGCGATGTCGGCATCCAGACGGTCGAACACGGGTTCGCCCCAGCCCGGTGGAACACCCGAGGCGATAACCGTGATCTGCGCGCCGATGGAATCCCCGGACTTGCGCAATGCGTCCATGAACCGTTCGAGTTCCGGCACGATCGCCATGTCGGCGGCGAAAAACGGATTGCTGTCCACGACCGATCCGTCACTGAACGGAACCGATATCGGCCCGAGCCGGCTCATGTGGCCGCGAACCACGACGCCATGGCGTTCGTGCAGCCATTTCTTCGCGATGGCGCCGGCGGCGACGCGCACCACGGTTTCACGCGCGGACGAGCGGCCGCCACCACGGGGGTCGCGCCGGCCATACTTGTGCAGATACGCATAGTCCGCATGGCCCGGGCGAAAGCTGCGCGCGATCGCGTCATAGTCGCGGCTGCGCGCGTCCTCGTTGCGAATCAGCAGGGCGATCGGTGTGCCGGTGGTGCGACCCTCGAATACCCCGGACAGGATCTCCACCCGATCGGGCTCGCGTCGCTGGGTGACGTGGCGCGAGGTTCCCGGCCGGCGGCGGTCCAGTTCGGGCTGGATGTCGGCTTCGGACAGTGCGAGGTCCGGAGGGCAGCCGTCGATCACACAGCCCAGCGCCGGCCCGTGCGATTCGCCGAACGAGGTGACGCAAAACAGTTTTCCTAGCGTATTGCCGGACATGGCATGAGTTCGATACGGTCAGTCGATCGCGTTGAATGCGGGGCGAGCGAGCAGTCTACCAGCCCGGTCGCGGCATGCACGGGCCGGATTCCCGGTCCCCGGCACGGCCGGCGCCCGGGTGCGGCACCTAGGCGATGACGCCGCGTGTGCGCAGCGCATCGATCTCGTGTCGGCCCATCCCCAGTTCGGTCAGCAAGGCGTCGGTATCGGCGCCCATGGCCGGGGCCGGGCGGGCAGGGGGTTCAGCACCGGCTATGCGTATCGGATTGCGGACGAAGCGTGCCGCTGCGCCGTCGGGCAGGGTCACCGAGCTCAGCAGACCGCGTTCAGCGACATAGGGGTTGCCGAGCGCCTGCGCGATGTCGAGCACGGCCGACACCGGCACCTTGCCGCGCATCTGCTCGAGCCAGGCCGCGGTCGTCTTTTCCGACAGCGCCTGGTCGAGCAGTTCGGTCAGCAGATCGCGATGGGCGAGGCGGGCCGCGAAATTGGCGAAGCGCGGGTCCGTGACCCATTCGGGGCGACCGATTTCATTGCACAGCAGCGGCCAGAATTTTTCCTTGTTCACCATGATGAACAGCCAGCCGTCCGCACTGCGGTAGAGCTGGCTCGGTACCAGCGCCGGATGCGCGCCACGTGGCAGGCGCCCGGTGGCCGCGCCGGCGTTCAGATACCAGGTCGACAGATAGTTCGTGTTGTGCAGCGCCGTGTCGAACAGGCTCGCGTCCACGTCGCAGCCGCGGCCGCTGGCTCGGGCGCCGAGCACGCCGGCAACGAAGCCCAGCGCGCAGGTGACGCCGGTCACGAAATCGACCAGGGAGAGGCCGGCGCGCGCCGGCGGGCCGTCCGGCTCGCCGGTCACCGACACCCAGCCGGTCTCGGCCTGCATCAGATAGTCGTAGCCGGGCCAGGCTGCGCGCGAACCGCTGCGTCCGTAGGCGGACAGGTGGGCGCAGACGATGCGCGGATTCACCCTGGCCAGCGAGCCGAAATCGAGGCCCAGCTTCGCCGGCAAATCGCCGCGCAGGTTGTTCCAGACGCCATCGGCGTGTTCGGCCAGCCGCAGGAACAGTGCGCGGCCATCCGCGTGCTTCAGATCCAGCGCGATGCTGCGCTTGTTGCGGTTGAAGGTCTGGAAAAAATGGCTGTCGCCGTTGGCAAAGAAGTAGGGGCCCACGGTCCGGCCGGTATCGCCCCCCTCGGCCGGATTCTCGATCTTGATGACCTCGGCGCCCAATTCCGCGAGATAGGCACTGCCCCAGGGGCCAGCACCGTATTGCTCGACCGCCAGGATGCGTACGCCCGTCAATGGCAGCGACATGGCATGCCTCAGACCGGGTTGCGCGCGACCAGCTGCCGCGCAATGATCAACCGCTGGAGTTCATTGGTCCCTTCGCCGATGCAGAGCAGGGGGGCGTCGCGGTAGTAGCGCTCGATGTTGAATTCCTTGGAGTAGCCGTACGCGCCATGGATGCGCATGGCCTCGGTAGCATTGGCGAGCGCGGCTTCGGACGCGAACAGCTTGGCCATGCCAGCCTCCATGTCGCAGCGGCGCCCCTCGTCGTAGGCGCGCGCGGCCTGTTCGGTCAACAGGCGTGCGGCCTCGACGCGCGTCGCCATGTCGGCGAGCTTGATCTGGATGGCCTGGTGCTCGCAGATCGGCTGACCGAAGGTCTTGCGAACCTGCGCATAGGCCGTTGCCTCCTCCAGGCTGGCGCGGGCGACGCCGACCCCACGCGCGGCGACATTGATGCGCCCGAGTTCCAGGCCATTCAACACGTGCTGCAAGCCGCGGCCTTCTTCGCCACCGACCAGATCGGCGCCCGCGACGCGGTAGTTGTCGAAGACCAGCTCCGCAGAGTCGATGCCCTTGTAACCCAGTTTCTCCAGTTTTCTGGCTGCCGTGAACCCGTCCTGCTTTTCGCAGATGAACAGGCTCATGCCCTTGTGGCGCGGTTTGGCGTTGGCGTCGGTTTTCACCAATACCGCGAACGCGCGGCCATGAATGCCGTTGGATATCCAGGTCTTGACGCCATTGATCAGGTAGCCGTCGCCATCGCGTCGGGCGGTGGTACGGATGCCTTGCAGATCGGTGCCGGCATCGGGCTCGGTCAGCGCCAGCCCGCCGCGCACCTCGCCGCTGGCAAAGCGTGGCAGCCAGCGTCGCCGCTGGTCTTCGGTGCCGTTGCGCTGGACGCAGGCGGACATGATCAGGTGCGAGTTGATGATGCCGGCCACGGACATCCATACGCGCGCGATGCGTTCGATCACCTTTGCGTAGGTGCTCGCGGACAGGCCCAGTCCTCCGTACTCCTCACGAATGATGCAGCCGAACAGACCCATGGCTTTCATCGCTGCGACGATGTCTGCTGGCCAGATGTCGTCATGTTCAAGCTTGTGCGCGTAGGGGGCGACTTCCTTGTCGAGAAAGCGGTCGACGGCGGCGAGGATGAGGCGGTCGCGTT
The DNA here is from genome assembly GCA_022072095.1 of Rhodocyclaceae bacterium. GTDB lineage: Bacteria > Pseudomonadota > Gammaproteobacteria > Burkholderiales > Rhodocyclaceae > JAJVIJ01. The sequence continues at coordinate 26,560 of JAJVIJ010000045.1, forward strand.
CGGCCGGATCGTCCGGGTTCATGCTGTTCATGGTCGGTGCGGTACCTGGCTAAGGTTTCGTGACGTCAAGGGTGACAGAGTGCGGCCACCAGCGCGCGCCCGCTGGCCGCGCGCTCGATGTGGGCGAGCTTTTCGAGCTGGGTCGCGGCCTGGCGCGGCGCCATCAGCAACGCGGCGTTTTCGAGGAACTTGGCTTCGATGTCGCTCGCGCCCAGCGGTCGGTCGGCGGCGCCGCGGTTGATATGCTCGCGATGGGTCCATTCACGGCCATCGCGCGTGTGCACGCACAGCTCGCCCGAATACGCGATGGGAAAGGCGGAATCCGGGTCAACCGCGTAATCGACGCGCGCCATCAACGCCGCCGCGGCCGGGTCGTTCAAGGCCTCGGTCTCCAGTTCGGCGAGTCCGAAGCGGCCGCGCAGCAGCGCCGTCGCTACGGCATAGGGCACGCTGAACTTGGCATCGTAATCGTTCGCCGGCCGGCGCTTCGCGGCGAGTGGCTCGCAAACCGTTTTCACCACTTCCGCCGGCACGCGCGCGATGATCTGCTCGATGTCCTCGGCATGCAGACCACGGCCACGCAGCGCCAGTGCACAGTCGGTCAGTGCATGGACGAAGTGGCAGAGCGGATAGGGTTTCACGGCGACCGCGAGCGTTTCCCAATGCGTGCCCAGCGCGCGCGTCGCGAGGCCGAGATCGGCACGCGCAAACTCGTTCCCTAGATGGCTGCGATACAGGCCGAAGCGACCTTCGTAGGCGCGCGTGGCACCGGTGAAGCCCTGGCTTGCCAGCGCTGCCGCGGTGATGCCGGCGGCCGCCGCCCAGCCCGGATGCAGCCTTTTCGTCCAGGCACCGTCTTCGAGAAACTCCATGCTGCCGGCAGCCAGCGACAGCGCGATGCCCTGTGCGTGTGCCAGCGCGCGCGCGTTCAGGCCGTACAGATGACCCGCCGCGAGCGCGCAGCCGAAGGCGCCGATGAGGCCGGTCGGATGAAAGCCGACCTGATGGAAGCCGCCCTGTGCCACAGCCGCCAGACGCGTGGCCGTTTCCATGCCCAGAACATAGGCGGCGAGCAGCTCGCGCCCGCTTCGGTCCAGCGCCGCGCCGAGGCCGAGCACGCAGGGCAGCAGGCTCGCGGTGGCGTGGATCACGCCTGCCGAATGCGTGTCGTCGTAATCCAGTCCGTGCACGAGTATGCCGTTCAGCGTCACCGCGTCACGCAAGGGCAGATGCTCGCGAAAGCCGATCACCGGGATGTCGCCGCGCCCGGCCAGCGCGGTGATCGCGGCCAGCGACCGATGGGCGAAATCGAAATGCGTCGCGGCATAGGCCGTGCCCAGGCCGTCGAGCAGCAGGGACTTGGCGCGTGCGACGACGGCGTCGGGAATGGCCTCGAAACGGAAGTCCGCGGCGTAGCGGGCGAGCGCGGCCGAAACGGGCTCGGCATGATCGACGGCGGTGGTGTCGTCCATGGCGGTCTGCTCAGTAGTTTGCGCGATCGTCCAGCGCATGGCCGCGCGTGGGCATCAGTGCGGAGCGCGTGAACTCCATGAACACCGTGCCATCGGCTTTTTTCCCCAGCGTGCGGACCGTCACGATGCCCTGGTTCGGGCGCGAGCCCGACGGGCGCACGGCCAGCACCTCGGACTCCGCATAAATCGTATCGCCGGCGAACACCGGCGCGATCAGTCTGACTTCCTTCCAGCCCAGGTTCGCGATCGCCTTCGCCGAGACATCGGCGACGCTCATGCCGGTGACCATGGCCAGCGTCAGCGTGCTGTTGACCAGCGGTCGGCCGAACTCCGACTGCGAACCGAAATGGCTGTCGCAATGCAGCGGGTGCGCATTCATCGTCAGCAGCGAGAACCAGGTGTTGTCGGCCTCGCTGATCGTCCGTCCCGGGCGATGCTCATAGATGTCGCCGACCTGGAAATCCTCCAGATAGCGGCCGTAGGACTCGCGATATCGCCGGGGGCCGACCGGCTTGGCTTGAGCGACCATGCTGCGTGCTCCTCATCGTGTGGTTGTCGTCGGTGCGCGGGCGCCCTGCCGATTTAATCACATCGCTCAAAGGCCCAGATAGGCGGTGCGGATGGTGTCGTTGTCACGGAGCTCGGCGCTGCTTCCCGACAACGCGAAGCGGCCGTTCTGCAGCACATGGGCGCGGTCGACGAAATCCAGGGCCTGATAGACATCCTGTTCGACCAGCAGGATGGTCAGCTCCGAGCTCGTGCGCAAGCGATGCAGGACCTCATAGACTTCTTCCACGACGCGCGGCGCCAGCCCCAGCGAAGGTTCGTCCAGCATCAGCAGGCGCGGTCGCCCCATCAGCGCGCGACCGATGGCGAGCATCTGCTGCTGCCCGCCGGACAGCGTCCGCGCCGGCTGCCTGGCCTTGTCGCGCAGCATCGGGAACAGTGTCATGACCTGGTCCAGGGCCTCATCCTTGAGTGCGGCATCGCGCACCAGACTGGCGCCGACACGCAGGTTCTCCAGAACAGTCAGATACGGAAAGATGTGGCGCGCCTCGGGAACCTGGATCAGTCCGGTGGCGACGATGCGGTGTGCCGGCAGCGTATGGACCGCCGTGCCGGCCATCAGGATGCTGCCGTCGGTCGCGCGCACGAGGCCGGACAGCGTGCGCAGCAGCGTGGACTTGCCGGCGCCGTTCGGGCCGAGCACCGCGACCGCTTCCCCGGCCGCGATGCTCAGGTCGATGCCATGGAGCACCTCCACCGCACCATATCCGGCATGCAGCGCGCGCGCCTCCAGCAGGGGGCTCATGGTGCCTCAGACGAGCGCATCGAAGATGCTTCAGGCGAGCGCATCGATGACGTAGCGCCCGATGATGTTGCGCTGGATCTGGTTGGTGCCCTCGATGATCTGCGTGACCTTGGCGTCGCGGAAATAGCGCTCGATCGGGTTGTCGCGCGAGATCCCGGCGGAGCCGAACAGTTGCACGGCATCGGTGGCCACCTTCATGGCGACATCGGTGGCGAAACATTTCGACATCGCGGCCCAGGGCGCCAACGCCTTGCCGGACACGCCGTCATCGACCATCTGCGCGGCCTTGTAGACCAGCAGCTTGGCCGCCTCGGTCTGCATCTGCATGTCCGCCAGCATCCACTGTATGCCCTGGAATTCGGCCACCGCCTGCCCGAACGCCTGGCGCTCCTTGACGAAGCGCGTGGCCAGCTCGAGTGCGCCCCGGGCCAGGCCGACCCCGCGCGCACCGATGATGGGTCGGCTGCGGTTGAAGGCTTCCATGACCAGCTTGAAGCCCTTGGCCGGCTCGCCACCCAGCACGTTCTCGTCCGGGATGAATGCCTCGTCGAAGCGCAGTTCGCAGGAAGGCAGTCCGCGTGCGCCCAGCTTGTCCTCATGGCGGGCCACCAGGAAGCCGCGTGTGCCTTTCTCGACGATGAACAGGCCGATATTGTTGTGGCCGCGGCCGGCCCCGGTCTTGGCGGCGACCAGGATGAAGTCGGCGACGGACGAATTGGTGCACCAGATCTTGGTTCCGGTCAGCGCATAGCCGCCCGGGCGCTTTTCTGCGCGCGTCGTGATGTTGGCGACATCGGAGCCACCGCCGGGCTCGGTGACCGAGACGGCTGCGCGCAGATCGCCGCTGGCGAGTCCGGGCAGGTAGCGGGCTTTCTGATCGTCGCGGCCGCCATACAGTATTGCACCGAAGGGCACCCACTGGGCGACCAGCAGATAGCCGGTGTTGTAGCAGAACCGGCCCAGCTCCTCGACCGCGATGCAGGCCGCCACGGTGCTGCCGGTGCCGCCATATTCGGCAGGGAAGGGCAGCGCGAACAGGCCCATGTCCTTGAGCAGGTCGAACATGTCCTGCGGGTATTCGGCACGCGCATCGATCTCGGCCGCGCGCGGGGCGACCCGCTTGCGTGCGACGGTTTCGATGGTCTGCCGGAGCTGGTTCTGGTCTTCGAACGAAAATTGGCTTGGGCTGCTCATGCTGGGCTCCTGGTCATGTCAAGTGTTGGCCGCGAGGTCTGCCGCGGGCGGCGATACCGCGGATCGCTTGCCCAGATAGGCCTCGATCACCTTCGGGTCACGGCTCACCTCGTCCGGTGTCCCCAAGGCGATGCGTTCTCCGGCATCCATCACCATGACCCGGCCGCACAGGTTCATGACCACACGCACCACGTGCTCGGTCATGACCACGGTGACCCCGCGCTCCGGCAGGCGGGCGATATAGTCGGCGACCCCCTGCATTTCGCTCGGAGTCAGTCCAGCCATGACCTCGTCGAGAAGAAGCAGCCTGGGGCGGGTAGCCAGCGCACGCGCGATCTCGAGCCGGCGCTGCTCGGCCAGCGTGAGCTGGGCGCAGTGCACGGTGCGTCGAGACCACAGTCCGGTTTCGTGCAGCAGCCTCGACACGATGTCGTGCGCGTCATCGGTGCCCGACGCTGCCCGGGCGGCGAGCGTGACCGTCTCCTCGACCGTGAATCCAGGAAAAGGCTGCGTGATCTGGAAGGTGCGTGCGATGCCGGCGCGGCAGACCTGATGCGCGTCCCAGCCTGTGATCGACCGACCGGCGAAGTGGATGTGGCCTTGTGTCGGCGCCTGAAAGCCGGACAGCATCGAGAACAACGTGGTCTTGCCGGCGCCGTTCGGGCCGATGATGCCGAAGATTTCGCCAGCCGACACCGAGAAGGACACGTCCCTCACCGCCTGCAGGCCGCCGAAGCGCTTGCTCAGTCCTTCGACTTCCAGCAGCGTGCCGCCGGCAGCGCGGGTGTCGATCACCGGCACGAAGGATACGCCGGCAGGGGGCGTCGCGTCCTCGTCCGACACCGAGGCCGGCGTTCGGCGCCAACGCCCGGGCAAGCTGCCGACCAGACCTTGCGGGGCCATCAGAATGACGAGGATCAGCACCACACCGTAGACCAGGCCCGAGACGCCGGCGAAGCCCGGCCCGCCTGTCAGCTCGGTGCGCAGTATTTCACCCAGGGGCACGAGCAGGGCTGCGCCGACCACCGGACCGAGCAGGGTGCCGATGCCGCCGACCACCGTGAACAGGATCAGCTTGATCGCGATGTCCATGCCGAATGCCGAATGCGGGTCGATGAAGGCGACGTAATGGGCGAAAAAGCTGCCGCCGAGCGCGGTCATGAATGCGCTCAGTGCCAAACCTGCCTGCTTCATGCGGAACAGGTCGATGCCGACCGCCGCCGCGGTTTGCTCGTTTTCGCGGACCGCGCGCCAATACTGGCCGATGGTCGATCGCGACAGCCACACCGACAGCCCCAGCGCCAGCGTCAGCAGCCCGGCAATCGTGTAAAGGTAGAAGCGCCGGTCAGCAAACTGCAGCATCCACGGATCGGTTCCGACCGGCAGGTAGAGGCCATTGACGTCGCCCAGGAAGGGCAGTCCGCCGACCAGATACAGCAGCACGAAGTCGAAGGCCATCGTAAACAGCGCGAACACCAGGTGCGACAGTCGCCAGCGAAACGGGATATAGCCCACCAGCATGGCTGCGACAGCGGCCAGCGCGCCACCGGCGAGCATGCCCAGCCAGGGAGACAGACCCAGCCTGATCATCAGAAAGGACGACGCATACGCGCCGATACCGAAGAAGGCCGCGTGACCAAAGGAAATCTGGCCGAGCAGCCCGCCCATCAGGTTCCATGCCACGCACAGATAAGCCCACAGCAGCGTCAGGATCAGGATGTTGCCCGGGTGCATGCCCCACAGCTCGGGCACGAGAATCGCCGCCAACCACACCGCCGCGGCCGCGATCCATGCCTGGGCGGCGGAATAGCCTTGCATCAGGCCTCCATGCCGCGGCCGAACAGGCCCTGCGGTCGAAACAGCAGCGTCAGGCCGAACAGCACGTAAATCACCGCCGGTCCGACCGCGCTGTTCAGAAACACGCCGGCCAGCGCCTCCGCGATGCCGATCAGCAGGCCGCCGATGAATGCTCCCTTCAGGTCACCGAGTCCGCCGAGCATCACCACCAAGAGCGCGAGCACGCTGTATTGCAGGCCGGCGGTCGGTACCACGTGCGAAAAGGTCATCAGACAGCCCGCCACACCCGCCAGCAGGGCGACGCTGAGCGCGAACACCCAGCGCTGCGTGCGCTCGACATCGACACCGCACAGGCGCGCCATGTCCGGGTCCTGGGCCGTGGCTCGCACGCGCCTGCCGGCGTCCGTGCCCAGCAGCACCCAGGACAAGGCGCCGGAGATCAGCAGCGACACCGCGAAACCGATGGCCAGCGGCACGCTGACGACCACGCCCTCGATGCGCAGCACCGCCATTTCCATCTCGGTGCGAACGTTCAGCAGATCGGCACCGAAGATCATCAGTGCCGCGCTCTGCAGCACGAAGGACACGCCCAGTGTCATCTGCGCCTGCACCAGCACGCCGGCGTGCTGCACCGGCCGAATGAGGCCGACGAACATCAGCCAGCCCAGAGCCAGCATGGGCAGCGCGAGCACGACGATGGCCCAGTAGGGATGCAGGCCCAGCCAGCGGTGCAGCACGACGGCGCCGTACATCGCCATCATCAGCAGGTCGCCGTGCGCGAAATTGAGCACGCGCAGCACGCCGAAAGACAAGGCCAGCGCCAGCGCGACCAGCGCGTAGATGCCCCCCATGAGCAGGCCCGAGATGAGCGCCTGGACGAGCAGCGCGCCGGTGATCATCGACAGCCGTCGGGCGTGAGCAAGTGGACAGCGCTGCGGTCGATGTCGCGTGCCCTCAACGCCCGCGCAGCGGGGCGGGCGGCTTGACCGCGATCTCCGGCGGCCAGACCGTCGACTTGCGCCCGTCCTGCCATTGCGTCACGGCGTTCTGCGCGCCCAGATTGTGGCCGTCGGGCGCGAACTGGACCGACTTGAACGGCGAGATCAGCTCCGATCCGGGGATGTTCAAGCCCTGAAGCGCGCTGCGGATGGCGGCCCGGTCCAGCTTGCCAGACTTTTCCAGCACGGCCTTGGCCAGAAACGCGGCCCGGTAACCTATGGACGCATAACTGCTCGGAACCTGGCCGTATTGCTTGGTGTAGGGCACGACGAAGCGCTTCGCACGCTCGCTATCGGCGGCGAAGTAGTCCACCGTCGATAAGTGGACCTTGTCGATGAATGCGGCGCCGACGAGCTCGGGCATGCGCGGGTCGCCGGGGCCGCCACCGGCGCCCAGGATGTAGGGCGTGAAGTTCAACTGCTGCATCGCCTTGAGCCCCGCGGCCACATCCTCGGTATAGCCCGCCCACATCACGACCTCGGGTTTGGCCTGCTGCACCTTGGCGACATGAGTGAGCAGGTTGCGCTCGGCACGGTTGTAGGAGACGTCGGCCACGACCTTGAAGCCGGCGCTCTCCACGAGCTTCTTCGCGAGCTTGGCCGAGACCGACCCGCGTGGGCTGTCCTCGTACAGGAAGGCCACGGTGGGCGGCGGGCCACCGGCCTTTTCGGCCAGATGCTTGAGCAGCGCGAGCCACGTCGCGGCCTCGTCCTCGTTGGTGATCTGCTCGGTGAAATACCACTTGTAGCCGCGATGCAGCAGGTCGCTGTTGGCCGCGGCCGAGTTGACGAAAGGCAGGCCGTAGGTCTCGGCGAACTGCGCCGCGGCGCCGGTGCCGGCGCTGATCTCGCCGCCGAGCACCATCGGCGCGTTGTTGCGCACGGCCAGGCGTTCCATTTCCACGCGCGCGATTTCCGGCTTGCCCTGCGTATCGACGACCTCGATGCGCAAGGGCCGACCGCCCATCGACTTGATCCCGCCCGCGGCGTTGATGTGCTCGACGCCGAGCGCCACGCCCTTCTGGATGTCCTGGCCAAGCACCGCCCCAGCGCCGGATAGCGGCGTGATGATGGGTATCGTGATCGGCTCGCGGCTCTGAGCCAGCGCGAGCAAGGGCACACTGCACAGCGCGGCGATGAGCCGCCCGAACCATGGCCGGTTCGATTCCATGATGCCTCCTCCTGTCTTTATATTTATGTACTTGGCTTGCAAAGCGCGGCGACGGAAGACCGGCGACGCGGTGAATCGATCAGTCTCAGGCCATCTGCTGAATCCCGGCGATCAGCCACTGCGGGCCGCCATCGGTGGGTCTGACCAGATGCCAGGCCTCGTCGAATGGCATGACGCCGCTCGCGTCGTTCTCGCGTATAAGGCCATGAAAGCGCACGCTGACGATATCGCGATCGCTCTCGTGCGTGAATTCCAAGACCTCGGCATCGATCTTGACGACGTCGGTCTGCTGGGCGCCGGACGCGCGCTCCTGCAAGTCGAGCTTGATCGAGGCGAACATTTCCGGCGTCGTGAAGGCGCGCAGGTCGGCCAGGTCGCCGGTGTCGTTCGCGGCCTGCATGCGGATGAAGATCATCTTCGCGATGCGCGCGAAGCCGTCCGCGTCGAAGTCGGATGGCAGCTTTGCATTCGTCACCTGCGCATCCGTCACCTGTGTGGCGGCCAGCGGGGCTCCGGCCGTCGAGCCGCCCCACTGCACTTCGTGTCCGACCCGCTGGGTCGGCGCGCCCCGTTCGGTGGGGCCGGCGCCGGCCAAGCCCGCGCCCTGAATCGCTTCCGCGGGGCGCGATGACGGGTTTGCACGGCGCAGCAGCCAGCGCACGCCGAATACCACCGCCAGTGCGAGCAGCGCCAGCGTCAGGATATTGCCGAATTCGGTGCCGAGGCCCAGGTGGCTCATCAGTGCGGCGATGCCCAGCCCGGCGGCGAGGCCGGCGATCGGTCCCAGCCAGGAACGCTTCGGGCGCGCATCCGGTGCTGCCGCCGGACTGGCCGGCTGCGGCTTCGCGGGAACCGCGGTCGGTGCCGGTTTGGCCGGCAGGCTGCGCTGCATGCCGGCGGAACTGCCGCCGCCCAGGCGCTTGGCTTCCGCCTCACCCGACAGCAGCACACCGGTTGACAAAATCATCATTGAGAGTGCCGCGATGAAACGTTTCATGAAAAACTCCTTTCGATCTTAGCCGCAACGCGTATCGACATGAAGCAATCACGATGCGCGCACCGGCTTGAAAGACGCAAGCCCCCATCGGGGGCATGGCCAGAACAGCTTGGGCAGGCCGAACCGGGCGCAGTATAGAAGAACGCGCCTGGTTTTGTGGATATTCGGTGACGGGCCGAGTGGGAAACCTGTCGATTGCCGAGGGCTAGCGTGCTGTGGCCAGGACGCGCGCGGTCAGCGCGAATCGCTCGCCGAGCCGCCTGGCGCCGTCGACGGACAGATGGCCGAAGTCGCGATAAATGAATTCGCCATCGATGCGGGTTTGGCAGTGGCGCTCGTCGCACAGCAGTTCATCGAAGCGCAGCACATCGACATCGGCGTCCGCAGGTAGGTGGGCGAGCAGATCCTGAATGAGTGTGTGCGAGCTTTGATAATTTGACCACCTGATCCGGCAGTCAGGCGGCGCGCCGAAGATGGGTTTCCCCTGGGCGAGCCGTTCGAGGCAGGCGCCGATATCGAAATCGTCGGCAGGCGGTGGTGCGACCCAGACCACACGTCGGCCCAGCGCTCGTATCGCAGCCACCGTGCGTCGAACGCCGAGCACAGCGGCCGACAGCCCGGCGTCGACGAGCTCGGTGCCGCTGCCATCCTGCGCGCGCTGCAGCAAGGTGTAATCCTTGGCATCGAGGTATTGCCTAAGCTGGCTGGACAGCACCACGACTTGGATCGACGGCGACCGTTCCAGGTATTTCAGCACCGAATCGTTGAAGCGGATGCAGGATTCCGCCCAAGGTTTCTGATAGCCCGTCTTGCTGGTGTCGCGCACGATCGGTGCCATGCCCTGCAGCGGGCCGCACGAACTGCGTGTGGCCTGCACGAGGCCCCGATCCGTGCCAGACCCGAGCAGCGCGGGCATCAGGTGCATCGCGAACGAGTCGCCCCAGACCAGTATCTGCGGCGGGTGCTCAGTGATGCAGGCCGCGGTCGGCACGAATTCGTCGGCGAAATCGCAGGACGTTGCGAGACCGAGATTGCTGCGGCGAACGAAGGTGTAGTCGACCTCGCCCGGCTGACCGAGCATCAGTGCGCGCGCCGGGATCACGATCAATGCCAGGGAACTCGCGAGCCCGACGGAGACCGTTCTGAAGGACGGGCCCCAGCTGGCGCGTCGCAGCGGGTGTTCGATCCAGCGATAGAGCGCGTAGGCGATGGCGAATGCCGCCAGTACGCAGCCGGCCCGCACCTCGGGTGGCAGCCGGTTCGAGTATTGGCCGACCCAGATGTTGTTGCCGAAGGCAAGAATCGGCCAATGCACGAGATAGAGCGAATAGGACATGTCGCCGATCCGGGCCAGGCCCATGACCACGGGCTGTCGCTCGGCACCCTCGTGTGCGCGCAGCAGCACGATCAGTGTTGCGGTACAGATCAGCAGGGCATCCGGGCCGGGATGCCCGAGGCCCAGGGGCAGCACGGGAAGCACGAGCAGCACCGCGATCGCGGGCCAGTACAGATGGGCACAAAGTCTTTGTGTGCCATGGTGGCGGGCGATCAAAGTGCCGACCGACCCCATCGCCAGCTCCCAGGCGCGCGTGGGCAGCAAATAGAATGTCGCGATCGGTTTCCAATGCAGCAGCGCGAGACAGGCGATGACACTGATCAGGCAGGCCAGGCCCATACCGAACAGCCACGAGCGGCGTGGCATCAGCGTCAGCGCCAGCGGCAGGATCAGGTAGTACTGCTCTTCGATGGCCAGCGACCAGACATGCAGCAGCGGCTTGAGTGCAGCCGCGCCCTGGAAATACCCGGCCTGCTGCCACAGCACGAAATTGGCCGTGAACGTCGTCGAGCCGATCAGTTGTTGCCAGAAGTCGCGCAGCTCGTTCGCACCCAGCAGCCATGGCGCCAGCGCTGCACAGGCGACGAAGGTGACGTAGGCCGCGGGCAGCAAGCGCTTCGCGCGGCGGAAATAAAAATCGGCAAAACTGAAGCGGCCGGATTCGATGCGGGATGTGATCAGGCCGGTGATCAGAAAGCCCGAGACGACGAAGAAGACATCGACACCGAGATAGCCTGCGTCGACCAAACCGAATTCGGCGTGGTGCACGACGACGAGCAATACCGCCAGGCCGCGCAGCGCCTGAATGTCCTGCCTGAGGTTCATGGGATGATGGTCGGGGCGATTGGCCGGACTCTGTTCGTCAGCAGACCCGGAGCATACGGGATCAAGCGAACATCATGGGGCAGGCGTCAAGCCACTTTCCGCAGCCAGCGCTTGATTTGCCTTTTCCAGCCCCAGCGCTCCAGAACGCGCCCCAGCGCGTTCGACAGGCGGTCCGTCGTGAAGTGTGCGTGGCAGAGCATGGCGAGTGGCAGGGAGGGGCGCAACAGCAGGATATTGGCGCACTGGACGCGATGGGTCGAGTACAGCCGCTTGTGCTCGCTTTCGCCTTCGGTGAAGTCGAAGACCTGAAAGCGGTTTTCATCGAACAGTCGCTTCAGGCTCTCCCACAGCAACACCGTGCCGACGGAATGATCGGCGTAGGCCGGGTCGTAGCCGAGATAGGCGTATTCGACGATGCCTTCGCGGACCGGGCACAGCAGGTAGGAAACGGGCCGATCGCCGGCGAACAGCAGAAAGGCGCGCACCCGGTCGGCGCCGGCAAGGTCCAGCAGTGATGACAGGTAACGCCTGTCATCGGGAAGGCCGCAGCCCAGCAGTCTTTCCTGATAGGTCAGGGAGGACACCTGGCGCGCCAGCGGGTAGAACTCGGCGAGTTCCGCCGGGCTCCGATAGCCGCGAATGTCCAGTGTGCCGCCGCAGTGTTCGGAAAATTTCTTGATCTTGCGCCGTATGCCCTGCCGGGTCTTGCCGGAAAACTTGTCCTGGTAGGCTTCGAAACCGATGGTCAGGTCGACGAAGCAGTGCTCGTAGCGCTTCATCCGGTAGACGGTCGCGCCACCGGGCAGGTGGCCGACACCGATGGCTTCGGTGTCCGGGTAGCTGCGCAACAGAAATCCACACGTGTCGGGGCCGAGGTCGGTGAGCTTGGGCAGATCGATGGTCCCGGCACGCAACTCGGCGAGCGACGCGACACGCTGCCTGACCCGGAGCGGGACGCGGAAGAGCGCGAGTTCGCCGATACGGAAGCCAAGCCGATAGCGGAATGCAGTCCAGGCGCTATTCACCCGATTCTCCTGATCAGTTGTTCGAGATGACGACGCCCGGTGCCAAGCACACCGACATGCGGCAAGGGCGGACGATCGCTCGTGGCCTGCAATGGCGGCAGACTCGATGTGGGGAAATGCTTGGCATGGTCGCACAGGAACCGGGCCAGGCGCTCGAACCGCCGGCAGACGATGCCGTCGGGCTCGTTGCTGCCGGACTTGAGCAATTCGAAATTGTGTGCCAACAGCACGAACTGTCTCCAGCCGAGCTGCGCAGCGCACTCGATGGCCTCGCTCAGCTCGGCGAAACTGCATGCGCCGATCTGCGCGTGGCGCAGCCGACCGAAGCCGTCCCGGAACACGGACATCGGATAGACACTGATGCCTGAGCAGGTGAATGGGTGAAAGTGGTCGGCGTCACGGCGCATGTCCGGGATCGACTGCGGCAGGGTCATGTTGACGCTGCTGTCGATGAGGACGCCATTGCGCTGCAAGGCCGGGTAAGTGTCGGCATTGGCGGCGAAGCTGCCGGCACGAAAGGCGGTCGGGCGGGGGGCGCCGGCTTGTTCGAGCAACGCGGCAGCGACCTCGATCAGACGCGCCTGTTCTTCCAGACTGTAGTACGCGAGGTGCTGGCGCTTCTGCTTGGGTGCATCCGGCAGCCACGGCGTGCGCGCCTCGTCGGTCCATTCCGGATGCAGGTGCAGCTGGACTTCCTGGCCGGCAGCGCGAATCAGGCCCACGATGGTGGCCAGCGGCTCGACGCCGAAACGCCCGGCGAACAGCGGCTCGACGAAGAAAATGCCATGCAGACCGTATCGGTCCAGCGTCTCGAGCAGTCGCGGCAGCGCGAACTGACCGCGGCGCGAACGGCCGAAAATGTAGCGGTCGAAGCTGTCCGGGAAATCCCGGTCCAGCGTCACCCAGCTGCGGCACCAGACCTCGATGTCGAAGGTCAACGCAATCTGCACCGGCGCCTCGCGATCTTGAATGCTGTCATCAACGGGAGCTGACTTCGAAGCGTGTCGGCCGTTCGCGCCGTACGCGGCGATAGACCGCTTCGAGCTGCTCCGCGACCCCTTCCCAGCGCAGCGGCTCGACCGCGGCGCGGCAGTGTTCCGCCGGGGGGCGTTGCAGATACAGTTTGTCCACGGCGGCACGTAGCGCTGTCCGGTCATGCGGGTCGACTTCGACCATCACTTGTCCCAGGCGCGAGCGGTCCATGCAGTGATTTCGGGTGCATATCGCCGGCGTGCCCGCGGCGAGTGCCTCCAGAACCACCAGCGGCATGACCTCGGCGCTGCTCGCCAGACAAAACACACCGGCCGCGGCATAGGCCGATGCGAGCAGCGGGTCGTCGTGGGCGAGGCTGCCCAGATGGACGACGTGTGGCTGTTTGCGGAGCGCTTCGAGATAGCTCTGGTCGGCGGGCAGGCATGGACCGATCAGCACCAGCGTCCGTCCGCTTCCGGCAAGCGCCTGGGCGAGCCCGAGCTGGTTCTTGTAGGCGTTGATGGCGCCGACGCAGAGCACGAAGCCAGGCGCGATGCCGGTTTGTTCGATGAATCGCCCCGGATCTGCACCAAAAAACCGGTCCGGGATACCGTTCGGGATGATGGAGATCGATTCCGGGGGCACGGCGAAAGCCTGGGTCAGGTTGCCGAGTTCGGTGGGTCCCAGCGCGATCAGGTGGTTGGAGTGGCTGAGGCAGGATGCAATGTGACGGTACTCGGTCTTGATCATCCAGTTGCTCAGGCGGCCGACGACGCGATCGAGCGTGCGTGCCCAGCAGCCGAACGCGCGCGTCCAATAGCGCTGCAACAGCGGCGAGGTGACCACCGGCACGCCGAAACTCGCCGCGAACTCCGCGATGCGATGATTGCCGTTGATCACCGAAAACAGGTGGACGACGTCGAAAGCGGTGAGGTGCTCGCGGATCGGATCGGCCAGCACTGCATCGATGCCTCGCCGTCTGAGGGCGTCCCGGGTTTCCAGCATCTGGATCTGTAGCCCGCCCTGTGTCTGGAACAGCATCGGTGACGACAGCAACGCGACTCGTAATGCGGCGTTCAACGGCTGACCCCTCGGCGCTCGCCGACCTGTCCGTAGAACTCCGCCAGCGCGGCCTCCCAGACGGCCTTCGAATAGCGAGTGGCTGCCGCACGCGGTCCGGCCGCGGACAGGCGCTGGCGCAGATCCTGGTTTCGCCAGAGCGCGGCGATCCGCTCGGCGGCGCCGACCGTGTCACCATAGTCGAGCAACAGACCGGCGTCGGTCCCGTGCAGCACGTCACGTGTTCCGGGGACCTCGGTGGCGACGACCGGTACGCCGCAGGCCATCGCCTCCGCCGTGGCGATGCCGAAGCCTTCCTGGCGGCTGAGCAGCAGGTGCACATCCAGCGCCGCGAACACCGCCTCGGTGTCGCGGCGGAAGCCGAGAAAGCGCACGCGATCGCGCCAGGGATAGTGATCCGCGGCCGAGCGCGCCGCCTGGTCGAGCGGCCCCTGGCCGCAGAACAACAGGTAGCCCCGGAGGCCGGACTGCCAGAGCCGGTCGAATACGTCCAGCACCTGCATGGGCTCCTTCTGTGTGTCGAGCCGACCCACCGAGCCGATCACGAAGGCATCGGCTGGAATATCCAGTTCGGTGCGCAGCGTCTCGCGCCGCTCGGAGGAAGGCTGGAAGCGGTCGACGTCGACGAAGTTCGGGACGACGCGGATCACCGCGTCGCGCGGGATGAACTCGCCGTAGGTGGTCAGAAAATGATCGAGCGCACTCTGGGTGACGCCGTACAGGCCGCGCACGGCGCGGAAGCCCTGTCGCGTCAGGCGATGGTGCCAGGGCGTCAAGGTGGCCGTCGGAAACGAATTGTGGATGCTGAGTACACAGGGTATGCCGGCGGCGGCACACAGCCACAGCCGCGAGCCGCCCTCGAAGGTCCAAGCGTAAAAGATATGCGCGAGATCGATGCGCGCGCGGCGCAGGCGCCGGATCCAATGCCAGCGCGCGCGCGCGAAATTGAGCCGCCGCCACGACCAATGCTCGAAAAAACGCGGCGGATCGAATTCGAAGCGCTCGCAGCCCCGGGTTTCGGCCAGCCAGGGGTCCAGCCAGTTGTCGCGACCGGGGAACGGGCTCGGCCCGACCAGGCAGTGCGCGCCACGCGCGGCCAGAAAGCGTGCCTCGTCCGCCAGGCGCAGCTCCATGCCGCCCAATTGGCCGGACAGGCTGGCGAGCAGGATGCGGTCGGGAACAGGCGGTGCCGATCTCGATATGGCGGCGCCCGGGCGCGCGCAGGCGGTCGCTGTTTCCGAAGTTTCGGGTTCAGTCGCGCGTAACGCGGTGTGGGTCATGACTCAGCCCGCCTTGATCGGCAGCCAGCAGAAAAATCGCTGGAACAGCGGATCGCGGCTCATCGGGTGGCGGACAAGGATCAGCGCGACCAGCCAGACGAGCGCGCACGATGCCGCCGCCGCGAGCAATTCCGACAGCGCTCGCGGTGTCGTCGGCGTGACGTACGCAAAGGTAAGGATCAGTGGGCCGAGCAGGCAGGCGCCGGTGACGATCAGACTTTGCAGCAGGGCCCTGACGAACTCGGTGGGTGCCGTGGGCACGAGTCGCTGCTTGGCGACAAAGTAGCCGACACTGCTCAGTCCGGACACGAGCGCGAAGCTCAGCGCAAAGGCCTGCAAGGATTCGAACAGTACGACACTGCTGACCAGCACAACGGCACGCAGGATCTGTATGACGGTCTCGAAGCGCGTGTGTATGGTGATGCCGCCCGCGGCGACCAACAGCGTCGGGATCAGGCTCGACGCGCTCAACAGCGCGCCGCCCAGGCAAAACCAGGGCACCAGCGCCGACGCGCTGTCCCATTGCGGGCCAAACAACAGGCGCAGCAGTTCCAGCGCATACAGCGAAGCGAAGCCGTAGAACGGCCAGGCGAGCACGGTGATGCAGGCCGTGCCATGATGGAACTGGGCTTCCAGATCCTCACCCTCGCGGCGGGCCTTCGCGAAGATCGGCAAGGCGGCGCTCTTGAACGCCGACATCAGGTCGCGATGAAACAGGTTCATGATGCCCTGGGCGCGACTGATCAGCGCGACCGGCGCGAAGCCCATGACCTTGCCCAGGACCAGGTCGTTGATGTCCGTCGATACCGTCGTCACGACGCCGGTCAGCGTGTTCTGTCCGCCGAATTTGAATACCGCGCGCCACTCGGACAATCCAGGCCGCAGCAGCTTGCGGTCCTTGCGTGCGAGCCAGGCCACGAGTCCCATGGTCAGGTTGCTGGCCACGGCGCCGAAGGCCATGCTGATCGGACCATGGCCGGCGAAAGCCAGGCCGATGGTGACGACAAAGCCGACGGTGGCCGAGCTGAGGTTGGCCGTGAGGATCGCGCCGAAGTGCATGTCGCGACGCAACAGCGACTGCGAGATCGCGCCGAACGGAATGATCAGGAAACTGAGGGCGCTGACATGGACGGTACTCAACAGGCGCGGGTCGGCGTAATAGTGGGCGACGAATGGCGCCGCGATCCAGAACAGCGAAAACAATGTGCCGCCGATGATCAGGGCCATGCCCAGCGCCGTGCGGATATGTGCGTCGGTCAGGTTCTTTTCCTGGATCAGGAAATAGCCGATGCCGAAATCGCGCACGACGTGACCGATGCCGATGATGGCCGCGCTGACCGAATAGACGCCGATCTCTTCCGGACTGAGCAGTCGCGCGAGCAGGATGTTGGACGACAGCGAGAACGCGATCAGCAGATAGCGTTCCAGCACCGACCACGCCAGCGCGCGCCGGGCGCTAGCCATGCACGCCCTCCAGCGCCGGCGTCAAGCGCGGCCTGCGCGCTGCCGCCGTCTGCACGAACCATTGCTCGAGCATCATCAGTATCCAGACCATCTCGCCGTAATAGCCGGGTGCGAGCGGCAGCAGTTGCTGCGTGAGCCGATCGATGAACTCGGGCCGGACGTAACCGCGCCCAGCCAGCCCGGCCAGCGAGTCGAGCGCGAGCGCGCGCAGCGCTGCATCGCGGCCCAGCCAGACCCCGAATGGCAGCCCGAAGCCGTGCTTCTTCTTGCTCAGGATGGCATCGGGCAGAAAATCGCGCAGGGCCTCCTTGAAGAACCAGCGCAGTGTCTGGCCACGCAGCTTGTATTTGGGTGGCAGCGACAGGGAAAAATCCGCCAGGCGGTCGTCGAGCAGCGGAAAAGCGACCTCGACACCGGCCAGCCGCGTCGCGCCACACACCTTTGGCAAGTCGTTGTCGGCAAGCGTGTACTTCCAGTCGAACGCCAACATGCGATTGATCAGCGCCTCGCCGCTCGAAGCGCGATAGGTCTCGCGTTGGCGCGCGAGCGGCTGTTCGGTATCGATCTCGGCCAGAAACTCCGGGCGCAACACCTCTGCGTAGGACAGGCGCTTCAGCAGGTTGTACATCTGCAGGCGCTCGGGCATCGGTACCCGCGCCTGCTCGACATAGCTGGCCACTTTCGACAGCAGCGGCAGGCGCGCCAGCGCGCTCGTCTGGAAGGGTTCCAGCAGCGCATGCCGCAGCGCCGACGGCAGCGTGTCGTACAGCGCGAACAGCCGCTGTTTGGCGTAACGGCTGTTGCCGCCGAAGAGTTCGTCGCCGCCGTCGCCGGCGAGCAGGCGTGTGCTGCCGGCTTCGCGTGCGCGCAGCGCGCAGTAGTACGCGGGCAGCACCGACGAGTTGCCGAACGGCTGATCGTAGCCGCCCGCGACCAGCGGGATCGCCGCGACCAGATCGGCGGGCGTCACGTAGTATTCGTGGTGTCTGAGGCCGAAGGCACGCGCGGCGATGCGCGCGTAGTCCATCTCGTCGTAGCCGGTGGCATCGAAACCGATCGAGAACGCGTCGGCCGGCTGCCCCGATACTTGCCCCAGCAGGCCTGCGACCGTGGAACTGTCCGTGCCGCCGGACAGGAATGCGCCGACCGCCGCTGTGGGTGCATCGCGCGCGGCGTCGGCGACTGCGGCACGCAGCAGCGTCATGAACTGCTCGCGCCGGGCGGCGAAGTCGGTCGGCTCCGGGGCGGAGAATCGGGGCCGCCAATGGCACTCCAGGCTGTTGCCGCCGAGGTCAGCCTCCAGCCGGTGCGCGGCTGGCAGTCGCGCGACGCCGGCGAACACGGTGCGCGGCGCGGCGATGGTGTGCAGGAACAGGTAGTCGAAGATCGCCTGGGGGTCGATCGTCGACCCGTCCGCGAGCGCATCGGCACGATCGGCAAAGCTCAGAACGTCGGCATCGCGGCGAAAGCACAGCGTTTGCCGGGCAAAGCGGTCTACGGCGAGATGTACACAGCAATGCGCATAGTCGACACAGGCCAGTGCGAAGTCGCCGCGCAGCGCCGCGATGCTGCGCGCCGCATCGGCGAGCAGGCCATCGAGCAGCTTGTCCGGGGTCATCGGTCGGCTGTCACCATCCTTGGGAGAGCCCAGCCAGACGACGATGCCTCGCGGGGATTCATGGCGATGCGCGCGCGCGCCGCATTCGATGTGCACGGCGGGTGTTCCGCCTGACGGTCCGGAAGCCTTGGCGGTCAGGCGCCTTAGCTCGACACGGCCAAACAGTTCGCCAATTGGTTCGGTTTGCAAGCTCATCGGTAGTGGCAATGGTGCCCGGCGCTGATCGGAAACATGCGTATGGCGGGGTCAGACCAGTGCCTGGTGCGGTGCCGGGTGGCCGAGAAAATCTCTGGGGCTCGCGCTGTAGCCATAGGCACCGGACTGGAAGATCACGACCAGATCGCCGGGCTCCGCATGCGCCAGCATCATGCGGTCACCCAACAGATCCAGCGGCGTACACAGCGGACCGACCACCGAGGCGCTCTCGGCGTCGCCGGCATCCATGCGGTTGCCGATGGCGACCGGATAATTCTTGCGGATTACCTGACCGAAGTTGCCGGATGCCGACAGGTGGTGGTGCAGCCCGCCATCCGTGACCAGAAAGACCTGACCGCGCGACACCTTGCGGTCGATCACGCGGCAGACGTAAACCCCCGCTTCACCGACCAGATAGCGGCCGAGCTCGATCACCAGCTCGGCCTCGGGCAGGCGCCGTGCCGATTCCTCGGCGATGCCCTGCAGGCAGGCGCCGATCGGTGCCAGATCCAGGCGCGCCTCGCCAGGAAAATAGGGGATGCCGAAGCCGCCGCCCAGATTCAGGCAGCGCACCGGTCGGGGCGCCTGATCGGCAAGCCTCAATGCGAGTTCGAAGCTCTTCGTCTGGGCCTCGACGATGGCTTCGGCTTTCAGATTCTGTGAACCGGCGAACAGATGGAAGCCCTCGAAATCGAGCCCGAGCTGGCGGATCTCGGCAAGCAGTGCCGGCACGGCTTCGGCGTCGACGCCGAACTGCTTGGCGCCGCCGCCCATCTTCATGCCCGATGATTTCAGCTCGAAATCCGGGTTGACGCGCACGGCCACGCGCGCGGGCCAGCCGCACGCCGCCGAGATGTCCGCGAGCAGGCGCACCTCGCGCGCCGATTCGACGTTGAGCAGCACGCCGGCCGCAACCGCCCGGTCGAGCTCCGACAGCGACTTCCCGGGTCCGGCAAAACTGATCTGGCGCGCGTCGATGCCGGTGTCCAGCGCGATCGCAAGCTCCCCGGCGGAGGCGACATCCAGGCCATCCACCAGGCCCGCCAGATGACAGACCAGCGCCGGCATCGGATTGGCCTTGATCGCGTAGTGAAGTTTCACGCGCGCGGGCAGGTGCGCGCGCAGTTCGGCGACACGGCGGTTGATCAGCGCACGGTCATAGGCATAAAACGGTGTGCCGCCGAGACGTCGTGCGAGCCGGGTCAGCGTCATGCCGCCGACGACCAGTTCGCCATTGCATATGGGAAACTGATCCATCGGCGCGTGGGCGGTGGCCTGTTTCGCCGGCGCGGGTGTGCTCATGCTTCCGCTTCCTCGAACAACGTGCGGTGACGTTCGGCCAGCAGCTTGCGGTCGATCTTGCCGTTGGGGTTGCGCGGCAGCGGGGTGGAGCTCAGCGCTATCCGCGCCGGTACCTGGTAAGCCGGGCAGCGCCGGCGCAATTCGGCGAGCAGCGCATCGGCATCGAGCTCGCCGGCCGCCGGCGTTGCCACCAGCACGATTGCTTCGCCGAGCGTCGGGTGCGGCACGCCGAACGCGGCGCACTCGCCGACGAGCTTCGTGGCGTAGGCGATCTCCTCCACCTCGGTCGGACTGACGCGGTAGCCGGAAGTCTTGATCATTTCGTCACGCCGTCCGACGAAATAGAGGTAGCCGTCCTCATCGGCGCGGACCGTATCGCCGGACCAGACCGCAATTTCAGGCATGACGAGGCCATGGGGACGCAGCGCGGCGGGAAGCGGCCGGAAGCGCTCGGCCGTCTTTTCGGGGTCGTTCCAGTAGCCCAGCGCGACCAGTGCACCGCGCTGGACCAGCTCGCCCGGCTCGTTCGGTGCGCAGGGACTGCCGTCTTCGCGCAGGATCATGACCTCGTTGTTGGGGATCGCGTGTCCAATCGAGTCCGGTCGCCTATCCACTTCTTCGGGTGGCAGATAGGTGGCGCGAAAGGCTTCGGTCAGGCCGTACATCAGATAGGGTTTGACGCGCGGCAGTCGCGCGCGCAGGCTCATCAGCGTCTCGCGCGGCATGCGCCCGCCGGTGTTCGCGATGTAGCGCAGATGTGCGCCGATCGAGTCCGGCCAATCGAGTTGGGCGAGCTGTATCCACAGCGGTGGCACGGCCGTCAGTCCGGTGACCCGTTCGTCAGCGAGCGTGCGCAGCACATCGCGCGGCATCAGGTAATTCAACAGCACCACGCGTGCGCCGACATGGAACGCGGTCGTGAGCTGCGACAGGCCGGCATCGAAGGACAGGGGCAGGGCCGCAAGCAGCGTGTCCTGTGCATGATTGCCGAGGTAGTGCGCGACGCTTTTTGCGCCCGCCACCATGTTCCGATGCGACAACACCACGCCTTTCGGGCGCCCGGTGCTGCCCGAGGTATACAGGATGGCCGCCATGTCGGTGTCGATCACACGGTGTGGCGTGCACGAACCCCGCTCGAAATCCGTCCAGTGGTGGTGCGTGACGCCGCCGTGTTCCTGTGCGGCAGTCCTCGCGCCGACCAGGATGATGTGTTGGAGGTCGTGGCAGGGTCGGATCGCCTCGCCCAGACCCGCGATTCTTTCCGGCGAAGTGACCAGCACGCGCACATTGCAGTCGCTCAGGATATGGGCCACCTGCTCGGCCTTGAGCAGCGGATTGACCGGCACGAACACGCCGCCGGCCAGCGTGGTCCCGAACATCGCGATCACGGATTCGAGCCGCTTCTCGAGGTAAATGGCGACGCGCTCGGAGCGGGCAAGTCCGAGCGCGGACACGCCGCTGGCAAAGCGCACGACTTCGTCCGCGAGCTCGGCATAGCCCCGAGTCTCGGTGCCCGCGGTGAGCGCGCGCGCGGCGCCATCGCGTTCGGCCGCATGCAAGACCAGTTCGTGCAGCAGGTGGCTATGATTTGTCATCGAGGGGGTTCAGTGATCTTTGCTGGCAGGCTGAGCGTAGCCGTCGAGGCACGACATATGACTGGTCCGAAAGTGCAACCCATCGTGTGCAGCGGTCCATTCTATCCGGCCGGGCCACAGGGTGCCGTTAATCTTTACCGGCGGGCGGCGAACTTTTCGATGCCAATAGGTCATGTGCGCGCCCGGCTTGGGCGCACGCGTTCCCGCCTATCGTCAGCGTGGGCATGTTCCGCTCCGATCCCGACAGGTGGATATACGGCGCGGTATCGAAAAAGCTGAGTTGCCAACGTCCGGCGCAGAGAAATGTTGCGCTATGGACCCGCCGTGCGCCGAGACGCAGGTGCGCGGCGCGCGACTCCCGGTTGAATGCCGAGATGCGCGACCAAGTGCGATGGCAACCACGCTTGTACAGGTAGCTATTGGCGCACTCCCATAGCCGCAAGAACGTTCGGGTCATACGAAAATCGGGCTCGACGGCGACGTCGAAGTCCCACGCGCAGGAGTCGGCCTCGGCGAGTTCGAAGCGGCAGCGCACCTCGTCTTCCTCATAGTGACCGAACGCCAGCCAGATGAAACCGGCGAGGCGCCCGTCAGACTCCGCGGCCAGACATGTGGCGCCCCGGACGAACCGCTGAGCCAGCACCTCGGCGGGGCGCGGAAACTGCTTCAGCAAAGGATCGGTCGGGCTCACGGGGTGTACCCGGAAGCCACGAGCCGCGGTCCGCAGCAGTGGACCGGGCTGTATGGGCTGGACGACGACGTGGTAGCGAATCAGCCGCAGCCGGCCGGCCGAGAGGTGTTCGAGCAGCGACGCGAGTACGCTCCACAGTGCATCCCATGCACCGAGCGCGCTCACGTCCTCGCGCCATTGTGCCCATCGCGATTTGCGCGGTGCCGATGACTTGGGGGCGGCGGCATTTCGCACGGAAGCGGGCCAGCCGACGAGCTGTCGGACGCGCTTGCCCAGCGCCGCGAACAGCCACCGATGGTGATCACGCCGGTGTTGGTGCTGCGGGCCCATGTCCTCGACATCGAAATACAGCGTGCGTCGATGCTGCTCTAGTGCGATGCGCGGCTCGTGTGCGAACAGCCACAGCTTTGCGAAGGGATCACGTTCGTCGTTGATCCAGACGACCTGGCGAAGCTGGGTCGTCGCCGGCAAGGTCTGGGCCAATTGATGGCGATATTCGATCACGGGCAGGTCGACGCCGTTGTGGATGCACACGTCCACCCAGAAATCGGTGCGGCCGACGGTCGGCTCGATCACCCAATACCGCCCGTCAGGGCCCCGTTTCAGCTCCAGCGACACGGGGCCGGAGAGCTCGAGGCCATCGTAGAAACGCTCGGCGAGCCGCGCGACATCCGCATTCGGCGAGGATTCGGCGATCGTGGTGTGCCCCATCGGTCGGGAGCGCAGCTTGCGGCCCTGGAAGCGCGCGAGCACCCGGCCTCGATCCAGGTAAAGCGCGCCGAAATGGATGTGGCGATCATCGCCGGGTATGAATTCCTGGGCGATGAACGGCAGGCTGCCATGATGCCGCTGGAGTACCTGGTAGGCGTCGTCGAGCGACGACACCACGGCGGTCTTGAATGACGACAACGGCCGCGATGGCTTGAAGATGATGGGGAAGCGCAGGCGGCTGTGCAGCATTTTCAGATCGCCTTCGCTTCGAACCATCGCCGACCGAGGGTAATCGAGGCCGACGGCGGCACAGCGCGCTTCGATGTTCAGCTTGTCTAGCAGCGGCACCAGCCGTTCGGCGCAATCGCCCCAGCTCAAACGATACAGCGCGGCGAGTTCGCGACTGCGTGCGGCAACCGTGGCGACCATGCGGTCATTGGTCAGATAGAGCACGGGCCGATCGCCTGGTTCGAACCGGCGCGCCAGCGCCCGCAAGGCCTCGATCAAGCCGGCGCCATTGATGTCGCGCACCCATTCGATCTCGGCCGACAGGGTCGCGGCACCGGGGAGTGTGGGGCTCGCTTCCAGCGCAAGGACGGGTACGCCTGCGCGGCGGAGCGCACGTGCAAGCGCCAGCCCATGGCCGCAGAGACCGACGACGACCGCTGGAATCGGACGGGGGGCCTGCGCGGTCATGGCATCGGTCCGCAGCCGGCGCTGGCGGCGACGCGAGCGAGCAGGCTCGCGAATTCCTCGGTACGACCACGTCGCGATGCGCCGGCAATGGCGGGAGCCGTCGCTTGCGTGCGCAGCCCGGCTCCGCCGCTCAGTCGATGCAGCAACGACGCGATGGCATCGCTGTCGTCCAGCGGCGCGACGGCTTCGATGCCGGCCGCACGCAAGGTACGGGCGGTATCGCCGGTCGGGTCGGTCAAGCCGACCACCGGTCGTCCGGCGCGCAGATATTCGTACAGCTTGGCGGGAATCTGGTCGTTGCAGTTGCTGGCCTGCATGATCAACAGTGCGTCGGCGCGCAGCATTTCCGCGAGTGCTGCACGGTAGGGAATTGCCGGCTGGATATCGACACAATCCTCAACGTCGTATCGTCCGGCGAGTTCCTGGAGCAGCGTGTCGTGCACGGCCGCACGAAAACGCAGCGTGAGCGGCGGCCCTCCACGTGCCTTGTAGCTGTGCAGCGCCGCGAACAGCGCCGTCGGATCACGCTCGCTCGGGTATACGATGCCGCTGTGCAGCAGCGTGTAGCGACCGGGAATCAGCGGTTCGCCGCCCGGACGCAGGGCATCGAACATGGCTTCATCGTAACCATTTTCGATCACGTGCATGCGGGTCTGGATTTCCGGGTAGCGCAGGCGGTAGTAACGGAGAGCGCCGGGGGTCGTGAATACCCAGGCGGCGGCGCGGGCTGCTGCGCGCTCCTCGATCGCCTTGAAGCGCTGCCACACCGCAGCATCGGTCGGATAGTTGTCCTGGGCCATCGGGTCGCGAAAATCGGCGATCCAGGGTAGCCCGGAGAGCCTTGCGAGGCTGGCGCCGATCAGATGTGCCGTCGCGATGGGGTAGGTCGACCAGATCACGGATGGCCGCAATCGCCGGATCAGTCGCATGCCGGCCCATACCGCCCCGGGCCACCAGCTCAGCCAGCGGTCGGGGCGCGCGAACATGCCGGGGTAGCGGCCACGGAACGAAAGATGTCG